>CAJTJY010000001.1:0-189275 GCA_910576975.1 uncultured Lachnospiraceae bacterium
ATTGATGCCATAAAGAAAACCGATGAGAAGAAACTTGATTAAGGCCACTGGATCAATAGATGGACGCCCATTGTTATGACAGTACATATTTTCTACTTCGTCATATATGAATGAAAAATCAATGATATCATTAACTTTCCGAAGCAAATGATCCATAGGGACTAAATCTTCAATTGTTATCAAATGCATTTCTATCTGTTGGTTTTCTCTTTTCGTCATCATAATGTATCACCTCAAGGATTAATCTACACATATATTTTCTTATATGCAAATCTTTTTGGCAAGAGGTTTGTCAACAGCTCGATCATGTCGTAAAGTTTTTCCACAGATATGCTTTTAAAATTTCTTCTGCTATTTATTCTTGAAAATAATTGTACAAGTAATATTTTTTGCTGTATCTGTTCCCTTGATTGTTCCATTTTGTTTTTCACAGATTTTAATCTCGCTTTGACTTAACAAAAAAAGGATACTTCTTTATAATTATTTAGAACGCATCCTAAAAGGTATGTATCTTATAAAATTGTTTTTTACACAAATGCGTTATCAAATATTATGCATAGTAATTTTGTAGCAAATTACAACTAATAAAAATTTCTGAACTCCTTAATTTTGCTTTTTCTTTACCCAAACTTTTCATCACAAAAATAAAAATAATATGTATTAGAAAACTGTCTATTTGTTGTGTACATGCACCTCATGTCCTGAATCCTTTCTAAGAATTTTGCGATATTGTATTGTTAAGCTAATCAAAAAAACAGCCTTATATCAAGCTGTTTTTTTGATTAATATTCTTTTTATGCTTGCATTTCCAATCTTTTTTATCACGTCCTACAAGACATTTTTTCAAACTTTCCCTCTGCAGAATATAATACAAAAGAACGCAAAAAAACTTAGATGTTTAAAATTTTTTTGATATAAATTCTAATAATGTTTCCATAGAATTTTTTTCTTTTATTATTTTTTTTAAAGCATATATACATGGCAACTCAATTACTCCATCCGCTGTTATCCACATTTCATGCATATCTAAAATTTTTGTGTACAATCTAATGCGCTCTTCTACACTTGTCTCCTGATTATAAGCATAGGCAAGGTATTCTATATCCGTATTGGGATAGAAAAAACTCAATAACCTACCAAATCTCTGTTGATATTCTTTATTTCTATCTACAATATCCTGTATCAATTGCCGAATATTCTTTTCATCTAATAAAGGAATCAATTCCACGAGTAAATCTTGCACACCATCCCATTCCCAATTTGCATAATCCCTTGGCCTTTGCATAATAAGAGAAAAAATCTCATCAGTATTAATATACTCTCCCTTTTGAAGCGTCTGCTCCAATAATGGCACAATAATTTTCCACTCGTTGCCACCAATGCTTCTTTTATGAGATATTTTTGCAACATAATTTTGTAGCGAGTCCTCGGAAGTGATAGTATCATCTCTTTCAAACCATCTGGCTGGCACCTTATATGCATCACGTAATTTACATACTTTTTCAAAGCAATCTGGTTCAATTTTTTTCATTTCTTCTGTAATTATTATTCTGTTCTTTTCTGCGTTAGCTAATATAGCTTTTTTCAAATCCTCCCTATAAACTGAATTTATATTATTATGATATGAATATTCTGAACTTCCTTCCAGTATCGGAAATACCTTGCAAACACATTTCCAAAGATTAAGAAGACTGTTTTTGCCCTCTCTACTATTTTCCAAGTATGCAATTACTGCATCAAAAACAATTTGACGCCATTGTGCATCTACACTATTAGGTATATAGCTGAATTGAATTATATCATTTATCCCACATCTGCCTGCCGATGAAGCAACCGAGGCATCCACATATACATCTGCCCTATTATCTCCCGTTTCACTAATCACTCCTGATATATTAAGCAACCGTATACCTAATGATTTCCATACTTGCGGGTTATCAGAAGATATATTTTCATACCACCTCATCAAATTGTAACCGCCATATTCTTTATGACCAGAATATCCTAAAATTCTTTTTGCTTTTAGTAGATTTTCAGCCGCCCGGATTTTTTCAGTCCACCCCATCCTTTTTCCCATTTTTATGAATACTGCCGCACATTCTTTTATTTCTTCCTGCGGCATTTTCCATACCATTCCTTTAGGAGCCATCCATAAATCAAATATCTGTTTTAATATAATTGCTTCCTTTTCGTTTTTTAAAACGTATTCCCATAAATTTTCTATGAGCCAGCAAGACTTTTCCATACGTTTCTCAATAACAGGCAATGCCAATTTTTTATATCTGTCATCCATTTTATCTATGGTAAGCAACATTACAGCCATCAAATGCTGTTGAAAACCTCTTATTTTCACTTGCACTTCTACGTTCATTCGAGACTCTCCACGAAGAATATCATATACATACTGACAAAAATCATCATCCGAAGTTCTCATTTCTTCGCCACTAGCTACACTGTTTAAATCACTTACGAAAAGAATTTGATTTACTAAAAGCCTCCATAAATACTTATTCCCTTGATCCTCTCTCCATTGAGCAATTCCTTCCGCAGCGAAATCCATACACTTGTCAATATCCAAATAGGAATACGCCCATACTTTATATAAGAATTCAAGATATTTATTCTCCTGATCCATAATCCTTATTAAATCCGGGCACTCTGTTACAGCGCATCCCAGCACCAAAGTATATATATACAACATTATACTTTGTAAATTATCTGTTACCCCTTTTGTGTAATTCTTTGCAAAATATTCAATTATTTCCTTTTTCCCGGTCAAGAGCAACTTATCTATAAATTTGTTATTATCATCCGGATAGTAACATTTGATTAGCTGATACACCTTATCAACTCCTGCTATGTCTATATTTTCTTCACAAGCTTCAAAAACTCCTTCCGCAAAGAACGCCTCAGCATCCTCTTCTCCCTTTTTTAAACTCTCATCTTCAAATAATCTTTCTCCAAATACAAAACACAATTTTCCAGACATCCGCAAAACATCCTTAACTGTATCATTAAAATTATAATGATGATGTCTTGCTTCCTCAGATACATACTTATTTTCAATTTGTCCAGGGGTTCGGTTCCCAATCCATCTCTTAAATGTGCTTTTTGCCCTATCCTCATATCCCGCCTCTACTAATTGCTTTATTTGTACCAAAGCTCGGAGCAATTCCCCTGCCGTAATGATTTTCGTGCTAAGTGCCTGTTTTTCACAAGGAAGCGATTCCTCAACATTACAAAAATAGTTCTCCTCTGGAAAAATAGAATTTTGATACTGCGTTATTGTGCTTATTGCACATGATACATCAACCAAACATTCCAGTTCTCCATCCTCTGCCAATACTTCAAGTACCGTATATGTTTGATCCTCTAATTCGTTTAACGAACGATTTTCGATGACTGCTTCATAGGCATATCTTGCATTAAAATATCGTGGTATTTCTTTCCTGCGATTAGCCATAATCAAACTTTTAAACAAAGAATCATGCTTTAGTGCAACATTAGTATTTTCTTTTAATATATACTCACAGACTTTATCGGCCACTATTCGCTTGCTCTCACCGGTTTTATCAAATTTCTTTCTTAAAAATAACCGGACATCATTTGCATACACCGAATAAGCCCCCTTATCATTTTCAATAATCAACGGCTCTACGCTCTGCATCCAGCATGCAAGCTGAATGTCCGTTATCTTAATGAGATCTCGAAGTAGTGACTGCAACAATTCTAAAGTAATCCCTCGATTTAGTAATGTCATAGCCCCGGATAATACTATCTCAACATGCTTATATGTAATGCCCCACTTGTCCATTGCACTTTTCCAAATATAATCATAATAAGCATCTATGCCATTTGCCAGCTTTCTTTCTATGATATATTTTTCATAATTATAGATAGAATCGTGCCCCTTAGCGTCATAAATCGCATACATAACCGACAAAGTATTTCCTTTTGTTACCGAAAGAATATATTGTGCAATTTCTTCACTTGTAGCATCTGCAAAACATATATTACTATCCGTTAATAACTGCTTAATATCATCGCAGTCTAATACCGGCACCGCTTTTGTTATCACGTCATTACCATCTAACCATAAAGGATATTCCGGATTATTTGAATATGGCTGCCCTGCAAGCAAAAAAACGACTCCATCCGGCAGACAATTGGGAGAGGGTAAAGTTTTTAAAAATGTACTTTTCTTTCCTGCACGCGCCGCATGATCTATCCCATCAACCGCAATAACAGTTGGTTTTCCCGTTTTGTTATATAAACAATTCGCCAAACGCAATACTTCTTTAATTTTTTTATCAACAGATTTAATAGCTTCAACTGCTACGGGAACATTATATTTTTCCATGCACCCTTCAAAGTTGTCTTTTATTTGAATCAATGTATTCTTCCAAAAGTCTTCTGGCAAATATATCCCCTCGTCCGCCGGCATCATATCATACTCCACCTGTATCGGCTTAAATGAATGAAATCTTGTAGTAATAATGCTATTATCTTCATTTGCCATATAGCTAATAATGTTAGTTTTTCCAGAACCCGGCTCCCCAGAAAGGAAAAACACTCCTTTATTGATTTCTAAAATCTCATTTTTCAAATTTTTTATCCACCGTGCACGTGACTGGAAAAAAGGTTCTTCTGTTGCAAAATTATGTTCCCCTATCAGTTCATCTTTTTTAAGCACTAATACTGATAAAACCTGCTCTTTTGTAATTTCTTCTTCAGCACGGGTAGAAACCGTCCAATCTGAAAGTTTTCTTACCAAGCGATCATGGTATTTTTCACATTGACGTTTATTAACATTTAAAAGGTAAGCTAATTTTTCACTAACAAGCTTTTTTAAATTTTCAAGGTCATTTTCTTCATCAGAATAAATCTGAAATTCTTTTAAAAAAATTAGCTTTTCGTCATCCGATAATAATGGCATCTGCCGTAAAATATTGTCAAAAGCAATCTTATACATTGTTCCCTTTTCACGCTCTGATGCTTTAGAATGTCTTACCATTTTGAAAAACTGAACATCTGAAATAGATTCAGCAGTATTCAATTCCTCTTTCAATGCTATCCAAAAATCTTTTAAAGCCGGTCTTTTATAACCTTTTCCTTTTGCAGGTGTATAATTTTTATTGCCAATTTTTCTATTTGTATATATAATTGGAACACACTGCCTATATATATCTTTGACTCCTTTCCAATCATCACTATATTCTTTAATGCACGCTGGCTTTGTTTTCCCATTCTCTGTATGGTTACAAAACAAAAAGGTATATGTTAATGCGTTATCCTTTCTCGTATGTTTTACCTGAATGCATTCTAATTTTTTATTATCATATCTTACTACAACATCATCCAGCCCCTGCTGTTTAGATGCCTGTAATGTTACCCCTACAACTCCAGAATCTGGATTTAGCAATTCAAGCACCTTCTCTAACCCTACATACCATTCAAACCAATATGCATCCCCTATCCCAGCAAGTTTATTATCTTCCATTTTTTTCACCACCATTTCCAGTCATTCAAAATCCGTAAACTACAAAAATACCATAAAATTTCCGATTCAATATTAAAAAAATGAATAAGAAAGCAAATTCTATGATATTACTATCCCAAACACTAATCTGTTATAATCATAATATTTTTGAAATATATGTTTATTGGCTATAAATACCACTTAACATATTTAATAATTATAAACCAATAACACCACAATTCCCACAGCAGATATAATATTATTGTAATTTATTCCCCCAATCCGAGCAAGTTATTTACTACACATATTAACTATTAATGTGATAGACTGTTTCCCTATCTATAATTATATTTATAGAATCTTTTTCATCTGCATTGCCGCAGTCCATCTACCAGCGCCTCCACTGTCCGTAATACTACCGTCTGTTCACTCCGTTTCAAATGCCGGATACGGTAAAACAGCTTCTGGTGCCTCCCATCTTCCTCCGTTTCCAAAGTGCTGACACCAAGCAGTTCATTCGCATCCACCTCAAGTATCTGCACCATCTTAATAAAAATCTCAATGGACATTGCCGACTGCCCGCCTTCAATCCGGCTGACTGTGTTTGCGCTAATTCCTGCCCTTTCCGCCACATTTTCCTGTGAGAGCCTGATTTCATTCCTCCGGTCACGGATACGGTTCCCTAAATTTATCAAGTCCTGCGACCCTGCACAATTGCCCAATATACACCTCCTTCCCGATTGTAAAATCACCTGATAGAACTTTGCGACATCGTGTCGTAAAGTTTTGCAACAAAAAAACAGCCGTATCTCAAGCTGTTTTTACGGATTGCTATTCTATTTGCACCTATAATTCTTTACTTCCATTCTGGTAGATCACTTACGAGATTCTATAAGACTTCCCTGCAGCTTTTCTTATCAGCCAGATACCTGCTGAAACGACTGCTCTCACCAAATATACTGCCGCTACCATCAGTTTCCATACCAGCGCTATCCCACCAATCGCACCGCCAATCAACACATTGATGAACAGAATCCCCATTGTCCCGCCTATGTCATAGCCTTTTGGAATGATCCACAGAGACATTCGGTGGATGCCGAAGGGAATCCCCATAAACCACCATAATTTCAGATAGTCGCACTCACCATTTTCCATACATAACGGACGGAACAATACGGCTAAAAACGCCGCAAGCAGCACTGGAACGATCACATATTTTACAAATTCACTTACCTTCATAATTTCCTCCGTTCTGTAATATTTTCAGTATACCACACGCAATACAGCAAGACAATTTATTCTGGCTGTTTATGATTGTTTTCAGTTCCTTTTTTATCCGCTCCCATACAGGTCATGGTTCACTTCCGCCGTATAATAGTTGCTGATGGTCATAGGTGCATTGTAAAGCGTTGTCAGTAGATATGCCTTGATATTCCCCACTTTCGTCGTATTTGCACCCAAGCTTATCAGGATATACTCTATGTGCATCTGATTCAACTTCATAAACCGATTTTTTACAAGTGCTACTGGTTTCTCCACTCCCGCAATCCGTAACGTGCCGTTATCCGGCAACAGCATGACCTCCACCATCAACTCAACCAGTTCGTCCACATCCTCCCTCTGGTGATAGCGTTCATCCTGGAAACACTCGTAAGAGATATGTTCCCGGATAATATCCCGGTATGCATTCATCTCCTCAATCACATCCGGCACTGCACCTTTGATAGATTGATTGGACTGGATAAGATTGGGATAGATTTGAGCAGACACACCTAATTCAGTCTCATTAAGATCTGTCTTGCTATACTCTGTCTCACTATAATCATTCTCACTAAAATCAGTATTGTTAATATCAGTATAATTAGATTGTGATTTTGGACATTCTGGAATGGTGATTTTCACTATTCCAGAAGTATGATTTTCACCATTCTTGAATTGTGATTCTGGAAGTTCTTGAATTGTGGTTTTCATCATTCCTGAATTGTGATTTTCACTATTCTTGAATTGTGATTTTGGAAGTTCTTGAATTGTGGTTTTCACAACTCTTGAATTGTGATTTTCCCTATTCTGTGTATTTACAAGAGTCTCCACTGTTTTTTCTTCCTTTTCTCCATCGTCTGTCTGCCGTATAATGAAATTCTTCACATAAATCACATTCGGTTTTCCAAGCCCCAAGCGTCTCTTTTCAATCAACCCGATCCCTTTATCCGCATCCAGTTCCTTTAAAAGCCTTACCGCCTTCTGTGTGCCACAATTCATAAGTTCAGCAATTTCCTCTACTGTAAAAATAATATAAACCCTGTCCTCTTCATCAAACCAGCGGTTCTTAATGCTGAGGCTCATACGGTCTAATAAAAGACCGTATAAAACCTTCGCCTCGCAGGAAAGGGACTTAAAGCATTCTGCAGTAAACAGCACCTTCGGAATACGGTAAAATGTATACTGCTCCGCTTCCATCCCACGGTAATAATCAAACTGTATTTCCTGCATCTACTGTCCCTCCCTCCTTTTGTCTCCAATCTTCCAAAAGGGTATAAATAACGCTCTCAATCTGCTCCCTGGAATAAGATTCTGGAAAATAATTTCTTATCCGCTTTGCGGAGATAGTCACTTTCACATCTTCCTTCTCTTTCCTAATCAGAACCGCATATACCATACCTTCCGTCAATTCCCCTGTTTCACTGGATTCCCTCAACTGCTCTGCCTGTACCTTCGAAGGAAATATACCACTGTTACCTACCGCATCCACAACCCATGCCTGTTCTTCCACTTTCAGATAAGATAATTTCTCCCCGACTATCATTGGAATCTTATTTTCATCCACATAATCTAGTAATTCCTGCACCAGTTCTGACAAACGGATATACCGCTGTACTGTCCTCCCGCTGTCCCCTGCGGCTTCACCAATGGCATCCGCCGTATGCTTGTCCCCCTTGCTCCCCTGGTGCTTCATCGCTTCATACTTCATCCGATATGCTTTCGCCTTTTCACTAGGCAGAATATCCTCCCGCTGAATGTTTGTGTCCACCATGATAATCGTAGCTTCATCATCATTCAGGGTACGGATCAGCACCGGCATTTCTTCCAGTCCGGCAAGCTCACATGCCCGCCATCTCCTGTGCCCTGCAACCACTTCATACCCGTTTTCCGGGTGTGGGCGCACAATCCCTGGTATCAGCACCCCATACCGCTTTACACTGTCCACTGTCTCCTGCATCTTTTCATCATCCAGCACACGGAACGGATGGTCTTTGAATGTATGTAACTGGCTGAGGGGAACGGAAGTGACCGTCTCCCCTGCCCCCGCTACTGTATCCGTGCCAAACAGATCATCAAAAGATTTCAGCTTCACTTTCTCTGCACTTTTACTCTTCATCTGCAAGCACCTCCTGTGTCAGCGATAAATACCCTCCCGCAACAATCCCTTTCGGATCATGGAGATAAATGCTCTTTCCCTCTGCCGTCGTTTCTGCCGCTTTTACAGACAGCGGAATACAGTTTTCAAAAATATGTACCCTCTCTCCATATACCTCGCGGATCTGCGCTGAAATGTCCCTTGCAAAGTTTGTCCTGCGGTCAACTTTCGTCAGCAGAATCCCCATAATATTAAGTGACGGGTTCAGTTTCCTCCGCACCCTCCCTATCGTCTTAATTAGCTGCTGTAACCCTTTGACCGGGAGGTAGGCTGCTTCTACTGGTATCAGCACATCGTCAGCAGCTACAAGGGCATTTATCGTAATCATACCGAGTGAAGGCATGCAGTCTATAATTACAAAATCATACTCCCTTTTCACGCTGTCTAAATATTGACGCAATATCGTCTCCCTGCTCATAACATTTACCAGAGATGTCTCCAGTCCTGCCAGTTCAATATTTGCCGGGATAAAATCAATCCCTTCCTCATGGTGGATAATCCCCTCACCCGGCTCTGTATCCTCGTCATTGATCACCTTTTCCATGATGTTCACCAACGTTACATCCAGTTCATCCGGTTCTTCTATCCCCAAGCTGACCGCCATACTCCCCTGTGCATCTGCCTCTACCAATAATACTTTTTTGCCTGCCCTTGCAAGCCCAATCCCTAAATTAACACAAGTCGTGGTTTTTCCCACTCCGCCTTTCTGGTTTGCTACTGCGATAACTCTGCACATATATACTTTCCTCCTGATCTATTTTTCTATCTGTTCCACTTCCGCATATGCACGGAAATACTTATCTGTTCCTTTGTTTGCAAATATCTCTGAAATCCGCAGCACACGAATCTCTTTGTTCCGTTCCATGAGCCGCTGAAACCAGTGAATATCCCTCTTTGTCCCCTGCATCCTAATTTTCAGCATATAAATCCTCCATATCCATGTAAAAACAGTATTCTGGATAACGAATCTTGACTGCCTCCCAAAAGTACCTAGCATAACCGCAGCAGAACAAGTCCTCCACCGTATAACGCTGGCACTCTTTCAGTTGTTCCTCCGCATCCTCGCTGTCAAAGACGCTGGGCGTTCCATTGCAATAAAGATTAAATGCCATGCGTACAATCTTAGTGCTGCCGCTAGTCTGCCACCCATCCCCTAAACACTCTGTTTTTACACATCCAGATTTGAAATCATAAATCCTGTCTACATTAACCCTTGTATCTCTGTCGATCCCAAGACAATATACCAATGCTTTATGGTACTCATCCTGATATCTGCATTTCTGCAGATATGCATTAAAAAACTTCTTATGTTCTTCATTCTTGAAAGTAATTGTGCGAGTATCTCTTTTCCTTGCACCTGTCGCTGTATTTACCGTCATAACTTGTCCTCCTTATCCGATTTCTTTTCCTGACTGTTCCGCCACTTTTTCCAAATATAACTTATCTAAAAACTCTCTCTGAATTGCCTTACTCTGCATTTCCCATTCCCCGCGATATCCATAGCTACTATTCCATAGCTGTTCCGCTTCATTCCTTCTAAGATGCCAATATAGCTTACCCCTCCTGTCAATTTCCGGCTTTTTTATCTCCTGCGCGGCACTTTTCAGGTCAAAAAAACTCCAGACAGATATGTCCAATGCAACTGCAATCTTACACATAGCATACACAGGTATCTTATTCGCAGCCCAAACTTTAGATTTCGCAAACCATTTACACACCGTCCCCATCGGGGAACCTGTGACCTTACAAATCCATTCATTCTTGCCTTTCCTTTTGATACCGCTATTTCTAATCGCTTCATTTATCCTTACGATTAAATCTTCTTTACCCGCCCTCTCATGCACTTCTAGCAATCTTATAACATCCTTCTCAAACTCCTTCATCTTATATCACTCCCCGAAACATCATAATCCCTTTTCTGCTATTGGGAGCTACACTCCCAAACCCTTGTGGATTCGTGCCGCCAGTTACCCAAAAAGCGGCTAACTGGCAACCCGAATTTGCTTTCAATGCCGACATTTATGTGTTATACTTTTTGTAACGTTACTTGTCTTATTTTCAGGTGTAGAAAACCTGCTGAAATGAAAATGGACTAAGCAGAATCCCCTGTTTTTCAAGGTTTTTCTAACTTAGTCCTATTATATCAGCATCATACAGATATGGATCATTCCCCTCCACAATCCCCCACTGCATCAAAAGCGCCGCGCTCCCGGTTACAAACGGCGTCGCCATTGAAGTCCCGCTGCGCACCGCATATCCGCCGCCAGGCGCCGCAGAACGAATCTCCACCCCGGGCGCTGCCAGGTCTGGTTTCACCTGATTTGTCTGCCTGGTGAAGCCTCTGCCAGAAAACTCTGCAAGTTGGTTATACCGCGCATCATAGGCAGCCACCGAAATCACTTTTTCCGCCGTGGAAGGAATGGTTAGCGTAGTCTCCTCCACGGGATAGAGAAACCCCGTCCCCTGATTTAGCACTGCCTGACCTGGAAGCCAAAGATCATAATTCCCGCTGATGATCCGTTCTGGAACCAGCACCACCCTCCAAACCCCTTCGTCAATATAAGACTGAGACGGAAGAAAATCGATATACATTTCCTGATACAAGTTATACGGACTGGGTTCCCCATAATAAAGCAAAATCTCCGTCTGTCCCATGATAAATCTCTGGGGGCCCTGAATCTGGCGAATCGGACCGATGCTTTTCCCAGAGGGATGAATCAGTAAAATATCATACTCATCCACATAAGATTTCCAGATCTGCAGGCTCAGGGCGGTTTCATAATTTCCAACGCCAAGTTCTATTTCCTGTTGCCGTCCTTCCTTAAGAATTCCAGACGTATGCCCCCTCGCCGTGCCCTCATTCCCAGTTCCAACAGAGATTGACGTTTTCCAATAATTTGACATATCATTGATATACGTTTCCAGCAATGCCGTCCCACTGTGGGAACCATAATTATTCCCAAAGCTGATATTCACCGCCATGGGCATTTGAAGCTCTAAGGACTTATTTACCACATAGTCAAGACCGCGCATCAGCTGCGTAGTTCTTGGAAACCCATTGCGGTCTGCCGTTCCAAGTTTGACGATCAGAAGCGGGCTCTCATATGCCACTCCCTTATTGACGCCGCCAGATGCCCTTCCATTTCCTGCGGCAATTCCCGCCACATGGGTTCCATGTCCAGAAGTGTCCCTGCTTGGCACGATCTGAAAACGCTCCTGCTCACTTTCCACTTTCAACGCCTGATTGATTTCCTCCGTGGAAAACTCCCGATCCAAGGTCTCATCGTACAAGGCAAGAATCCTAGTGCTTCCATCTGCATTCCGAAAATCAGGGTGACTATAATCAATTCCAGAATCTAAAATCGCTACAATCACCCCTTTTCCTGTCAAATTATAACGGGCGTCCTGCAACGGCGGGATGCAAGACGCCCGTTTGCCCTCCCGCACGGCAAAATACATGCGTTTTGGCTTTTCAACATATTCTACTTCCACTGCTTTTGCCACCTGGTCCATGGCAGACTCTGGCACGTTTAATATGGCATACTCATTGCTAAGCTCTTCCACCTTGATCTCTGGATTTTCTCTCGATAGGCGGTTAATATCGCCAGAATATTTCACAATCAGTTCCCATCGATTCTCTTGAGGCTCATAACCGACGCCCAGGTTTAACGATTTTTCCCGTTCCCGCTCCGTGGCGTTGAGGGCAAGATTCAAAAGATTTTCAAATTTTTCACTTTCCATGACATTTCATCCCGCATCTCGTTTTTATATTATATAAGGAATTGCGAAATCTTATACCCTCTTGGGCATCCCATTATGACTTGATCTCATTTCTGCCGCACCATGCCCTCGCTGTCAATTTCTGCGCCAAAAGAAATATCTGTGATCTGCTGGCAGAGCCCGTTTGCCTCCTCAAGTTCCATTTCCTTGGTTTTTGCCCCCGTGGCAGAGGCTGGAATCAGCTGAAGAACAGCCTGATGATCCGCAGTTACCCTGACTTTCAATAATACAGTGGCGGCAATTTCCTGATTGAAGATATAATTCCCCAAACTATATACAATCGGCTTGCCATTGTAATATTCAATTCCCTGGAGCACATGGGGATGTGCGCCGACTACCAAATCCGCCCCTGCGTCAATATACTCCTTGGCAAGCTGTCTTTGATAGTCTTCCGGCGTATCGGATTTTTCCACGCCCCAATGGACATACACGGTAAGAAAATCACATTGCTGCCTTGCTTGTTGAACCGCCTCCGTTAACAGCTTGCTGTCATAGGTACAAAACATTCCAGGCTGTTGATTTTCCACGTTCCAGTCTATCACCGGAATCACCCTGGACGCCGCAAGGAATCCAAAATTCTTCTGCCCCGCCTGGACGATATAAGGCTGCATCGCACGTTCTCTTGAAGCCCCTGCCCCTATATAAGCAATCCCTGCGCTATCCAGCGCTTCAAACGAATCCATGAGCGCTTCTGTGCCGTAATCCAATGCATGGTTATTGGCAAGGGTTACCACGTCTAATCCCAGCTCTTTCAAGATCGCGGTGTAGGATGGATCGACACGAAAATTAAACTGCTTGTCTGGAGCCTTAGTTCCCGCTGTAGAAAATGGAAATTCCTGATTTGCCATGGCGATATCTGCATCCTTCATCATTGCAAGAAGCCTTTCTGAGATAATGCCGTCGATCCCAAGGCTTCTATAATTGTCCTGAACATATGGGCTAAGATAGATATCACCCGCAAATACAAGAGTCACTTCCCCAGAGTCTATCCCTGTCTCCTGGCCGCTTTCCCCTGTTTTTCCCTCCGCTTGTCCCTCGCTGTTCTCCCCTGTGTTTTCTCCTACCTGTCCCTGGCTGCTTTGCCCTGCGTCTTCTTCTGCCTGTCCCTGACCGTCCCCTGCTGCCTCTTGCGGCTTCTCTAAAACTTCCATCGTATGCGCTTCCTTTAGATCATCGTCCTGCATGAGCCGTTCCCAGGAGCTTGCTTCCTTTGCCTCGTCCCCCTGACTTGGGACGTATGCCCAAAAGAACAGCCCTGCGCCAATCAAGACAAGAATCACCAGTGAAACCAATGTCGCCCGCGCCTGTTTTTTCATCTGCCAACCTCCCTGAATCCTTCGCTTTAGGTCATATTATATCATTGATTTTTGGCACTAGCAATGATATAATTCTGACAGGCATAATGTGAGACCATGTCACACAATGCACAAATTATTTTTTAAGAGGAGGTTTTCTTGTGGCAACATGGCAAATCGTATTAATTGTAATTGCCGTCATTCTCCTGGCCGCAGTTATTGCGCTTTACATACTTGGTAAAAAAGCACAGAAGAAAAAGGAAGAGCAGGATGCACAGATTGCTGCTGCTGCACAGACGGTATCGATGCTGATTATTGATAAGAAACATATGAAGCTATCAGAAGCAGGGCTCCCTGCCGCCGTCTTAGCGCAAACGCCAAAGCTGATGCGTCGTTCCAAAATGCCTATCGTAAAAGCAAAAGTGGGACCAAGGATTATGACTTTCATCTGCGACAGCGCGATATTCGACAGCATCCCGACCAAAAAAGAAGTGAAAGCCGTAGTCAGCGGGCTTTATATTACGAGTGTCAAAGGGCTGCGCGGCGGCAATGAGCCAGCGCCTGAAAAGAAAGGCAAGTTCTGGTCAAGGTTCAAACTAGCAAAAAAAGCGCGCCAAGGCAAATGAAAGCACGGCGCGCAATTTCCATCAAGTTTCTTATCTTATAGCTAATTTCAATATAATTGCCTATAAGGATCTGGTTGTTAAGGGTCCATTTTCGTTGCAGGCAATTAAGACCTTTAACAACCTAATCTTATATTTGAGTTTCCGCATTTTGCAATTCATAGCGCCAAAAGGTTTCCATCACAAAGTGATGAAAACACTTTGCACATAAAAGCGCTCTGAAAAGCTAGCTTTTCAAGCGCTTTTTGTGCAAGATGTCTATGCTGCCAAAGGCAGCAAGACCTTTTGGCGTTATGAATTGCAAAATGCGGAAACTCAAAAATCTTATAAGAGAACAAAAGGAGCTGTTGCAAAATAGCCGTTATATACAAAATATGGTATTCAGAACCTAAGAATCTTATCCATATAATGTATCTAAGCTGCATTTTGCGACAGCCCTTTTTGTCATGACCCAGTTCTTATTTGGATTTCCACAATCCATGCAGGTTGCAATATGCATATGCCGCCACAACCTGATCCCCGGAGCACAGATTAAACTCCGCTTCAGGCTTATCTTCAGGCTTAAGCAGTCTCAAATGCCCGCCCTGGCTTGTCTCTAAATAAATCCACATGATATAGTGTTCTTCTAGCATCGGATGTTCCAGCTCTCCCACCTTAACTTGCACCTTGTCGCCGTTTTGCACAACCAATGGCACATGCTTCTCACCCGAAGCATCAACGGTATTTGCCTGCAATTCCTCAAACGTCTTCTCGCCTGCATGTTCTCCTGGAATCATCTCCATTGCCACGCTCAGGCACTTACTACACTTATAAAACTTCATCATTCTTTGACCTCCTTCAATTTGTCAATCTACTTACTGTTTGAGTTTCCCCATTTTGTAATTCATAGTGACAAAAGGTCTTGCTGCCTTTGGCAGCATAGACATCTTGTACAAAAAGTGCTTGAAAAGCCAGCTTTTCAGAGCGCTTTTATGTGCAAAGTGTTTTCATCGCTTTGTGATGGAAACCTTTTGTCACTATGAATTACAAAATGGGGAAAATCGAAACTTACTGCCATTGAGAGTATTCCCAAAAATCTCGTAAATATCACACGCCATTGCACAAACGAAATATGCCGTCCTATGATGTTGCATAATTCTTGCCTTGGTTTCGCATACTAACCAAAAACAACTACCGAAAGGAGATTTTCTATGAGTTACAAGCGCGCAAAAAATATTTACGATGATGGAAACATCCCCGACAGCGACCTTCCAGAAAGAACAAGTTCCTCTCAGGGAGATGATCATACAAAAACGAAACTCAGAAATGGATATGGCAGCTACGCCCAGAATGGTTTTCCTTTCAATTCTGTCAAAAACACTGGAAATCATTCAGACGGCTCTCCCAGCCAGGCTCCCCTTGCCTGGACCACGCCGCCTGCGCTGCCATCAGAGGCTGACAGGCCTATCTCTGACTCTTTTGAAATGCTATAGGAGGATTTGCCATGCATCAAATAACAGAACAACTAAAACTCGCCCGCATCGTGCCTGTAGTAGTCCTGCAGGACGCTGCCGACGCCAAGCCGCTGGCGAAAGCGCTCTGCGACGGCGGACTCCCCTGTGCGGAAATCACGTTTCGTACAGAAGCAGCCGCAGAAGCGATCAAAATCATGACCCAGGAATTTCCACAGATGCTGGTAGGCGCAGGAACCGTGCTTACCCCTGCCCATGCAGACCAAGCGATCAAAGCAGGCGCCAAATTCATTGTAAGCCCTGGCTTGAATCCCACCATGGTAAAGCACTGCATAAAGAAGAAATATCCTGTCTTCCCAGGCGTCAACAATCCCACGGGCATTGAAACAGCGCTCTCTATGGGATTGACGATGCTCAAATTCTTTCCGGCAGAAGCCTCCGGGGGACTGGCAATGATCAAAGCATTGTCCGCCCCTTACCCTCAAATCCGGTTTATGCCCACTGGAGGAATCAACCTTGAAAATGTCCACACCTATCTGGCATGTGACCGGGTGTTTGCCTGCGGCGGGAGCTGGATGGTAAAAGAAGATCTGATAAAGACAGGAAACTTTGAAGAAATTCAACGGCTGGCTGAAGAGGCCGTACGCACAGTGCGGGCATGACCAGCCTACAGAACAGGAGAACAATCATGACTGAAAAAAAAGTAATCGCTTTCGGGGAACTGATGCTGCGCCTTGCCCCGGAAGGCTATCAGCGATTTGTCCAGGCAGAACATTTTGGCGCCGTCTATGGCGGCGGAGAGGCCAATGTCTGCGTATCTTTGGCAAACTATGGTTTCCATTCCACATTTGTTACCCGTCTCCCCTCGCACGAAATCGGACAGGCGGGAATCAACGCCCTGCGCCGATACGGAGTGGATATCTCCTACATTGCCCGGGGCGGCAACCGGGTCGGCATTTACTATCTCGAAAAAGGCGCCTCCCAACGCCCCTCAAAAGTAATCTATGACCGCTCAGATTCCTCTCTCTCCACTGCCTCTTCCGAAGATTTTTGCTGGAAAGAGATTTTTCAAGGCGCTGACTGGTTCCATTTTACCGGAATTACCCCCGCTTTAAACGATACTCTTGCAGATCTTTGCCTGATGGCATGCCAAGCAGCAAAGGAGGCAGGCGTCACCATTTCCTGCGACTTAAATTACAGGAAGAAGCTATGGAGCAAGGAAAAGGCGGGACAGGTCATGGAAAGCCTCTGTCAGTATGTAGATGTCTGCATCGCCAACGAGGAAGACGCCTCTGACGTGTTCGGCATCGGGGCGGCAAACACAAACGTCACGACAGGGACTGTGAACCATGAAGGCTATAAAGATGTAGCGAAACAATTAAAAGACCGTTTTGGCTTTTCCAAAGTCGCCATCACCCTGCGGGAATCTATTTCCGCCAATGACAACGGCTGGTCCGCCATGCTTTACAATGGCGACGATTGCTATTTCAGCCGCAAGTACCAGATGCACATTGTAGACAGGGTAGGAGGCGGCGACAGTTTCGCCGCAGGACTGATCGCTGGCTCCCTGATTGGCTATCCGCCTCAGGAACAGATTGAGTTCGCCGCAGCAGCTTCTTGTCTCAAGCACTCGATCGAGGGAGATTTTAACCTCGTCTCCTTAGATGAAGTTTTAAAACTGGCTGGCGGCGACGCTTCTGGACGGGTACAGCGGTAGCCAATCCAAAAAGCTTCGTCAGCTTGCCATGCCCCCGATCATCCCCGAGGCCGTACACAGGACCAATGTTGTGAACAAGCGGGATAACTCCATGTTAATCCCTTTTTCAAATAGGATGGAGCCTAGCACTAAAATCAGAAAATAGGCTCCTCCTATCACCATTCCCCAGAAAAAGCGCCGCGTCTTCATAACTTTGCCCATCAGCAGCCCGCCTAAGAACCCGGAAATCACATAGATCAGCACAATCCCTACTGATACCACGCTTTCACTGAGCTGCATCTTATACAGCAGTGCTGATAATAGCAGCAGCAGCCCGCCGGTTACCAGATACATTGCCAACAGAATCTTCAGTATTGCAAGCACAGAGATTCTTTCTTTCTTTTCTCCCTGCGCCTGCACAAGGTTTTTTCTCATAGGATTTCTTTCCATTTTCTTCCTCTCCTTGATAGAATGTCCATTAGATTCTAAGATATTTTATTCCCTTGTCAGCAAAACTATTCCCCGTCCTCCATAGAATTCTCTAAAGTTCATGGAAATATCTTGCAAAAATCTGCTTCTTCCTTTATATTATGTATATTGAAAGGAGAGATGCACTTGGACTCAAGCGAGGTCATACAGTTATTATTTGTAGTCTTATTATTATTGTTATCTGCATTTTTTTCCTCTGCGGAGACGGCGCTGACCACCTCCAATAAAATCCGACTCAAGAATCTTGCGGATGAGGGAAACAAGCAGGCGCAAAGGGTGCTGGAAATTACCAGCGATTCCGGAAAGATGCTCAGCGCGATTTTGATCGGCAACAACATTGTCAATTTGTCGGCTTCATCGATTGCCACCGCCCTTGCGATTCAGATTTTTGGAAATGCCGGAGCGGGAATTGCAACTGGAATCCTGACGGTACTGGTGCTTATTTTCGGTGAGATATCGCCAAAGACCCTTGCCACCATTCATGCAGATAAGATTTCCCTTGCCTATTCAGGAATTATCCTGGGACTTATGAAATTTTTGACTCCTGCAATTTATGTTATCAATAAATTATCCACTGGGTTTTTAATATTGCTGCGGGTCAATGTCTCCGGCGAACATGGCACCCTCACAGAGGAGGAGCTACGCACCATCGTAGACGTCAGCCACCAGGAAGGCGTCATTGAACCGGAAGAACATGCCATGATCAACAATGTATTTGACTTCGGCGACTCTCAGGCAAAGGAAATCATGGTTCCAAGAATTGACATGACGTTTGCTGATATCAACAGCAGCTACGAAGAACTGATCAACCTTTTCCGCACTTACAAATTCACCCGGCTACCGATCTATGAAGACTCCATTGATAACGTGGTGGGAACGATCAACATGAAGGACCTTTTGCTCTATGAGGCAAGCAAGGACAGTTTTTCCGTCCGTGACATCCTGCGCAAGCCTTATTATACTTATGAGCATAAGAAAACAGTGGAACTTTTAATAGAAATGAAACAGTCTTCCTTTAATATTGCGATTGTACTAGACGAATACGGCGTAACCGCTGGCTTAATTACCTTAGAGGATATTTTAGAGGAGATTGTAGGTGAGATTCGGGACGAATACGACATAGATGAAGAAGATCCGCTCCAGAAGCTGGGAGAGCTCGAATACCTGGTGCAAGGTTCCATGAACCTGGAAGATCTTTGCAATAAACTGCATTTAAAGCTTTCCTCCGAGGATTATGACACCGTAGGAGGTTACATGATTGAACTGCTGGATCATCTTCCCCAGGCAGGCGAATCCATCACCACGCCGGAAGGGATCTTCCTGCGGGTGGAAGACACGGACAAGAACCGCATCAACAAGCTGTTTTTGCAGCTCCCAAAGGATCTGCGAAAAGAAACTTAGAGCTTTTTTAAAATTGGCTTAAACTTATTTCCATTTACAAGGGGCTGTTGCATAATTGCCTTTATATACAACATATGGTTTTGATAACGCAAGAATCTCATCCATATATTGTATATAAGCTGCATGTTGCAACAGCCCTTTCACATCAGTCCTTAACTGGCTGCAGTCCTATGATTCCTGCATTTTCTCGAATTCTTTCTGACTCATCTGAACCCGCAGTTCATTAAACTCCTGATCCGAAGTATTTATGGCCTCCCAGGTGAGAAATCCCTGTTTGGCTGTCAATTGATATGTTTTCACAGATTTATCTTTATTTTCTTTTGCGCCCCATTCCGTAGCATTATCAAAGCTCATATCCGCAAGTTCCACATCGTTATAAACAACGGAGATATCCTCTGCGGCGGACTTCCTTACCTCGACTGACCTCACAATCCCCTCTGTAGCAGACTGAGCGCTTTCAGCGGAAATATCAGCCTTTCCGCTCCAAGGAACACAGACCGTGACCCAGAATTGATGTCCTGCTCCTTTATCGAGGCTATAATAGAAAGAAATATAGCGATCCCCGTCTTTTGCCACATCCTGGTTGCCATTATTGTTTACCTCATACCCCTGATCAATCAAATCCTGCATCGTAGTCTTGCCTATCACAATGTCATAGCCATCCACTGTGACCTGCATTGGCATTTCTGGTCCGCTGGCACAGGCTGTCAGCATAAGCATCATCAAACACATGCAAATAAAAGCTGTTATCTTTTGTTTCATTTTGTCAACACCATCCTTCTAAAAATAGTCTATGATAATTTCCAGATATCCTGATTGTACTCTGCAATGGTACGGTCTGAGGAGAAAAATCCCGCCTTTGCCGTGTTCACCAGCATCTTCTTTGCCCATGCAACACGGTCTTCATAATCTCTATAACACATTTCCCTCTTCTTGGCATAATCCTTGTAATCCAAAAGCGTCATAAACCAATCCTTATTCAAAAGCTCGTTATAAAGCCTCTCAAGATTTTCCTTCTGCCCCACTTTCATCATCTCTTTTCCTACGATGAAGTCTACGGCTTCTTTAATGTCTTCGTCTTTTTCATAATACTCTTTGGATTCATAATCTGCTTGTATATAATGTTCAATCACAGTGTCTGAACTTTCTCCAAAAATATAAATGTTTTCTTTGCCCACCAGGTCTGCAATCTCTACATTCGCACCATCCATCGTCCCAAGAGTCACAGCGCCGTTTAACATGAATTTCATATTTCCTGTTCCAGACGCTTCCTTGCTTGCCAGGGAAATCTGTTCGGAGATATCGCATGCCGGAATCAGTTTTTCCGCTTTGGTTACATTGTAGTTCTCCACCATGACAACCTTGAGATACGGACTTACCTGGGGATCGTTATTGATGATTTCCTGGAGACAGAGAATCAGGTGGATGATATCCTTGGCAATGATATATGCCGGAGCCGCCTTTGCCCCGAAAATCACGGTAATCGGCGTAGTCGGCTTCTTTCCCCCCTTAATCTCCAGATATTTATGAATAACATACAGGGCATTCATCTGCTGGCGTTTGTATTCATGCAAGCGTTTGATCTGGATATCAAAAATAGAGTTCTCATCTAGCTCCACGCCCTGGGTTTCTTTGAGGTACTTCACAAGGGCTTGTTTATTTTCTTTCTTGATCTGCAACAACTTCTTAAGAACTTGCTGATCCTCTGCAAAGGCAAGAAGTTTCTCCAACTGCTGCGCATCTTTGTGCCAGCCAGTTCCAATCACTTGATCCAGATAACTGCTCAATCCCCTGTTGCAGTGCATCAGCCAGCGGCGGAAAGTGATCCCGTTGGTCTTATTATTGAATTTTTGAGGATAAATCTTATAAAAATGATCGAGCTCGTTTTTCTTTAAGATCTCGGTGTGCAGATACGCCACGCCGTTAACGCTGTAGCCATAGTGGATATCCATATGCGCCATATGCACCCGGTTGGCAGAGTCGATAATTGCCACGGTTTGATCCTTAAATTTGTCTTTGACAATCGTATCAAGCTCCCTGATAATCGGCATCAGCTGGGGCACCGCCTGATTCAAGTAATCCATGGGCCATTTTTCCAATGCCTCCGCCAAGATAGTATGATTGGTGTAAGCACAGGTTTTTGACACGATATCAATCGCGTCTTGCATACGGATCCCCTCTTCCATCAGCAATCGGATCAACTCTGGAATCACCATGCTAGGATGGGTGTCGTTAATCTGAATTGCCGCATATTCCGGCAGATCATAAAGCTTGCAGCCCTTTGCCTTGCACTCTTCCAAAATCAGCCTTGCCCCGTTGCTCACCATGAAATACTGCTGATACACCCGAAGAAGCCTTCCTGCATCATCAGAATCATCTGGGTACAGGAACAAGGTAAGATTTTTGCAGATATCTTCCTTATCGAAGTCAATCCCGTCTCCTACCAGGCTTTCATCTACTGTCTCAATGTCGAACAAGTGCAGTTTGTTGGCGCGGTTCTCATAACCTGTCACATCCAGGTCGTACATGCGAGACTGCACGGTAAATCCGCCGAACTGAATCGGATAAGTCACATCCGTCTTGGTAAGCCAGCTCTCTTTTTCTATCCAGGGATTTTTATTTTCCTTTTGCAGATGATTTTCAAAGGTCTGCAAAAACAACCCGAAATGATAGTTGAGCCCGATTCCGTCCCCATTTAAGCCGAGCGTCGCCATCGAATCTAAAAAACATGCCGCAAGCCTCCCCAGCCCGCCGTTTCCAAGCGAAGGTTCCGGTTCCACCTGCTCAATCAAATTAATATCCTTGCCATACTGTTTCAAAAGAGCCGCCACGTCGTCATAGATTCCCAGATTGATCAAATTGTTAGACAGCAGTTTTCCGATCAGGAATTCCGCTGAAATATAATAGATTTTCTTTTTTCCCTGTTGACTCTCTTTTTGCTTTGCAAGATCTTTTACGACTCCCAACAGTCCATAATAAAGCTGTTCATCCGTACAGGCTGCAAGATTATTACAGCATTTCTTTTCCAATAATTCTCTTACATTGACACTCATTTTCATTCTCCTTTTCTTTCTAAGCGTTCCCTTTTCCCGAAGCTTATTTCCTTGGGCGGCACTGTTGTTTTGATCTTCTTGATAATGTGTCTCACGACATTAGTATACCCGCTTTTTCCATTTTTTTCTTGCCGTATGATAGCAAATTATAGTACAATACTATCAAATTCAACGGTAAAGGATCTTGCGCTTATGAATATTTCAGAATATGAACGCTCCCAGGAAACAAAATCCCATGGACATGGAAACTTTCCCTTTAACATCTATTTATGCAGCATTCCCCTTGACTTTGCCACGGTGCCCACCCACTGGCATAATGAGATGGAAATCATTTATATCAAAAAAGGAAGTGGAGTCATCGCCGTAGATCTGATCTCATTTTGCGTGTCTCAAGGAGATATCGTGGTGGTCCCCCCTGGTCATTTACATTCAATTCAGCAGCTTGCGAATCATTCGATGGAATATGAAAACATTATTTTTCAAGTTTCCATGCTGATGGTTCCCAAGGGCGACCTCTGTACGGAGGATTTTTTTCTGCCCCTGATCCAGGGCAAGATACAATTCAACTATCATTATCCTGCAGATTCCTTCCAGCACCATGGACTTTCGGAATGCTTAGACTCCATAGATGAAATCTGCAAAAGCTTCCCTCCTGGCTACCAGCTCGCCGTCAAAGGGCAGCTCTTTATCTTCTTTTACCATCTACGCTTTTGCATGCAGAATCACCCGCACAGCCAGAATGCCAAATCCCTGGACCGTCTCAAAGAAATCCTCAAATATGTGGAGACCAACTACCAGGAAAAGATTTCCATCGCCAACGCCGCCGCAATCTGCAGCTTTAGCCAGCCCCATTTCATGAAATTTTTTAAGAAGCATATGGCGGTATCTTTTACGGATTATCTCAATGACTATCGACTTACCATAGCAGCCAGGCTCTTGATATCTTCCGAAGACACGGTTGCAAATATCGCCGTCGACACCGGATTTGACAACTTGTCATATTTTCACCGCATCTTCAAGCGCAAATACCAGTGCACGCCTATGGAGTTTCGAAAAAATGCAGGCTCTGCAACTTTTTCAAACGTGCTGTAACTTGGTTTATCGACTTTGCAGCATTGTCGAGCTGCTGCATATTTTATGGGGCTGTCGCACGAATGTATTTACCTGTTCAAAAGCCTTGCCGCTCATGCGGCAAAGACAGAATGGGGCTGTCGCACTATGATATTTACTTCTTCAAAAGGTCTTGCCGCTTATGCGGCAAGACCTTTTGAACAGGTAAATACATTCGTGCGACAGCCCCATGTTTGTCTGAAAATTATATCACAACTAAATTTACAGCTGGAATTGGGACACAATCTCTTTCAATTCCTCTATAGACTTCATACACTCTTTCAACCTGGAATATCCTTCGACGGTGGCATTCTGTGTCTCGCCAGACTTCTCTGCAATGACATTGATTCCATCTGCCGACTGATTGACCATCTCATTGATATCCTCAACGGCTCCTGCGATTTGAGAAATATAACCTTCCAACGCCCCAACTGCCTCTTTGGTCTGGCTCATGATGCCATTAAAGCCGTCGGCATCTGCAAGATACTGCCCGCCTGACTTGCTGAAATCTTCATAATCACCCAGCACCGTGCTTTCCAAAAATTCCATCACCGTCATAATGCAGTCTGTCATATTGGACACGGCTTGATTTACCTCGCTCACAATCCCGTTGATGTTATCCACGGTATGCAGGGTCTGATCCGCCAAGGAACCGATCTCTGAAGCCACCACGGCAAACCCTTTGCCTGCCTCCCCTGCCCTGGCAGCCTCAATATTAGCGTTCAAGGCCAGCAAATTCGTCTGGGATGAAATATCCTTGATGGCGTCCGTCAGTTCATTGATTTTGTCTACAGCTTTCGATTGCTCAATGGCGACATCTGTCTTTTGTTTCATCACTGCATACATATTATCGGTCTTGTCCCTGGAAGTGCGGCTCACATGCTCCATTTCGCCCGCACGCTGTCGAACCTGTATCGAATTTTGCTCGCCCTCTTCCGCCATCCGATGAATGCTTTTCGAATTATGCCTGACCTCTTCAATACTATGTATAATGTTCGCCGTATTGACGCTTGCCTCCTCCATGCCCGCCGCAAGTTCCTGCGTTGCTGCAGAATTCTCCTGCGCATGAATCCTGTTCTCTTCCATAATCTCATTGAGATTCATCACATTGTCACGAATGGTTTCTTCCGCCTCCTCAAGGCTCCCCATCATCTTGCGCAAATTCTTTCGCATCGAATGAATCTCATTTGCCATAACGCCAATTTCATCTTTCTGCCTGCGGAGCCGCTGCCCGAACTCCGTGGCTCGAAAATCCAGCCTCGAGGTCTGATCAATCACGGCGGTGAGCTGCTTGATAGGCCTGGAAATATTGCTTGCAACAACAATTCCCACGATCCCAGAGAATAGTAGAGCGATCAAAACCGCCGTCAATATAATGACAAATAGCCGGTTGGCGCCAGAGTAAGTCTCCAAGCTGGGCACTGCAAGCACAAGCTTCATGCCATTGCCCAAGCTATAATAAACAAGCTGCTTTTTTTCTTTGTGGTATAGATAGTCAAACCGTTCTCCCTGACGGTTCTGATCCTGGATCAGCTCTGTTACACCAGATAAAGATGAATCAAGGGAAGATAGAGCCGTACCGCTCTCAAAATTCCCATTATGTATCACTGTTCCAGTATCACTCGCCAAAAATGCATAACCCGTCTCAAAAAATTCAATTTCGTCCACAATCTCTGTGATCTGGGAAAAATCAATATCCATGCCAATAATGCCGATAGATGTTCCGTCTTCTGCAAAAAGAGGAATCACATAAGAAATCATGTATACGTTAATATTCGCATTCAGGTATGGCTCCATCCAGATTGGCTTCCCCGCCTTGACCGGAATATAATACCACCCCACATGCTCTGCATCATCCTCGTCATACATAGAAAAATCCGTGGGCACGACGCTTTCAAATTCTTCGTCCACAGAATTCCTTGTGATAAAATATCCAGATTCTGGATCAGAATATTGAGGATTATAGCGGATATATGCTGTGATCGCCCCCTCCGTCCACTTGCCGAAAGTATCGATTTCCTGCGCGATCTGTTCCGTATACTCATCTGCGTACTCTTTATCTTTCACAAAAGACGCATAATCAAAATGCTGCATTAAAATATCGCTCAAAGTCTTCACCGACTGTTCGATTTTAGAGATCATATCGTTGATTTCCAGGGCTTCCCGTTCAGCTTTCACTTGCATGTTTTGATTGGAATTCTGCGCCTCTATCCTGGCGATATTGGCAATCGACAACATTCCCACAATAAACGCCGTAAGCAAAGAACACAATAAAATACCTGAAATTATCTTCATTCGTATCGTTTTCATAACGCTCCTCCGTAGATCTCCCTATTGCAGAAAAAGAACCTCAATACTTGAGATCCTTCCTCTATGTAAATGATTACTTTCTTGTATTCTTCAAAAATTCTGGTATCTTGATATCATGCTCCTGCACGCTGCTCTCTGGCTTCTTGGCGCGCTGTATCCCCAAAGTAGACGGAGTCACCCCAAGATGACCTCTCTGAGTTCCCGTGGGCGTAGGAGCAGCTCCATAAGCGTTGCCAGGTCTTGCGCCTGTCCCTGCGCCAAACGCAGACGGCTGCCTCGTTCCTGCCCCTGCGCCAAACGCAGACGGCTGTCTCGTCCCTGTCCCTATTCCGCCCTGTGGAGACATCACTTTCGGAGACGGCTTCTGAACCGCTCCTTCTAACCCTGTCGCTATCACGGTAATAATTGCTTCATCGGCCATGTTTTCATCATACTTAGCGCCAAAGATAATGTTTGCGCCCTCGCCTGACAGATCCTGGACATAATTTGCGGCGTCACTGGCATCCAACAGGGAAATATCTCCAGAAATATTGATAATGACATGGGAAGCGCCTGTAATCGTGGTCTCCAAAAGGGGGCTCGCCACCGCCATCTTCACTGCCTCTGTCGCCTTATCATCGCCTGTAGCCATGCCAATGCCGATATGAGCCAGTCCCTTATCCTTCATAACAGTCTGAACGTCTGCAAAATCCAGATTGATGAGCGCAGGCACATTGATCAAGTCCGTAATTCCCTGTACCGCCTGCTGCAATACCTCGTCCGCCTTCTTTAATGCGTCTGGCATGGTGGTTCTCCGGTCCACGATCTCGAGCAACTTGTCATTGGGAATCACAATCAGAGTATCCACGCTCTCTTTTAACCGCTCGATACCGCCCAAAGCATTGACCATACGGGCTTTCGCCTCGAACTTAAAAGGCTTTGTGACAACGCCAACAGTCAAGATTCCCATTTCTTTTGCAATCCGGGCCACCACGGGAGCAGCCCCGGTTCCGGTGCCGCCACCCATGCCGCAAGTGACAAACACCATGTCTGCGCCTTTGATCTCTGCGGTCAGTTCTTCTATATTCTCTTCTGCGGCTTTCTGACCAATCTCTGGCTGTGCGCCAGCGCCTAGCCCCTTGGTAAGCTTCTCCCCGATCTGGATCAGCGTCGGAGCCTTACACAATGCCAGCGCCTGCTTATCTGTATTGACACCGATAAACTCGACACCGCCTATATTTTCATCAATCATTCTATTTACTGCATTATTACCAGCGCCTCCGACACCTATCACGATGATCTTCGCACTGGATTCTGCTTCGGTCGTCATTATCTCAAGCAAGGTTCTTCCTCCTTTTATTCAATATCTGAATATTTCTATCAATCTAAACCTTTTCTTCTAACCTAGTTTAAACTCCTGTATACTATAGTATAATTTTTTTACAAATTAATCAACAAAAAATTTTTAATTTTCTTAGGTTTTTTGAGGCGGTCCTCTTTATCCTGACTTCTCAAAAGTGATATCTTTGGTATTTTCCGTCCAGCTTTCTAAATGAAGCGTGCCTTTCTGCCCTTCCAGCTTCGGCATGAGATAAGAAAGCCTTACCACTTTCTCATTAAAATGTTGTGCCTGTCCCATAGAGACAGAAAGCTTTCCATATTTCAGCGTATAATTGCCTTCTCCTCCATATTTAATGCTTTCTGGCTCCAATTGATACTTTTTCAAAAGCTGCGTCAGGCTTAAGAGGTTTTTGAGCACGCTCTTTCCCTCAATGGGCAGCTTTTCGTTTAACACGATGCGCTTTACGTCCAAACCGTTGATCTTAGGAACGTTTTCAATGACTTCCGAAGACATCTCCACCACGACCCCGTCTTTGTCAAAATACGCATTCTGTCCCAAAGACTCTATGTAAACCCTTCCTAAAATCTCTTTTTCATATACGTCTATCTTTAGCACTTGGGGAGATTTAAGAGATACTTTCATAGAAGCAACAAAAGGAAGCTCCCTTGGTTCTTGAAATTTATACTTAAAATATACATATAGGCTGCTCCAGGAATTTTCATCATCCAGCAGCCACTGCTCAATCACTTCCTCTGGGTGATGAGTACTTCCTGTTACCACCACTTTTTTGACGACGAAAGCTTTTACAACAATCAGGGCAGCTATTGCCAGAATCAGCAGGAAGAAAAGAAAAGCCATTCCCGTCATTTTCCCTTTCCTATTCCGTCTTTTCCTTTGTCTTCCCATTCTCTATTCCTCCAGACGAATCCCCCTAGAAACGCTCAAAACCAATCCAATCTCTGCCAGTAAAAATGCAACGGAAGTGCCTCCATAACTGATAAATGGCAAAGAAATCCCTGTATTTGGTATGGTATTGGTTACCACTGCGATATTCAGAATTACCTGTATGGCTATGTGGGCAAGAACGCCTGTGGCAATCAAAGCTCCATATAAGTCCTGGGCATTGTTGGCAATCACCATAAACCGCCAGATTAGTATCACAAACAGCAAGATCACGCAAACTGCGCCGAACAGTCCCAGCTCCTCGCAGATGATAGAATAAATCATGTCATTTTGCGCTTCTGGCACGAAGCCAAGCTTCTGCATGCTTGCTCCCAATCCCTTTCCAAACAAGCCGCCGGAGCCAATCGCGTAAAGTCCCTGCAATGTCTGGTAGCCTTTCTCATATTTCTCCGGCTCCAGCCAAATCTTTAGCCGTTCCGCCCGGTAAGATTCCAACATGATAAACGCTGCTCCAAAGGCGATCACCACGCCGCCCATTACAATAAACTGCATATATCTCGGGCTTGAGACAAACACCAGGCAAATAGCGATTCCCAGAATGATGATCGCCGTGCTCAAGTTTTCAGATGCCACAATTACAACCATCGGCATCACCATCAGCATCACTTTGATCAGGGCAGTAAACTTTCCCATCTGCTTCGGCATACGGCTGATCACAGTTGCTAGAAACACAATAATTGCGACTTTTGCCATCTCCGAGGGCTGAAAGCTAACCGGCCCCAGCTTCAGCCAGCGCTTAGCACCGTTTAATTCCTGTCCCACAAACAGCACCAGGGTACACATCCCGAATGCCCCGGCATAAGCAAGCAACCAGAAGTTTTTCCATACTCGATAATCAATCTGTGCCACGAACGCCATTACGGCAATTCCTAGTATATCTGCAAAAAGCTGCTTTTTCAAATAGTAGGCGCTATCCGAAAATTTGACCTGTCCATTATAGGAGCTTGTGCTATATAACATGACCAGCCCAAAACATACCATAAAAAACACGATGATCAACAGACTGTAGTCAAAATACCGGAAATTTCTTTGTCTTTTGTCAGTCATTTCCTCTCTGACCATACCAGCACCTCTATATTTTTACTTTTCTCATTCAGACAGCAGTTTAATATCCATGAAACATGGCTATCTTCCTCATTACTCTTAAGAATAAGCTATTCCTGCAACGCCCTCGCCATTTGTTTAAACATATCACCTCTCTGTTCGTAATTTTGGAACATCCCCCAGCTTGCACATGCCGGAGACAACAACACTGCGTCCCCTTTCGCAGCATGGGCATAGCAGGCATCCACTGCCTCCTGAAGGCTCTCCACCAAAATAATGTCCTCTGCGGGATAACCCAATCGTACTGCGGTATCTCGTATCTTTTCCCGGGTAGCTCCAAGCAGAACTAATTTTTTTACCTTTCCTTCAAATGCATTAATCCATTCGCCATACTGGGAATCCTTATCATATCCGCCCCCAATCAGGAGCGTAGGCCATTCCATGGCGCGGATTGCCTGAATTGCCGCATCTGGATTGGTTCCCTTGGAATCATTATAAAAACGGACTCCTCCCTTCGTCACCACATATTCTATTCTATGCGGGACAGCCGAAAAACGCACCAGAACTTCTTGTACTTTTTCCATAGAAACGCCAAATAGCAGCGCCATTGCCACCGCAGCCATGACGTTTTCATAATTATGTTTGCCAATCAATTTTAATTCTTTGACATTGCAGACTATCCTCTGCTGTCGATCCCACGCCCAGATAATCTGATCTTTGTCTAGGTATATTCCTTGTTCTAGCTTTCTTTGACTGCTAAAAAACACTGCCTGGGCGCAGATCTGCCCGGCAAATTCCCGTAACAAGGGATCTTCATAATTCAAGACGCAAAACTGGTCTTTTCCCTGGTTGGCAGCAATCTGCATTTTTGCTCTCTGATAATTCTCCATCGTGTGGTGACGGTTGAGATGATCTGGCGTAATATTTAAGATAGCAGATATTTGCGGGCAAAACGTATGTACCGTCTCCAACTGGAAGCTGCTGATCTCCGCCACGGTCACGGAATCTTTATCTGTATCCGCCACTGCGCCAGTGTATGGAATTCCGATATTGCCCACTATCTTTGCCTTGGAAACGGCATGTTCCATGATCGCACCCAGAAGCGACGTCGTAGTCGTCTTCCCATTGGTCCCGGTTATGGCAAGAATCCTGCCCCGTTCAAAGACATAAGCCAGCTCGATCTCTCCCCAAATCTCCACGCCTGCCTGGCGCATAGCCTCCACTACAGGAAGATCCGTAGGTACTCCGGGACTCAACACCGCTATATCGCATCCAAGAATGACATCCTTTGGCAACGTCCCCAGGATAATCTCTGTCTTCTGCAACAACTTTGACTTTTTGCGAATCTCGTCTGTTTGCAATTTATCATTTCCATCATACAAAATTACCAAAAATCCATGGCTCACTAAGAGCTCTGCGGCGGCAATTCCGCTGATGCCAGTACCAAATACTAAAAACCTTTTCCCTTCCAGATTCACTGTTTTTCCTCCTGTCTATGAAAACGCTCCTTGGACGCATGTCTTACAATGCCATAAGCCCCACTAGGCACATGACTGCAGTTACGATAGAAAACACTGCCACGACCCTAGTCTCCGACCATCCGCCCAGCTCAAAATGATGATGTATCGGAGCCATACGGAAAATCCGCTTTCCCCCTGTCTTCTTAAAGTAGGTGACTTGTATCATCACAGACAGCAACTCCACCCAGTAAATCACCGCCACAATCAAAATAAATATCGGCACTTGCAGCATATACGCCGTAGACGCCACAAATCCGCCCAAAGCAAGGGAGCCGGTATCTCCCATAAACACACTTGCAGGATAGACGTTAAACAGAAGAAATCCTAACAGCGCCCCCGCCACCGCACAGGTAATTGGCTCGATGCCGCTTTTAGTTCCAATAGCCACCACTGAGAAAAACGTGGCAATCAGTACCGTGACGCTAGAGGCAAGCCCATCCAGTCCATCGGTGAAATTTGCCCCGTTTACTGTTCCAACCACTGCCAGAAACATCACCGGGATTGCCAGCCATCCCAAATCCAAGTACATTCCGTCTTCAAATCCTCCGGTAAATGGAATCAGCATTTTAGAAGAGATATCCGTATATTGATTCATATAGAAAATAAATACTCCAGTAACCAGAATCTGTCCCAGCATTTTCTGCCAGGGCAGCAAGCCGTCAGACCGCCGCAGTACGACTTTCAGGTAATCATCCAAAAACCCGATAATTCCAAATCCTACCGTTACAAATAAAATAGGCATGATCTTCGGGTAATCTTTCATATAGAGGACAGACGTGGCAATGATGCCTGCCAGGATCATCAAGCCTCCCATGGTGGGGGTTCCTTCTTTTTTCAGGTGGGATTTTAATTCTTCCCGCTCTGTCTGCCCTACTTTTAATTTTCTCAAAACCGGAATGATTACCGGGCCTAACACCGCCGTGATTACGAATGCAATCAGTACCGGAACTATGATTTGCTGTGACATTTTTACACCTCTTTGTCTCTACACTGTTTTCTGTTGATTGTATTTTAATATTTTCTCTAATCCTATCTGTAAGCAATTATTCTGTAACAGCTTCCTCCTCGCCAGAATCTTTCTGATTCTCTGGAAGCTGTTGCTTTTCAATCCCAAGGTAAGGAAGAATATTTGAAAAAATTTCTTTTACCACGGGAGCCGCTATCGTCCCGCCATAATAAATGCCCTGAGGATTATTAATGATAGTCAGGGCAAGAACCTGTGGGTTTTCTGCTGGCGCAAATCCCAAAAAAGAAGAAATATATTTATTCGCGCTTCTTGGGAGCGTTTGTGATGTCGCCGTCTTGCCGCCGATCGAAAAGCCTTCGATCTTTGCATTTTTACCGCTTCCCTCAGACACTACCTTTTCCAGTACGTTTCGCAGAGTTTTTGAAGTTTCGCTGCTGACGATTCCTTGCCGCATTGGATACTCCAAGGTTTCCACCAATTCCCCCTGATCGTCTTTTACAGAAACGCCGAAATGCGGGGTGATCCGGTTCCCTCCGTTAATCAAAGAAGATACCGTGGTTGCAAGCTGAATCGGAGTGATCTGAAAAGACTGCCCAAAAGACACTGTGGCAAGCTCCACTGGGCCCACATTCTTCTTGTTATGCATAATGGTCATTGCCTCTCCAGGCAAATCAATGCCCGTGCGCTCTAACAGCCCGAATTGTTTGAAATATTTATAAAAATTATCTGTCCCCAGACGCATTCCAAGCTCTATAAACACTGGATTACAGGAATTCATAATTCCCTGGGTAAAATCCTCTGCGCCGTGCCCGGTCCGCTTATGACAATGAATTCTGCGGTCCTCGACCACTTTATAGCCTGGACAGAAAAAATTATCCGTCAGGCTGACAACGCCCTCTTCAAATGAAGACGCCGCCGTAATGATTTTAAACACCGAGCCTGGTTCATAAGTGTCGTTGATGCATTGATTTCGCCACATCTGGTTCAGCAAATCCTGGCTATTGTCTTTCTGCTTCCCAGCAGTCTCCAAAGATTCCTGGGACTCTTTCTCTGGTTCCGTGATCAGGGTGAAAGGATCATTTAAATCAAATTCTGGGACGTTTACCATCGCCATGATCTCTCCATTTTGGGGATTCATCACAATGACCGACACGCTGTCCGCCGACTTGGCTTGCAAGACCTTTTTTGCAGCCTGCTCGCAATACATTTGAATATTATAGTCCAAGCTGATATGCAGATTGTTTCCATCTACGGGTTCCTGACGCCGTTCCCCGGCGTTTTCAATCTCTACGCCCCGGGCGTCTGTGAGCGTCAGTATTTTGCCATTCGTCCCTTTGAGATAATCTTCGTATATCACTTCCAGACCGATAATCCCCTGGTTATCCCCTCCGGTAAAGCCCAAAACCTTGGACGCCAAGGTGTCAAAAGGATAATACCGTTTGTAATCCTCATCTACCTTGACTCCTTCAAGACGGTAATCTCTGATCTTGTCTCCCGTCTCTTTGTCGACATTGGACTTAACCCGCTCTATGGAACTTACCTTTTCCACCCGTTTGCGAACCGTTTCCTCCTCAAGCCCTAGTTCTTTTGTCAAGACTTCAATCACTTTCTCTGGCTCTTTGACTTGGCTGTGAATCACAGAAATCGTGCACACGGTACGGTTGGTGGCAAGCACCGTTCCGGTGGCGTCTATGATCTTCCCCCTGGCCGCCTTGATATCCCGCTCCCTCTCATGTAAATCTTCCGCTTTTTTGCCATAATATTCTGAACAGAACACCATTAGGTAGACCAACCGTCCTGCCAGCAACGATAATACCAGGGTAACCACCGCAAATATAACTAATATTTTCTTGCGGTTATATGTCTTATTTCGAATCATTGCAAAAACCTCATAAAATCTGTTATTACAATCTATTACTTTCTCTATGAGGTTATGTACTTTTTATCACGCCGTCCTTTTTATTTTCTTACCGTTATTCCGTTCCTGTTTCTGCCACGTCTTCCTCAGATTCCGCTCTTTGCGCAAGATCGTCTAAGTCCTGGGAAGCGCCTTCTGCACCGTTTGGCATAGAATTCGGCGTTCCTTCCGGCAAGCCTTCCGACGACTCGCCGCTTTCCTGAGGCGTTCCTCCCTCAGGCACCGGCGCTTCCTCATCTGGAAAAACATTAATATAAGGAAGAATTTCCGTAAAGATCTCTTTTGCCATGCGAGTGGCAAGCGCGCTGCTCTGCTCGTCCACCGAAACATTCGCCTCGTCAATCACTACATATACGAGAACCTTCGGCTCGTCCACTGGAGCAAATCCAATAAAGGAAACTACATATTTCTTATCATCTCTGTTTCCTTTCTGCGCGGTTCCTGTCTTTCCGCCCATCGAATACCCAGGCACTTTCGCACTCTTTCCAGTACCTTCTGAAACGGTTTTATAGAGATAGCCTTTTATCTTGTCACTGGTTTGATTGGATATCGTCTGTTTAAGGGGCGTTGTGTCTACACGCTCAACCGTATTGCCATGTTCATCAATAATCTTCTTGACCAAATGGGGCTGGTAATAATATCCCCCATTGATAAGAGAGGAAAATGCACTGGCAAGCTGCACCATCGTCACATTGAAATTCTGCCCAAAAGAATTGGTGGCAAGCGAGGTGGCGTCGGTATTCTCAGCCGTGTAAATCAGCGCATCCGTCCTTGCCTCTCCTGGCAAATCAATATTCGTGCGCAGGCCAAAATTAAAGATATTCTGGTATTTATAAAAATCCTCTTTGCCGATATCCTCCGCCATCTGCATCAGAGCGTCGTTACAGGAATCCATCACCGCTTTCTCAATGGTTTCCGTGCCATGCCCGCTGCGGTTGATACAGCGGATGTCATGACCTCCGATATGCTCTACTCCGTCGCATTCATAACTTTCCTTAAGCTTGCCAGTATCCAGTCCCGCCGCCACCGTAAATGGCTTTGCCGTGGAACCTGGCTCATAAGTATATGTAATGCAAAAGTTTTGCCAGATGCTATTGAGCTTGTTGAGTCTCTCATTCTCGCTAAACGCATTAATTTCTTCTTGAGAACAGTATGGCGTTAAGTCCCACGGATTATTCAGGTCAAATACGAAATTATCAGACATTCCTAATATTTCGCCATTTTGCGGATTCATCACCACTACCCCGGTATGCTTGCTTCCCTCGCCTTCTTCCAACTCATCACGATAGGCGTCCTGAAAAGCCGCAATTTTTTTCTCAATGACGGTCTGAACATTTAAGTCGATGGTCGTAACCAGGCTGTTGCCATTGATCGGTTCCTTGATGGTCTTTTCCACATTATTGTCCGTATTCAAATATCCGTACTGTCTTCCATTGACGCCATTTAAGGTCTCATTATAATAATCTTCGAGCCCGCCAATGCCTTCGTTTCCAGAGGTGGTAAACCCCAGCACTTTGCACGCCAGTCCATTGTATGGGTACTGCCTTTTATATTCCTTTTCAAACCATACCCCCTGCACATTGGGATTGACTTTCTTTTTCTTTTTATTCACCTTTGACTGCAGCTTCAGAAACTTGTCAATTTCTTCATACAGCAACTTTTTCTTGAGCACGCAATATCTGCTTTCCGGCTGTTCTCTCAGCGCTTTTCGCACTTCCTCTTCCGAAATATCTGGAAAGCATTCAACCAACGCCGCAATCGTCGGTTCCACATAGTCTTTATCTTCATTGACCAGCTTGCAGTCCAAAATAACATTATATACATCTATGTTTGTTGCCAGAATGCTCCCCTTGGTGTCCAAAATCTCTCCCCGCTGATATGGAATGATCTGATTTCCGTAACTCTGCTGGCTCAGCACCTGTTTCTCATACTCGTCTCCCTTTGCCTGGTCAATATACACCAGCCTTGCCACAAGCCCTCCGAGCAAAGCTATGATGAATACAAACAACACCAGGAGCTTTTTTTTCATTCTTCTGGAAAACCTCGCCGGTCCTCTCCTTTGCCTGGGCCTGTCCTTTCTGCCTGCCAACCGCCTGTCACCTTTCTGGAATATCCTCGTATTGATTCATATAGTCATTGGTTTCTACTTCAAAATACTGAATCTGCTTTTCTTCAGGGTATATCATCCCCAAATCCTGCATCGCTTTCTCACGGATTACTTCCAAATCCACTGAAATATTGATCTTCTTTTGAATTGCGTCATTGTCATTTTTCAGATTCAGCAAATCTGCCTCTAACCCTGTCACGCTCTTCATATATCCGTTTAGCTCTGACTGAAGCTGAACATAGTAGCCAAATACTCCCATAAGCAGCACCATGGAAACTGCCAGAAACAGCACATACCCAGGGCTCATTTGAAGCGCCTGGGCCTGATTTCTCTTGGCTGCAGCCCTGGCATTTCTCTTGCGTAGCCTGTATTCTCGCTCTTCCTTCTGCTGCCGTAAATATTCTTCATGAATCTGTTCACTGTGCCGTCTATGGTCCTCTTGGACTCTTCTGACTGTATTTCCGTCAATATAGCTTCCCGTTCTCTTCTGGTAATACTCTCTTTCCTGCTGTCTCACACTTCCAACTCCTATCTGTGCTGTCTGTCTATTTTCGTTCAAATACTCTGAGTTTTGCGCTCTTGGAACGTGAATTATACTCAAGCTCTTCTTCTGTCGGCACTACAGGTTTTTTAGTTACCACCCTGCCCAGGGGCTTCTTGCCGCACACGCACACTGGAAAATCACTTGGACATGTGCATGGTTGCTCGCTTTTCTTAAATATGCTCTTCACAATCCGGTCTTCCAAAGAATGAAAAGTAATGATGCAGATCCTTCCATCCGGATTAAGCATATCGATCATATCTTCCAGCGAACCCTGAAGCACTTCCAGCTCACGGTTCAATTCAATCCGTATTGCCTGGAAAGTGCGTTTTGCGGGATGCCCTCGATGCATTCTTACTTTTGCAGGAATCGCTCTTTTGACAATCTCTGCAAGCTCTCCCGCATTCTCTATCTCTTTCTCTTTTCTTGCCGCTGCAACATGCTTGGCAATGTTTTTCGCAAATTTATCTTCCCCATAATCACGAATTATGCGGTATAAGTCGATCTCGCTGTATGTATTGACTAACTCCTTTGCCGTAAACGTCTGTCTTTGGTCCATTCGCATATCTAAAGGAGCGTCCCCGACCCGGTAGGTAAATCCCCTGCAAGGGTCGTCCAATTGATAAGAAGACACGCCCAAATCCAATATGATGCCATCTAATTTGTATATCCCAATCTCTGCCAGCGCCTCTCGCATTCCGCAGTAATTGCTTCTTATGATCCTTGCCCTGTCTTCAAACTCCGACAGTCTTCTGGTCGCAGCTTTGACTGCATCCTCGTCCTGGTCGATTCCAATGAATCTGCCCTTTGCCGACAAGCGCCTGCATACTTCATAGGCATGTCCTCCTCCGCCAAGGGTGCCGTCCGCATATACTCCATCCGGCCTAACGTTCAGATTTTCAATTGTTTCTTTCAAAAGCACTGACTTATGCTTAAACTCCATGGACGTTCCTTTCTTGCCGCTTTGCGGCGTCATATGATGATTCCCAGGCTCGCCATATGTTCCGCGACTTCCTCCACATCATCATATTCACTGGTCTCCTGCCATCTGTCCTTACTCCAAATTTCAATACGGTTTACCACGCCTGCCAGAACGACCTCTTTCTCAATTCCGGCAAATTCTCTTAAAACCGCCGAAATAAGCACCCGACCTTGCTTGTCCACTTCGCAGACTGCTGCGCTTGCAAAGAAAAACCTCGCAAACTTACGGGCGTCTTTGGAGAATTGTGATATTTCCCGGAATTTGACTTCTATATTCTTCCATTCTTCGGAGGAGTACATGAATAAGCATCCATCCAGTCCCTTGGTAATCACAAACTCCTCTCCCAGTAGTTCCCTGAACTTAGATGGGACTATGAGCCTGCCTTTGGCGTCAACTGTGTGGTTGTATTCTCCCATGAACATAAAGATCACCTTCTAATCACTCAGACTGTGACGAAATGGAATACCTTTTCTTTTGATCCACATATCCACCACATCAATCCCTTTTTTACCACTTTCCTCCACTTTGTTTCCATTCTAGCCTATTGCCTTCAAAAATGCAATAGCAAATTTCGCCTAATTAATAGGCATGTTCTGGGAATCTTTGGTTTATCCTCATGATTCATCAAAAATCACCAAAAGAAAAAAGAGCCTGTATATAAAGCTCTTTTCCCTTGCTTCTGTAACCCTATTATCCCCTTTCACCCGCAATTTTGCAGTTGAACCTCTTCTTTTGTATATTTCATGTAGTCGGCAATCAGCCTATCTAAGCGTTTGCTCGTCTGGTAACATTTTTGAGAGCTGATATCTTCCTGCGCGGCTACATTCAACTGTGCGCGGACCGTCTCGATTTCGGTCTGCAGTTCCTGCAAATATTCCATTTCCGCCGCTCCTTCTCCCCATTGAAGTTATTGTAGTCCTATTTAGAAAAAAAAGCAAACGAAAACCGCCAAATTCTTACACGACATTTCGACAAATAAAGCTTTTAATCGACAATTGCAGTCACCTGCCGCCGTCCCGCCATAACTGCCATATTCTGCATATTCTGCCTGTGAACCAGCAAAAGGACCGCTTCTACCACCTGATGACATAACGACACGATTTGACGGCAATCTTCTTCCACAGTATTCTTTAATTTGACATATGCGTCATGCGCTCTTTGCACAAACTCGCAGATCGCTTCCACACTGCCAAGATTCTGTACGGATTTTTGAACTCTTACTCGGTTTTTCTCAGCCTCCCCGCTTTGAATATAATCTTTGAGGCTGATTTTCAAATGCTTCTCGTATACGCAATGATCTTTAAGATTTCCCATATAATGCGGATTATGCGGAAACGTGAAATAGTCTGCAATATAATGAATTACTTCTCCCAGGTTGCGGTAAAATGCCCGCATATTGATCTGTGACGCCCGCTGGCGTTCTAACAGCTCCTTTAAATCCTGACGAAGCTTTGGAAAGGTTCCTTCCATTTCATGCTTTACCGTGAGAAATGACGGCTTGCAGTCTGGAAGAATGCTCCCCAGATAAAATGCTTTCTTATGTTTCACCAATTCCTGCTCATCCAAACTGTATACAATATACTTTGCCAACGATATATGAGATTTCTTGCGCATGGTTAATTCTACCTCCCAAAAAGCGCGTCCAACACGCCCTTGTGCGGTTCTGGCTTTCGAAAAAACAGAAAGCAGAACACTGAATGATTACTCCATCCCTATTCTACTTCCTGTTTCTTCAGATTACAAGTCTTTTATTGTGAACTTTTTGTAAAAAGCCTTATTTCGTTGTGGTTCACATCGATGTTTGATGTTGCTGTGAACGGAGCCGGCAGCAACCTATCTCCTATAGCTTAACACTAGCCCTTTTGCTGGCTGGCGGATCATCGCTATTTACATTGGCAATCGAAGCTTGCGCACTCTGTTTCAGAACAGCAGCAGGCATTGCTTCCGGCGATCCCGATCTCTTCTGCCTGGCATTGGCAGCCCTGGTTAAAGCGGCAGTTTTCTGCATGGCAGCCTACGCTGGTTTCTGGTCTTGCGGTTCCCGTGGAGTTGGTCATGCTCTCAGACCTTTCCCGGAAGCTGTCGCAACGGGTCTCATTAGGTTTTGAAGCGTCCTGTCCGCCCACCATGATATCGCTCTTAGAGCAAAGCTGTTCTTCATTATACATGCAATTTTTCACGGAACATTTTAAACGTGTCATTTCAAGTTCTCCTTTCTTTATCTGCATCTAGCATTAACGTATTGACAAAGCGGACAAAACAGAGATGTTCTGCCCGCCCTCTTAGTATCAGAGAAATTGAAATGATTTATTCATATTTTATTATTTTTTCTGATTTTCAAACGCTTCTTCGCTGCGGATCTCCTTGGTGCGAATCTCTTTGCTGATCTGCTCTACAAAGTCGCTCAAAGGCTTTACGCCCTCATCCCCTGCAAAACGGCTTCTGACTGATACCGTATGGTCCTCCTCTTCTTGCTGCCCTACGACCAGCATATAGGGCAGCTTGTCAAGACGCGCCTCCCTTATCTTATAGCCAATCTTTTCGGAACGGTTATCCACTGTACATAAGATCCCGTTTGCCTTTAATTCTTTTTCCACCTCTGCGGCATAACTTTCATATTTATCAGAGATGGGCAGCACCCTCACTTGTTCCGGGCACAGCCAGGTAGGGAATTTTCCAGCATATTTCTCAATCAGCCATGCCAAGGTCCGCTCATAGCAGCCCATGGAAGTCCTGTGGATGATATAGGGACGGACCTTATCGCCGTTTTGATCAATATAATACATGTCAAACTGTTCTGCCAGCAAAGCGTCCCATTGAATGGTAATCATGGTGTCTTCCTTGCCGTAGACGTTCTTGGTATTGATATCGATTTTGGGACCATAGAATGCTGCTTCTCCCACATCCTCCGTATACTGGATATGCAGCTCGTCCATGATCTGCCGCATATGCTGCTGCGTCTCCTCCCACACTTCTGGTTCTCCGATGTACTTTTCCCGGTTGTCCGGATCCCATTTGGAGAGGTGATAGGTAACGTCCTCCTCCACGCCCAAAGTAGACAGGCAGTGTTTCGCCAAGGCAATGCATTTTTTAAATTCTTCCACCATCTGATCTGGCCGCACAATCAGATGACCTTCGGAAATGGTAAACTGGCGCACACGGGTAAGGCCATGCATTTCCCCGGAGTCTTCATTGCGGAACAACGTAGAAGTCTCGCTATAGCGCAGAGGCAGATCCCGGTAGGAATGCTGTTCTGCCTTATAGACATAGTATTGGAAAGGACAAGTCATGGGACGCAGGGCAAGAACCTCTTTATCTTTTTGCTCGTCTCCAAGCACGAACATGCCGTCGGTATAGTGATCCCAATGACCAGAGATTTTATACAGATCGGATTTTGCCATCAACGGCGTCTTGGTACGGATATATCCCCATTCGTTGTCCTCCAAATCCTCAATCCAGCGCTGCATGGTCTGCACCATTTTTGCGCCCCGGGGCATCAATAAAGGCAGTCCTTGTCCAATCACGTCCACCGTGGTAAACAGCTTCATTTCCCGCCCCAGCTTGTTATGATCTCTCTTTTTGATATCCTCCAAATGCTCCAAATATGTGTTCAGCTCATCTTTCGTCGCAAATGCCGTGCCGTAAATGCGCTGAAGCTGCGCCTTGTCGGAATCTCCTCGCCAGTATGCCATCGAAGAGGAAATCAGCTTAAAAGCCTTGATGGGCTTGGTGCTCATCAGATGAGGGCCTGCGCAAAGATCGGTAAAGTTCTCCCCCTGCCTGTAAAAGGAAATCTCTGCATCTTCAGGAAGATCCTGGATTAATTCTACCTTGTATGGCTCTTCCCTCTCTTGCATAAACTGTATCGCATCTGCTCTTGGGAGTGTAAACTTTTCCAGGCGGTTTCCCTCTTTGATAATCTTTTTCATCTCCTTTTCCAGCTTGTCTAAATCTTCTCTGGAAAATGGCTCTGCCTCAAAATCATAATAAAATCCCTCGTCTATCGAAGGCCCGATGGCAAGCTTGGCTTTGGGAAACAGCCGTTTTACGGCTTCTGCAAGCACATGGGAACATGTATGGCGCACCGTGCGAATCCCTTGTTGATCCTTTTGGGTCAATATGCTTAATTCACAGTCTTGGTCTAACACTGTCCGCAGATCAACGACTTCTCCGTTGACTGTTCCTGCACAGGCTGCTCTCGCCAGCCCTTCACTGATATCAAGCGCAATGTCATAAACGCTTTTTGCCTCTCCATATTCTTTTATGGAGCCGTCTTTCAATGTAATTTTCATACTATTTCTCCTTTCCTCTCCGACGCAGGGCGATCCTGCCTGGAGGGCATTTTATCTCATATGATCAAAAATCCCATGCACAGCCTTGCGGCTATGCATGGGACGTAAAATACGCGGTTCCACCCTGCTTGTCCTGCCTACACTGATTTGCGACGATACGCCGTCTGGCAGAACCTCTCATTTGACGATAACGGAGTCACCGTGCTTTTAGAAGCCGCTCTAAGGTGGTCTTCGGCTGCTTCCTGCCAAACCGCTTCCAGCTCCGGGACAGCTTCTTGTCCCTCGGCGGTTCTCTCTGCTGATGCCTGCCGCTTTGGCAAGGCATCTAGCATTCCACAGCTTACTCTTCTTATCAACGCTTTTTCTGGATCTATTGTAGCCCTTTTTTCTTATTCTGTAAAGAAGAAAATTTTACTTGTTTCTTCCACAGCACTTTTTGTACTTCTTTCCGCTTCCGCAGGGACATGGATCATTGGGATAAATCTTCTGCTCTTTGATGATAGTGCCAGATTTCTTCTGCTCTAAGTACAACTTACGGCGGGTATCCTCATCAAAAATTGCCTCCCACTGGGGAAGTTCATACAACCAGTCCGCCTTAGCGTCAACCATGTTCTTATAAAGCTTTTCCTTGTCAAACGCAAGGCTGACATGGGTATCCTCCTCCATCTCCTCAATAGGGTTCCCCGCAATCAGGCTCTCGTCAATTCCATCCAGGAATCCCGTCATCTCCATCACAGATAAGTCATACTTTTCTGCAAGCTCTTTCACAGTGCCTTCGACTACTTGATCTGGATTCTCCAGCAATTGTTCATATACGCCTTTCTCCAGCATAAAATATCTCTGCCAAAACCGCTGCAGCTCCGCCTTATTTGCATCCTTATTATATGCAACGCTTTTCCATTGTTCTAATAATGCCATACAAAATCCCATCCTTTGTTACTATTCTATACTAATTTTCTGCTGTGTTTTTACACATATTCTATAGTATAACTCATTTTGAATCGTTTTTCAAAGAATTTTTGAAAGAATTTTATCTGACAGGGAACAATTGAGCAATCGCCAATTTCTGAAGCGGCTCCTTATAGGACGAAAAATCCCCGCAGGCACTACGTCGCCGCCTGCGGGGATTTCAAAAAGGGGAGGATAAGTATTTAACCTTATCTTTGGTTCAAAGCTTTTCGATCTCCGAAAGTGACAAGTGGGGGCTTTGCCGCTTCGGATAATAGTAGTATGAGCAAATTGCTTTCTTTTATTCAATAATTTTCAAATTTTTCTGTTTTTTCTATTTTTCCTATGTTAGAATAATGCATAGACTTACATCTTGCTTTTAAGGACAGCGAGGCACTATCATTTTAGAAAGGGAAATAAAACCAATATGAATCAAAAAAATATTCTGCATAACAAAATCTTTTTGTATATCACAGAGTTTTTCTCCGGCATGTCCGTCATGGCAGTGGAATTGGGCGCTAGCCGTCTGATGGCGCCCTATTTCAGCTCTTCCCAAATTGTCTGGACCGTCATCATCGGAGTCATAATGATCGCCATGGCGCTTGGCAACGTCTGGGGCGGGCGAATCGCAGATAAAAACCCTTCGCCGGACAAGCTTTACGGCAGGCTGCTTCTTTCCGCTGTATGGATTGCCTTAATTCCTTTCGTTGGCAGATATCTGATCACCGGAATCTCCCTGCTTCTCGCCGTGTTTATCACCAAGAATTTTCTGGTATGGGCAGCTCTCTTTGCCTGCCTCGCCGTGTTTGCCTTTCCCTGCGTGTTGCTGGGCACGGTCACTCCTTCCCTCGTAAAGTATTCTGTCAGCAGCTTGCAAGACAATGGAAAAACGGTCGGGGAATTGGGAGCGCTCAACACCATAGGAAGCATTATTGGAACGTTTCTTCCCACGTTTGTCACCATCCCCGCCGTGGGAACTGCGATTACCTTTTTGATCTTTTCCGGCGTCCTCGCCGCTATCAGCATCGTATACTTCTTCTCCATGAAAAAGAAAGTTGTGAAATGCCTATTGACTGTGGGGCTGATTCTTGCCTTGGGTCTAAGCTCCTCCACTTTCAGCTTCGCTTTCTGGGAAAATGATCTTACCCTCGAAGATGAGTCGATCTATAATTACCTTCAGGTACAAGAAAGCGATAATTCTGTTATTCTCTCTACGAATGTGCTGTTTGGCGTCCAATCGATTCTGATGAAAGAGTCAAAGCTCACTGGCATGTACTATGATTACGCCCTTGCCGCCCCTTTTATGGCTGGGATCCCCGTCATGGACAGGCCTGGCAACGTCCTGATTTTGGGGCTTGGCACAGGGACTTTCGCCAAATACTGCAAGGAATATTTTCCTGACACATTGATTGAGGGCGTAGAGATTGATCAAAAAATAGCAGATCTCGCCAACGAATATTTTGACCTTCCAGATACGGTAAAGGTATCCGTCTATGACGGACGTTCCTATCTTGCCGCCTCTGAACAGAAGTATGACGTTATCATGGTAGACGCTTATCAAGACATCACCATTCCCTTTCAAATGTCCACGATAGAATTTTTCTCAGAAGTTGAGAAACATTTGACAGACAACGGGGTCATGGTTGTCAATATGAATCTCAAATCACAAACAAAAGACTCCATCAACGACTACCTGTGCGATACCATCGGCTTTGTGTTCGACCATGTGTATGCCGTTCCTGTGCAAGGCGGTACAAACTGCGAAGTTTTCGCTTTTCAGAATCAGCACGCACTGGAGACCTTTCGGCAAGGATATAAAGACGTCACAGACCCTGCGCTAATGGATATGATGGAAACTGTCTCTGATAACCTAAGCCGCTGGGAACCTGAAAACCGCATCTTGACAGATGACAAAGCTCCCGTAGAAGTCTTAGGAATGCGTGTGTTAGACGAGGTAATCGCTGATGAACTAGATTATTACCGGCGACTCTATCTAGGCAAGCTTTTTAAAAAATAGTTGCTTGAAATTCCTGATTTTCAAAGAATGTTGCTTGAACGTTTTCTCCTGTGGCAGGCTGTTTCCTTTTGCATGAATCTGTCATTCTATGCCCGCTATGGGACGTAGCCAGAAATCTTATCTTTATATTTATCATAAAGCTCCTCAAGCCGCGCCTGGTCTTCTTCTGTCACTTGTTCTTGGGCAAGCTCTTTCAATCCTTCCATGTCTCCGTTTGCAACTAGGTCGGCAGCCTGCTTCAAGTTGTCCTGGGAAATATATTTTTCTGCAATTCCCGTAAGTGTCTCCACATCTTCCTGCTCCATATTCTCCACAACCTGGGACACGGCAGACGCTTGCCCTGCTGTGCTGGCATGTCTGTTCAGCTGCTCCATTAATACCCTCTTGCCGATTTCCGTGGCAGCTTTCGTCCTGACTTCCTCCAATATTACGTGCCGCCCTGCAAACAGCGCTCCTGCGCATAATACCAGGCTGCTGCTGATAACCAGCAAACCCAAATGTCTTTTCTTTTTGCTCATAAAAACACCTCCTGAACCATGTTATGACAACATGGCGTTCTCCATGTCATCATAACACATTTGTCAGAAGGCGTGTCTTACGATTTTCTTAATATTTATGGTAGATTTGGAGGCGTTTGTTCCCCGCCTGCAGATGATTCTGCATAAAGACAGCCACCCTTGCAGCCGCTACAGCCTGCGCAGCATCTGCCTCTTTTCTTATTGCGATACAAGCTCCATGCTGCCAGTCCTGCAACGCCTGTTATAAAAATTCCAACGATCACTGTTCCCACTGCACATCCATCCTTTCTAATCCCCGCCTATGCACAGATTTGAACTATGCTGCGCACATCAGACGCTTCATATAGTTAGTATAAGCTAACCCATTGAGAAAGTCAAGATTTTTGATGATTGCCTTGATTCCTGTCACACGCCAGAATATGCAGAAAATCCTCCATCAATGGGAAGCACTACCCCTGTAATAAACCCTGCCGCTTCGTTGTTGAGCAAAAATAACATGCTCCCCAAAAGTTCATCTGCTGTTCCAAAACGCTTCATTGGCGTTGCTGCAAGAATCTTTCCAGTACGCTCTGTGGGAGTTCCATCCGGCTGGTACAAAAGCCTCTCATTCTGATTTGTGACAAAAAAGCCTGGAGCAAGAGCGTTGACCCGGATTCCCTCCTTGGCAAAATGCACTGCAAGCCATTGAGTAAAATTGCTGACTGCCGCCTTGGCGCCACTGTATGCCGGAATTTTTGTCAGAGGCGTAAATGCATTCATCGAAGAGATATTCAAAATATTGCATCCCTCTCTTCCCACCATATCCCTGGAAAATTCCTGCGTGGGAAGCAGCGTCCCGATAAAGTTCAGGTTAAATACAAATTCTACCCCGCTTTGTTCCAGGTCAAAAAACGTCTTGACATCTTCTTTCAAGTCTTCTGCCTCAAAATACTCTTTGTCAGTGGTCGCCAAAGGATGATTTCCCCCTGCGCCATTGACCAGGATATCGCAAGGACCCAGCTCTTCTAAGATTTTCTGATGCGCCTCCTTGAGGCTGCTTTTGTCGAGTGCGTTTGCCTGATATCCCTTTGCGATGCCTCCTGCGGCGCAGATTTTTTCCGCGCACTGTTTTGCGGTTTCCCCGTTCAAATCTAGAAGAGCTGTCTTGGCGCCACACGACGCCAAGGCTTCCGCCATAGAGGAACACAAAACGCCCCCCGCCCCTGTAACCACTGCTACCTTATCTCTTAAATTCATTTCAAATGGTAATCTCATTTTTTCTCTCCTTTCTCATTCTGCCCTTCGACGCTGCGCCAGAATTTCCCCATTTTGCTCCACCATTTTTTTGCTTAATGGATATGCAAATATAAGGATCAACGCCACAATCACGTAACAAACGCCTGGAAATATCGTTGCAATGTTATATATGCCCTTGCGCACGGCATCTGTCTGCACCGCCCCTGGTTCTGATACGTAGCCAATGGCTGACAGCGCAAAACCGCTGACGCCGCCTGCCAGAGCCTGACCGATCTTGCGTGCAAAGGAATACACGCCATAGACCGTGCCGTCCTCTCTGCTTCCCGTTTTCACTTCCTGGAAATCAATCACGTCTGTGATATACGCCCATACTACCATGTTAAAATAATACATGCCGAAATTTCCAATGAAAGTAATCCCCACAAAAACCCAGGGATTCTGAACCTTGAACAGAAACAGCAGCAGAAATACAATTCCCGTGAACAACATGCCTGCCGCCCCCGCCTCCTTTTTGCCGAATTTCTCCGTAATCTTTCCAGTAAATACCGCCAAAATCAGAGACGTGGGCACTCCCACAAATCCCATAACGGACAACGCCCTGGTATTTTTAAACCATTCTGCAAAAAGATAATTGTTCATCGACTGGCTCATCAGAGAACTAAGCAACAGGAAAATTGCGGCTCCAATTATCGCAAGCAGCGCCCGGTTAGAAATCAAGGTGCGTACCGTCTCTCCCATCCCTGGCATCTTACCGCCGTTTGCTTTTTCTATTTTCACCCGCTCCGTAGTCATTTGATAACACAAAATATAGCATATCACGGCAAGCACTGCAAATACTCCGGCAATCATCGTAAATTTCACAGGATTTACAATTTGATTACCATTTTCGTCCTTGTAATAAATTACGACTGGAGCAACCATCATGATCACTACGCTTGCAAATGTAGCTCCCATGGAACGAAACGTGGATAATTCCGCCCGCTGGCGGGGATTGTCTGTTATTGCTGACGCCATAGAACCATAAGGGATATTGATTGCCGTATACAAGACGGAACCCCATAGGATATATGTGATGAACATATATATTATTTTAACCGTCATAGGGGCAGAAGCCAGCGCAGACTGATACATTAGAAAGCTGACAAATGCCACTGGGATGCAAATCCGTTTTATCCAAGGACGAAATTTCCCATCCTTAGACGCCGGCAAACGGTCCACGATGCGGCCCATGCCTATATCCGTAAAGGCATCTACCACCCGGGCAACCAAAAACAGGACGCCTACCATTTTTGGATCGATTCCCAATACGTTTGTATAGAACACCATCAAAAAAGAGCTTGCAAAGATAAACGTAAAATCATTCCCGAAATCCCCAAACATATAACCCAGCTTATCTTTGATGCCAAATGGTTTTTCATTGTTTTCTGCGTTCATAAAAATTTCCTCCATCCAGTCGGTATGATTTGATATTCTCTGCAAAAACAATGAAAATTATTCCTGTTGCTCAAATTTAAAAAGAAATAGTCTTTTGCTTAAGGATTAGGGCGCCAAAAAGTCGATTTTCATAACAGCGGAAATTCAGACCTTTTGACACCCTAATCCTATAAATGAAAAAAGCCCCATGCTCCTTGCATATTTGGAGCATGAGGCTTTTGCAATTATTAAGCAGCAGTTTCTAAGCCCGAACCGCTGTCTCTAAAGCAATTTCAATCATCTTTCCTAGTCCTTCCTGCCGTTGCTGAGAAGTAAGCTCTCCAGGACGGTATAAATGATCTGAAATTGTCAGAATGCAGAGGGCATGTTTCCCCGCCCTGGCGGCATTGAGATAGAGCGCGCCGCTTTCCATCTCTACGGCGAGAACACCCATTTTCTTGAAACAATCTTTGGAACGCTCGGAATAAAACGCATCTTCGGACAAGATGTTTCCCACTCGGACCTCAGTCCCAAGATCCTTTGCGCTCTCCACCGCCTTGCTCAGCAGTCCATAATCTGCCAGCGGAGCCAAATGTCCCGGACATCCAAACTGATTTGGATAATCAGAGACCACGGAAGCACCCATTCCAATCACTACATCCATTACGTTTAAATCATCCTGGAGCCCTCCTGCGGAACCTATGCGAATGATATTGTCAACATCATAAAAATGAAACAGTTCATAAGAATAGATCGCAATGGAAGGCATTCCCATGCCAGAGCCCATGACAGACAGCTCTTTTCCTTTGTAATAGCCAGTAAAGGCAAGCATGCCTCTTACCTGGTTGACGCAGCGCGCCTGTTCCAAATATGTCTCTGCAATAAATTTCGCCCGGAGAGGATCTCCTGGCATCAAAACTGTTTTTGCAAAATCTCCAGCCTTAGCCTCAATGTGCGGTGTTGGTATATTACCCATAGTTCATTCCTCCTCTTGATTTTAACTACTTTCTTGATAGATCCTAAAAACTATAAAAAAATCTGCAACGCCAATCCAGCCAATAAAGCCGCCAGACTGGCACAGACTGCTACCATGAACAACCCCTTGCCCCGATAAGCCGCCAATAAAGCCGCTGCCACTCCTGCCGCCGCAGTGACTGGGGAGCCCGTAGCATAAAATACCGCTGGAAAGGTCATAGCGCCCAATACTGTATAGGGGATATAAGCAAGAAAGGAGCGGATAAACGGATTCTCTATCTTCTTATGAAACAATACAAACGGAACCACCCGGATCAGATATGTAACTGCAAACATCACCAACAGATAACTCCAAAATACGCCTGTCTCCATTACGCCTCCTCCTGCATCTCTTCTTCCATGGGAAAGCACGCCGCTCCTGCCGCCGACGCCAGCACTGCGCAGATAATCACTGCAAAACCGCTGGAAATATTACATACGCCTGGAAGATAATATAAGGCAAAGCTTAAAGCCACCGCCAGCAAAGTTATCTTTAATATGCGGCTGTCTTTCTTCATCGCAGGAACGATGATTGCGATAAACATTCCATAGATGGCAAGCCCCAAAGCGTCGCTGATGTTTTGAGGCAGAATATTTCCACAAACCGCCCCTGCCAGAGTGCCAAACGTCCAGCCCAAATAAGGCAGCACTGCAAGTCCCAAAAAATACTGACTGCTCACTTCCCGCTCCCGGCTCATGGCTACCGCAAAGATCTCATCTGTAACAGCAAAGCCAAGCAGCATCTTTCTGCCTGCATGAAACCTTGGGTCCACTTTCTGGGACAGCGAGATGCTCATCAACGCATAGCGCAGATTGATGACAAGCTGGGAGACCGCCATCTCAATATAAGAACCTGCCGCCGCCATGATGGTAATTCCTGCAAACTGCCCGGCGGAGGTAAGGTTCATCACGGACACCAGCAAAGCCTCCCACCAGTCTAAGCCGGAAGAAACCGCCGCAAGCCCAAATGTAAAGGATACGGACAGATAGCCAATCCCGATGGCGCTTCCATCCTTAAATCCCTGTAACAACTGTTTCATACATTCCTCCTAATGAAGCACTTATGCCCTTTTCTTTGGTAAATCGATGCAACACTGCTGCAAATCTGTTCAAACAATAAAACCCTCTTGCCAAACTGCCCCGGACAAGCTATGATATCTATGGAACCTCCTGCGTTAAAGGCGCAGGCTCTTCACAGCCGAACGTCTTTAACGCAGAAAACAATTGTACTGACAAAGGAGCGCTTATGAAAAAAATACAACAATTGCTTGCCATCTTTGGCATTATCCTATTGGTTGGATTATACCTTTCCACCCTTGTCCTTGCCGTTCTTGGAAAGAATTTCTTTCCCATGTTCATGGCCGCCCTGTTCGCCAGCATGGCGCTTCCAGTATTGCTCTGGCTTTATGGCTTTCTATACAAGATGTTAAAAAAGAAAGCCGACGAAAATTCGAAGCATGGGGCTAAATAATGCAACAATCATGCTCGCTGGCGCAAATAAAAGATGTCACCATATGACCGCACTTGATGCGTCAAAGCATGAATCACTAATTTCTTAATCAAGCTTCCCTTATTCCACTCCCAGGCTTCTCAATTCTTCTTCTGCCTGGGATTTGGTATGAAAATGAATGGTTGCCATGCCTAACTGGTTCGCTGCAATAATATTTGCGCGGTTATCATCTAAAAATACGCACTCCGTAGGATTCAACTGATATTTTTTCATCAACGCCTGATAAATCTCCGGCTCCGGCTTAACCGACTGCACCTCATAGGAGAACACCGCCCCGTCTACCTCCTCTACAAACGCCAGCTCTTCCATACTCTGAAAGTAAAGCCTTCTTGGATAATTAGAAAGCAGATACACACGATATCCCTGTTCCCTTAGCTTTCTTATCCAAGCGAATGCATAGTCATATCGTTTAATGCTATTTCCGATGTTATTCCAAAAACGCATAATCTCTGACTCGCAATCCGGGGCCTTTTTCAGAAAGCCTTCCAGGATATCCTCCTCCGGCATTCTGCCGCGGTCAAATTCGTTCCACAGCTCTGAGAGCACTGTCGCATGAGCTACTTTCTCATAGGCTTCCGGTGAAAAATTCAAGGCGTCAAAACACCCCTGCCAGTCAAATTCTACCAGGACTTTGCCAACGTCAAACACCACGTTTTTGATCATATCTCTAATTCCCACTCCTTTTCGATGAACGATATATGATATCGTCTCTGCCGGGTCCATTGGAAATCATGGTAATTGGGAATCCAATCTTTTCTTCCACAAATTCAATATATTTTCTACAGTTTTCTGGAAGATCCTCGTATTTTTTAATCCCCCGGATATCGGATTTCCAGCCCGGAAGAACTTCTAATACAGGTTTTGCCTTTTCCAGCTTCACGGTAGTCGGAAATTCAGTAGTTACCGCCCCGTCAATCTCATACCCTACGCAGACAGGGATCTCATCGAGATACCCGAGAACATCGAGCACTGTAAACGCCACGTCCGTCGTGCCCTGCATCCGGCAGCCATACTTGCTTGCCACCACGTCAAACCATCCCATGCGCCTGGGACGCCCTGTAGTCACGCCGTACTCGCCTCCGTCTCCTCCTCTGCGCCTCAGCTCATCCGCTTCCTCGCCAAAAATTTCACTGACAAACGCCCCTGCGCCAACGGCCGAAGAATATGCCTTGCACACCGTAATAATCTTGCGGATTTCATATGGCGGAATCCCTGCGCCGATCGCTCCATAAGCTGCAAGCGTGGAAGACGAGGTTACCATGGGATAGATTCCATGATCTGGATCTTTCAAAGAGCCTAACTGGCCTTCCAGCAAGATATCTTTCCCTTCCTGAATGGCGTTCCACAGATAAGCAGAGGCATCACATACATACGGCTCTATCATCCTGCGGTATTCCATAAGCTCTTTCTTAAGATCCTCCGGGGATAACAGCGGCTTGTGATACAAATGCTCCAGCAGCACGTTTTTCGTTTCACAGACACGAACCACCTTTTCAGACAAAGCTTGCTCGTCAAAAAGCTCACTGACCTGAAAACCAATTTTTGCATATTTATCTGAATAGAAAGGCGCAATTCCAGACTTAGTGGAACCGAAAGATTTGCCGCCCAGGCGTTCCTCCTCATATTGATCGAACAATATGTGATAGGACATCACCATCTGCGCACGGTCAGAAACCAAAATCTTTGGCGCTGGAACGCCCTGGTCCACAATCGACTGAATTTCTGCAAAGAGAACCGGAATGTTAAGCGCCACGCCATTCCCGATCACACTGGTGGTGTGCTCATAAAAGACCCCGCTTGGAAGCGTATGAAGCGCAAATTTTCCATAATCGTTTACGATGGTATGCCCGGCATTGGCGCCGCCCTGAAAACGCACGATAATATCCGCTTCCCTTGCCATCATATCCGTAATCTTGCCCTTTCCTTCATCGCCCCAGTTTGCTCCGACTATTGCCTTAACCATTGATAAGTTCCTCCTTTTATGCATCAACGTTTTTAAGTTTCGTTGCTCCGCTGCCCGTGGGAAGAGGAGAAGAAATCCTGCCAGGATCCCTTCTCCTCCCTTGTGCCTGCAGCTTACACTTTTTTAAACCGTTCCACTTCGCTGCGAAGCTCCCGTGATATGCTCTGGTTGTTTTCCGTTTCCTTTCGGATATGTTCCATCGCTTCCACCAAAACTCCGGTATTCTCCGCCGCATTGGAAACTCCCTTTGCACTTTCATCCACGGTATTGGAAATATTATTGATTCCTGTATTGATATGCTCCATAATGTCTTCCACCTCAGAAGTCCTTCCGGAAAACTCCGTCAAGATCTCATTGACACGCTCTGCATCGTCCTGATAATTATTAGCCATATCCACAAAGCCGTCGTAATCTTTCATTACGTCCTCGTCAATAAACCGCAGCATATCTTCTGCGCTCTTGGCAAGCTTATCCACCGCGGCAGTCACCATGTTGCTAATGTTCTGAATGTTATTCGCCGTATCCTTGCTGCTATCTGCCAGAGTGCGTATCTCGTCTGCCACCACGGCAAATCCCCTGCCTGCTTCCCCTGCCCTTGCCGCCTCAATCGAGGCATTCAGAGCCAAGAGATTGGTCTGACTGGTAATATTCAGGATATCGCCTGTCAGCTCATTGATCCGTTCCACGCTGCGGCTCTCCGCCACAGCCTGCTCCAAGGTCTTACGGATTTCCAGAATCATATGGCTGGCAGCCGCTTTGCTTTTGACCGTGTCTTTTTGGATATTCTCTGCCTTTGCCTTAATATCCACCACCAATTCCGCCCCGCTTACTACGCGCTGGGCCATTTGCTTGACTTTGGCATAGATATCGTCGCTTCCCTCCACGATCTGCTCTAAGGTGGCGGAAACTTCCTCCATGCTGGCGGCAAGCTGTTCCATGGAAGCAGACACGCTGGTCACATTTTCATTTGACAGATTGACCCGTTCAGTGATATTATCCGCAGAATCCATCATGCGCTCAGATTCTCCTTTCAGTTTCTGTATCAGATTCTGAAGCTGCTCAATAAACCCATTGACCCCTGTCACAAGCTGGCCTACTTCATCCTGCGTCTTCACTGTGATGCGTTCTGTCAAATCTCCTTCTTCTTTCTCAATCTTAGCAACAATCTGATTCAAATGACCGCTGGCTTTCTTCGCAGGACGAGCAATGGTGCAAATCACAATCAGGATTGTGCACAATGCAAACAGAAGCAAAATAAGAACCATCACAATGTTAAAAATGTATGTACCTGATATTTTAATGTCAATCTGCCCTGACACTAGGCTGATCCTGGTTTCCATGGCGTCTGTATATAGCGCTTTATACTCATCCAGGGAGTCGCCAAGCTCTTTGCTGTCTCCCAAAACGATCAAAGCCGACATCGTATCTCTGTTGTCGATATATTCCGCCGCCTCAATCCCCAAGGACATATACTCTTCAAAATGCTGTTTATAAGATGCAAAGCTTTCATTCAAAGCCTGATCCGACGTCTTTTTGCACAGCGCTTCCATCTGTGCTAAATAGTCTTTTATAAGGCTTACTTTCTGTTTAACAGCATCCCCTCCCTGGGTTTTCAGTTTCGTAGTATCCATCAAATTACGAAATTCCTGCACCTGGACTGACATTTGCCCTTCAATCTTGCGCAATTCCAAATAAACATCGGCAATTTCCCCGTTTCTCTCATTAATTTCAGAAATTGCAGCCACGTTCGCAATGCCGAATAAAATAAAAATCAAGGACAAAATTCCTACAAGTAATACAATCTTTGTTCCAATCCGTTTTTTCACTCTTCTCCTCCTTGGCCCTGCCTATGTCGACCTTTGTAAATACCTTAGCGGACGCTGATTTTCCTAGAACATGCCACGGCAAGAGCTCCCGGTCCGATATGGCAAGCAACACTAAGAGAAAGAGGATCCGTCAGTTCCACTTCCTGTCCAGGAAAGGCTTCCTCAATCTGCGCCTTAAAATCCAGGGCCGTCTCCCGGTCCTTGGTATATGCAGCGAATATATGCATATTGCTTCCTGTCGGATCACCAAAACGTTTCATAAAATCATTTTTTAACGCGTCTATCATAATGGTTCTTGCCTGCTTGACAGTCCTGGCTTTGGCATAAGCGTCAAGCTTCTCTCCCTGTATCTGCAGGACTGGCTTTAACTTTAGAAGCGTCCCCAGCGCCGCCGCTGCCGGGGTGATGCGTCCGCCTTTCTTCAGATAGTACAATGTATCCACCATGATATAGATACTGGAATCGTATTTAACCTCTTCCAGAAAATCTTTAATCTCTCTGGCATTCTTACCCTGCTGCACCAATTCAATAGCATCCCATACGCTCTGCTTTTGGGTGACAGATATTCTCTGGTTGTTAACTACCTGTACTCTGCCCTCATATTCCTGTGAAAGCATCACTGCCGTCTCACAAGAACTGCTCAGTCCGCTGGACATGGGAATATGCACGATCTCGTCATGTTCCTTTAGCAGATCATCCCACAAATCTGTAACGGATCCCACTGCTGGCATAGAGGTAGAGATATTGGACTTGCCCTCAAGCTTCTCATAAAACTGTTGCTGCGAAAGGTCAATATCCTCAAAATAAGTTTCATCATCAATAAAAAACGGCATAGGCATCACATATACGCCGCATTTCTTCGCCTCAGACTGCGTAATCCCGCTGTTGCTGTCCGTTACCACCGCAATTCTTCCCACCAGAGCGTTCCTCCTTCTGATTCTACTGTTATTATCAAAACTGCATCATATTTCCCCGACAAATGCCATCTTCTCAAGCTATTTTCTCAACAATCTCCATAATATTGTCATAAGCTTCGGTAAGAGCCACGACATCAGCGTCAAGCCCCTCATAATTCTGACTGCGCAGCTTCTCCACAATGACGATGTCTGCGTTCATCAAGCTGTCCAGGCCCAGATTTCCAGCAACGCCCTTCAACGCATGGGCATAATTAAATGCATCCTCGTACTGTTGCTGCGCCACTGCATCCTTAAGCCCCTGGTAATTGGCGTCCGCCTTAAACTTGCCCAAAAGGCGCACATATAATTTCTCATTGTTCATCAACCGTCCCAGTGCGCCTTCAATATTAACTCCTGCCGCTCTCATTTGTTCTTTTATTTCTTCATTCATACCGATTCATTCCCTTCTGCTAATATCACATTGTTCCCATTTTTGCGTCATGACATACTTCAAAATCCGCAAAACAATTTAAAGCTCGCTATCTATTAATATTAGGGCATTATCCTTGAACTGTCAAGTAAAAAAGGGGCCGCCGCCCCACGATTTTTCAATCGCGGAAACGACAGCCCTTTTTTTCAAATCAGGGGTATCAAAGCTTCCTTACATCATTCCCATTCCGCCTGCGCCGCCTGCTGGCATAGCCGGAACTTCCTCTTTGATATTTGCCACGACAGACTCTGTGGTAAGAAGCGTTGAAGCTACGGAAGTCGCATTCTGCAGCGCGCTTCTTGTCACCTTGACAGGATCAAGAATTCCTGCAGAAACCATGTCTACATAATCTTCCTTTGCTGCGTCAAATCCAACGCCCTGTTCAGACTCTTTGACTTTATTGATGATCACAGCGCCTTCCAATCCGGCGTTGGCAGCTATATAGAATAATGGGGATTCCAGTGCTTTGAGAATCACCTTTGCACCTGTCTTCTCGTCTCCCTCCAAGGTATCGGCAAGCTTTGCCACTTCTTTCGCTGCATGGATATATGCAGAACCGCCGCCAGCAATAATTCCTTCCTCTACGGCTGCCCTGGTGGAATTCAAAGCGTCTTCCATGCGAAGCTTGCTCTCTTTCATCTCCGTCTCAGTTGCCGCTCCTACACGGATGACAGCTACGCCGCCAGCAAGTTTCGCAAGCCGCTCTTGAAGTTTTTCCTTATCAAATTCAGATGTAGTCTCCTCAATCTGCGCTCTGATCTGAGACACTCTTGCAGCAATGGCGTCCCTGTCTCCTTCGCCGTCCACGATGATGGTATTTTCTTTCTGGACTTTGACAGACTTGGCGCGTCCCAACTGATCCAGCGTAGTTTCTTTGAGTTCCAGGCCTACCTCTTCTGAAATCACCTGTCCTCCGGTAAGAATTGCAATATCCTCCAACATTGCCTTTCTTCTGTCGCCGTAACCTGGCGCTTTGACTGCGACTACATTAAAAGTTCCTCGCAGTTTGTTCACGATCAACGTAGTAAGCGCTTCTCCCTCAATGTCCTCGGCAATGATCAGAAGCCTTGCTCCAGACTGTACCACCTGCTCCAGCAAAGGAAGAATTTCCTGAATATTGCTGATTTTCTTATCTGTAATCAAGATGTAAGGTTCATCAAGATTTGCTTCCATCTTATCCATGTCGGTAGCCATGTATGCGGAAATATATCCCCGGTCAAACTGCATGCCTTCTACCAAGTCAAGCTCAGTCTGCATGGTCTTGGACTCCTCAATGGTAATTACGCCATCGTTGGAAACTTTCTCCATAGCGTCCGCCACCAGGTTTCCTACCTCTTCATCCCCGGCGGAGATAGCCGCAACTTTTGCGATCTGATCCTTGCCGTTTACTTTCTGGCTCATGGCTGCGATGGTCTCTACGGCCTTATCCGTAGCTTTCTTCATGCCGCGCCTTAACACGATAGGATTAGCCCCTGCTTCCAGATTCTTCATGCCTTCTTTGATCATTGCCTGTGCCAGCACGGTTGCCGTGGTAGTTCCGTCTCCGGCAACATCATTGGTCTTTGTGGCAACTTCCTTGACAAGCTGAGCGCCCATGTTCTCAAAAGCGTCCTCCAGCTCAATCTCCTTTGCAATAGTCACGCCGTCATTGGTAATCAAAGGAGCGCCAAAGGATTTATCCAGCACCACGTTCCTTCCTTTCGGCCCTAATGTCACTCTTACTGTATTTGCTAATTTATCTACGCCAGCCTCGAGCGCCGCTCTGGCTTCTGTTCCATATTTTAATTCCTTTGCCATGATGATTTGTCTCCTTTTCTATTATTCTACCACTGCTAAAATGTCATTCTGCTTTACGATAATGAATTCTTCTCCATCCAGCTTCACTTCATTGCCCGCATACTTGGAATAGATTACCTTGTCTCCCACTTTTACCTGCATGGTCACTTCTTTCCCGTCTACCATTCCGCCAGGTCCTACTGCTACTACCTCTGCTTCCTGCGGCTTCTCCTGCGCGCTTCCTGCCAAGATAATTCCAGACTTAGTAGTCTCCTCGGCCTCAAACTGCTTCAACACGACTCTGTCTCCTAATGGTACTAATTTCATTCCGATTCCTCCTTGCCAAATTCTCCATTCTGCTGTTTGCTGTTTTGTGTTATTAGCACTCTTTCATATTGAGTGCTAACAGCTTATGTAAATAAATGTAGCACTCCTCTTTTTTTTTGTCAATACACATTTTTAGATTTAATAAAAAGTTTATAAACGGCACCTTTGTGAGAACGTTTTTTACACGCTCTAACACAATTTCTTTTTTTTGAAAAACCAAAAGCAAATCAGCAGCACCAACAGGCTTAATGCTGATACAAAGCCATAGCCATGCTGCCAATGAAGCTCTGGCATCCCCTCAAAATTCATGCCATACCAGCCGGCAATCAAAGACAACGGCATAAAAATCGTAGTCACTGTCGTAAACAGCTTCATGATGCGGTTCTGCTCATAAGACAGCGCCGCATCCAAAGCCTCGCGGATATGCACAAGTTCCTCATACAAAAACTGTATTTCCTCCGTCATGTGCCGCAGCTTATTCTCATAGATGCGAAAATAGCAGGACGCCCCCTCGTTTAAAATCCTGCCCTTGGTTTCTGATTTCTTGTCCTCTAACCTATTGATGCCCTCTATCATATTTAAGAACTGCACATAATCATTTTTCCATACGGTGAGCAAACGTTTACATTCAAAAATGGACCGGTTGCGGTTGCGGCTCGTCTTTCCTCCCACAATCTCCCGCTCCATATCCATCAAATATTTCTCCATCTCCTCCACATTGCGCTGCCCCTGCTTTAAGATTCCCTCAAAAACCGTTTCCAGCTTTTCTTCCATTTCATCGTCATCCCCTGGAACGCTTTTCATATGATGAAGAACATTGTTTTCATCCTTGAGAATCACCAGCAAAAATTCCTGTTCATCCAGCAGAAAAGCGGCACTTGCCACCCGCCGTTTCACATTACTCCCCTCATGAAAGCAAAATGCTCCATACAGACCCGATTCCAACAGCTTTACCCCGACCCAATAGGCTGGTTCTAGCCGGTAGACAGACTCCATCAGCCGTTCTTCCTGCTGGCTGCGCTCCTTTTCCTTTAGCTCCTGCCATTCCAAAATCCTGGCGTTCCCTACCTTATGATCATCCATTCTAGGACACCTTCCTTTTCCGTCCTATCGCACAATGATAGATTTTTTTTCACGGCGACAGCACCTTATGTAAAATATCCGCCAATGGCTCCATGGCGTTCATTGCCTCTTCTAGCGTGTTAGTTTGCGCTCCCACCTCCACTAGCAAGCTTTTGGGACGATAGTGGAGATTATAGCGATATCCTTTGAGATAAGTAGCGCGGGCAAATCCCGGATAATACTCCTCTGCCGCCAGCTTCATCTGAAAAGAAAATGCCAGGTTGTCTGCAAGATTGGGGTTTTGGAGATAAGCAATATTCCCATTGGCAGTCGTGCGGCTAAGCCCATTGAAAAACATAATCTGCGCCGTCTGCTTTCCATTTACTTCTGATACAAGGTGCGCCGTATCTGGAACGCCGTCCCGGTGCAGGTCGATTACCACTTCTATGCTGGGATGATCTGCTAGAATCTGCTCCAATGCCGGACCTGAATAGGAGTATGCATTATCCCGGTCTTTGACGTCGTATTCCCCGGTATGATGCATTACATTATAGCCATATTGATCCTTAAGAAGCTGCGTCAGCCGTTCGCCCAATGCCAAGACGCTTGAAGACGGATCGCCAGGTGTAGAATCTAGATAGCCTTCCTGAGAATGCGTATGGTAAATCAAAATCTGCACGTGTTCTGCATCCCCGGTAAGCGTCATATCCTTGGCAAGCATTGCCTGAGCGTTCAATTCGCTGCCGTCAATGGTGGTGGTGCGGTCTATCTGATAGAAGTTCTGCACCAGATAGTCAAAATCATTGAGTTTTTCCCTTGAGATCTCCACGACTTTTCCCGTACCCGTTTTGCTTTCGCCATCTTTTGCAGCAACCTTTTGATCTCCCTTTTCCGGTTTTTCTTTTTGTTGCTTACGCTCCTTTTTCCCTGGTTCTTTCTCTTTCTTTCCTTCTTCCTTCTCCTGCGTCTGCTGACTCTCTTGCTGGTTTTCTTGCTCCATGCCGCAAGTGAGGCTGCTCTCAATCTGGGTGTTGTACTCCGTCAGCGTCCCGCTGAACGCATATAACGGATAAAACTGATCTAACTTTTTCAGTAGGAAATTTTCCATCGTAAGCTCCCCTTCTTCCTCTTTCAGCATCACTGGCATACAATTTTTCCAGGCAGCCACTGCCGTCTCCTCCCTGATAAAATTAAAAAGCTGTTTCAACGCTGGCGTTTTGCCAGAAGACGCCATGCTTTGATAGCAGACAAAGACAAACATCACGCTGACAATGGCTCCCAGTAGTTGTATAGACTTTGCCGTCCTCTTTCTTTTCTTTCCCAAGTCTTCCCATTCCCATCTTCATGGGCCCATCCTTATGAGAGAAAAGCCCTTGCAATATAATGTCAGCTCTGCGGCACGCCAGGCCGCAGGCCGACTCTGATGATAAGTTACTATGAAAATATATGCCTGTACGAAAAAATTTATGCAAAAGCAATGTTTAGCCCCTCTGACAAGGTATAGCTCAAACGCTTGATAGACTCATCAATGTCTTTGGGCGTCACAAACATGGTATTGAGCTGCGGGGACAGCAGTTCGCGGATTAACTCATATTTCTCCATGTCATTCAATGCATTCAGTCCTGTGCTCAAGGTCCGAAAATGGCTGTTTTCCTCCATGGCCTGGATCAATGTCTGCATGGTGTCACTGACTATCGTCGCCGCATCCACCACCGTAGGAACGCCGATCGCTATCACCGGAATGCCCACGGTATCTTTTGACAACCCATGCCGGTGATTTCCAACCCCGGAACCAGGATTAATCCCGGTATCGGTAATCTGTATCGTCCTCCCAAGCCGCCTGGTACTGCGCGCTGCCAGCGCATCAATGGCAATCACCACGTCTGGCTTGGTCTCCTCAATGACCCCGCGAATAATCTCCTGGCTCTCCATGCCAGTCTGCGCCATCACTCCTGGCACGATTCCGCTGACTGCATTGACTTCTTCCTCGCCAAATGCATACTTCCCAAATTCTTTTAAGATGTGCCGCGTAATCATCAGATTATCTACCGCCCTCGGCCCCAGGGCGTCCGGCGTCACCTCCCGGTTGCCAAGTCCCGCCACCAGCACAGATAAAGGCTCTTTGCAGTCAGGCAGCAATTTTCTGATCAATTTTGCTAGCTCCAGGGAAATCTCTCTATGATAATCCTCATCCTGGCAATCCATGTTTTCCGCCTCCATGGTAATATAGGTGCCTTTGGGCTTGCCCATTGCCTTGGCGCCATTCTCCGTCTCAATGACCATAGTCGTGATCTTTATCTCTCTTTCTTTTTGGAATTCTTCTTCGACACGAACCCCTTTTATTTCTACGTTGTCTTCTTCGAATTTCTCTCTGGTTTCCAACGCCAGATCGGTACGCACCTGAAACTGACTCATTTTATCCCTCCAAAAGTTTCTTTTATCTCATTTTCTGCAAAAAAAAACAAAATATGTATTGACAGACAGAAAAAATGGGACTAAACTATATTAGTATGTTTCCATTAGATCGTCCGTGTCCGGCTTTAATGAAACAACCATGGAACAATGCGCAGTCCTTCTTTGCATCATACAGTCAATTGGATTGCCGTGAATAATATTATTGTATATTGGAGGTGTACGGATTGGCTAACATCAAATCTGCGAAAAAGAGAATTTTAGTAACTGAGACGAGAACAGCTCGCAATAAAGCTATCAAATCTGCTGTTAAGACTTCTATTAAGAAAGTAGAGGCTGCGATCACAGCTAAGGAAAAAGAGGCTGCTCAGGCTGCGTTGAAAACTGCGATTTCTCAAATCAGCAAAGCTACTTCTAAGGGCGTATATCATAAGAATACCGCTGGAAGAAAGATTTCCCGTTTGACCAAAGCTGTCAACAGCCTTGCTTAATTATTTTCATACAACAAAGAATCCTGCAGCCGATCGCTTTAGCGAGATTTCGTCTCCGACACTGCAGAGCGATCCTGCCTAAGAGGCTTTGTTCTCTTATAGGACGATATCACAAAAAGGAAACCAATTCCGTCATGTTGGTTTCCTTTTTATTTCGCCATTATTCCTAGTAAAAGGCAACGCTGTCCCTTATCTTTACGGTAGCGGATTCTCTGTAATATATTCCTCCATGATTGCTGCCGCCATCCGTACTAGCTTGGGACAGGGACGCTTCTTGTAATACTCTTTTGTCCGTTTCTCTGGTTCTGGTTCCTGCCTCTTTTGCTCCAATCCCAGTAATTCACGGCACACGATGGAGCCGTTTTCCACCTCATATGCTTTGGCAAGCTCCTGAATTCTCTGATAATGTTCTGTCTTGCTGGTGTGCGCGCCTGGGGTATCATAGCCATAAAGCATCCCTGCCGCCATGAACATTCCGCTGACAGCGCCGCAGACTTCCCGAAGCCTGCCCATGCCCCCGCCAAAAGAAGAGCTCAGCTTCGCCGCTGTTATCTCATCCATTTCATACAAATCCTGAAATGCCAAGAATACCGCCTGCGCACAGTTATAGCCCTTTCGGAAATTCTCTTCCGCAGCTTCCCCGTATTTACTCTTTTCGAAATCTATCATATAAAAACATCCTTTCTTTCGTTCTACAACGCATGAAGGTTCTTCAACGAAATATCCATGATTGGCGCAGAATGAGTCAGAGCGCCGCTGGAAATATAGTCCACGCCCAAGGAAATATAGCGTTCAATATTTTCCTTTGTGACATTGCCAGAACATTCAATCTCCGCCCGCTTGCCGATTACCGCAATCGCCTCTCTCATTTCGTCCACGCCCATATTATCTAGCATGATAATGTCTGCTCCAGCTTCGACTGCCTCTTTCACCATTTCCAAAGACTCACATTCAATCTCTATTTTGCGCACAAACGGAGCATATTCTTTCGCCATTTCCACTGCTTGCTTCACGCCGCCGGCTGCCCCGATATGGTTGTCTTTGAGCAACACTCCGTCTGACAGATTATAACGGTGGTTATATCCCCCTCCTGTCTTTACTGCGTATTTCTCAAAAATGCGGTTATTGGGAGTCGTCTTCCTAGTATCCAGCAATTTCACCTTGCTGCCTTCAAGCAACATTGCAATAGAATGGGTGTAAGTGGCAATCCCGCTCATTCTCTGAAGATAATTCAGCGCCGTGCGCTCTCCCGATAAGATGGCGCGGATATCTCCAGTAACAGTTCCTATGAGTTCTCCCTTCCTGACCGAATCCCCATCCTGGAAGTGAAGCAACACTTCAATATCCTGATCCAACAGTTCAAACACCCGCTGGAAGACAAACAGACCAGAAAGAATTCCGTCCTGTTTGCAAATTAACTGCGCCTCGCCTCTGCGGCCCTTTGGCATTACCGCATTGGTGGTCACATCTTCACTGGAAATATCTTCCCGCAATGCAGAAAGAATCAATTCATCCACGTTTAAGGTCATGGTTATGTTGTTGTTCATATACTTTTTTCATCCTCTCTATTTCTTGCCGCACCAGTTCCTGATTCTCCTGGTGCAGCTTTGTCAAATCGGTATATTGTTCTGGACAAAATACTTGTTCCTCTCTGGGCAGGCTCTGCGCACTCTCCCTCGCAATCGCCTGTGCCGCCCTGTCTGCAAATACCAGGCTTTCCAGCAAGGAATTGCTGGCAAGCCGATTCGCTCCATGCACGCCATTACAGCTCGTCTCTCCTACCGCATACAATCCCTGCATAGACGTTTTGCCATCCATATCGGATTGAATGCCGCCCATAAAATAATGCTGGCCTGGAACTACCGGGATGCATTCCTTGGTTATGTCATATCCTTCCTCCATGCACCGCTGATAAATATTGGGAAAATGTCCCAGGATATCATCCTTGGGAACATGCTCCATGGAAAGCCAGACATACGGTTTTCTGTCTTTCTTCATCTGCTCTTGAATGGCATGGGTCACAATGTCCCTTGGCTGCAGCTCATCTACAAATCGCTCCATTTTGCCGTTATAAAGCACTGCCCCCTCCCCCCGGACAGACTCTGAAATTAAAAACTTCCGTCCAGGTTTCTCTGTATACAAGGTCGTAGGATGAACCTGGACAAAATTAACGTCCTGTAATGGAATTTGATGACGTAGCGCAATTGCAAGGGCGTCCCCTGTCAAATGCGGAAAATTCGTAGAATGACGGTATAAGCCCCCAATTCCGCCACATGCAAACACTGTATGCTGCGCTCGGACCGGTATCACCTCTTTCGCAGAATCCACTGCTATGATGCCGCAGCAACTTCCATTGTCGCAAAGAATATCTATCATTTCCGTGTATTCATACATCGTGATATTGCTGCGTCTTTTTACCTGTTCCAGAAGCTTTCCTGTAATTTCCTTTCCGGTAATATCTTCATGGAACAATATTCTCGGCTTGGAATGTCCCCCTTCCCTGGTAAAAGCCAATTCCCCGTTCCTCCGGTCAAACTGCACGCCGTAACGAATCAAATGCTCGATGATCTTTCCAGAGCTGCGAATCATGATTTTCACCGATTCCGGGTTATTCCTGTAATGTCCCGCCTTCATGGTATCTTCAAAATAGGCTTCGTAATCTTCTTCGGAGCGGAGCATGCAGATTCCTCCCTGTGCCAAAAAGGAATCGCTGTTCTCTGCCGCATCCTTGGTTATAATCGCCGCCTTAATATGTTCTGGAAGCCGCAGCGCACAAAATAAGCCTGCCGCTCCGCTGCCCACAATTATAACCTCTGTCTCTCTTTCCATGGTGCCTCCCATTTAATGTAAAAATTTCTGCAGCACTGTCATGCACTGCTTAATGTCAAGGGGTTTTGGTATGTGCGCATTCATACCGATGTTTAAGCATCTTTGCGCATCGTCAGAAAATGCATCGGCTGTCATCGCAATAATCGGAAGATCCCGGTCACTGCGATCCAGTCCGCGAATCGCTTCCGTGGCCTCATACCCATTCATCACCGGCATGCGGATATCCATCAATATCGCATCATACGTCCCAGGCTCTGACGCTTCAAAAAATTCCAGACATTCCTTGCCGTTGCAAGCATGAATCAGCTCCATTCCTGTAGCGGAAAGAATCTCATTGGCAATCTCCCAATTGAGGTCAATATCTTCAGCGAGAAGAACTTTCTTACCAGTAAAATCTATATTCTGGCTGTCCTTGCCATCATCTTTTCTCTCAAGTCCTTCCACATACTTACTAAGACATGCAAATAAAGTAGACTTAAACAATGGCTTTGAAATGAATCCTTCAATATCCAATTTGTCTGCCTCTTCTTCAATATCGTTCCAATCATATGCAGACATCAAAAACAGAGGAATTCTTTTCGGCACCCTTCTTCGGATCTCACGGATTGTTTCCATTCCATCCATCTCAGGCATTTTCCAGTCAATCAATACAAAATCAAAATCCTTGCCTTCTCTGTGGCGCTCTTCCAGCAACTCCACTGCCTGCGCTCCATGTTGTTCCCACTGCGCATGAACTCCAAGTTCCTCCAGATTTGAGGTTGCCGTAAGACAGAGCTGTTCATTATCGTCAACTACCAGCACATCCCATTCCGGAAGCTTCATGTGCGCCACAACCCCTTCCGCTTTCTTGAGGTCCAAGACCACAGTAAATTTACTTCCCTTTCCTTTCTGGCTCTCCAACTCAATGCTACCGCCCATAAGGCTTACAATGCTTTTCGTGATGGCCATTCCCAGTCCTGTTCCAGCAATATGATGTACCTGGTCTGTCTGCTCTCTGGTAAACGTATTCCAGATTTTCTTCTGGAATTCCTCAGTCATTCCTATTCCGTTGTCTGCCACGCTGAAACTGGTCCTTATGTAATCCTCTCCTTTGGGAGAAGCTTCCTGGCTTAAGTGGATATCAATCCTGCCGCCCTCCGGCGTATACTTCACAGCGTTGGACAAAAGATTGAGTGACACCTGATTGAGGCGGACGCCGTCACCGTAAATTTCCTCGCATAAAATCTGGTCGATAAAAATGTCAAAATGCTGATTTCTGGACTTGATCTGAGGCTGAATGATATTTACAATGTCATCCATAACCTCCCTAAGAGACATCACCTCAATATTAAGCGTCATTTTTCCGCTTTCAATCTTAGACATGTCGAGCACGTCATTGATCAGCCCCAGTAAATGCTTGCTGGACAACTTTACCTTGCGCAGGCAGTCTTCCACTCGTTCCCCGTTTTGGATATTCTTCAAAGCGATCTCTGTCATTCCTACAATGGCGTTCATCGGCGTTCGGATGTCATGGCTCATGCTTGCCAAAAATTCACTCTTAGCAGCGTTAGCAACGACCGCTTCTTTTCTTGCTTTGTCCAGTTCCAACATCTGCTGTTTGGACCAGCGGTAGTACAACAAGAAAATAATTCCCATCATTACCAATATAGACAGCATAGAGCCCATCATGATTCCAAGGCGCATCGCATCCAGCTTGGTAACGCTGATATCGATCTTTCCCTCCACCATAGTAGTAACCAGATACCAGTAGGAATTCCCAGCAAGCGGAGAACAATACACCATGCGTTTTTCTCCGTATGCGTATACCCGCATCGAATAGTCCTCGCCCTGTTTCATAGCCTCCTGAAGTTTCTTTACATGCCCCTCAATATGATTTTTTTCCTCTTCCCCATAAGCGTCCATCATCCGCTGAAAATAATTTACTTGGTAGACGCCTCCGTTGCGGATCACGAAATTGCCCTGCTGGTCAATCACATGGGTATAAACCTGTTCATCTTGCTCTTCAAAAAAAAGCACTTCATCAAGATATTCCATGGGAAGGCCCGCTATCAACGCCATGCTCTTTCTCCCATCTCCGAGATCATACGCTGCTTCCACGCCCAGGGCAAGAAATTTTTGGTGATTCTCGTCCCAGCCCTGAGTAACGCATTCTCCCTGTTCCATCAGAGACGTCTGTATCTTGTAATGATCCTCCAACTGTAACTTGCTACCATAAATATCTATCAAATCCCCTTGCTCTGTATAAAATCCAAGATAGGCGAAATCTCTAACCTCTGCCCTTTTTTGTAAGTCTTGCAGCAATGCTTCTCCATACTGGCTTTCCTCTGGGGGATTCGTCAGGATCACGCCAGATACCTGCTGCAGGCGAAGTTCGATGATAGACTGAAATTTCTGTTGCAGCTGTATATTCATTTCCTCCATGTAAATATCGCTGATATCTCTGACTACCTCCTGGGTCATACGGGTCATCAATACAGTCACACCGGTAAACACCAGGATACAGACGGCAATCACCACAATCAGGCTGTTTCTTAAAAACCCTACAATTTTTTTATCCTTCATATGTTCCTCCTACCTACTGGCCGCCTTATTCTATTTCTTTACGCCTTTTCCATCCCGGCTGGCGATCTTAAGTCTGTGCAGCATGATCTGCCTTTCCTTTTCCTCGATGATTCTTTCTTCTTCCCCCACAAGGTACGCTGCTTTTAACTGATCCTTAGGATCAATCTTTATTCCCCGAACTCCGATGGCTCCCTTCTTTTTCCTTGGGACATCCGCCGCAGGAAAGCGCAGGAACATTCCCTTTTCGGTCTGAAGTATAACCGTCTCCTCTGGTGATTGCTCCAGCATTAGAACAGTCAGAACCGTATCTCCTTCATTGAGCTTGGTTGCCGCCGTGGTTCGCTTGGCGACGTCGAATTCATCCCCTGCAACCACTTTTATCATTCCCTGGCTGTTGACAAACAGAAGATTTTTACCGATCAGATTTCCCAGGCAGTTGACATAAACCATCACTTCCCCACTACTGTCATAATTGCTTACATTGTCAAGAGGCGTGCCCTTGTCACGGAACTTTCCAAAAGGAAGCTCTAAGATCTTCACCGTATGAAGCTGTCCCTTGTCTGTAAAAATACAAAGCTTATCCGTGTTCATGCAGTGCATCACATATTTATTTTCTGTATCTGCCGCCTCCCTGTTTCGTTCATACGTCTGTAAATCAATCGTCTTGACATAGCCAAAACGGTCCATCAAAAGCACCACTGGCATCTCTTCTATTTTCTTCTCTTCGTAAACAGCTTCCTTTGCGTTCTCTATCTTGGTCCGCCTTGGCCTTGCATATTCTTTCTGAAACTTGGTCAGCTCCTTGACAATCACCTTCGACATTGCACTGCGGCTGCCTAAGATCTCCTGATATTTTGCAATGTTTAAGAGCGTTGCCTGATGTTCCTTCATCAGCGCTTCAATTTCCAGGCCAATCAGCTTATAGAGCCTCATCTCCAGAATCGCCGTCGCCTGCCGTTCCGTAAAATGAAGCTGCCTGGCATCCGCCACAGATCCTTTATAGCGGAATCTGATCTTGTCTGTATTGCCGTTCATCAGGCAATCCTTAGCATCCTTGATATTTTTAGCGCCTCGAAGTATCTCAATGATCAAGTCAATCACGTCGCAAGCCTGAATCAACCCCTCCTGAATCTCTTTCTTGTCCAGTTCCTTGGCGAGAAGCGTGCGGTATTTCCTGGTGGCAAGCGTATATTGGAAATTCACATGATGGCGGATAATTGGAATAAGTCCCATGGTTTCCGGCCTGCCCTCTGCCACTGCAAGCATGTTAACGCCAAAGGAGTCCTCAAGCCTCGTCTTTTTATACAGCATGTTGCAAAGATTCTCCACATCGGCGCCTTTTTTCAGATCCAGAACGATCCGAATCCCTTCCTTGGAAGATTGATTGGAAATGTCCAGGATATCCGCCGTCTTCTTGGTCTCCACCAGATTCCCCACGTCCATCAGGAATTTTCCGATATTGGCGCCCACCATCGGATAGGGAATTTCCGTAATTACCAGCTTCTGTTTTCCGCCTTTTGCCTGCTCCACTTCCACCTTGCCCCGGATTTTGATCTTTCCAGCTCCGGTTTCATAAATCTGCAGCAAGTCGTCCTGGTTGACGACGATCCCCCCGGTTGGGAAATCCGGGCCCTTGATATGTTCCATCAATTCCTTGGTGGTAATATCGGGATTTTTCATAAATGCCTTAACACCCTCGATCACCTCGAAAAAATTATGCGGGGGAATGCTCGTTGCCATACCCACTGCAATTCCTTCCGCTCCGTTAATCAGCAAATTGGGCACCTTGACCGGAAGCACGGAAGGCTCTTTCTCCGTCTCGTCAAAATTGGGCACAAAATCCACGACGTCCTTGTCCAGATCGGCAAGATAGGCCTCTTGGGTAATTTTCTGAAGACGGGCCTCAGTATAGCGCATCGCCGCCGCTGCGTCCCCCTCAATGGATCCAAAATTGCCATGACCATCCACCAGAGGGAGCCCTTTCTTAAATTCCTGTGCCATTACTACTAGCGCTTCGTAAATGGAACTGTCTCCATGGGGATGATACTTACCCATCGTATCTCCGACAATTCTGGCGCATTTACGGAATGGCCGGTCATGCCGGATTCCAAGCTCATGCATATCATATAAGGTTCTTCGCTGCACCGGCTTTAGCCCATCCCGGACATCCGGCAACGCCCTGGCGATAATCACGCTCATAGCATAATCTATATAGGATTTTTGCATCACCTCAGAATATTCTGTCCGTATGATCTGTTCACTCTGCTGCATGATTGATTCCTTTCTGCATACACTCTGTATTTCTGGCTGCTCTTATATATCCAGTTCTGCATCCTGGGCATGTTCATGGATGAACTCCCGTCTCGGAGGAACCTCCGTTCCCATCAGCATTTCCGTCACATCCGACGCCATTCTGGCATCTTCAATCTCCACCTGCTTTAAAATACGTGTCTTTGGATTCAACGTCGTCTCCCAGAGCTGATCCGCATCCATCTCCCCAAGTCCCTTGTATCTTTGCAAAGTAAAAGAACCTTTGTGTCGTTTTCTATATCTTTCCAGGGCGATATCATCATACAGATATTCCTCCTCCCCCTTGCTAGGCATGGCTTTATAGAGCGGGGGCATGGCGATATAAATATGCCCTTCAAAGATCAGTTCTGGCATAAAGCGGTAAAACAACGTCAACAGCAACGTGGATATATGCGCCCCGTCCACATCGGCGTCCGCCATGATGATAATCTTATGATACCTCAGCTTTGATATATCAAAATCATTGCCATACCCTTCCGAAAATCCACATCCAAACGCATTGATCATCGTCTTAATCTCTGCATTGGCAAGGACTTTGTCAATGCTAGCTTTCTCTACATTTAAAATCTTGCCCCGGATCGGGAGGATTGCCTGAAAATTCCGGTCTCTCGCCGTCTTGGCTGATCCTCCGGCAGAATCCCCCTCCACGATAAATATTTCGCAGCTTAAAGGATCTCTGCTCTCACAATTGGCAAGCTTGCCATTGGAATCAAAGGAAAACTTTTGCTTCGTCAACAGATTCGTTTTCGCTTTTTCTTCCGCTTTGCGGATCTTCGCCGCTTTTTCCGCGCAAGAAATTACTTTTTTGAGATTATCAAGATTTTTGTCAAAATATAACTGAATCTCTTCTCCAGTAATTTTACTTGTAATACGCGCAGCATCCTGATTATCCAGCTTCGTCTTTGTCTGCCCTTCAAACCGGGGATCTGGATGCTTGATAGAAACAATTGCCGTCATGCCGTTGCGCACATCTGCGCCAGTAAAGTTTGAATCCTTTTCTTTCAAAATTCCCAGCTCTCTGGCATAGCTGTTGATGACGGTAGTAAACACCGTTTTAAATCCAGTAAGATGCGTCCCGCCTTCTGCATTATAAATATTATTGCAAAAGCCCAGCACATTTTCATGAAACTCATTTGTATATTGAAAAGCGGCTTCCACTGCAATTGCTTCGCTTTCCCCGTGAAAATACACCACGTCATGAACCGTCTCCACTTTGCGGTTCAGCGCTTTCACAAAGCCGACGATGCCTTCCTCTTCATGAAATTCCACATGTTCCGTCTCTGCTGCCCGCTTATCCTCATAGATGATGGTAAGCTTGGGATTCAAGTACGCAGTTTCATGAAGGCGGCTCTTTACATCCTCTTCCTTAAACCGGGTTTTTTCAAAAATTTCTGGATCAGGAAGAAAATTTATTTTAGTCCCGCTTTTACGGGTCTTGCCCGTGACTGGCAGCAATCCCTGTTGCAGCTCTATCACGGGATTCCCTCGTTCAAAGCGGTCATGATGTATTTTTCCATCCAGATAGACCTCGAGATCTAGCCATACTGACAAAGCGTTCACCACCGACGAACCCACTCCGTGAAGCCCGCCACTGGTCTTATAAGCATCATTGTCAAACTTTCCTCCGGCATGAAGCGTGGTGAATACCAGACGGGCCGCTGAAACACCTTTCTCATGCATCCCAACCGGAATGCCTCTGCCGTTATCTTCCACGGTACAAGAACCATCTTTTTCCAAAGTCACTCTTATAGTATCGCAAAATCCTGCCAAATGTTCATCCACGGAATTATCCACAATTTCATATATTAAGTGATTCAGGCCTTTGCGGGACACGCTGCCAATATACATCCCCGGCCTCTTTCGCACGGCTTCCAAACCTTCCAGCACCGTAATATTGCCAGCGCTGTATTCTTGATTCTCTGCCATTTCTGTCTTCCTTTCCTGCTTCCAGTCTAACATTAGATTCAGATCCTGCGCAGAGATTCGCACAGTTCCTGACAGTTTTGATATCTGTCCTTGGGATGTTCCCTGATGCATCTTGTGATCACCTGAATCCATGTCCTGGACAGTTTCTTCTTGCTGCCCAAAATGAAAAATCCCCGTTCTGCAATCTGATCTGGACGGTTTCCTGTTAAAAGCTGGTACAAGGTCATTCCAAGACTATAAACATCCGTCCTCGCATCCACCCCCATGTTCCAGTCAAATTGTTCTGGGGCTGCATACCCTCTGGTTCCAAAAATAAGCCTGGGTTTCTTATGTTCTGAAATCTCGGTAATAGCTCCGAAATCAATCAGGCGGAGATTTCCTGCTGATTGTATCATGACATTGTCCGGCTTCATGTCTCCATAAACAGTCTGCGGAATATGCTGGTGCAAATATCCCAGCATCAGGCATAAATCTTTCCCCCACCTGGCGACATCCTCACAGGGCTGAGGGCCCAGACGCCGCAGCCGATTTCCCAATGTCTCCCCTTCTAAGTATTCCATTACGATGTAATCCGCATGACGAACACTTAAAACTTCAAATATTTCAGGAAAATAAGGATAATTCAGCTTCCTTATAAACTCTGCCTCTCGTTTTGCAATATCGCACATCTTAGCATCAGCCAAAGCCGCCACTTCTTTCAACGCACGCTTCTTTCCGCTGACCCTGTCACAGACAAGGTACACCCGGGAGCTTCCGCCCTGCGCCAGGTCCTGCAATACCTCATAACGCTGTTTGAGCACTTGCCCTGCTTTTAGCATCAACATTCTCCTTATCTTGCGACGATCGATATTCTCCTACTGTCTGATATTTTGAGAAACCCATGACTCTTCCTGCGGCACATAAATTTCGTTATTCCTTGTGCTCCCACATTTTTTCATGCTCTGCTTTTTTATCCCGGAGCATCAGTTCTTGCACTGCCTCCGCAACTGGCTTGTCAAAAAACAGCACCTGATTGACCTGTTCAATAATCGGCATCGGCACCTGATATTTTTCTGAGAGCCCAATCGCTGCTTTTGCAGAATAGACTCCCTCGACTACCATCTGCACTTCCTGGGTTGCTTCTTCCATCGTCTTTCCCTGGCCAATAAGCATCCCGGCTTTGCGATTGCGGCTGTGAACGCTGGCGCAGGTGACAATTAAGTCCCCGATTCCTGTCAAACCGCTTAGCGTTTCATATTGAGCGCCCATGGCCAAAGCAAGCCTGCCGATCTCCGTGATTCCCCTGGTAATCAGCGCCGCCTTGGTATTATCTCCATAACCTAGCCCGTCTGCCATTCCCGCCGCAAGGGCTATCACATTTTTTAACGCCCCGCCCAACTCAATCCCCAGCATATCCGGGCTAGTGTAAACACGAAACACGTCGTTCATGAAAATATTCTGAACATATTCCGCCGCTTCTCTGGTTCTGGCTCCTGCCACGCAGGTTGTCGGAAGTCCTTTTCCCACCTCTTCGGCATGGCTCGGGCCAGAGAGCACGGCGACTCTTGCCTGCGGAATCTCTTCCTCTATAATATCCGACAGCGTCATCAAAGTCTTCTCCTCAATTCCCTTTGCCACGTTGACGATTAGCTGGCGTTCTTCTACAAATTCTTTCATTGTCTTTGCGGTGCTCCTGGTAAATACCGATGGCACTGCCAGCACCAACAGATTCTTACCCTCCACTGCCTCTTTCAAGTCCGTCGTAAAGACTGTTTTTTCTGCAAGCCTTACTCCTGGAAGCTTGGAAACATGTTCCCGTTTCTCCCGGAGCATCTTGATCTCCTCCTCAATCGCAGACCAGATCGTGACCTGATGTCCATTGTTCTGAAGTACCACCGCAAGGGCTGTTCCCCAGCTACCTGCGCCAATTACGCTTACATTCGCCATATTCTACCTCATTTCTTTTCCGTTTTTGAAGATTTGCCCATGGAAAATTTATTTTCCGTTCCAGACAAAAGCCGTTTGATATTCTCTCTGTGGCGCCAAATTCCCATAAGGGAAAACAACGCCCCTACCACATAGGTCTCCGGCAACAGTTGAGGCTTCACGTCCAAATGTCCCAGTTGTCCAAAAGCAACCAGTTCAGCAAAGTAGCAGGCCATCACCAGGATAGATCCCAAGGAGACATACTTCGTAGTGGCAACGACAACAATAAACAGAAGCAGGCACAGAGGCGCCATAGGCGGATAAAATGCCAAGATGAATCCCGCCGTACATGCAATTCCTTTTCCGCCTTTAAACCGTAAATACACTGGAAAATTATGCCCCAGAACCGCTCCAAATCCCGCATACATTTCCAAAAGCTTCACGCCGTCTGGGTATTTCTCCCGAAACAAAAGCCAGCCAATCAACATGGCAAGCATGGCCTTGCCCAAATCACCGAGAAACGTCACAAGGCCCGCTTTCCATCCCAAGGTACGCAGCGTGTTGGTAGCGCCTGCATTCCCGCTCCCGTGCTGCCTGATATCTACATGGTGCAGTTTTCCATAAATATAACCTGTCTGGAACATTCCCAGCAGATAACCTATTGCAATACAAATAATGCGCGCAGCCAACATCTTATTTGTCCTTCCTTTCTCTTATGATAAACTTCAGCGACGTTCCCTGGAATCCAAACGCATCTCGGATGCGATTCTCCAGATATCTCGTATAAGAAAAGTGCATCAGTTCCTTATCATTGACAAATATCACAAACGTAGGAGGTTTCACTGCCACCTGGGTCATATAGTATAACTTCAGTCGTTTGCCCTTATCCGAAGGCGGCTGCTGCAAAGCCACCGCCTCTGTCATAATCTCATTAAGCACGCCAGTAGCTACACGCATAGAATTATTCTCCAGCACTACGTCAATCATGTCAAACAGCTTCTGGGTACGCTGCCCTGTCTTGGCGGAAATAAACAAAATCTCTGCATATGGCATAAAGCTTAAAATTTCACGAATGCGCCGCGTATGCTTATAGATGGTCTTATCATCTTTTTCCACGGCATCCCACTTATTTACCGCAATGATAATTCCTTTGCCCCGCTCATGGGCAATCCCTGCAATCTTGGCATCTTGTTCGGTAACGCCTTCGGTAGCGTCAATCATAATGACCACAACGTCTGCCCGCTCCACTGCCGTCACAGCGCGGATAATGCTAAACCGTTCCAGCTCTTCCTTGATCTTGTTCTTACGCCGCAGACCCGCGGTATCAATAAATATATATTCTCTGCCATCCCAGACAATCTCCGTATCTATGGCGTCCCTGGTGGTTCCTGCGATGTCTGACACGATCACCCGCTCTTGTCCCACCAGTCGGTTGATCAGAGAAGACTTCCCGACATTCGGCTTTCCAACGATTGCCACCTTGGGTCTGTCATCCTCCTCTTGTTCCTGCGAATGCTCTGGAAAATGTTTTACCACCTCGTCTAACATATCTCCAATCCCAAGCATGGAAGCTGCAGAGATTGGAACTGGATCCCCGATGCCCAGGTTATAAAATTCATACACGTCTGGCATAAATTTTTCAAAGCTGTCCACCTTGTTCACTACAAGCACCACTGGCTTCTTAGAACGCCGCAGCATATCGGCAACTTTGGAATCCGCATCTACAAGCCCCTGCCTCACATCGGTGATAAAAATAATCACATCTGCAGTATCTATGGCGATCTGCGCTTGCTCCCTCATCTGAGACAAAATGATATCTTTGGTCTCCGGCTCTATTCCGCCGGTATCTATCAGGGTAAACATCATATTCAGCCAATTGACGTCCGCATAAATTCTGTCTCTTGTCACCCCTGGCGTATCCTGCACAATGGAGATGCGCTCTCCTGCTAACACATTAAACAATGTGGATTTTCCTACATTGGGACGTCCCACGATTGCAACTACCGGTTTACTCATCCTATTCTCCTATCTATTTGCTGTCTAAACGTCTCCATGTCCGCTGATCGATGCGCTTATCAGGCAGCTTGCATCTTTTCAAAGACAAAGGAGACCGCTAATTCTGTAACAGACAGGATACCAGATCCTGTCCGCTTGATTTTACAATATCTATTTTCACTTGTAAAGCATTTTCCACCTGTGCAAGGGTCACATCATCCAGAAATATCTGCTCGCCGCTGCGCAACAGGTTACATGGGAGCAACAGCTTCTTCCCCAATTCCCTGCCCTCAAGCTGGGCTATGATGTCTTGTCCCGTCAAAAGGCCAGAAACGGTAATCAGCTCTCCAAAAAAATGATTGATTACAGGGATGACCTGTATCTTTACTTCTGGAAAATAGTTCTGAAATTCCCATGCCAATTCTTGCATCGTAGGCGCCGCCAACAAGCCTGTGGCAATCGTGACCATCCCAGGCTCTGCCTTTTGGAATGCAGATTGCGACTCTTTGAGCGCTTCTGCAAATTCTGTTTTTAGTAGCCTTAACATCCCTACGCCGTTTTCGAGTTGCAGATACCCGTCATACCGCTCCTCCTCTGGCAGCTCCTGTCCTGCCAGCAGATACCATTCATCGCTGGCATGGACAAAATGCCTGCCCCAGGCAGCCATGCACTGTTCCTGAAACTCATGAATCAGCTTGAGGACGCTTTCTGCTTCTTCTTTCGTAAAAGGCTCTAAGGGAAACAATCCTTCACGAAAACGGCTAATGCCCACTGGAACCACGGATACGCTCTCCATCACCGGAAGATATCCCATCAAATCGGTAATGGTTCGTTCCAGTTCTCTTCCGTCATTGACTCCCTTGCACAACACGATCTGTCCATTCATAGGAATCCCTGCCTGATAAAGCCGCTCCATTTTAGAAAGGGCGTCTTTCGCAAAACGGTTATTCAACATCTGGCAGCGTAGCTCAGGATTTGTGGTCTGTACGGATATATTGATGGGGCCCAGCTTGTACTTGATAATCCGTTCCAGATCATGCTCCTTCATATTGGTAAGGGTCACATAATTGCCCTGCAGAAAAGAAAGCCTGGAATCATCATCTTTAAAGTACAAAGTCTCTCGCATTCCTTTCGGCATCTGATCAATAAAGCAAAAGATGCACTTATTATGGCAAGATTTGTAATCGTCCATGAGGCCGTTTGCAAATGTGATTCCCAAATCTTCCTCAAACTCTTTCTCAATCTCTAGCTCCCATTCTTCTCCGTTCTTTCTGCGAATCATCACAGTCAGATACTCTTCATTCGTATAATACTGATAATCAAAAACATCCTCAATCTCATGGTCGTTGACCGACAACAGCACGTCGCCAGGCTCCAACTCCAATTCCTCTGCAATGCTGCCAGGTAAAATTTTATCAATCAAATGTTCTTTCAAAACAACTGCTCCGTTTCCGCCTAAGCCCGCCATGCGCCCGGCATTCTCAATTTCAGAAAATTACCATTAATCATCGCTCTCCTCATCGACGACTCCGCCTGCTACCGCTCCTGCCACTGACGCTATTACCGCAATGATCACTGCTACGAGGACCACGCCTCCAATCAAAAAAACTAACATAATCTTCCTCCAAATTATAAATATTTTAGTTGCTGTATTTTCATACCGCTTTGCGCAACGCCTGCTGCACTGGACAGTTCTCGCTGCATCCTGGCGTCTTGAGCTGCAAAGCGGCAAACTCCCTTTCTCTTTTCAAATACTCGGAATGATAATAAATATCCTCTATATTTTTATCATATATGGAATCGGGCTTAATAACCCTGCCATCTTTATCCTTTAATTCCATATATTTGAATGCCTCGCACCCAAACACTCCTCCGTCATACCTGATACACAGCTTCTGCTTTCCAGCATAACACTTATATTCTTTATGACTCACTTGTAACGGAATGCCAACCCGAACCTTAGAAAAACGGAGCTTATGCAACTTTTGCTTTAATATTTCATTGTCCGCCTTGTTTAAATATAACCGGGTTTCTTGGCCCTTTGCCCTGCCATGGGGAACCAGCCCCAGAAAACTCACCATATCCAGTCCGGTTGCATCTGCATATGCAAGTACCTTGTCAATCTGATTGATATTTAGCTTGGTAGGTACGAAATGAATCTCCGTATAAATGCCAAGCTCCTTTGAAGCCACAATGCTTCTCAACACATGTTTCAAATATCCTCTGGTTCCCATAAAAATGTCGTATGTATCTTCTTCAATTGCCGGCAAATCGAAAATGATTTTATCCATGCGCAAAATTCTCCAGAGACAACATATATTTAAATTTTTTCCTGAATGCTTGCCCGATAAGTCGGCCGATCTTTCTCATCAATTGCAGCAAATTTCATTTTCTTGCTGATAAAAAGGATGATATCCTTATTATTATAATCGCTTGTGCCATCAAAACTTATATTTCCATTCCGTCAATAAATATCCGTCGTGAATCTCCATACTCGCCTCCTGATACCCATTCCTCCATATGTTGAAATAACTCCCAAACCGTATTGTTATATCATAAATAGTACCACAATATCTTGTACTTTGCACTAAATTTTTTCACTTGTTCCACTATGTATTCCCCATTTTGGCGGATACATGAATTCAATTTGAGACAAGTTGCGGTCCTTATAATTCGCTGTAATTAATATCGATCGCAAACTGATAAGCTAAAAAGCTCCCTAGAGAAGGATAAGATAACAAAGCTTGATAAAGTTCCCCAAGGTTTCTTGCCCTTGCGATCTTACCTGGCAGACCTGTGCGCATCATATGATCTAAAAGCTTTAAATGATTCTGGTGCTTTCTGTCAAAGCCAAACATTCCTTTTGCTGACGGCATAATATAGGCGGCAGAATAAAGCCTGTCTCCCTTAATCATCCTCTGGAGCAATAATTTGTCATAATGTTCATAATCAAAATCATGGTATGTAATTTCTCCTAAGTTCTCCTTTAAATATTCCCATGTCTCTATGTTGTTAAATAATTTAAATAGCAGGATTCGCAACAGCATGTCTTGGTCGGTAAAATGACCTTTGACATAAATCACATTTTTAATCAGATATTGACTCACCCTGTCGGAAGCCCTATATGCGTTCGTAAACTTATACTCCTGCAGAACAGACAGCGACCTTCCTATATTATGTAATAACTGAAAACATCATAGCATATAAAGCAATGCCTGTAAATTATCTCCATTCCTGTTTCTTAAGAAATAGACGGCTGCAATCCTGGCTGATATGGTTCATAATATAAATATGGTAGAGACGCCTGAAAGATCTTGCTTCTATGTCAATCATGTCGAAGATATAGCTCAGCTTCTCTATTTTCGTCCTCAACTCCAGCTTAAGATAATTCTTATGATTATTCCTAGAACAAAGGATGCCTGTTCCCGTCCCACGATATGCTTCTTGATCCGGCGACAGGACCTGATAATTGTGAAATACCTCCTCCCGCCTCCTTTGCTCCCACGGTTCTTCAAGAGCTATATAAATATCCTTTCCCATATGTTCTAAAATAATGGCTTCAAATTCCACAATGCTATCCTCCCACAAAGAACATCCGTTCTTTTATGCTATTATATATTGTGAACATCTGTTTGTCAACCATTTTTTTCCAGTACGCCGCCATATTTTAAAAGCAGGCCATACCCCTTGAAATCAAAGGAAAAATCCCTGCCAGACAGCCTAATGCCACTTTCTTTGAAAAATTCCTCAAGTTCTCTGTTTTTGCGAATCATCACGCTTTTTTCCACCGAATGCTCCGGCAGAAGATATTCAAGTATCTCATCTTTTCCAAACCGCTGTATCAGGCTGTGCATAATCCCAGACTCATAAAGACCAGAAGCAGATAGTCCCAACATTGCCATCTTTCTAGACATGGCATTAGACAAATAACGGTAATTTTCGCCACTGTAAGAATGCTGCTGTCCATGCCGGATTAAGGGCAAAATTAATGCGTCGCTGTCCTGGTCCAACAAAAAGCTCCGTGCCCCTGCCTGAAAATACACTGATTCCCGCAGCGTCTGATACGCCTTTAATAATTGATCGCTAATTTGAATCCTATATCCTCCCATCGACAATGCATGCTTTTCTTTGTCCAGATCGTGCCATTTTAACCGGGCAAGCTGCGAATAAGATTTCACTCCTTCGAACAAAGACAACGCAATTGCTTTATAATATGCTCCTCCCTGAGGCTGGCCGTCACACAGCGCCGTCACATAGTCCCTGGCATAATAGGGAACATTTCCATTTGCAGCGGCGGCTCGTACCAAATATTCATAGCTCAGGTACTTGGAGTTCTCAAAAGGACTAAAGGAAATATAATGCTTCTGTGCGCACCAGCCATAAAACCGCCTGTATTTTCCGAATACTGCTGACATCACAGAGGGCTTGTAATGCCGAAACTTGCAAATAAACAAATCCATCAAATCTTGATCCGTATAATAGGGGAACGCTTTTCCATACTCCTCTTCATAGAGAAAAGGATTCTGCTTGCGGATATAAGTTCCGATTTTTTGATTTTCCAAAGATACTGCCTCAAACTCTTCCATCCTCTTCCATGAATTCATGAATGAACCTCTTTCTTGCCATTGTTTTAAATACATCACTTAGTACTGTAGCACAGCGTTCTTGGAAAGTCAACGTCAGTGCATTTTGAGTTTCCACATTTTGCAATTCATAGCGCCAAAAGGTTTCCATCACAAAGTGATGAAAACACTTTTTGTGCAAGGTGTCTATGCTGCCAAAGGCAGCAAGACCTTTTAGCGCTATGAATTGCAAAATGCGGAAACTCAAACAGTGCATATGCTGCCATATTGTAACAATGTGGCACTATTATATAATTCACATAACACCTGTCATGCCATTTTTAATAATGTATTTAAAACTATTGACTTTCCATAAACTCAATGGTATGCTGATACCAAAGTAATGTATTTAAAATCATAATATGAAACCTCCTCCCACAAAAACACGTTCTGCGAAAGATTACGTTCAAAAAAGGAGATATAAGATTATGAAACATACAACAACATCACTTCAATCATTGGACCATGCAACAGATTCCAGGCAGTTCACCCTGGTAAAACTGTCAATCCAGCAGCTTATCGACGCAGAATGCCAGCTAGTCCTTACGCCGCAAGAAGAAGCAGCTTGTCTGATTGCGCAGCAAAATTCCCTGCTTTTTGACCAAGTTCAGCGTCTGCGCGGATTGCCTGCCGATCACATCTGTGAACTGATTCTAGTCACGGCAAAAAAATCCTCCAAAAACATCAAGGCGCTGACCCACATTTTGACTCATGGATTTTCTTATAACGGCAGACGCTATCTGCGCTTTGGAAAATCCGCCTCGCAAAGCAAGGATGGCGTCACTGTATTTGCAGCCGAGGACATTTGGGAGCCTTTGTACCGGATTACTCAGATGGATCTCCCTGTTGAAGAGTGTGTGATTTCCAAATACGAGGCGCAGCGCTGCCTGGTTTTTAGTTCCTGCACGCTGATTCCTGATTACATGCCAAGGATCGTGATATCGGAGAGTACCAAAAAATCTTAAAAGACCAGTATATCCGCTATGTGACGACTCATCAAAAAGAAATCAGAGACCCAAAAACCAATGCCCCCAAAACAGTGAATATTCGCAAGGTCGAAGAGGGAACCCATGACATCCTGCTGTCTCCTTTTGACGGCTGCGGATGCCATGAACTGGAATTTGCACAAAAAGCCAGCCGCACGCTCGACCTGGATTACACCGCCGTTGGCGTCCAGATCCGCCTGCCCTTTTTGAAAGGCTTCTCTGCTTATGTGCCTTTTCGGGAAATCCTGCAAGACATGGGCGTCACTCAGATTCAGGACGTCTATGGAGCGTTCCATGACATTTACGATATCGACTGTATCTGGAACGTCACCATGTTCAAGGGACATTCCATGTTCTTTGACGCATACGGAAAAGAAGCTTGGGACACCTACCTTCTTGTGCTCAAAAAGTACAGCTTTAAGCTCGGCATCAGCAAATACAGCCATCATCAAACAAATTTCTCCCGCAAAGCCAGGCTCAATTTCCAGTATCTGCAATGCCTGGATTTGTGGAATAAAGATTATCAGAAGCATGTAAAAGAGCGGACCAGTTACGATATTTTATCTACGCAGACAGAAGGAAAAATCGTAAAGCTTGCCAGATATACCACTGATCTGTTTGAGAATATTATAAACGGAGACGATTTCTATGTCATGATGTTTTTAGGGCTATCCCAAAAGCAAAAGGCATATGGAACATACATAGAAGCGATCTTGACAAACCGCCGGATGTTAAAAGATCCTGCGATTCGCCAGTTTTTGTACCGCAAATTAAAAAAGCATATCAACGATGCAAAGCTCGGGAAAATCTATGCCGACGGGTTCTATCATACCATCGTCGGAGACATGATTGGCTATCTGGAATATGCTGCAGGAAAAGAGGCATACGGCTGCCTGGGACCACAAGAGTTCTACGCGCCTTCCCTCCCTGACGGCGAAGCCCTGTCTTTGCGCTCCCCGCTGGTAGACCCTTCGGAGGTAAACCAAGTGCGCCTGGTTTCCTCTCCCAAGCTTCAACAATATTTTTCCCATTTCAAGGACCAGGACGTGGCGATGATCAACATGCACGATCTAAGCCTGCCCCAGCAAGGCGGCGCCGACTGTGACGGAGACGCTGTATTTCTCTGCTGCGATCCGATCCTTAGAGGTACCAGGATCGCAAAACCGATCATCATTGACATTGCAGACAAAGCTTCTGCAAAACGCAAGCCCTACACCATGGAAAATCTGACCGCTTATGAGATTGCCACCCGGGACTCTCGAATCGGGGAAATTACCAACTGTGCCACCAGTATTGAAAACAGGCTGCCAAAGAACGCAGAAACTGCGGCCTGTTACCAAGACATGGCTTCCCTTCTGCGGGTCATCCAAGGAAAAGAGATAGACAGCATCAAAACTGGGATCCGCTGGCACCTGAACAACGGGCTGCGCTGGCATTTGAAACAGATTCCCTGGTTCCTGCTTTTCAATTATCCCAAAAAACTGAAATCTTTTGAAGAAATCCAAAAGAAAAATAAGGCGGCAGACAACCCGGCAGACCGCCTGCCCTCTCCTGCCTATTTTTCCCCTTCGCCCATGAACGAGCTGTGCGACTATATTTGCACCTGGGAAAAACGCCGCATTCTTTGGGACAACACTGTAACGGACAACCGTGACATCCTGTTGAACCATGATTTTGCACTTGACGACCGTAAAGTCCTGCGGCAGGCGCGCCATTTGGTAAACGAATACAACGTTGCATTTAGAGACTTGCTTTCCAAGCTTTCCGAAGAGCGGACAGAATCTGATTACGGAGAGCTCAACCTGCTAACAGAGCGTTACCGCAAAAAGATCCTTGCCTTGGAGGGAATCTCTTCCGAGGAAGAAGGGGCGAATTATGCCATCAAGGCATGTTACTGCAATCTTTCCACTGGCAAATATCTCGCCTGGGGAGGCTTTGGCAGCTATATTCTCAAAAATCTTAGGGAAAATTCGCCAAACGCCCAGCATTTCTCCATTGAGGAGGTTTCTAAGCAAGAAGGCGGAAGAGAATATCTTGGTAAATATTACATCCTGAACTGCGAGGAGGAATTGTCATGAATGTTTTTTTGTATGAACTGCTCGAAGATTACCAATTTGCCGAAACTGAAGCAGAGCGGGAGGAAATTTTTTGCTATTTCTGCCGTCTGCTCTGGGATAATCCAAACAAGCGCATAGTTCTTGAGAAACCGATTACTTTCCGCATCAAGCCCAGTCTGCTTGCCACAGAAACCGGGCAAATATTTGCAAACTATGCTTCCATTTGCCGCAGCTACTCTCCCTCTGTCACAGAAAGCCGGGATTTTGCCAGCCTGATCCGCCAAAAGCTCAACAACATATACACCTATTATTTTGACAAAGACGTCTGCTGTAACAAAGAATATCTGGACTTGCTGCGCCTGCCCAAAAAACTGTATCTGCAGTGGCAATCCTCCTGCCGCACAAAAGATGCTTCCTGGACCCTTTCCCCACAGGAACTTACTTTAAAACTGGAGGACGCCATGAAACGTGCCAGGATTATAAAGGAAAATTGTGCCAGGAAAACCATGGATTTGGACTGGCAGGAATATGCCAAACTTACAGAAAAGTACTTCCGCAGGATGTTCGACCACTATAAGCCCCTTGAGGAATATCAAAACCGCAAAGAGCTTGCGGTCTACGACGGAGCATGGGAGGAAGACCACTTCTGCATCCGTTACTTCTGCCGGGGGCTGGAAGGCTATATCAAAAGTTACCAGAAAAAATATTATGGGCTTTATAACGTCAACAGCCACGGCGCCATTACCTATGGGCGGTGCGCCTGTGGCAACCTGTTTCTACAGAACAAGCGCCGCAACCGCCGGCTCTGCGACTGCTGCCGCAAACAATCCCGCAACCTGTCCTACAAACGCTATAACTTAAAGCGCGACACGCCGTCGTCCTCCTAACCAGGACAGTTTTTACCACACGATTAAAAATGACCGAGAGCCCTTGTAAAATCTGGGTGCAAAAGCATTTTCAGGCACTATATGTATACGATATAGGATTTCTTCCTGTAAAAGGCTTTGTACCCAGCAGGAGAAAAATCCGCAAAACATGAAAGGTGGTGAACAACTTGGAACTATTTGCAGATGATGAATTACAGATTTACCAAGGCAAAGATATTCTTCTTGCGCCTGGAATCACAATTCATCAACCCACGCTGGATGAGATATGCGAATACGGCGAACACGCCTACTGGAACATGATTTACACCTTGACTTCCACTGGCGCCGATTTAAAATTCCAGCTTTACGACATGGGCGTTGATTACACGGATATCGATGATTTCACACTGTTTTACAGTCTGTTGGCTCCGTCTTTCAACCAATCCAAAACCAGCATCATAACCGGAGATTTAGATTTCACAAGCTGTAAGTTAATACAGGAACACGGCTCCGAAGAGATTGTAATGCTTGATTTGGAGAGAAACATTCGCATAGACCAGCAAATATATCTGAAATTTGCAGAAATTTTGCGGAACATGCACGGACTGAGACGAAACAGCCAGCTTCCTGCCAATGAGGCAACAAAGCAAATTCTCATTGAAGACGCCAGGGAAGAATATGAGCTCAACAAAGACAAGCCCTGCGTTTCCCAATTGAAAAACCTGGTTTCCGCCATGATCAATTGCCCTGGTTTCAAATATAACCATGCCCAGGTATGGGATATGAAGATCAACGCCTTTCTGGATTCGGTCAGACGAATTTCCAAAATGAAACATGCGGATCTTCTCCTGCAAAGCGGGTATTCCGGATTTGGAATCAGCCTAAAAGAAGTCCCAGAAAAACAATTAGACTGGACGGGAGCGCTGGACTAACATTGACACGCTTCCGCCCTAAAACAAATTTTAAGGAGGAACAAAATAATGTCTTTTAATGCAAATGAATTAATTCTTGAAAAAATCAGAGCCGTAGAGGAATACGACCTGGCAACCAACGAGCTGGTGGGCAGATACACGCAGATCGAAAGCCCCAGCCTGAAAACAGCTGCAACCGGAACCACTGTGACCGACGCCATGGGTGCTGAAATCACCACTTTCTACAACGCCCAGACAGGAACCTTCGACTTCACAAACAGCCTGTTCTCCCTGGATCTTGCCGCTTCTCAGTTTGGCACCGTCAAGGAGATCGCCGCCGACATGAAACGTCCGGTCAGTGAGACGATCACCGTGGAAAGCGACCACACGGCAAAACTCAAATACATCCCAGTGGGCACAGAAGGCGCAGAGATCACTTCCGTCAAAGTCATCAATGACGACAATACTTTCGGAAAGACCTACACCCTATCCACTGCCGCATCAGCAGGGACGCCCACAGACGGCACCTTCGCCCTGGACGCTGACAGCAAGACGCTTACCTTCCCGGCAGACGTTACTGGACGGGTCTTCGTCAGATACGATGCCGTCACTGGAAACACTGTGAAAGTCACAAAATCTTCAGACGGCATTCCCAAGGTACGCTCCCTGCTCGTACATGCGCTGTTCCATGATCCTTGCGATACCAACCTGGTATATGCCGGGGTAATCTCGATCCCAAGAGCGCAGATCGACCCGTCGGCAGTGGAACTTGCCTTGACCTCAGAAGGAAAACATGCGGCAAGCTACAAGCTTCAAAAATCTTACTGTGACGAAAATGCGAAGCTCTTTGATATCTTCGTATCAGACGACAGCGCAGCGTAATGCAAAAACACTCCGGGGCGGCAATGCCGCCCCAAGCCTTAGAGGTGCATGATGAAAAACAAGAAAAACCATGTCTGCCTGATCTGCGGTAAACCATACCGCGCCTGTCAAAGCTGTGAAAATGTAAAAAGCTTCCAGCCCTGGCGCACGATCACAGATACCCTTACCTGTTATAAAATCTTTTTGATCTTAAACAGCTATTCCAACGGATATACGAACCGCACAGAGGCTAAGGAACAATTAAGTAGCTGCGATCTGTCACAGCTTGATTCTTTCATTCCTCATATTCAAGAATCCGTGCGGCAACTGTTGGAAAAACCTGAGGATACCATATAACAATTGCAATACCAATCACAAGGAGGTTACATTGAGCAGCGATAATCAACAAAATAATTATGACCCTCTCACCGAGGAAATTGGGGCATTGAGAGACCATTTTCTTCCAGATGGCTTCCTAATTGAGGAGATCGAGACGATCCAGCAAATGAAAGACACTGTCAGCCAATTAGACAATGCGCTTCTACAACTGGCGCAAACTTCCAATCTCTCTGCTGACAGCCTTGAAAAAGTCACACAGGAAGCATTCCGGCTGGGCGACGCTGTCGGCAGAACTGGAACCGAGGCGCTTTCTTGCATCCATGCAGCAATCGAAGCTGGTTATAGCATGGAAGATGCTTTGAAAGTTGCAGAAGAAGCTCTGAAAATGGACAACATCTCCCCTGGAATCAGTAATGCCGAGGCAGCCATATCCCATATCAAAGACATCCTGGACGGCTTCGGGCAAAACGCCAGCTTTGCTCCCGCCATCAGCGACGCCCTGGCGGGCATCTCAGAGGCAGGGGGCACAGAATTCCACCTACTGGCAGAAGGAGCTTCCATGCTTGCAGAATCTGCGAGTATGGCGGGCATCTCTTTCGAAGAAATGCTAGGTCTGTTTGTCGGCGCATACGATTCCTTAAAGGATTTTGACCAAGTGACAAACGGAGAAAAAGCTCTTTTCACTACGTTGAAAACTACACATAGCGAAGCGCAAAGCGTATACGAAGTCTTACAGGAATTGCATTCAGCATGGGAGGCTTTGGATCAATCCTCCAGGGAGTCCTTTTCGATTTCCAGCGTCGGCGAGGAACATCACGCAGTCTTCACAGCGCTGATGAACAACTGGACTGCGGTGGAGCAGGCGGCATCCTTTGCTTCTGACAGCTTTGGGGCGGCAGATGAAGCGAATTCCGGATACCTGGATTCTATTTCTGGAAAGACTGCCGGATTGCAGAACCAAGTCGAAAAACTTTCCGCAGCGCTAAGAGAATCTGGCATCCTGGATTTCTTCCTAGAACTGGGAACGACGGGAGTTGGCGCATTAAGCGCCATAACAGACAAAATCGGAGCTCTTGGAACACTCGGCGCCTTAGGCGGCGGATATCTGGGGGCAAAAGGCTTGGGTCAGCATACATGCTGTGGCACAAATGGCTGCGAGGCTCAAGAAGGCGCCTACCGCCATGTTTAAAAGACATGGAGAAAACGGGAACGAGCGCATGTCGTAAGCGTGGCATGGGCAAGAGGGCCTTAGGAAAAATTAACTGCATCCTGCAGACCACTGATATGGCCATGCGTGACTGCGTGGCAAATGAGACTGGGACGTCTGACATGCAACTCATCATGTAACATGCCAGACTATCAGCAGAGAGGCGTACTGCCGCTACCAGGCAAGTGCCGCTCCCATCGGCTCCCAAGTGGACACGGATGACCATGACGATACATGATCTCATTCGTGAAGGTAGAGTCAGCCCGGCTGTCATTGAGCGTGGCAGCCCAAAAAAGTCAGCCGCAGCTATGCGGCGTGCCAATAATAGCAGACGGCGCACCCTTTTCCCCTGTTTCTAGCAAGCGGCGAAAATTGCGCCATTTACCAAGTATAGCCACAGTTCTTGCACTTAAAAGACTTATTGATCTTCTTACTGAAAATGCCCAGGAATGCAACGGATCCTGCACGTTCTACAACGTCAATCTTGCGCACCTGCGTGCTGTGGCAAGTCGGACATTTGAGAACAAAACTGGCTTGCGCCATGTTTGCCCTCCTCTGTTCTGCCTGCATCTGCAGTTGGGAATACTTCAGTCCATACTCCACAATGTCATTCTCCTTCAGCTCGATCATGGAATTAATAAAAGCAAAATAATCATCATCATCTGGAAAGATTTTTATTATCGCGCATGATATTGTGTTATATTCCTCTAGTGACAACGGAACTTCCATTAGCTTCCCGTTACAGTTATTACCTGTATGAATATCAGGAGCCCCATCCTCCCTCAAGCTAATAACTCCACATTTTAAACATTTGCAAATCTGATCCATTACATATACCTCCTTACAACATTATATTATGCATTTTACCACATATCTTGCCGCCCGTCCATGAGCTTTGGAAGCTGCTTTTGGACAACGCCATACACGCTCGCACAAGTAAGCGGCGGCAAATTAGCATTGGGAGGCATTTTCCAGAAGCTTATGGCAAACCCGCAAGCGCAGGCAAGCGCCATCCAGAGCTTCTCAAGTTTAGATTTATCTTCACCACGTTTTCAAACGCTAAGCGGTCAAGTGAAATGGGACGAGATAGCAAGTGCAATCGGCTCCACGGACGAACGGCTGATGGGCTATCTGCAAACCTTGCAGCAGACAAACGGCGCCATTGACAACTCCTCCGCCTCCACCCGGGGATTCTCGCAGTATCTGATACAGACAGGTCAGGCTTATAATTTTGCTGCAATCCAGGCGGCGCTGCTAAACACTGCGCTGAACGCAGGCATCATGCTCGCCGTTGTCGCACAGATCAAGCTGTTATCCAATGCTTGGGATTATTTCAATGTCACCGTTGCAGAAACCGAGGAAGAAATAGGAGAAGTCTCCGCAAGGCTGAATGAATTCAACACAGAATACGAAACACTCTCCGCAAAGAACCCAGATTCCCTCTCCGAAGCAGAACAAGAACGCCTAAACTATCTGACGGACCGCATCGATAAAGAAAAAGAACTATTGGAACTGCTAAAGGCGAAATCGGCGCAGGAAGAGATTGGCGGGAAATTCACGGATTTGTTCGACGAGGACAGCTTTAGCCAAAAATTGTTCCTGGAAAAATGGAGGGTTATCTCTCCCCTTGAACTCATCTTTGGGGATGTTTCAGACAATTTCAACGTCCTATCTATTAAAACGGCAAACACCATTTCCTATTACAACGATTTAAAAAGAATAATTAATGATTACAAAGAGCAGATGGAATCCCTGCCAAAGAACAGCGATTTCTATGACATCGCTGCCTTGTCATTTAAAGTTAGCAAAAAAAAACTGGAAGATTACGATTCTTCCACGATGCAGAACCAGCTCCTGCACTGGAAAGAAAAAAGACTGGAATACATGGATGCCATCGCCCAGCTAGAGGAACATGCCCAAAACCCCAATATCCCATCTGACAGTCAAGAGGAAGCCCAAAAAAAGAAAAATGAATACCAATACATTCTGAAAATAGCTGAAAACTACATCAAACAACTTACAGATATTCTTAACAGTCCCCAGCTACTTGCCAAATCCCTGGACAAACGCCTAGCAAACCTGACTGCTCAGAACTTGAATGATTATTTCACGGACAAAGAAATCAAACAGCTGTCAGAGATGACATTGCACGAAAACGCTACCATCCGGGATCTCAAAGTCCTCTTGACAAGAACCCCGGGAGAAATAAACAAGACAGACAGCACTGACACGACAAATTCTCTTTCTTTCACAGAAGCTTTCCACTCTGAAGAATTCAAAGAGACTCGAGAAGAATTGCTGCAGCTTGCCAGGGCAGGACGTCTTACGGCAGAAACTTTCCAGGAAGCTTCCGGAGCAGAAAACTTCCTCACAGGCATCGGCATGTCCGCAGAGGAAGCCACAGAACAAGTGCTCTCCACACTCTCTGCCCATGACAAATTGGAGGTCTACGCCAGTCAGCTAAGGACACTAAAGAGCATCTACGAGGACTTTGACTCCTCAGGTTTTGTATCTGCCGCAGACCTTGACACAATGGAGGAATTCTTTGGCAGCTTTGAGAGCTTCCATAAGTTTTCCGAAATAGCCAGCGATGTTCATTGCGATGCCGGACAGATTGAAGACGCTTTCAACAATATCGCCATGGAAGCTTTGATCGTCAGCGGTTCCTTGGACAACCTGAACCAAGGCACAAGGGACAGCATCGTCAGACAACTAGAGCTGCAGGGCGTCTCCAACGCCTCAGGACTTATCACCGAGCGCATGGCAGAAGTCTTGGGAGAAGCCGCCGCACGGCAGATGTCGCTTGCGGACGCTGCAGACTTCGCCGCCAGAGGATTACTCAGCGAAAGCGAACTCGCAGGGCAGACAGGCAGGAGCATTTACGCACTCGCCGCCGCTGAGATATCCTATAATCGCTCTGGGCTGGACACCAATGGGAAAATCCAAGCGCTGAAAGAATTGGCAAACACTTATGGCGACGTCACTACTCAGGCGCTTGCCGCCAATGCGATATTGGCAGCGGAAGCGTCCGCCAAAAACATCATGCGCTACCAACCTGGCAACTATCCCGAAATTTACCAGAAAGAAAAGGAAAAGAAGCTACAAGAAGTCCAAAACTCGATCCGAAAATTTACAGAAAACATGCCAGATATCGGCGCATCAAGCTCCAAACGAAACAACCTGAAAACTCCCTCCTCCGTCGGCGGTTCTTCTAGCAAAAGCGTTCCCGTACCCCAGACCTACGACTGGGTGGAGAAAAAGCTTTCCCATATCACAAAGGAAACAGAACAGGCAAGAAAGGCATTTGAAAAAGCCTTTACTCCAAAATCAACCTTGGAGAAATTCCATGTCTACCTCTCCAAAATCAGCGCTGAGCTTGCGGCAAACCGGGAAGCCGCCTGGGCATACCAACAAAAACTTAACAGTATCGGTCTTTCGCCAGAATGGATAGAAAAGATACAAAACGGGGCATACGCCATCGAGGACGTCACAGACGAGACACTAAAGAAGCAGATCTCCTCCTACGAAGCCTACTATGCCAAACGCTCCAAATGCGACGAAGACTATTTTGCCCTAGAAGAAAAGAAGACACAGGCACAAAAGTCTTATGCAGACAGAGTCGCCGCATTTCACGACAAGGAAATCAGCGCCACCGAACGCGCCATCGCCGCCAACAAGGCTCTTGCAGATTTGAAAGAGGCTTTTGGCAAAAACGTCTCGGAAAGATCCCTCAAGGGACGCCAAGACAACTATGCAAAAGGGCTTTCGATCCTGGCGGCACAGGATGCCAGGCTTAAAACGCTGCAAAATTCCGTAGAAAAAGGCACAGACGCATGGAACGCCTTCCAGGAGCAGATAGAAAAGAACCGGGAAAAGAGCCAGGAGTTCACCAAAGCCATCGCCGACTTGGCGGCAGAAATTGCGAACCTTCCTCTAGACAAATTAGACCGTTACTTAGAAAAAAGCAATGCCAAAAGCGAGCTCTACGAGGCAAAAATCTCAAACCTTGTCAAAGCTGGCAGAAAAAATCAGCTTGTCAGCAAGCAGATTAAAATCGTGCAGCAAAACAACGATAAAACCCAAAAGGCGGCGCAAGAAACCAAGCAAAATTACAAAGATTCCGTCTTGCGCCTCAAACCTGCCAGAGACAAGGACACGAAAGGATTGTCCAAAAGCGCAAAAAAACAGGCAGACAACTATTATCAGAAACTGCAACGCCATGTGAAGAAAAAAGAGCCCGTGCCGCCGAGCCTCCTACGTGATATCGCCTCTGCCGGGCTGTCCGAGTTGCAACAGGCGGCAGCTGGCTACAACGCTGCTCTGGCGGCGAACGAGACTGCTCAGGAGACAGCAAAACTAACAGCGGAAACCTCTCGGAAAGAGACGGCGGGGCTGAGCCTGAAAAAATTCCAGAATCTGAAAGACAGTCACGAGAGAAAGAGCAATCGGTTGAAGGAGCGCACAGACGTTCTCTCAGCCTCCCTAGATCTGTCCGAAGCAGGCGGGCGGCTCTCCAGCAGAGGCCACTACAATGCCCTGGCCTCCCTGGAAAAAAAGCATCAGAAAAGCCTTGCCAAAGAACGCAAGGAACTTCAAACACAATTAGATCAAGCCGTCGCTTCCGGACAGGTGAAGAAGCTCTCTGAAGAATGGGAAGAGATGGCAGGCGCCATCCACGAAGTAGATCTTGCACTGGCGCAGTCCCAAAAAAACCTCCTGGAATACCGCAACCAAATGCGGCAGGCAGGTTTTGACCAGTTTGACTACCTTCAGGACCAAATCAGCCGCCTCCACACAGAGGCAGACTTCTACTTAGACACCATGGCCAACCGGCCCTTGACTGACGACGCCGGGCTGACCAAGCATGGCGCCGCCTCCATGGGCCTGCACTATCAGAAATCTGAGATCTATGAAGAACAGGCAAAACGGTATGCAGGCGAAATCAAGAAAATCAGCTCTATGCTGGCAGAAGATCCCGCTAACACTACTCTGCTCTCCCAGATGCAAGAATATCAAGACATACAAAGGGAATGCATAAAAAACGCCAGGCAAGAAAGACAAGCAATGGCAGATCTGGCAAAGCAAGGCTACGAGGCGCTCATTCGCTCACTGGACAAGTCTGTGGGCAAATACAAGGAACTGCTGCAAAGTGCAAAAGACGCCCACAGCTATCAGAAAGACGTCGCCCGTCAGGCAAAGGACATCACAAAGCTGAAAAAGCAGGCAAGCGCCTATGCCTCGCTGACAGGCAGCGAAGAGAACGCTGCAAAGCTGCAGAGACTGCAAGACAGCCTCGCAAACGCAGAAGACAACCTGTCTGAAACCCTGTACGACAAGTATCTCTCCGATACCCAGGACGCCATGGATGACCTGGTAAACGAGCTGGAAGAATTCTTAGAAGAACTAGAACAGGACAGCGACAAGCTGGTTGAGGAGGGGATCCGCCTCGTCACCACAAGCACGGACGGCATCCGCGCCACATTAGAAGAGTTGTCTGGGGAATCTGGCATCGCCCTATCAGACGCCATGACTTCCTCCTGGGGAAGCTACAAAAACGCAGCGGGCGGTATCAATGCCATCCTGCAGGCGATCGAAAAATTGCAAAAGAACACGGACAAGGAAAACCAACGACAAGCATACGACACAGCCTCTGGCATTTACGCCGCATACGCCTCCTACGATCCCCTGATTCAGAAAGCGGATAAGAAGCAAGACTCCCTGAAAAAGGACCGGGACGAGGCAAAGGAAAAGAGAGACAAAGCAAAGAAGAAACTGCAAGAGGCAGAAAAAAAGCACGGCAAAGATTCCACACAGTATAAAAAGGCAGACAAGAGCTATCAAGCCGCCAAAAAGAACTACCAGGAGATAGACAGCGACTACCAGGCCGCCAAAAAGAAAGTCACAGAACTAAAAGCGCAAAAAGACTCCTCCAAAGGCTCCGCCAAAAACGCTGTCTGGGATTACCTTCTGTCCACTACAGGAACGGAAAAACCCAAGAAAATCACCTCTATTGACCAGGCAATCAAAGCGCTGACTGGAGGCTACCTAGACGCAGACGGCAAAAAGCAGCTTTTCAAGCTGCTGGGCGCAAAGAACCAAAAACAAGCATTGAAATCCCTAGAAGAGCTGGGACTGTACGACCCAGGAAAAAATAACGGCAAGGAGAATCAAAAAGAGCCTGAAAAAAATGACTCTGCAAATAACTCAAAGAATGACGGCTCAAGCGAGAAGCCGCCGTTAAGAAAGCCGGACGAAAATAGTGCGCAGCAAGAGAACCCTAAAAAGAAATTCGACACAAAACGTCAGGAAGGAATCCCTAAAAACCACGTCTCCCTGATCGACTCCGGCAGCCAAGAGCGAAGAAAGTCCGACCTCCTAACAGAAGTTGCACCTGCCCGCAAAAAAGAACCTCTCCTAGAATTAAAAAGGAACGAGCAAGCCTCCAGCCTAAAGAGCTACACACTGATAGACCAGAGCAGCCCTAAACTGCTTCTTCAGGGGATGGCCTCTAAGACGCCGATACCCGAAGATTTTCTTATGAAAAATATCTTCACGAAAGACTTAGCCTTTCGAGACTTCCAGGCGGCTCCGGTTTCCATTACCACCGGAGACTTATACCTACCCAGCGTAAGCGACCCTTCTGAATTTGCCGAGGGGTTGGTACACGCATTGCAGCAAGATGCCACAGTACAGAAAACCCTGGGCACCTTTATCAATGCCAGCCTTACTGGCGGCAATTCTCTCAGTATTCGAAAATATTAAAGGAGGACGCATTTATGCAGTCATTTTTTCAACCGGGAGCCTCATTGGAGGCTCCCACCCTGGTACTGCAGGACAAATCGGGCGCATCATTTGGCGCTATTTGCGGCGCCTCAGAGATTACCTATAAGAGAAATCTAAACAGCGCTAACGAACTGTCCTTTACAGTTGCCAAATATTGGAACGGCACCCTCAACCCGCTCTGGAATTGCCTGACGGATCTCAAAAACATCTATGTTCCGGAATTTAAAGAACGTTTTGAAATCAAGATCTCCTGCCACGAAGAAAGCATGGAGACTAAGTCCGTGACCGCACTCTCCCTCTGCGAGGCAGAGCTTGGGCAGATCATGCTCCGGGGACTGGAAATCAATACGGATTTCGATTTAGAACATAACAGCAGCGACGCTTTCCCGGTCACCGTATTCTATATGGATATTGACGAAACCGACAGCCCGTCTGAAAAAGAACAGAAGAAAAAGCATTCCCTGCTCCACAGAGTACTGTCCGACAAGGCTTTCTTCTATACCATCGGGGAAGTAGATTCCTCGCTGAAAGATCTTGCGTATACTTTCTCTGCAGATGGAACCAGCATATACGATTTCCTCACAGGAGAAGTTGCACAGCAGATGCAGTGTCTGTTTCAATTTGATTCCATGACCAGAAAGATCAACGTCTACGCCCTTTCTGACGACAGCTATGGTTCTGACACTTCCATTCTGATTGACCGGGAAAATCTTGCTTCTTCATTAACCTGTGAAGGAGATTGCGATTCCCTGAAAAACTGCTTTTATGTGGAGGGCGGAGACGACGTCATCAACGCCGCCTTTGCGCAAATCAATCCTTCCGGCGGACAATACATCTACTATTTTTCCCCGGAAATGCTGGCAGAAATGCCAGAACACCTCCAAGGCGCTATTTCTCAATATGACGCAATGTCCAAAAATTACTTGGAAAACCATCCCCTGAACCCGGAACAAACAACCCACCGCTACCGGAAACTTTCAGAAGAAAGCAGTCCCTGCATGGTTCCCGACGCTTTTGACCCCGATGCTCCAGATGCAAATTACGTCTTATCGTTTCAAAATATCGTAAACCAAATCACAAGCCTCACCGACGAAGCAGGTCAAAAGCCTTACAAAGATTATGGTTATACGGTTCCTCAAACATTCCGCAGCCATGCAGACTTGGTCGCCGCATTCTATCATGCCATGGACTTCCATTCTTTTCTGGAAGTCAAAATGATGCCGGATTATAAGATGGAAGTATACGATAAATACCATGCCCTCTCACGGCTAAATGCAAGCAATTTTGGAACCGTCGGCATTGCAGGACTGAATTTTTCCAACCCCCAGAAAACCAGCATCAATACCGCTATTGCCAACAAGGCAAAAACGCTGGTAAACACTGGACTATATGGCGTTTCCATCGCAAGCAGTCAGATCACCGCTACAAAAAACAGGCAAGGGAACCAGGTGTTAACATGGACTGGAACATTTGCCATCACAGACCGGCAAAACGAAGACGCCACTGTAAACACCGTCACCAACGCCACTTTCCGTTCCATTGCCGAAAAGGAAGCGTATAACCTGGGCGCTCTTGTCATCCCCGACAAGGTAACGCTTACTGTCAATGACGATATCATTTCATGCGCCAAAAATTCCATTGCGTCGATGCTGTCTAAAAAGGATCTCTCAATGGCTGTCAGCCTCTATTCTGCTGATGTAAGCTTACAGAACTTTCAACAGAAGCTAAAATTTTATGGTCTTGCGAGCCTCAATACCATTCAGAGCACGCTTACAGACTGCATTGGAATCCTGGAAGATCAATTGGAGAAAATAAAAAACACCCGCCAGGAAAATACCCCGATGCACCAAGAACTGATAGAATCTCTTTCGCTCTATACTTCCAAGCAAGACGCCGTCTTACAGCTAGTTTCCACAAGGGAATCACAGCTTCACGTTACAGAATGCTTTCTGCTGCTTGCGCAAGCGTATCTGACAGAAGTACATGACGTGCTGGATTTTAAGAAGTACCTGGCTTCCTATGGAGAAACATTAAATCCTAAGCAAAACCTCTGGGAGATATTCCAGTATTACCGAAGGGAGGGAGAATACCGCAACGACAATATCATTTCCACCGGGCTTGACAACAACGAAGCCGTCATAAGCCGCGCCCAGAAGCTAATGGAACTTGCCAGCAAAGAACTGGAAACTGCCGGAACCATGCAGTACAGTATTTCCACCACCATGAGCAACTTGCTGGCGCTGCCAGAATTTGATCCCGTCAAGCTTCATTTCGACGTAGGAAACTGGATCCGGGTGCGCATGGACATGCAGGATGAAACTGGCAGGGAAATCATTTACAAACTGCGGCTGCTCTCCTGCCAGATCAACTATGGGGAAAACAACGCCTCTGACATGCAGGTGGAATTTTCCACTGTGACCCAGAATGCCTCCGGCGTGCTCTCCGACGTGGAAAGCATTTTAAATTCCGCCCAGACCATGGCGAAATCTTACAACTCCACCGTCCGTCAGGCAGAGCTTTCTTCCAAAGCGGCAAAAACCGTAGAGCACTGGGTTTTAGACGGTCTGGATCTCACCAAGCAGCAGATATTGAGCAGCGCCAAAGACCAGTCCCTTGTCATAGACAGCAGCGGCCTACTCGCCAGAAAGCAAGATCCTCTGACCGAAACCTATGACGACTGCCAGCTTCGGATCTTTCACAATGGCATCTACACCACCAGTGATAACTGGAAAACTATGGATGCCGCTCTAGGTAAATTCTGGTATCAGGATCCCATGAATAATTGGCAGCCCACTGAAAACTACGGCGTTATTGCCCGCAAACTGGTGGGCAGACAGATTTTGGGGGAAGACTTGCAGATTTTCAATCGCTCTGGCTCCATGGAGTTTACAGATCAGGGACTTTCCATTTCCAACGGCGTCAACACGATCCTCTTTCAGCCAGACGCCCAAGACAGCGCCGGACGCCCTGGAAGGCTCTTCCAGATTACGTCCAACACGGCAGATAGTCGCAAAACCTCTGTCAGCAGAGATTTGCTTTATACTGATTCAGAGGGAAACTTGAACATCACAGGAAACATTGCCGCCACAAGCGGGACGATCGGAGGATTTGACATCAATGAAACCTATCTCTCCAAGGGTACAGACTCCCTGGGGGACCAAGAAAACAGCGTCTATATTGGGACAGACGGCATTAGCTGCAGCGAAAGCTTCAAAGTGACAAAGGATGGCGTCATGACGGCTTCTAATGTCATCATACATGCCTCTTCTGGCGAAAATGCCGTCACAATAGATGCCAATGGAATTCAAAGCAACCGATATATGTGCGGTAATAACAGTCAAGAAGAACTCTGTTTCTACGGTTTCTGCGCCGGCAGCAGAAACTACTGCAATTTGCTGAGAATCAGCGGAAATACTTCGGATGGAACCTCCTATACCGCATATCTGAACTCTGACTGTGACAACTTTTTCTTTCGCAGACCAGTATATGCCAACGATATCCATACACAAAGCTTATCAGCTTCTGGAGGAATAAAATTAAAATACGGCCGCTACTCTTCTGCAGGCACGATTTCCTGTCCCTGGAAAGACGAGAACTATCATGACGTAATTAATGCTGCAGAAGACGGGCTCTCCCTTTACATAGGATGGGCAGGCTCCTTTGACTATGCGACAAATACCATTCTGCGCGGCAGTTCCGTCCGTCTGAAAAATGCCTCGGGAACAGTTGTCACATCTGACGAACGCCTGAAGCATTCTTTCAAAACCATGGAAACATACGAAAGCTTCTTTGACAGCCTGGAGCCATTTTTCTTCAAATTAAACGACGGAAACAGCCAAAGATATCATAGCGGCTTCAAAGCCCAGCAAGTCTTAAAAGCTTTACAAGAAAACAATCTGACATCCCAGGATTTCGCAGGCTATGTGAAATATGCCGTAGATGCAGACAGCGCAGAATACCGCGGCTATGACGAAGAATACGGCTTGATCTACTCCGAATTCACCGCCCTGAACACCCATATGATCCAAAAAACACGCCGGGAGTTACAGGAGGCAAAGCGAACCATTGCCAGTTTGCAGCAAGAAATTGCCGAATTAAAGCAAGCAATCAAAAATTTACAGGAGGTCAACTAAATGTACGCAACAGATTTTGAATATGACGGGCTTGCGCTTTCCGATTTCGGAATGATGATAAGTTCTTTCAACTCCCCTGGCGCCGAGACAGTATCTTCCGGCGCCGACATCCGGTTTCACACGGTCAGGCCCGCCGGGTCTGACCGCTTTCATTTTTATGGGGCAAATTATGAGGAATGCTTTTGCGCAACCTTGCAAATTAGCAAATCTCCCTGCGCCATGGACAGGCTTTGTTTGTCACCTGAAGAACTCTCGGCGCTTCAGCGCTGGCTGTGCCGCAAAGACGGTTATCACAGGCTACATTTCTTGTCAGAGAGTTACACAGACATTTACTGGAATGCCATTTTCAGCAGCAGGCAGATCAATGTTTTTGGATATGCCGCAGGTTTGGAACTGACCGTCTACACAGACGCTCCCTATGCTTATCGCAAGGAACAGACAACAACCTGGAATTTGCGTCCCGGCGAAAGCTTTTCGCTATACGACACCTCTGACGAAGTAGGGGCAATTTACCCGCTTACGGTCATTACCAGCATGGCAGTCGGCGAACTATGCCTGTCTAATTCTATGGAGCCTCATCTGCCTCCACTGAAAATCAAAGGTCTGTCTTCTGGTGAAGCTGTTACGCTGGACGGAAGGAACAAGGTGATATCTTCCAACAAAGAGCATCTGCGGCTGCCATCTGACTTCAATTATCATTTTCCACGCATTATCAACAAGCTTGGGCAAAGGGAAAATGTATTTACCCTGTCGCAAAGCTCACCGCCATGCACCGTTTCATTTACCTACAGCCCCATTGTCAAAACAGGAATATAAGGAGGAATTATTATGTCTACAACTACTTACCATTTAACACTTGATTTAAAACGTGATTTGCATCAGGTACTGGTGATGAAAGAAAGCGATGCCAATTCCAGAAAAGTCAATATCACCATTACAGACAATGGCAAGAAATTTACCATCGGCAATAACACTGTCTGCTTATATTGGAAAAAACCAGACCGGCACATGGTCACCATAGATCAATTTGAAAAAACAGACCCACATTCTGTCTGCTTCACCTGCACGCAGCAAATGCTCATTGCCCCGGGGATTGTGCAGGCAGAATTATGTATCATAGACCAGGATTTCCAACTGTCCACCATGCCGTTCCAGGTCAGTATCAAGCCGGCTTCCATCAGCGAGTCAGATTTGACTTCTTCGGATGAATTTCAATCCCTGCTAAACCTGATGCATAAATTCCAAGAAGAACACGATAAAGTGAAAGCCGAAGTAGAACGGTTAAAAAACGAAGCCATATTCGCCAGCAAAGAATCGAAATCCTATGCGCACGGCAACACGCTACCTGACCGGGTAAACGAAGCCACAGACAACGCCAAGTTTTATAAGGAACAAGCGGCAAGCTCTGCAGAAAGGGCAAAAGATTTTTCCAATTCCGCCAAAAGCTTCTCTGAGTCTGCCGCACAATCCAAAGCATCTGCCAGCGAAAGCAAAACGCAAGCAGAACGTCATGCGACGGCGGCAAGCAATTCCGCCACTGCTTCCCAGCAAAACGCTCAGTCCGCTTCTAACAGCGCCATTCTCTCACAGAGTTACGCCGTAGGCGACACCGGAAAGAGAGCTGGAGAAAAGACCGACAATGCAAAATATTACTATCAACAGAGCAAGAGCCTGGCAGAATCTTTTTCCGGGGCGCTGCGCCCCATGGGGACGGTCGAATTTTCTAAGCTGCCCTCCCTCACTTCGGCAGCCGTGGGAGACATGTATAACGTCTCCAACCAGTTTACGACTACCACGGCCTTTAAAGAAGGGAGCGGAATTGTCGTCTCTGCCGGTTCCAATGTATATAAGACCTCCGACGGGTATTGGGACGTACTTGCCGGAAGCCCGGTCTCTGGCATAAAAGGAAATGCCGAAAGTTCTTACCGCAGAGGAAATGTAAATCTCACGCCAGCAAATATCGGAGCTGTTTCAGAAACCTATCTCAACGGTCACTTCGTTGCAGATCATGTTTCCAGCTTCAAAGGCAGTGCTGGTTCCAAAGGCTGGTACAGAATTGCGAAAGCGGTCGGAACCCCTGGCGGGAATTCCTGCGTCATCAGCATAAAGCGGGGCTACAATACGCCTTCTCCAGAATACCAGAAAGTGCAGCTTATAAACGCATATAGCACACAAAGATTCTCGCCGTTGGCAGCTATTTGCGAGACCCATATGTGGACCAAGATCAGGTGTACCAGGGATAGTGCAAATTCCACAACATACATTGAGCTTTACCAAGACAGGGACAATAGTAACAACACCTGGCTGGTCACCATAGAAGACGCACAGGGTGTTTACATCAACCACTGGAAAGCAATAGCGCCCACGCTCACCTCAGAGACAACAAGCGGGATTAGCGTACTAGCGTCCATGAATTTGCCATCCTGGTTTGACTCACGGGCCGTGACCGATAACGGCAATGGCAACAACATAAGCTTTTCATTCCAAAAGTCAGCAATGACAAACGCCTCATGGCTGGCGGCATGGAACAATTATGAGCTTCGGGCGATAGCGCCAGGCAACATTACCGGCGTTGGTTCCGCAGTGAAAGCGACTCAGGATGGGGACGGAAATGTGATCCAGGACACTTATGCGAAGAAGAGCATCTATGGAAATGACGGAATAAACGTTTACCAGAATTTTGTCATCGGGTACGATGCAAAATCTTCCGGACAATATTGCTGCATTGCAATTGGAGAAAGTACGGAAGTGTCAAACGCTGAGCATGGATGTATCGCAGAAGGTTACCATACAAAATGCATGACCGCATTTGGCGGTCATGCAGAAGGTTATAGAACTGAATGCAGAGGGCAGTTTGGAGGACATTCCGAGGGAAATGAAACAAAATGCAATTCACATTGTTCGCACTCAGAAGGTTCCCATACATCTACCGATAATTACGCTTCCCACGCATCAGGAAAATACAACAAAGCCATGACCGGCGGCGGCGCAGAGAGCACCCAGGTTGGGGATGTGTTCGTCATCGGCAATGGAACTTCTACTACTGCGCGCTCTAACGCCCTCCGAGTCAGTTACCTTGGCAATATCTACGGAACCAAGGCATTCCAATCCTCTGGGGCGGACTACGCAGAGTTCATAAAGCCTTGGGCAGATGGGAACCCCGACGCAGAAGACCGGATAGGCTATTTTGTCACGGTGAAAGACGGCTTCCTTGAAAAAGCAGCGCAAGGTGATCTCATTGCCGGGATCACGTCAGGAAATCCCTCAATTGTCGGAAACGCCGACGAAGACTACTATTGGCGCTATGAGCGGGACGAATTTAACCGTATCGTGATGGAGGACGTTCCTGAAAGCATCCAAGAGACAGACGAAGACGGAAACCTTGTGTTTGACGAGGAGACCCACGAGCCCGTGATGGTGGAAACGGGGGAGATCATCAAAAATGCCCGCATGAAGCTTGCAAAAGATTATGACCCATCCCAACAGGAAGATTACATAGAGCGCAAAGACCGCAAGGAATGGGATTATGTAGGAATGTTAGGCGTGCTGCCACTTCGGGATGATGGCACATGCCTTGTAAATCATTTTTGCAAGTGCAAGGGCGATGGAATCGCCACTCATGCTGCTGAAAGGGGATTTGATACCTATCAGGTGATTGAGAGAATTTCAGACAATGTCATCAGTGTAATCCTGAGATAAAATTTTACGTAACAAGCAAAGGATACTGCTGCAAAATGCAGTTTATATGCCATATAAAGAAGGAGGTGAACATGACGATGCAAGAAATGGAAATCCTAGAACGCCTCACAATAGTAGAGGAACGCTCCAAAAGCAACACTCACCGCTTAGACAAGTTGGAGCCGCTCATCAACGAAATACATGCTATGTCAAACACCATGGTGCAACTTGTAGAGGAAGTGAAGCATACAAACGAGACCATGAGCTCCCTAGACGAGAAAGTGGAGCGCATAAACAGACGCGTAGATGTTATAGAGAGAACCCCCGCAGAGGACATGAAAGCATACCGCAGGACAGCGACAGCAACCGCAGTCAGCGCCATTGTTGGAGCATTTGCAGCAGGAGCGCTGACATGGCTGGCAAATTATATCTGAGAAAGAGGAAGCATCCATGAGCAACAAAATGAAACTCTGGCTGAGAGCGGCCGCAATCCGCGCCATAAAGACTATGGCTCAAACAGCAGCCGCATTATTGCCTACAGCAGCCACGATCAACGCCGTGGATTGGGAAACAGTCCTTGGAACCGCAGCATTGGCTGGAGCTGCGTCTGTACTGACCTCCCTAGCGGGCTTGCCAGAAATAAAAGACGTACGGCAAACATACTAAAAACTGAAAACGTTACCATTGTTCTGTAAGATATTTGACAGAGTCAAGAAAACATGATCAAAAATCTAAAAATATTAAGAAACGTACCAAATCGGTTAGAAAGCGAGGAACAACATGAATTTGATTGACATCAATAGAGATTACATATCATCAGAAAACACATATGTGGGGCAAAATGTCCCAAAATATATCGTAATCCACGAAACAGACAACTTCTCAGCAGGGGCAAATGCCAAGAGGCATGCGTCAGCCCAAGCAGCAGGACATTTAAGTACCTCTGTGCATTATTATGCCGGAGATGACGGCGTATATCAGGCAGCACGGCATTCAGACGGAACATTCTCTATCGGCAGAGAATATGGGGGAAGCCACACCGTAAAGAACGCCACCAACCGAAACACAATCCATATAGAAATTTGCGTCAACAGTGACGGGGACTATGCAAAAGCCCGCCAGCACGCCATTGCGTTAGTAAAATGTCTGATAAAAGAAACAGGAATTCCTGCTAAGCGGGTGATTCGCCATTTCGACGCAAAGGGAAAATATTGCCCTCGAAAGATGATGGACACTCCTGACCTATGGGAAGATTTTAAATCTCAAATCAAAGGAGAGGCTCCTTTTGTTCCATCCCCAAGCAATACCGAAGAACAGATGCCTAGCAAAGCATGGAAAGGCACCGTTACCACCAAACGTGACCCACTGCTGATCCGGGAAACCCCTGGCGGTCGCAAAATAAGTTCGATCCCCAAGGGGGCTTCCGTAGAAATCCTGGAACAGGGCACGCAATGGCACCGAGTAAAATATGGCAGCTATACAGGCTACAGTGCAGCCAAATATATAACCATTGATAGAAAGCCCCCATCTATATATATCGGGAAATGCACTGGAAACGGCGTGCGCATCCGGTCAACTCCGGATTTTAGCGATAACATTATCCGGCATCTTAACAAAGGAAACCTGTTCCAGGTTCTGGGGACTTCAGGCGTCTGGACTCACATTGAGACAGAAGGAATCGAAGGTTATATTTATTCTGATTATGTAGACAAGGCATAGTTACTGAATATCAGTCACACAACGAAATATGATCAATCACTGCAGCACTCGCTACAGCTCAATCTTTCTTTATATATGAGGATTTGCTCTGTGCAACCTGCTGCACTTTTAAACTGCAAGAGTAATAACTACAACACATATTTTGTCATATTTCACATTTTTTAGCAGCTTATTCATAATATAGATTATACCAAAGAAAAAAATAATAATAAACTGTCATTTTATCTCAAGTAATCACATTTACTGAATGAAACTGGATCATCAAAATAGAAAGCGAGGAATATTAGCGTGGGAGATATGACGAAACTACATCCAAGATTACAATTAAAAGCAGCGCAATTGAAGGAGGCATGCAGCAAACAGGGCATTTCCATCCTCTTCAGCGAAGGTCTGCGAACAGCCGCCCAGCAGGACGCACTCTATGCCCAAGGGCGGACAAAGCCTGGAAGCATAATCACCAATGCGAAAGGCAGCAGCTACAGTTCCCAGCATCAATGGGGCATTGCGGTAGATTTCTACCTTAACATGGATATTGACGGCGACGGAACGAAAAGCGACGATGCCTTTAACAACTCCAGCGGATTATTTGAACGAGTGGGCGAGCTTGCCAAAACTCTGGGATTAGGCTGGGGCGGGGACTGGACCAGCATCAAGGACCGCCCGCACCTCTATCTGCCAGACTGGGGAAGCACGACTTCACAGCTGAAACAGCTCTATGGGACGCCAGACCAATTTATGAAATCCTGGGAAAATATCAGTGCGGCAGGCGCTGAACAAAATCCATCAAAAACAGTACAGGGCACGGTCATTACCGACTCTGACCCGCTCTTAATCCGAGAAACGCCCGATGGACGCGCATTAAGCTCCATCCCCAAGGGAGCTTCGGTGGAAGTCTTGGAACAAGGCGCCAAATGGCATAAGGTAAGGTATCAAGGAATAACCGGCTATAGCGCCGCAAAATATATCTCTTTGAACGGGGCTTCACAGCCGCAAGCCGGATATGTGGGGGAATGTACTGGAGACCAGGTACGAGTCAGAGCCACGCCGGATGCTAGTGGCAACATCATCCGGCATCTCAACAAAGGAAACCTGTTCCGGGTCCTGGGCGTTTCCGGCAACTGGACACATGTCAGCATAGAGGGTACAGAAGGCTATATTTCCTCAGATTATGTAAAGAGAACATAACGCCCCCAGTTGGGAACACCGCTTAAAACTGCGGCTTGCCGAAAACACGGACTGCCGTAGGATGCAGATATTCCGCTGCATACATTACTCCGGCGGTTAAATATCACAGTTTGTACTTGTCTAAATTCTGTGATATTTAACCGCCGGAGTAATATTACAGGGCATTGCCATTTGCGCTCATGTGCCATTGGAATCTCTTATTTTGCAGCAGCTCAAATTGGAAAACAGAATCCTGGTAACAAACGCTGTACCCTGATTTTCAAAGAAAATCTCCCCATGATTCTTTTCTACTGCCGCTTTAACATTTGCAACTCCATATCCATGACTTTCCCCTTTCTCCTTGGTAGTCATAGTTCCCAACCTGTCAATCTCCACCGATTCCATCACCGGATTCATCAGTTCCACCACTAAATGATTTCCAAACTGGCGGATCGAAAGTCGAATGTAACGCTGATTTTTTTGCACTTTCTCACATGCCTCCAGGCTGTTGGACAGCAGGTTTGAAAAAATCGTGCATAAGTCAAAATCACTAATCGAAAGAACCGAAGGAAAGATCCCTTCTATTTGCCATTGAATTTGCAACTCTTCCGCCCGTACCTGAATCTCCAGCAATACGGCGTCCACAATCTCATGATTTACCGATACCATCTTCCTCCTGCGCTGCGTCACATGTTCCTGCATCTCATCGAGATATGCTTCCGCTTTCTGGTATTCCTTTCGCTCCATATAGTATTTCAGGCTTCCGACATGCGCCTGAAGATCGTGATGCATTTTGCGGATCTCTTTGGAATTATCCCCTATTACCCGGACATAGTCTCTGGTAATCTGAAGGTATTCATCTTTCAGCCTGCTCTCTGCCTTATACTTCTTACGGAAAATATCTAGAATCACAAATCCCACGCCAAGCCCATAAAACAGCCCGCACACGACCACCATGCACAGGAGTACCATAAACGTGAGCCCTGAATCGCCTTTGCCGTCCATCTCCTCCATATAAAACTGGATCAGGCTGGCAGCCAGCGCACACACGCTTCCCACCAGAAAATATTTCGTCTGCAGGTCACGAAGTGTTTCCAAATATCTTGGAATCTTTCGAAGCCCCCAGGCCAAAAGCGCCATCATCCCTATCGTGAGCGCCGCTCTGGCAAGTTGAAAATGAATGTTTTCTTTCTGCACAGCGACAGGGGTTCCCATAATTCCAAAAAAGGATAGATTCAGACATGAATAGGGAAGGTGCAGATACTCTATAGAGCAGATATAAGCCGCCAGTCTGCGGATTATCTTTCCTTCTGTCCATAACAGCATCTGAACCGTAGAACCCGCCACTCGAAAGGCCACGGCTGGCAATTCCTCAAATCCGTTCAACATTCCTAACAAGATTTGCGCCAAAAGCACAAGGCCTCCGCACAAAAGACATCCCCTCTTCTTTGTAACTGGCACACAGAAGAGCCCGCACATCATAACCATGTTTTCGACGACGATAAGACATTCTTTCAAGACATACTCTGATGTTACTAACATTTATTTCGCCTTCCTGATGATATACGCCCGGTATGAATCTTTTAATTCCTTGATCTTCCTCCTGCTTACGGGAATCTGATCCCCATTCGCCATGTGGATCATTTCTTTAATATCCATAATGTTCCTCAGATTCACGAGATAGCATTTGTGACAGCGGAAAAATGACTTGTTTCTCAGTTCTTCTTCCAGTTGGATCAGGCTGACGTCGCAAAAATATTCTCCTTGGCTTGTAAGCATACGGCTGTATTTATGTTCTGAGACAAAATAAAAAATGTTATTTATTTTGACTGGCAGCTCTCTATTGACGCTTTTGATCAAGAATGTCTGAGATTCCTCAATATCTTCGATCATACGGTCGATGTATTTTTTTAATGTTGGCAGCTGCACTGGCTTTTGCAGAAACCCATAAACATTTTTTCCAAAAGCCTGTGGCATTTCTTTCACATGATGCGTCACAAAAAGGATTCGGGCGTCCTGATCCTCTCTCCACAGCCAGTCCTTGAGCTGAAGGCCGGTAATTCCTTCCATCTCAATGTCCAGAATCAGGATATCCGTCTCCTCTTTCTGTTCCATAAACGCTTTTGCAGATTCATATTCCCTGAGCAGATAGCTGGCGCCTTTCTCTGCAAAATATTGCTGCAACAGATTTCTCATAACTTCTCTTGAAATTTTTTGATCCTCGCAAATTCCTACTTTTATCATAATCAATCGCTCCTGCTGCTTTTATTTTATAATTCTTCTCTGACAATTTCAAGAATCTTTTTCTCTTTCCTTAAGATATCAAAAAACCTGAATTAGACTGTAAAGAAAGTTCAATTCTTTTGGATTCTTATTTTTTTTCGAAAAATATGCCTCTGGCAAGCTGTCAGAGCGCACACATGCCAAGCAGGGCAATGAACTTTGTGCGGTTTTGCAGCGAGCCAGAGGCCATCTAAATTCGTTGAACATAGACTGTATCAATCTACCACTTTCACATTTGTCACAAAACTTTTGCTTAAGCCACTTTTTAATTTCACCTTGATTGTTATTTTGGTAGTGCCTTTCTTCCTGCCCTCAATGACGCCAGAGGGCTTGACACTTGCGATTTTGGGATTTTTCACTTTATATATTACCTGTTTGATAAAACTTCTGCTGGCGCCTTGCGTACATTTTACCGTCAAAGTCTTTTGAGCTCCTACTTTTAAGGAAACAGATTTCTGCACCGAGAGATTTTTCAAAATCGGCTGTTTCTTCATATTGACAGTAATCGGCTCGGTAAAGCCGCCGCTATATCTCTTGCGTCCCTCTACTATATCATAGGAAGACATGCGAACCTGATAAATTGCCGTGGGCGAAAGATTCTTTATCACATGCTTTGTGTCTTGCGGAGACGTTACCGTTTTAATTTTCTTATAATTTCCATTCCCTTTTTTTAGATAAATTTCGTAGCTGCAGTCAGGAGAAGCCTTTTTCCAGGTTAACGTAACCTCTTTTCGGGCTGTCTTATATGCTTTTACAAAAGAAGGCAGCGGACACTCTGGAACATATACTTTGTCATCCTCCTGCGTAGGAGGCGCCGGAGCATCCGCCTGCACTGTATGCTGCAGTATCTTTACTGAGCGCAGCCCCCATTCTCCCGCACTGCTGCCATAAAGCCCTTTTGAGCCATCCGCTTTGTAGTCAGAAGCAACTGACACCTTAAAATAAAGATCGTCATAAAGTTTCATATCCCATTGATAGTCAAAATCAGCGCCCGTTTTATCATTATGAATGACTTCATTCTTTTTCACAGTTTCAAATGTTCTCTCAATATCTCTGGTGTTTTTCCGAAATAACGTGCTGGCATGTCCCGCCATAGCTGATCCCAAATCCGTACCCATAGTATCATAATCTTTCCATGTCTCTCCCTGGTCAAGGCTATAGGAAATCTGAAAATCCCTGGGCCCGTCTGCTGACGCCCCCATCTCAAGTTCAATTCCCGCAGCCGTGCTTGTCACATCTCCGATTTTAATCACCATGCACGAATCCTTCTGCCAAGGATGCTCCTGGTCTGCTGCAAGCACAGCGATATGTTCTTGGTTTCCTTCTTCATCCTCATAGGGAGCCCGGGACCAGTATAAGCTGCTCTCATGCGTTCCATCCATGCTGGGCTTGACCGCTATGGAAAAAACGCCCGCTTGTTGCAGATATTCCTGAAAATTTTGAATCTCACGATTCACAGATCCAATGCTTAAATTTTCTACCGCTTTCCCCGCTTCTCCCCCTGTGAACTCAAATACTTTGTCCACGCACATCCCTTGATCCATTCCCTTGTCGGCCGCCAGCGCCGTCATTGAAGCCGCCAGCAGAACCGGTATCGAAATACTCAAAACCGCTGCTTTTAATCTCTTCATAGGTCATTCCTCCTTTTACTGTTTTCCCAATGGTTTTCTGACAATTTCATTTTACATTTTCACATATTGTTTTACAATTCCCTTTGGTATATCTGGTTGATTTCTGGTATAAACGGCAATTTGCCGCCTTCGCTCTTAGCATTTTTCAACGATGACGGCTTTTTTTCTTAAACTTTGGTGCTTTTTGTCATTGATTAAAAGGCCATTTACCCCTATAATAACAATATCTGAATACTTTTGCTATTTTTTACATCTTTAACGGAACCATTCAGAAATTTGATGCAATAGAAAGGATTTACAATATTATGTGGGCTTATGAAAGTGTTTTTTATCAAATCTATCCTTTGGGATTCTGCGGAGCTCCCTTTGAAAATGACGGAATTCCTGCAAACAGGATCCTTAAAGTGAAGGATTGGATTCCCCATCTGGAAAAGCTGGGTGTTAACGCCATCTACTTCTCTCCCCTGTTCGAGTCTGATACCCATGGTTACAACGCCAGAGATTACCGTAAAATAGACGTCCGCCTGGGAGACAACGACGATTTCAAAGAGGTGTGCGACGCTCTCCATAAAGCGGGCATCCGCGTGGTATTAGACGGCGTGTTTAACCATGCCGGCAGAGGCTTCTTCGCATTCCAGGACGTGCTTCAAAACCGGGAACAATCCCGTTACCGTGACTGGTTCCACATTGATTTTCATGGCAACTCTGGCTACAACGACGGACTCTGGTACGAAGGCTGGGAAGGCAATTACGACCTGGTGAAATTAAACCTGCGCAATGAGGAAGTGATCCAGTATCTGTTGGAGAGCGTCTCTTTCTGGGTAGACAACTGGGATATCGACGGCCTGCGCCTGGACGTGGCATATTGCCTGGACCATGATTTCGTGCGCCGCCTGCGCAGCCATTGCGACAGCCTGAAAAAAGATTTCTTCTTAGTAGGAGAAATGCTGCACGGCGATTACAACCAATTGATGAATGATTCCATGCTGCATTCCGCCACAAACTATGAATGTTACAAAGGACTGCATTCCAGCTTTAATTCCATGAACATGTTTGAGATTATCCATTCTCTGCTGCGGCAATTCGGACCAGAGAACTGGACTTTGTACCGCGGGAAACATTTACTGAGCTTCGTGGACAACCATGACGTCTCCAGGATCGCCTCCATCTTAGGAACAACGGAACATCTTCCTTTGATCTACGCCTTGTGCTTTGGCATGCCTGGCATTCCCTGCGTCTACTATGGCAGCGAATGGGGCGCAAAGGGCGACAAGTCAAACGGCGATCCCTCCCTGCGTCCCAGCTTTGAAAAACCAGAGTGGACAACTCTGAGCGAATGGATCTCCAAGCTCACTGCCGCCAAGAAATCCTCGGAAGCTCTCAACTACGGAGAATTCCGCTCTATCGTGCTCACCAACAAACAATGCATCTTTGAGCGCAAAAGCCAAAACGAGCGGGTATTGGTCGCCATCAATGCGGATAGCGAGCCTTACACGGCACATTTTGACGCCGGATGCGGAATGGCTGTTGACCTGATTACCGGAGAGAACCATGACTTCGGAGGAGGCAGCGAGCTCAGTGCCTACAGCGCTTACTTCTGGAAATGTGAAAAATAAGATTTCCTACTAACGTGTCAAAAGATGTGAATCTTATCCTGTATAGAAAAAGGATGGGCTGTCGTAAAATAACTGATATCTACAGAATATGGTATTCAGAGCACTAAATTCTCATCCATATATTGTATAAAGATGCATTTTACAACAGTCCCATCCTATTTCTTTTTCTGGCCTTTACGCTCTGCGAGCCTTCCCAAACGGTTAAACCAGTTCTGGGGCAGTGAAAGCCCAAATACGATTCCCAACACGATAGCCCCTGCAATTTTAAAAGTCTCTATCCCTTTCTCCGTGCTTTTATGCAGTTCATTCATAATCAAGTAATAAGCAGTATAATACACTCCAGACCCAGGTACAAGGCTAAATATTCCCGCAATCAAAAATACTGTACTGGGCATTTTGCGCACGGCAGAGAACACCCTTGCCACCAGAGTCAGGACCAGGGCCGCCCATAGAGAAGAAGCAGTAGGACCAAAACTGTAGTCCTTGCAAATCTGATACACAGCCCAGCCAATCCCCCCATTGAGCGCGCAATACAAGTACTCTGATTTCGGAATATGGAACAACACTCCAAATGCCAGGACGGAGCCCATCGCAACAATAATCTGAATTATCATATGGGCAGCATCCCCCCTCCCAAAAGCTGAAAGAGCTTGATGGCGGCTCCCACGCCAATCGCAATGCACATCCCAGTGAGCAGAGCGTCCATGAGGCGGATTCCGCCAGAGAGGTAATCTCCGTTAAACAAATCCCGTATCGCCGTCACCAGAGACACGCCCGGCATCAGAAGAATAATGCCCCCGATAATCACATGGTTAAATTGAATGCCAAAATTTAAAATATACAGCACAAGGCCTCCGATTGTCACCATTGCGCTTCCCAGGATATCCGTTAAAAACTTTGATACCTGACGCTTTTCTGACGCTAGCAAGAAAGACTGCAGCATCATGCCCAAAAAAAACGTCATCATGCAGTCCAACAAATGACCGCCCAACAAATAGCAAAAACCTGCGCTTCCGATCCCACAGGCAAGAACGGACTCCCTGTGGGGCAGCGTAGAAGCTTCCTGATACTGCCCCAGACGTCGCTGCGCTTCCTTTATACTGCACGATCCCTGGCATATCTCCCGGGACAACTGATTCAATCCGGCAATATTTTCCAGATTAACAGAGCCAATGGGAACATTTCTGACCATGCTTCCAGAATCCTCCCGATTCTCATGCACAGTGGCAAATATCCCATTCGTGAGGACAAACACATTATAATCTTCTGCGCCAAGCGCATCCATCACATGTTCCACCGTCTCCTGCACCCGGTAAATTTCCGCACCATTCTTAAGAAGCTCTTCGCCCATAGAAACCGCCAAGTGCAAAATTTCTTTATATTTGCGCTGTTGTCTGCGCACAGCGCCTCTGGCGCTATCTTTACTTGCTGACATCTTCCATATTCTCCATGCCCCTAATAATTCCCAACATCAAAAATAGATACGGGGTAAGAAAAATCGTAGGGTTATTGACCATTCCCTGTGCAATATAAGCACAGATCACAACGACGCCCAGAATCATTTGCGGCTTATTCAAAGACTGTCTTGCAGAACGTACCGCCATACTAATCAATAGTCCAAAATATCCCACAACGCCCAAAAGCCCCGTGGTTGTAAGAAATTGCAAGAATTCATTGTGGGCGTCTATCAGCAATGCGCCGTTAAAGACTTCGGAAACTTCGCTTCCACCATATTGCTGGATAAACACATGGTAGCAATTCAGCCCGAAACCAGAAATCTTATCCCAAAAAGGCATCTTCACCCAGGATTCCATAGTAGTCTTCCAGATATAGCCCCGAGTGCTTCCAAAACTGTCGTCAATTTTCATTCTGTTTAAAAACGCCAAAGAACCTTCCCAGCCATCCTGTCTCAAATTCGCCATTAGCACGAGCAAAATTCCAACGCCCGCCAAAACGCCAAGGACGCCAAAAATCCATTTCCTTATCGTGCAGTAAGGCAGATCTTTTTGCTTTTTCTGCCTGTTTCGGGTAAAAAGCATCGCCCCTAGAATCAGTATGCCACCGATTGCCAGCACATATCCGCTGAGCATAATGCGATTCTGCAATACTCCGCTAATAAAAGACAAAAACATGTGCTTTCTAGAGCCTGTAGATTTCCCTGCAAAAATCGTAATCTTCATCAACACGCTGCCAACCCAGAACAGACCACAAATTTCCAAAAAACGCAACATATGATAATGGTCGCTCATTGCGAACCAAAACAATACCAGAAACGCGGCTCCAATTCCCAGCAGCCAGCCCTCGCTTACCGTACAATAGCAAGTCCAAAATCCCAAGACTAAAAAAACCCCTAATACAATCCGCAAAAGCTTGTTCTTTATAAACCAATACGCCGCCATTCCTGCTGGCACGACCATGCACATATAACTGGCGCATGCATTTACATTTCCAATCGTACTGATGAATCCCCCATGCTGTTCTGTCGCAAGATTCTCATACATGCCCAATGGATCAATAGACCAGAAGTTTAAAATTGCCAATATAAACACGATGGCATTACCAGAAATGAATGTCCAAACGATCCACTTTCCAGGTTTGAGATACGTTCCTAAAATAGCGAAAGTCGTCACGCAGAGCAGCCAAACGATCAGCCCCAGCTTCCTTCCTTCGTTTCCCAACAAGGATTCCAAGGGATTGACGGAAAAAATCGTGGCAATGCAAACGCCTGCCGCAAAGATGATCGCGAACCAGGCCGGTACTGAGATTTGAGCGATCTGTTGGCGCATAGTCTTTCGGCCTTCTTCCTCTCCAGAAGAACGCCCCCCTTTGTTCCTGTTCTGCATTCTTGCCTTTAATTGCATCTCTTCCTTATACTGCGAAAGCAGGCCAAGTCCTGCAAATACTACCAAAAGAACGATAAGCCCTATGGAGCATATGCGAAAAAAGTTAAGTTTTGCAGAAGAAATGTTTATATAGTTATTCTGATAATATAACGGAAAAAAGGCAAGCATCAAGATGACGTATACGCCTGCCGCCCCTTCCGTAAATATACGCATGATACCTTTTTCTTCTTTCATTTGTCCCTCCGGATCTTCTATGCACGTTCGTAGATATAAGGAAGATTCCAAACGTACATTTCTCTTAAATCGTGATCTGCTTTCCTGCTTCTGGCAGAATGCAACGATCCCCTAATGCTTCTTTGATTGCGCCCATAGCCCGGATTCCCGTGCAATGCAGAGGAACCACCTTTTCTATTTGCATTTGCGCAAGAGCGCAAATAGTCTCATCCACACGCTGTTTGCTGCAAGCTTTTAAATGCATCCCCGCTATCAAGCTGCGCACAGGTTTTCCAGGCAATACAGACTGCACATGATGCAGACAGTTGATAATTCCTGGATGGGCACAACCCGCAAATACGCAAAGCCCTGGCGATTCTTCGATAACCAGAAGTTGCTCGTCTTCCATAAAATCTGCCAGCAGTTCCGGTCCTTGCTCCTGGATGCACTCTCTCCAAAATCCCAGAGGCAATGATTCAAATTCTGTGACATAGGGAATCTCTGACACTAAATAGACACCATCGCTGATCTTTGTAAAACCTCCTGGGAGCTTACGGAGCATCCCGCATTCCTGCCACCCAGACTGATCTTTCAAGCCAATATAGCGAAGCTCTCCCGTCTTAGGATTTTCTGTATATTTTTTCTCAAAAGCTCTTTCCTGGACATAGACTGGAATTTTCTTTGCTAATTCCTGAATCTGATCCATGCCGCCGCAATGATCATAATGCCCATGACTTAAAATAATCCCATCCACATCCTCAAGAGCCACTTGAAGCTTGCTTGCATTATGCAAAAACACATGACTCTGCCCTGTATCAAACAAGTATCGTCTTTGTCCCGTTTCAATCAGCAAAGACATGCCGTGCTCGCCCAGGAAGCCTCGCTTATATACTGTGTTTTCTGTTAATATGCTAACTTTCATCGTCCTGTCCTTCCCCTTGTTCTTCCTTAGCCTGGAGGATCGCCTCATTCAATGAGAGCATCTTTGCATCCAGCATCGAGACAATCCCGGCACACTCCCGTAAATCCCGGCTGATATAACCTGGCGCATCCCCTTCAAACTTATAATAAATTTTATGCTCCAGGCTTGCCCAAAAATCCATGGCAATGGTGCGGATCTGAATCTCAACCTTGGTGTCGATCACCCTGTCTGATAAAAAGATCGGCACTGTCACTAGCATATGGTAACTCTTATACCCACTGTCTTTGGGATGTTTGATGTAGTCTTTGACGGAAACCACCGTAAGGTCATTCTGCCTGCCAATCATTTCTGCTAGACGATAGATATCGGAAGTAAACGAGCAGACCAGCCGAATGCCGGCAATGTCATTGACATGCTTTACCATATTGTAAATAGTGCTCTCATAGTGGTTTCGCTTTAATTTCTTTACAATGCTCTCTGGCGTCTTGATCCTGGACTTGATATACTCAATGGGATTATAATTGTGTATATGACAGAATTCATCATTTAATATCTCAAGCTTTGTCCCTACCTCTTTCAGGGCGGAATTATACAAAAAAATCACAGTTTCCCAACTATTTACACCCTCATTAAATTTACCGGCTAAATCCATGTCGCCTGCTTCCTTCCTAAAATATGCTTTGCTGTCAACTGTTCTCTAACAGTTTTTCAATCGTTACTAATTTGACGCAGATTACAAAAATTTCCGTCGCAGTCTCGAGCTCCTCCAATGTAGGATAAGAAGGGGCGATTCGAATCGTAGCATCCTTGGGATCCTTGCCGTAAGGATAAGGAGCTCCTGCCGGAGTCATGGTAACGCCTGCTTCCTTGGCTTTCGCCACAATTGCTTTCGCGCATCCCTCCATGGCTTCAAACGCCATAAAGTACCCGCCCTTTGGCGCAATCCAAGTTCCTGCGTCCCTGCCTGCCAATTCCCGTTCCAGGGTATCGTTAATCATTTCAAATTTGGGCCTTAAAATATCTGCATGTTTCTTCATATGCACTGTCATGCCGTAAATATCTTTAAAAAACCGTACATGACGCAGCTGGTTTACTTTGTCATGACCAATGGTCTGAATCTGCAACTGTTTCTTGATATCCACCAGGTTATGCTTAGAGGTTGCAATGGCTGCAACGCCGGAACCTGGAAAACTGATCTTAGAGGTCGAGCAGAACTTGTATACTAAGTCTGGATTCCCTACCCGCTTGCACTCCGCCAAAATTTCCACCAAATGGTCCTGGTCAAGATCGTACAGGTGATGCACCCCGTAAGCATTGTCCCAATATATGCGAAAATCCTCTGCCGCCGGCTTGAGTCTTGCAAAACGGCGCACGGTCTCTGCCGAATAAGTGATTCCCTGGGGATTGGAGTATTTGGGCACACACCAGATCCCTTTCACTGCTGGATCACTGCTCACCAAATCTTCCACGATATCCATATCGGGACCCGTGGCAAGCATCGGCACATTCACCATGTCAATCCCAAAATACTCTGTAATTGCAAAATGCCTGTCATACCCCGGAACTGGACATAAGAATTTTACCTTATCCAGCTTGCACCAGGGGGTGCTCCCCATCACGCCATGCGTCATAGATCGTGATATGGCGTCATACATTACGTTCAAGCTAGAATTGCCATAAATAATGATATTATCTGGATGACACTCAATCATGTCCCCTAATAGCACTTTTGCCTCATGAATTCCATCTAAGACACCGTAATTGCGGCAATCTGTTCCGTCTTCGCACTCCAAATCCGTGCCGCTGTTGAGCACGTCCATCATGCCCATGGATAAATTTAATTGTTCCACAGAAGGCTTTCCCCTGGACATATCCAGCTTCAGCCCGCTGTGTGCATATTTTTGATAAGCTGCTTCCAGCTCTTGTTTTTCTTGTAATAACTCTTCCCTGCTCATTTCCTGAAATGACTGCATTGTTTCACCCTCCTGAAGTCCTTGTGATCACTAAGCCGTTACTATTATGCACTATTCTGAAACGATTGTAAAGTATTTTCTTTCACAAATTTACATTTGTTCGCATACTACGGACTTTTGGGCTATATTTTTACCACTTGTCTTTCTTATGGAACAATGCGGACAGGTAAGCTTTCGCTTAACACCATAAACATATAGAGCCAAACCGCCATTACTGTTCTTTTGCGGCTCTTAAAAATGCCAGATGGCTGCTGATCTGCCTTTCATATCCGTTTTCTGTAGGCTCATAAAATACAGCGTCTTTCAAGCCGTCAGGCAGATACTGCTGCTCTACATAATGATTCGGAAAATCATGCGCATAAAGATATCCTGCCCCACGCCCCAGCTTTCTGGCGCCTTTGTAATGAGCGTCTTGCAAATGTGCCGGGACAGGAGCGGACTGCGTATTTCTTACAGTCTCCATGGCACGCTGTATGGCAAGACAAGCGGCATTGCTCTTGGGAGCGCTTGCCACATAAGTAACCGCATGAGACAAAATAATCTGCGCCTCCGGCATTCCAATACGCTCTACCGCCTGCGCCGCGCTGACTGCCACCATAAGCGCCTGGGGATCGGCATTGCCCACGTCCTCTGACGCACAGATCATGATGCGCCTTGCAATAAATTTGATATCTTCCCCTGCATACAACATTTTAGCAAGATAATAAACGGCTGCATCAGGATCAGAGCCTCTCATGCTCTTGATAAATGCAGAACTGACATCATAATGGTTGTCACCAGATTTATCGTACTGCACGACCCGTTTCTGGATACATTCAGAGGCAATCTCCAAGGTAATGCGAATATAGCCATCCTCTCCCTTGGGCGTGGTCAGCACCCCTAATTCAACGGCTGTCAGCGCAGCCCTTGCGTCTCCGTTTGCCATATCCGCTAGAAATTCTAGCGCATCTTCGTCTATCTTGGCATGGTAAGCGCCCATTCCTTTTTCTTGGTCTGTCAGGGCACGCAACAAAATAGCGCAAATATCCTCCTTCGCCAAAGGCTTGAGCTCAAAAATGACTGATCTTGACAACAGCGCCCCATTCACCTCAAAATATGGATTTTCCGTGGTAGCTCCAATCAGGATCACCGTTCCATCTTCCACAAAAGGCAGAAGATAATCCTGCTGTCCTTTGTGAAAACGGTGAATCTCATCTATAAAAAGAATCGTCTTTTTTCCATACATTCCCTGATGGTCTTTCGCCTGCCGCACCACTTCTTCCATATCTTTTTTTCCGGCGCTCGTTGCATTGATCTGCTTAAATTCCGCACTAGTGGTATTGGCAATCACCCTGGCTAAAGTTGTCTTGCCTGTGCCCGGCGGCCCATAAAAGATAACGGAGCTAAGCTTATCTGCCTCAATAGCACGGTACAGCAGCTTACCTTTTCCAATGATATGCCGCTGTCCCACAACCTCCTCGAGCTTCACCGGGCGCAGGCGGCTTGCAAGGGGCGATTCTTTTTCTTGATTCTGCTGCCTCATATAATCAAACAAGTCCATGGGATACCTCCTTATGGCATGAGTAAACTCTCTCTTACCAAAGATGATATCATTTTCTTGTGATTTCGTCACTACCTTATTTCTTTGAGTTTCCGCATTTTGCAATTCATAGCGCCAAAAGGTCTTGCTGCCTTTGGCAGCATAGACATCTTGCACAAAAAGTGCTTGAAAAGCTAGCTTTTCAGAGCGCTTTTATGTGCAAAGTGTTTTCATCACTTTGTGATGGAAAACCTTTTGGCGCTATGAATTGCAAAATGCGGAAACTCAAACTTATTTCTCTTTGAACATTGCATCAGTCAAATAGAATCTCATCCACCGTCACAAACTCGTAGCCCTGCTTCTGCAGCGTATCAATAATTTCCCTCGCTGCAGTCACCGAAGTTTCATACCCGTCATGCATCAGAATGATGTCGTTTTCTTTGACATTGTTTAATACTTTTTGCACGATGTTGGCATGATTCTTGCTAGACCAGTCCAGAGTATCCACGTCCCAGAGCACCTCCACCATGTTTACCTCGCAGTCCAGCTTTTCATGCCAGTCTCCAAACGGAGGCCTCAGATAGGAGGGGTAAACCCCAGTAATGTCATAAATCAGATCATTGGTGCGGTTTACCTGCTTACAAGCCTGCTCCATGGTTAGCTTGCTCAGCTGTTCATGTTTATAGGAATGGTTTCCGACCACATGCCCCTCCTCCTGAAGCTGTTTTACAATTTCCGGATACTTTTCTACTTCCTCCCCTAACAGGAAAAACGTCGCCTTTACATTTCGCTCTTTCAGTACAGAAAGCATTTCTGGCGTATATTGAGGATGGGGTCCGTCGTCAAAAGTAAGGGCGATCTTTTTCTTTTGTTCTTGTCTCTCGTATTCCTCTTCGCTCTCTTTCACAGTCTCTGGTTTTCTTACATCTTCCCCTGTATCTCCCTGAGCCTTTGCAGAAGCGCTTTGGGCGTCCTGATGCCTTTGTAATGCCGCTGTCAGTTCCTGTTTTATCATTCGACCATTTCCCGCCCCTATGTAAACTGCGCCAATAATTACACAAAAACAGCACAAATCAAATACCAGGCACTTTTTCCAAAACTGCAGCTTCCAAAAGCCATGCCAAATCCGTTTGCAAATTTTTTCGTCGCTCATCTTTGATTACTCCGCAGATATTTCAATGAATTATATGACAGATAGGATGAATTATATGACAGATAGGATGTATTATATTTAGAAAATGAGAACAAAATTATAAAAATTGAAACAATTTCTTCTATCGTTATTACTCAATTAATAAACGTCAGTTGTAATCCCATCCATGGCAAGCTATTTGTCTAAGCAGCGCCACGTCAGCCATAGTGCAAAAAATATCTCAATACACGAATGATTTTAACATCAATATCTGATGCGGCGCATCAGTTGATAGATATTGTAGTACAAGATTGGGAAAATTGGTCTGCAAGGGAATTTCAGCCCTTTTAAAACTCTAACCTATACCCTCTGTGGCATCCCACAGTGGTCATGCAAGCATCATAAGGTATAAGATAAAAAGCTGTCATACCCCTGATTATTTCAATCACTGATATAACAGCTCTATAGGTTTTACTTTTTACACTTCGCTGTCAGGGCGCCATCTTCTACATCGATCACAATAATGTCTCCAGCGCTGACCTTGTCTGCGAGAATCAACTTTGCCGCAAGAGTTTCTACTGATTTTTGAAGATATCGTTTCAGAGGCCTGGCCCCATACGCTGGGTCATAGCCGGCGTCCACGATAAACTGCTCTGCTTGCGGGCTTAACTCCACAGAAATCTCACGGTCTAAAAGCCTTTGGTTCAGATCCGCCATCAATAGCCTTATGATTCCGCCAATATTGTCCTTGGTCAGAGGCTTAAATAAAATAATCTCGTCCAAGCGGTTTAAAAACTCCGGGCGGAAGCTGCTGCGCAATTCTCCCAAAACCGCTTCCTCACATTCCTGCTTAATCTCGCCATTTTCCTCAATGCCCTCTAACAGATACGAGGAACCCAGATTGGAGGTCATAATCAAAATGGTATTTTTAAAGTCTACGGTCCTCCCCTGGGAATCGGTAATCCTTCCATCATCAAGCACCTGCAAAAGTACGTTAAACACATCAGGATGCGCTTTTTCGACTTCATCAAACAGGACTACAGAGTATGGTTTTCTGCGCACTGCCTCCGTCAACTGCCCGCCTTCCTCATAGCCTACATATCCAGGAGGCGCTCCAATCAGCCGAGAGACAGAATATTTCTCCATGTACTCGCTCATGTCAATGCGGACCATATTATTTTCATCATCAAAGAGGCTGGCGGCAAGAGCTTTGGCAAGCTCTGTCTTACCCACTCCGGTAGGTCCTAAAAACAGGAAAGATCCAATTGGCTTGCCAGGATCCTTGATTCCAGCCTTGGAACGAATGATTGCCTCAGTCACCTTGGCGACACCCTCATCCTGTCCAATCACCCGTTTGTGCAATTCTTCATCCAAATGGAGAGTCTTGTTCCGTTCGCTCTCCGTAAGCTTGGCAACTGGAATCCCTGTCCATCTGGAAATGATCTTTGCAATCTCTTCTTCGCTAACGTTTTCGTGCACCAGGCTTAAGCCTTTCTTCTTTACCTGTTCCTCCTCAATTTCCAACTGACGCTGAAGCTCTGGCTTCTTGCCATACTGCAGTTCCGCCGCTTTTTCCAAATCATAATTCTGCTGTGCCATAGCAATGTCGTTATTGATGGCCTCCAGTTCTTCCCGAAGCTTCTGCACTTTTTCCACAGATTTCTTTTCATTATCCCACTGTGCCTTTTTTGACTGAAATTCATTTTTAAGATCAGCGAGCTCTTTTTGCAAAGCGTCGAGCCTGTCTTTGCTGAGCCGGTCCTCTTCCTTTTTCAATGCGGCTTCCTCAATCTCCATCTGCATCATGCGCCGCCGCAGTTCATCCAGTTCTGTAGGCATCGAATCCAGCTCCGTCTTTATCAATGCACATGCCTCGTCCACTAAGTCAATCGCCTTATCTGGCAGGAAACGGTCACTGATATAACGGTTGGAAAGCATTGCCGCCGATACCAGCGCACCATCTGTGATCTTTACTCCATGGAACACTTCATACCTGTCTTTTAAGCCTCTGAGAATTGAAATCGCATCCTCCACCGTGGGCTCCTGCACATGCACTGGCTGAAACCTCCGCTCTAAAGCGGCGTCTTTCTCAATATATTCCCGATACTCATCCAGAGTCGTAGCCCCGATACAGTGAAGCTCTCCACGGGCAAGCATTGGCTTTAACAATTGCCCAGCATCCATGGCGCCGTCCGTTTTGCCCGCTCCTACAATGGTATGCAACTCATCAATGAAGAGTATGATCTGCCCATCGCTGTTTCTAATCTCGTCCAAGACAGCTTTGAGCCGTTCCTCAAATTCGCCCCGGTATTTGGCTCCTGCCACCAAAGCACCCATATCCAGGGAAAACAGCCGTTTATCTTTTAATGCTTCCGGCACGTCCCCGCGGACAATCCGCTGGGCAAGCCCCTCCACCACGGCAGTCTTTCCCACGCCAGGCTCCCCGATCAATACTGGATTGTTCTTTGTCTTTCTGGAAAGAATGCGGACCACGTTGCGGATCTCGCTGTCTCGCCCAATTACTGGATCCAGCTTCTGATCCCTGGCACGCTCCACCATGTCATACCCATATTTTTCCAGCGTGTCATAGGTAGCCTCTGGATTATCGGAAACTACTTTCTGATTTCCCCTGACTGTGACTAAGGCAGAAAGAAAACGCTCCCTATTAATGCCGTATTCTTTGAATATTTCCTTTAACGCCTGGTTAGGGTACTTCAGCAGCGTAAGGAACAAATGCTCTACAGACACATATTCGTCTCCCATCTTCTTTGCTTCATCCTCGGCGCTTACCAAAACCTTATTCAGATTCTGACCCATATAAACCTGTCCGCCAGACACCTTTACCCGTTTCGCCAGATGTGACTGGGCATTCGCAATAAAATGTTCCTTATTAATTTCCATTTTCTCAATCAGCTTTGGAATCAGGCCGTCCTCTTGTATCAGCAGGGAAACCAAAAGATGCTCCTGCTCGATTTCCTGATTGCCGTATTCGTATGCCAGTTTCTCACACCCGTTGATGGCTTCGATTGATTTCTGTGTAAATTTTTGAATGTTCATAAGGGTTCCTCCTTCCCAAACGTACTGTTTTGTCTATCACTATTGTTGGTAAATACAAAGGTTTCATACTAAGAATTCTTCTATTTCTGTTCACAAATACCATAGCACCTATTGTTAGCACTGTCAATAGATGAGTGCTAATATTTTCTGAAAATTTTATAAAGTGATTATTTTATGCAATTTTGGACCATTGATGTTTTTATATCTTATCTGATTTAAATATCATTTACATATTTTTTTGCTAATCCGACATTCTAAATTGTGATTTTAAAAGAATTTTGGTAATGAAAGATACAAAAGAAGAGATATAAAAACTCTTGAACCTCTTTGACAGATATGCTATATTTATATTATAGAAAAGGGAGAACCATAGAAGCGGCTCTACCCACAAACAAGTTATTACTTGACGCTTATAGCGTCAGCCGTCACTAGTTGCGATAGTGGCGGCTATTTCTTTTTTCCCTTGAAGATTGTATAGCATAAACCAACAAGGGCAACAATGAATATTCCAGTCTGAATCAGATCGGAGTATGTAACCATTGAATCACCCTCCTTTCTTTCGTCTGGAGGGCTACTTGAACCCTCCGAAAAATAAGAGGGGTAAAGCCGCCTGGCTCTATGGTTTCCCATATCGGGATTATAGCATGTCTGCCCTTTTTCGACAATAACCCTTTTATGGCATCTCTTGCCGTCTGGCTGTCTGTTATTTTTAATCGTCAATGTTTCCGCTCGAACTGATACGGCATAAGTCCCTAATAAATTAGATATGGTTTCAATCATTGTACTTTTGCCAGAATCTTTGTCATATTTCGCACTTTTAAGCTTATAGCCAGATCCATCTTTCGTTCCTATACATTCCCAAACTTCTGAAAATATTACGCATAATGCCCTCACTCGTCCGTACCAAAAAGACAGCATATTTGCAAACTTTAAATCTGCACTGGATTGTGCGCCGTCACCAATTCAAGGGCATTTCCAATTTCCATTTATCATCTATCGGATCATCAAAACCAAAATTGTCATCCACCCAGCTTGCGATCCAAAAAACCTCTGAAATGATGAAAACACTTGACTTTTTCGACAAAAAGCCTTATTGTATTATTTATATAATACAATAATACATAATTGAAAGCGAGGTGATTGAATGCCATGGAACCTGAATTCCGACAGACCTATCTTCATTCAGATTATTGAAAGAATCCAGACGGATATTATTTCTGGAGTCTATAAGCCAGGAGACAAACTTCCCTCTGTACGGGAACTGGCGCAGGAAGCATCCGTAAATCCCAATACCATGCAGAAAGCGCTTTCCGAATTGGAACGAACTGGGCTTGTTTACTCCCAGAGAACCAGCGGACGATTTATCACGGAGGATACTGCTATGATTGAGAACCTAAAATCAGAACTTGCAAAAGAAATTATCGAACAATTTTTAGACAGAATGAAAAAACTTGGAATTCAAAAAGAAGAAGCCATATCCCTAATCTCTGAAATCAGCAAAGGAGACAACCATGACACTATTAGAATGTAAAGGACTAACCAAAAAATACGGAAGCCATACCGCCCTTTCCAATATCAGCCTTACTATTGAAGGAGGGCACATCATTGGTCTTCTTGGACCGAATGGTAGCGGAAAAACGACGCTGATTAAGCTGGTCACTGGCTTGCTGAGCCCTGATTCTGGCACGATTCACATCATGGAAGAGCCTATCGGGCCAAGCAGCAAAAGCCTGATCTCTTATCTTCCAGACCACACTTACTTAAACCAAGCTATGCGTGTTCGGGATATTATGGATTTTTTTGACGACTTTTACTCTGATTTTGATTCCATGCGGGCCTATGACATGCTGGCAAAGTTACAGATCAATCCCAATCACAAATTAAAAATGCTCTCCAAAGGCACACAGGAAAAAGTTCAGCTAATCCTGGTCATGAGCCGCAGGGCAAGCCTGTATATCTTGGACGAACCCATCGCAGGCGTAGATCCTGCTGCACGAGATTATATCTTAAATACCATTTTATCCAACTACGATGAGAATGCCTCCATTTTGATCTCCACGCATCTGATCTCAGACATTGAGAACATTCTTGACGAAGTCATTTTCATTCAAAACGGCTCGCTGCACACCCACGCATCTGTGGACGACCTTCGAGAGAAAGAGCAAAAATCGATCGACACTATCTTCCGGGAGGTATTCAAATGTTAAGAAAATTGCTAAAACATGAATGGAAAGCCGTAAACAAAGTAATGATTACGGTTAACCTTGGAATTGTCCTTTTAACCATTTTTGGAAGCATGATCCTTAGTACCGATACATTTGACAATGAGGAGGCCTTTCCACTAGCTATATTATTGACCATCTTCTATTCTCTGTCAATGATAACTTTCTCCACTGTGACACTGATTTATATTTATATCCGTTTTTATAAGAACCTGTTTACTGCAGAAGGATATCTGATGCACACTCTCCCAGTAACCAGAACCCAGTTATTTCATTCCAAATTAATCGTCGGATATTTTTGGATCTTCTTAAACAGCATGCTCAATATCCTGTCTACCGCCGTGCTCGGCTTTGTCGCTGGTTTACACTTCGCAAGCAGGGAGGATATGCAAGATATATTTGAAGATGTTTCCAAAGAATTTCTTATAAAAGACTACACCTTTGCTGATATTTTCGGTTTTCCTCCACTCCTCCTGTTACTGGTGATATTTCTTCTGATGCTGACAAGCTGCTTTGGCACCCTCCTGATGGGCTATCTGAGCATCTTACTTGGACAGTTGATGGAAAAATACCGTTTGGCAGCTTCGATTGGATTTTATATGGCAATCTATCTGATAAATCAAATCATAACCTCCATTGCCATGCTCCTCCCAAGCGGGCAGCTTATGATCGACGCCATGGACGACACCTCCATTAGCTTCATGGGCGACCTGCTTCGCATCATGTTTCCGGCAGGCACCGCCATCCAATTAGCCCTCGGCATCGTGTTTTACATGATCTGTATTTTCTTGCTCCGTCGCAAGGTAAATCTGGAATAAAGCCTCGTAATATATGCCATGAGGACGCTCGCAAAATTAATGTCATAAGTAAGGCAAGAACCACAAATTTATAATGGCAGGGCCAATGAACTGAATGACATCACAAAGTTCATTGGCTCTGCGGCTTAGTGCCTGACTCTGTCATGCTTGCTGTCTGTAAATCTCTGACTCTTCACCAAATCCTCTGTTTAGGCTTGCATCTGTTACCTGCTCTAAAACCGCATTGATTACTGTCTCTTTTTTGTCTTGACTTATTCAGAGAGCTTATCAACAGCAAGAGAAGCCGTAGGTTGAAAATATATGTCTTTTCCGTTATTGCTCTCGTACATAAAATCCTTTAACGGCTTGCTCGTATATTTTGAGAAATCGCCGTAGATGGCAAATCTCACGCCATAGTTGATAAACTTTTGCAATATTTCTCCTGCGAGGCAAGTGCTCAAGACAAAGAAGTCATTTACAATAGCCTCCTTGTTTATGGCAATATTAGTGCAGCCCGTTTCGTATTTTACTGTCATAATCAGGTCCAACGCAGACTGAACGTCTGTAATCAGCAATTGGTCACTGCTGATAACTGCAACCTCTATATTATTTTTCTTTATAACTTCTGTTTTCTTTTGCATTTCTTTTCTACCTCCTGCTATGCGTACAAACTGTCAATCAAATGGTCAACCAGCAGCTGTTGACTCATATAATTGAATTTCTCGATTTATTTTCCTGTTCCTCGGTTAACTTGTTTTATAAAACTTATGCAAAGAATTCTGAAATACTGATTATATGTGCAAGTCTTTCTTACAAAATACAATAATCCCTATTGCATAAAGAGCAATAGCTCCAATCAGCAGCGTCAGCGATCCAATGACGGCGCCGCTTTCACCAGCCACGATCCCATTTGCGTCAAAGAGGGTAAAGAATGTGAAATGCTTCATTACGTCTGCCTTTTCACCAGCATTTGCCAACATTTGAAGGACATACATAAGCCCTGGGACGCCCGCCCCGAAAGCAATACTGTATTTCGTATCGGAAAATATGCAAGAAGAAAAAAAGCAGATGCCCCCAATAAATAAATGCAGGCATGCAAGAGCAGCGTTTAAGGTTAACAGCTCTGATATTGCCAACTCCCCAGGAAAACATGTTTGCGCTATCGTTACTTCCAGTCCGGTTGCATAAATCATAAGCAGCAATGTTCCACTGATGAGAACAGACACTTGCGTTATTGCAATCGTGCTGCGTTTTATCGGCGCCGCTAATAATGTTACCATGGACCCTTTATCTACATACTGGGCGATAAGGCCATTTCCACGCAGGATGCAGAACACCATCGGAAAGATCAACAGTATAAATCCATAGAGGTATGAAATCATAAAGCCAATCAGACTTGTTGCCCCAGTACTCATTCCGACAGAAGCCATCAGTTCCGGCATTATTTCATAAAAACTATCCAAAGTCGCCATCATTTCAGGGTCGTACATACGGATGATAATCGTAACATACATTGAAATAATGGCAGCGAATAGGATCAGCAATTTTAAGCTGCCTTTCATTTCCCGTTTATATAAAGTCATGTTAAGCATTCTTTTCACCTCCATAATAGTCCATAAAGATTGTTTCAAGACTTTGTTTTGCTGCGACTGTAACATGATTTCCATCGCATTTCCCTTCAAAGTCTCGCGAAAAATCTTCTGCTAATTCTGGCGAATCTAAACGAACGGTATAAGTATGCATATGGCGTTCTCTCAACGTTTCAACCGAATCAACGGCAACAAGTTTTCCGTTACGGATCATGCCGATACAGTTGCAGGTGCGTTCTACTTCTTCAAACATATGGCTTGACAAAAGAATGGTTTTACCTTTCTTTTTTTCTTCTGCAATCAGCTCTATAAAACGGTTTTGCATCAAAGGGTCAAGCCCGCTTGTCGGCTCATCCAAAATCAATATACCAGGGTCGTGCATAAAGGCAGCGACAATGCCAAGCTTTTGTTTCATCCCCTTGCTCATCTTTTTGATTTTCCCTCTGGGGTCTAATTCAAACCGCTCAAGCATCTCCTTTATGCGGTTATCTTTTCCTATGTCGTGGTAATCCGAGATAAATTTTAGGAACTCTTTACCAGTCATATCATCAAAAAAACTAATCTCTCCAGGAATATACCCAAGTCTGTTTTGAATTTGATCACGATTTTTCCAGCTATCGAAGCCATCGATCTGACAGCTTCCAGCTTTAGGCTTGAGAAATCCCATCAAATGACGGATTGTCGTAGTTTTGCCGGCGCCGTTCGGACCGAGAAACCCAAAAACTTCACCCTGTTCCACTTGAATAGACACATCGAATATTCCTTTTCCTAAGCCGTAATCCCGAGTCAGATTTTGAACGTTTATTACACTCATTGAAATTCCTCCTTATATGAAATAGATTTGAACATTGCGACCCTTTGTGTGAATTCTTTTTTATTTCCTCAATTTCTATCGATTACCTTTCCATCTGGCGGGCATGAAGATAACCGTAAATCATCTAGACAAACATATGATAAATTGGTTGTTGGTCAATATCCTCTTTAAATTTACTCAGCTCAAGGTTTTTTAAATAGAGATCATATTTCTTGGTCTGTCCATTGCTAATTCTTTATTATTATATGGAATTGACTCAAATCTTCAAGGTTTTTATCTAAATTATACCCTCAGGAGCACCCCGGAGAGGATAGAATTACATATCTGCTCGTCCGCTGATGAAAAACAGTCCTGTGCTTGCGGCTTTCCTTTACACAAACACAGGACTATATTCTTGGCGCTTCGATTAGATTCGTTCTACAATTAACCTATCTTTTTTCTCATAATGAAAAACCACCCCTGTTTTCTATAAAGTTCAAATCCATACTTTTCATAGAGACTGACTGGCCCTCTGTATTGATAATCCCGTTTTGTATCTGAAAATGGATACCCTTCAACATATAAATATCCCTCTTCTTTGGCGTCCGTCAGAAACCTTTCCACGACAGCGTTCGCAATCCCTTTTCCACGGTAACCTGGAGCAATATCCATACAGTACAAGACCTTGATCGTTCCTTTTTCAATCTTATCTGTTAAAAACTCTTTATCCGCACAGACGGGACCATAATGGGACTTATCGCCAGCATTGCACCACCCGACAATCTTATCGTCGTCATATACAAGATAGCCTGTCATAATTCCCTCTCGCACAAGCTCTTTTGCTTTCTGGCGGCGTTCTTCTTTTAAAATGCACGTCTCATCTTCTTCCTTGCTCAGATGGCTCTGAAGACAATAACAGGCAGACCACTCTTCATGATCTGAAAATGCATCATTATCAAAATAATACAAAAAATCATCTTCCAATTCAGGTGTCAGTTTCCTAATAAAAACATCCATATTTTGTCTCCTTATTATTCTCTGTCATAAGCGCTTATTTTCCCAAATTCAATACAAAAATCAATTCCTCTAAAAGATCTGTAAGAATCTTTTTTCCCGGAACCCGTTGCCCATTTTCAATTCTTGACAACGCCAAAGCAGTGCAAATGCCATAACATGCCTCTTCCTGGGAATATCCCTGCCGCTCCCTTGCTTAACGCATCAATACTCCAACCGTAAAATAACTCAACTTTCTAGATCCCCTTTTGCTCCGCAAGCAACCGGATCACAAACGCCTTTGTATAAATCTCGCCCTGTGGCTGTTCCAACAAAAGGCTGCCGCCATGCATGGCAATTACCTTGTGCGCAATGCTAAGCCCCAGCCCGCTGCCGCCCTTGCTGTTTCTGGATTCGTCCCCCAACACAAAAGGCTCAAAAATATAACGCGCCTTTTCTTCTGGAATCACCCTGCCATCATCACAGATCTGAATCAGCACTTGCTCTTCCTCCTGTTCTGCCATAATCCATACTCTGGCGCCCTGCTCGTTGTGTTTTAAGGCATTGTTCAAAAGGTTCTGGACCACGCGCTGAAACTGCACGCAGTCCACCTCGATCTCACATTGCTCTTCTGGAATATTGGGAATCATTTCGATTCCTTTTTCTTCAAAATCCATATACAGCCCTGCTGCAGAATCTCTTAATAGCTCCCAGAGATCCGCCTTTTCTTTCTTAAGCTGATACCCTTCACTGTCCATCTTGACATATTCAAACAAAAGATTTAACAGGGCGCTCATCTGCATCGACTTGCTAAATATGGCCTCCAGATATTCTTGCTGCTTTTCATTGGACAGCGCGTGACTTGTTTCTGATGTCTCATTTTGCATGTTGGCAAGCAGCGCTTTGGCATAGCCAGCCATGGTAGTCATAGGGGTCTTTAAGTCATGAGCGACATCGGACAGCAGCAGATTCCTGCTTTTGTCATATTCTTCTTTCTGACGCCGGTCTTTCTCCTCCATTTGCTGAACCTGCAATTCTACCATGCGGCTAAACGAATAGGCGGCAACCACATAGGGAAGCAGCAAGGTCAGCAAAATCAGGATGGTAATCGCCACCATCCCCCAGATATAAATCTGCGTCTGGCGGGAATTCAAATGCACTGTCTGCATGGCAATCCGCCCTCTCATATCCGTGCCTGCCCACTGCTCACTGACTGTGCGCAGCCACACGCCCGCCACATCAGGAAGCTGATTGCAGATTCCGGTCACTGCAAGATACAACGCTCCTTTGAGCAGCCTGCCAATGGTCAGTCCATTTCCCATTCCTGCCAAAAAGTACTCAATTTGCAATGTGTCCGAAAGCCAGGGAAATAAAACAGCCTCGTACCATCCGCCTAAAAGCCATTCACTGATGCTGACTAAGACAAGAATCAGAAGAAACCTTCCCACCAAAAAGCGTTTCCATTCTTTATGTTCCATACCTATTCTTTCTCCATGCGGTAGCCTAATCCCCGGATAGTCTTAATATATGCCCCGCTGTCTTCTGACAATTTCGCCCGCAGACGGCTGATGCATACCATAATGTTGTTGTCTGCAATGGCATATTCCTCTCCCCAGACATTTTCATAGACCTGCTGCTTGGTAAATACCCTGCCTGGATGTTCCATGAACAGCCTCAGTAATTTATATTCCACTGAAGTCAAATCAATCGGCTGGCCGCTCTGATAGACAATGCAAGACTCCGTATCTAGTTTCAAATCCTTTACCTGAAGCTGTTTTAACTCCTTTCCTTTCGCCCCCAGGGAATAAAACCTGCGGATATTGGAATTGATCCTCGCCATGGCCTCCATCGGATTAAAAGGTTTTGCCAGATAATCGTCCGCTCCCAAGTCAAGCCCCAATATCTTGTCTGCATCATGATTTTTCGCCGACAAAATCATCACTGGAATATTGCTGTTTTCTCGAATCTTTTTTAAGACATGATATCCGTCCATCTTGGGCATCATAATGTCCAAAAGCACCATGTCAATCTCTTCTCTCTCCATAAGGGACAGAGCTATTGCGCCATCCTGCGCCTCAAGCACCTGATACCCGTCTTTTTCCAGGTAAAGGCGCAGCAATTCACGAATCTCCGCCTCATCGTCTGCAACCAGAACTGTGTATGCCATGATTTCCTCCATTCTGTGCGCTTTTTGGCATAAACAAAACTATATTCTACGGAGTTTTGCCAAATATCAGCCAGGCAGAATGCCAAAAATGCATCCATTTTTTCATGCCTTATCCCTGTTGCTGGATATTATCCCTCTATGCAAAAAGCTTTTGCTCTTTTAATTTCTGGTAAAGCGCAGCCTTGGCCTGCGCTGCATATGGATTTACATAAAACATGCCTAAAATCCCAAAAGTCATGCCACTTAAAATATACCATCCCAAAAACGATAAGTCCAGAATAAAAGCTTTCCAGCGATTTCCTTCCATCAAAGCATGGCTCTGGGCAAACGCCTCCTCTTTACTGATTTCAGGGTTTTCTGCGATGAGATAAGGAATCATCCGGTACTCATATGCCTTGACTATCCCAGGAATGAAAAATAACAGACTCCACAAAAACACATACAGTCCCCGGAAAAACATGATTTTTACTGCATTTTTATAATGATGGTCAAATGCAAAACACACTTCCCTGAGATTTGCCTCCCCCTTTAAATTCTTTGCAAAGAAACGCCGCACTCCTACTTCTAATGGATTAACGATCAAAATCTCAAGAGGAAGCACTATCAGTAACATCACCGCCAGAATAATAAAAAACATCATAAGGAAAAATATGATAAAAAACATCAGCGCAATGCCTTTTCCTGCGTCAATGCTCCCATCTGGCATGGTTGCGCACCACTCTCCCAGCCTGGACATCGCTTCATCCAAGCCTTCATTTTCATCAAAATAATTTTCATCGTCTTCGTAATACGCCTTTTCGTCTCCTTGTATCCAAGAATACATTCGGCTTGTGCTTCCTGTACCAGCGCCCAAGCCGATCACAGACAGCAGCAACGCCCCCAGAACACATCTCCAGTAGTTAAGTTTTACTCTCTGCTTCGCCTTTTCCTTTAATTCTCTTCTGGTCCACATATCTATCTCCTCCTTGTCGATTTTTCGTTCTTATGTTACTCCTATTCTATAGGATATATCTTAACAAAGAGCTCTTCTTTTCTTACGATAACCTTACAAAGTCTGTCTTGCGCAATATTCCAAGGGATGGTAAGATGATAGGCAGGGAACGTCAGCTCCTCCACAGCGGGGCTGACAGGGCGCTTCTCATTCTGAGCTGGTTGCCCGCAGGAATAAATTTTGGGAGTTTGATATGAGAGAAGAAATTGAATATTATATCCGGCATTTTGCCAGCCGGTTTTGCGTCTTTATCAAATGGCTGGTTTTCTCTTTACTGTCCGGCGTCTTGATCGGCGGCGCTGGAACGGTATTCCATTACTGCATGGCCTGGGCAAATGAAATGCGCCTTTCTTTCCCCTGCCTCGTTCTTTTGCTGCCTTTTGCAGGACTCTTCATCGTATGGGCATACCATTTGCTTCATGATGAAAAAGATAGCGGCACCAACCTCGTATTGGCAGCGATTCATTCAGGAAAACACATCCCCGTGAAAATGGCGCCTTTAATTTTTATCTCGACCGTGATGACCCACTTGTTTGGCGGTTCCGCCGGACGTGAAGGAGCTGCGCTGCAGCTTGGCGGAAGCATTGGAAATACTCTGGGAAGAATGTTGCGGTTTGATGAAAAGGATCAACACATCATGATCATGTGCGGCATGAGCGCAGCTTTCTCAGCACTGTTTGGAACCCCGATGGCTGCGGCTATTTTCTCGATGGAAGTGGTCAGCGTGGGCATCATGCACTATGCGGCCCTGGTTCCCTGCGTGGTTTCCTCGCTGACTGCTAAAGGAATCGCAGCGTATTTTGCGGTCATGCCAGAACAATTTCCACTGACAGGCATTCCGGCGTTTACGCTCTCCACCGGAACCGCCATTGCCATCCTCGCAATTTTGTGCGCTGGGATTAGCACCCTGTTTTGCGTCATGCTCCACAGCGGAGAAAAATTGTATAAAAAATATCTTCCCAACCCTTATTTACGGATTTTCGCAGGAGGTACTCTGATCGTCATTCTGACTATGCTGGTGCAAAGCCAGGATTACAACGGGGCCGGAATGCCTGTCATTGCCCGCTGTTTTGAAGAAAATGACTGTGTGTCTATTGCTTTTCTATTGAAAATGATTTTTACCTCGGTCACCCTTGGGGCTGGATTTAAGGGCGGCGAAATTGTCCCCTCCTTTGTAATCGGAGGCACTTTCGGCTGTCTTTATGGAAATGTTATAGGATTCTCTCCAGCTCTATGCACAGCAGCTGGCATGGGCGCCGTTTTCTGCGGCGTCACCAACTGCCCGATCACCTCGCTGCTGATCTGCTTTGAAATGTTTGGATTTGACGGCATGCCTTACTACCTGCTGTCAATCGCCTTAGGCTATATGCTGTCCGGTTATTATGGACTGTACCACAGCCAGAAAATCGTATATTCAAAATACAAAACGGAATTTATCAACCGCAAAACACATGAATGAAAGGTGGGATGCTTCATGCGGCTGCTGCTTGCAGAAGATGAGAGAGACCTCTCCCGCGCTCTTTGCACGATCTTAGAGCGCAGCAAATACTCGGTGGATGCTGTCTTTGACGGAGAAGAGGCCCTTGCCTATCTCAACAGCAATAATTATGACGGATTGATTTTGGACATTATGATGCCCAAAATAGACGGACTGACCCTTTTAAGAACGATACGCAGCCAGAAAAACCCGATACCCGTTCTACTGCTGACTGCAAAATCTGAAATCGACGACAAAGTAGTCGGACTCGACGCTGGAGCCAACGATTACCTCACAAAGCCATTTGCCGCCAAAGAGCTGCTGGCACGGATCCGCGCCATGACCAGAGAGCTGGCACATGCAGTCAATACCTCGCTGCGTACGGGAAATCTGACTCTGGACCTTGCTGCGTTCACGCTCTCTTCCCCCAGCGGAAGCTTCCGGCTCACCAACAAGGAATTTCAGATGTTTCAGTTATTGATGGGAAACCCCGGACAAATTATTTCCAGCGAACGGTTCCTAGAGCGCATCTGGGGATATGACAGCGAAGCAGAAAACAACGTAGTCTGGGTCTATATTTCTTACTTGCGCAAAAAATTGGCGGCGCTTAAAGCCAATGTGCAAATCAAAGCTGTCCGCAATGCGGGGTATTACCTGGAGGAACTGCCATGATAAAAACATTGCAGCGGCGCTTTATTCTGATTTCGATGCTCTCCACTTTCCTGGTGCTTGCGGTGATCATGGGAACCATCAATATCTTGAATTATCAGAAAGTGATAGCAGACGCAGACCATGTGCTGTCCTTTCTCTCTGTCAATAACGGCTCTTTTCCAGAAGAATTTGGACCTGGCAGCATCCAGCCTAAACATCCTCCAAAGCCACTGTATTCCAGGAATTTTCGTATGTCCCCGGAAATGCCTTATGAGACCCGGTATTTTTCTGTTTTTCTCGCAAGCGACGGCACAGTGCGCTCCATCAATACCAGTAAAATTGCCGCCGTGGATGCTGACAAGGCGTCCCAATATGCCGCTCAAATCTGGAATTCAAAGAAAACCTCTGGCTTCTTGTCCCAATACCGCTACCGCATGGAACCCTGCACAGACGGATTTCGCCTATTATGTTTAGACTGCGGCAGGAGCCTTGATACGTTTCGCGCCTTTTTGCTGACCAGCTTGTCTTGCTCTCTTCTCGGTCTATGTTCGGTATGGATTTTGGTGATTTTCTTTTCCAGGCTTGTCATGAGGCCGATAGCTGAAAGCTACGACAAACAGCGTCAATTTATCACTGACGCAGGACACGAGATTAAAACCCCGCTTACCATTATTAATTCCAACTTGGAAATTCTGGAAATGGAATGCGGAGAGACAGAATGGGGGCTCGCCATCCAAAAGCAAACCGCAAGGCTTGCCGGTTTAACCAGCAATCTGATTTATCTCTCCCGTATGGAAGAGACAGCGCATAAACTGCAAAAAATCACATTCTCTCTTTCTGACCTGGTAGAAGAGGCAGTCCAATCTTTCCATGCCCCTGCCGCCACCCAGAATAAAGTGATATCTTTTGCAATCGCACCGCTGATTTCTTACTATGGAGACGAAGCTTCCATTCAGCAGCTTATAACTATTTTGATCGACAACGCCGTCAAATATTCCCCGCCTCAGGGCCTGATTGAGGTCTCCCTGGAAAAGCGGGGAAAAAATATTTGCTTTATGGTATCTAATACGGCAAAACAGCTCTCAGAGGAAAACATTCCTCATCTCTTTGACCGTTTCTATCGGGCGGATGCCTCTAGAAATTCAGAAACAGGGGGATATGGCATCGGGCTGTCTATCGCCCTGGCCGTTACAAGAGCGCACAAGGGCAAGATTTCTGCAAAAATTGGAGATCAAAACTCCCTTACGATAACTGTAATTCTGTAGACTTTAAATATCTTCTCAGGGAGAACATGCGCCGCTTCGCTCTTTTTTTATGATGAATTTTGGAGAGAACCTCTTTTTGCTCCTGCAAAGTCAGGGGTTCTTTCTCATATTCAAAAATATCCGTTTCAATATTATTCAACAGTTCATAAATGTCACTTTCTCTATTGTCAGCATATGTAATTCCCGTTGTGGTTCCAATCTCCATTAATTGATAAAACACCTGCCGCTGCTCTGTTCGAAGACAAGTAGCCATCATCTCTTTCTCCTCAATAATCTCTTTCTGAATCAGCCAGGCGATCGTCGCCTCTTCCTGATGGGCTTGCAAATATTGCAGGCAGCAGTATCGTGCCACAGAGCCAATCCAGTTCTCAAAATCATTATCATCCCGAAAGCTTGCCGCATGATCCCAGACAGCCTGTACAGTACGGCAAAGGCACTCCTGCTGCAAATGCGGCAGGGTAAATAAATGCTTACGAATGATAGATATCAGCCGTTCTCCATGTTCTGTCACCAGATATTCCAACGCTTTCACATTGCGAAGCCGCAGTTGCGCTACCAGGTTTTCTTTTCCTATTCTCATAACAACACCGCCCTTTGCCAGATAAAACGATCTTTATATTTCTTATTGTAGCAAAAAATCGTTTACCTTTTCTTTTGGATTTTCTTAAGTTTTTCTTAGAAATTCTTATTCTTGATGGATGTTTGCATTCCCAGAGACGCTATCCATCCGGTGATTTTCCTTGCCGGACAGATAGCTGCCTTTTACTTTATTAGATGCTTTTTCCTTGCAAAAAGTTGCATCTTTTTATTTTATTTCATCTTTTTTTATACTCTGCCAAAGGCATTGGTCCTTCCAGTACCTCTCTCCCAATGTAAAGCATATTGTCTTCCCGTACTTTCGTGCTCCACTTGACTAGGGAGATTGCTCCGCATTCCAGCTCCAATGCCGTGATGCAGCGTGGATGGACACAGCTTCCGTCATTGAAATAATAGCTTTCCCCTGGCTTTGGAAAAGAAGGACGATGGGTATGACCAGCCACTAACAACGTCTCATGCTCTCTGGCCCATTCGGAAAGCTTTCGTTCTGTCTTTTCTTTTCTTTGATAATTCTTAGCTGCGCTGGTGGGATCGTTGCAACCTGCAAGTTCCAGCGGACGCCAGAGATAGCGGACCAGAAACCTCGTAAACTTCCACAAGGTATCGTTCCAGAAATCTCCCTGATGTCCATGCACTAGCAATAACTCCATGCCGCTGTGAATTTCCTGAAGACGAATGGCTTCCTGCACTTTCATATCCGGAAAGAGACTTTTCATTCGCGCCTCTGTGTCACAATAGTAACTATGACAATGAGACTTAAAATATTTTTGGCGCTCCTTTTTGCGGTCATGGTTTCCAAACAGCATATAAAACCGCCCTTTCCGGTACAACTCTCCCATGATCCAGAACTGATTGCTGTGAATTCTCACAATGTCGCCCAAATTACGGTTTTCCCACAGTTCATCTCCGTCCCCAAGCTCAATATAGGTAAAATTCCTGCGGTTATAATACTGCAGCGCCGCAAAGAATAGATTCTGGTTGGGCTGAAAATTATCACCCCAATTGCCGATTCCACGATGACAATCGCTCATCAACACGATGCGGCTCCCTTTATCAATGCGAAGGCACAGCGCTTTCTCATATGCCTGGTCCAGTTTTTTTGCAGTGCGGCTCATTTTCTTTTCTTCCCCCGGGCAATTCTTCCCGTTTTGACAATGATAGAAAAAATCCTCGGATATGCCTGCATCAAGTAATCTAATTTGTCAATCGTCCTGGTAAAATCTTTGGTAACACGATGATAGAGCTTGCAATTATGACGATTTTGCCACTGAATCCACCTTTTAAATAGTTTGCCATATTTAGAAGGCTGCTTTGCTTTGGGCTGATAGAGACGGAAAGACACTCTGTGATACCAAATATGGAAATCTTCTGGCTGATACCCTGCGCGGTAACATCCTTCCATAAAAGCTTCCAGCATATCCAAATGCGGAAATGTCAAAGACACCTCCAACATTAACTCTGCCGGCCAGGAAAATTCCCCTAATGAAAATCCAGTAAGCCACCAATGCTTTTTCTCCCGCTGAAACAAGCGCTTTCCATTTTTGTAGAGCACGATGCTGATCGGAAGCTCTTCGTCCAAAGAAGCGCACTGATAAAATACTTTCTGTGGATCTTCCTCATTCCCCCACTCCTCTTCTACATAAATGCCTGCCTCCGCCCCAGTAGTCACGCCGTACTGTCCTTTCCAAAACTCGATCATCCAGCGTCTGTCTCCATATTCAAAATAAATCGGCTCGCTGTCAATGATCATATTCATTGCAGGCGCCATTTCATCATATAGTTTTCCATAGCCAAATTCTCTCTGCCATGCGTCTTCCAAAGAATAGAAGATATCTTTTTGATCGTCATAGGCAAAGCCAAACGGCTTCAATGCTTGATTGATGTCCTGCATTTTCTCTTGATCGCAACGCTTTCTTACCAAGCATTTGGCACGTTTATGACGCCAGTGCCGCAGGCAGCAAAAGACGACTACAAGCAGTAAAGTCACTGCAAAGATTCCAATTATGATCCAATTAATACACAAACTCTCCAACTCCTTTCCTGAGCGCTAGGAACGATCCCGACGCACGCTTATGTTCCACAGGCTAGCATTTCAAACGCCAGTGGCACATTGAGGATCGCCGCCTTTCGGCAGCTTGATCCTATTATTAATATATTCAGAAAGAATTAGAGCGTTCTGCCGCAACTGTGATCCAAAAATCTGCACATTCTCTTGCACAGCAAAAAGGACGGCAAAAGGCGGCGGACAAGCACAATGGCTTGATCCGCCGCCAAAATTGAAAATATTATTTTTGTGCAATCATCTTTTTTAATCTGATAAAGATAGCAATCTGACTTTTATCATAATTCTAAACATTAGTTCTCTCAAAAAGTTCATTGGCATACCGTACCGAGCCCATGGCGTCTTTGGAATAAAAATCCGCACCGATCATATCCGCATACGTCTGCGTAAGTACCGCGCCGCCCACCATCACTTTACAGCTCGGAAGTTCCTCTTTGAGCAATTTTATCGTCGCCTCCATGTTTGCCACCGTAGTAGTCATCAATGCGCTCAATCCCACCAGCTTTACTTGATGCTCTCTTGCCGCTTTCAGCACTAGCTGAGGATCTACGTCTTTGCCCAAATCTATCACCTGGAACCCATAATTCTCAAGCAGCACTTTGACAATGTTTTTTCCGATATCATGAATATCCCCTTTTACCGTAGCGATTACAATCGTCCCTTTAGAGGCAGAGGCATCCCCTTTTGCCTTTAAATGCTCTTTGATTGCGTCAAAACCAGCTTTCGCCGCATCTGCGCTCATCAAAAGCTGGGGCAAAAATACTGATTTCTTTTCAAACCCCTGCCCCACCTGGTCTAGAGCGGGAATCAGCTCCTGATCAATAACTTCCAAAGGCTTTTTTGTCTCTAATTCCTTTTTCGCCGCCTGATATGCGCTTTCCACCAAGCCCCTGACCACTGCGTCAAAAAGGCTGACCTCCCCGGACTTTGCGGCAACCTGCTTGGGCTGCTGCTCTTGCTTGGAATATGCTGAAATATAATCTGCACACTGGCTGTCGCTTCCGTTTAGCGCACAATAGGCATGATAAGCGCTCATCATCGCCTCGCTGGCAGGATTGATAATCCCGGCGCTTAAGCCCTGAGCCAGCGCCATCGTAAAAAATGCCGTATTGACCCGTTCCCGCTGAGGAAGCCCGAAAGAAATATTAGATACCCCAAGAGTAGTGTGCACGCCGAGCACATGACGGACATAGTGCAAGGCATCGAGAGTGACTTTGGCATTTTCCTGCCCGGTGCTGATCGTCATAGTCAGGGTATCGATCAGCAAATCTTTTTTCTGAATGCCGTATTTTGCCGCCTCTGCAATGATCTTTTCGGCAATCTGAATCCGCCCCTCTGCCGTCTTTGGAATTCCTCCCTCATCCAGAGTCAGGCACACGACCATTGCGCCATATTTTGCCGCCAGAGGAAAAACCGCATCCATCGACTCCTGCTTGCCATTGACAGAATTCAACAGAGGTTTTCCATTATAGAGGCGCAGCGCTGTCTCCATGGCTCTTGCGTCTGAGGTGTCGATCTGCAAAGGAAGATCCGTAATGCCCTGCAATCCAGTAACGACTGACCGCATCATCTTCACCTCGTCAATCTCAGGAAGACCCACGTTTACATCAAGGATATGCGCTCCCAGGTCCTGCTGCGCCAAGGCTTCCTTATAAATGTATTCCAGATCCTGATCCCGAAGCGCCTGCTTAAACCGCGACTTCCCAGTGGGATTAATCCGCTCCCCGATGATTTTGGGACGGTCATTGAACTCCACTGCATGGGTGTAGGAAGATACCATGGAACGGTTTTTGTCCGATACTGCCAGAGGAGGAATGCCACTGCAAGCCTCCACCAATGCCGCTAGGTGCGCCGGAGTCGTCCCGCAGCATCCCCCTAAGATCGAAACGCCGTCCAGGGCAATTTCCTTCATCACCGCTGCAAACTCTTTCGCTCCCACATGAAAGCAGGTCTTTCCATCCACCACGGACGGAAGCCCGGCATTGGGATTGACCACAATGGGCAAAGAAGTAAGTTCCCGAAGCCTGGGGAGAAACTTCTGCATCACATCAGGTCCAAACCCGCAGTTCAATCCCAGAGCGTCTGCCCCAAGTCCTTCGAGCAATGCCACTGCCGCCGCCATATCCGCTCCTGTCAGCAATTTGCCTTCTTCGTCGAATACCATTGTCACTACAATGGGCAGGCTGGTGTTTTCTTTGGCGGCAAGCACTGCCGCCTTTATCTCATAGGTATCGTTCATGGTCTCGATCAGGCATAAATCCGCGCCTGCCTGTGCGCCTGCCACACACATCGGCTTGAACGCCTCGTAAGCTTCCTCAAATGACAGATCGCCCAACGGTTCCAATAACTTGCCAAGAGATCCGATATCCAAAGCCGCATAAGCTTCCCTGCCAGATTCTGCGATTGCGCGCTTTACGATGGCAATGCCTTTTGCGGTTAATTCTTCGCAAGTATAGCCTGTCCCCTCTACCTTAAAGGGGTTTGCCCCGAAAGTATTGGCTTTTATGATGTTGCATCCAGAGGCAAGATATTGCTTATGAATATCCAGAATCACCTCCTCTTTGGAGATATTCCACAACTCCGGCAGCTCTCCGGAAGAAAGCCCCCGCTCCTGGAGCATGGTACCCATTGCACCGTCAAAAAATAATAGCTGATTTCCTAATTGTTCTTTAAAGCCCATTTGCTTCTCCTTCCTGCCGGAATTCACAATCTGTCTTCATACAGAGACTGCACTTCTCCATCTGACAGGATTCCCTCTCTTTTGTCGTAAGCCCGATCACCGCTGTCACAGACTTGGAAGGCATCATCAGATTGCCCTCTGTCAAAACTACTCCAATCCGCTTGCCGCACGCTAACATCTCAAAAATATCTTTCTGATGGTCCAATGCAAAATCTCCGTAACCGGGACTGAACCTGGGACGCAGATACAAGCCCCGCTCTCTGGCTTGCTTTCGCACGGCGTCTTCCACCTCATCTACATAACTCTCGATGCACGCCGCCCCTGCCGCCTGCACCACTGCCGCTTTCGCCATGTTGCAAACAGAATATTTGCGAATCAAAAAATCCGCTGTGCGCCCAATAGTAGCTGCCAGCAGCACGGCACGCTCACAGCCCTTGAGATTGACTGCCAGATGGCGGCTCTCAACCTCAAGGCTTCCTATTCTTATTCGATCCCCGTTTACTTTGCACTCATATTCCTGATAAACGCTTTTGGGACTGCTGCCCTGTTCCAATTCCGCTGCAATGGCTTCTATCATCTCAGCCGTCCCTGGATCCAGTTGCTGCCCCCGGTATCCTAAATACCGCAGGGTTTCTTTTCTGTCTGCTTTCATTGATTCCGCTCTTTTCTAACCTGCATGGTAAATTTCTGACAAATTTTTTAAAATAGCCCCTGCCACGTCTGGCTTGTTCATGGTATAAATATGGACGTTATTGACGCCATTGGCAATTAAGTCAATAATCTGCTCTGTGGCATATGCAATCCCTGCTTGCCCAAGCGCTGCCGGATGATCTGCAAAGCGCTCTACAATCGCACGAAACCGCTGGGGAAGCGCAGTCCCAGACAGCGCCGTGATGCGCTTGATCTGATTTACATTGGTCACCGGCATAATTCCCGCTATCACTGGAACCTGAATATTTTTCTTCAAAGCCCTGTAAAGGAAATTATAGAGGATATTGTTGTCAAAAAACATCTGGGTCGTGAGAAATTCACAGCCTGCTTCCACTTTCTGTTTCAGATAATTCAAATCCGCATCCACAGATTCCGCTTCTGGATGTCCTTCTGGATAGCAGGCGCCGCCAATGCAGAAATCTCCGAATGACTTGATTTCCTCTATCAGGTCGCTTGCATGACGATATTGGCCAGGCAAGGGAAAATCCAGATTTTCTGGAATGTCTCCACGAAGCGCCAGGATGTTCTCAATATGATGTTGCTGCAGTTTTGCAAGCACCTCCTGAATCTTTTCTCTTCCAGAGGAAGCACAGGTAAGATGCGCCAGCGCCGTGACCCCGTTGACATTCTGCACCTCGTTTGCCATGTCTACGGTATGCTCGCTGATACCGCCGCTTGCCCCATAGGTAACACTGATATAGGCTGGTTTCAGAATTGCCATTTCCTTTACTACTTGATGTGCCTTTTTAAGTTCTGAGCCTTTTTTGGGTGGAAATAATTCACAACTTATGGTTACTTCTTTTGTCTTTAATAGTTCTGAAATCTTCATAAATTCCTCTGCTTCTTTCTTAAATTATAACGCATCGCATTCCATTTGGTAATACTTTCACGCTGTAAACCATTATAATAATTTGGTTTTTAAAAGTCAAACATTACGCTATTTTTGAGTTTTCATATGTATAGACTTCCCCAAAAAACAGATACTATGACCAGCAGCAAAATCTATAAAAAAAGAGGTATTCAAATGAACAATGATAATAGAAACAAAGACATCCATCCCGTACCAGATCTCACAGACAATTATGATTATTTAAAGGCAAGCTCAGTCACAGACTGTACCGGAGCCGTCCCCAGGCCTCCCCAAAACAGCGCTGAGCTCGATTCCTACCTGGACGTCTACAATTTCCTTCCACAATGCGCCTACACGAACCCCAGTCCTCTAGAAATCGACATGTTTAGCGAAGAGCAGGGAAAAAATAAGCATTCCCAAGGATAATTGCTTGAACGTCGAACAAAAACATAGGGGGCTGCTGCAAAATGAATTTCTAAAAAGATACAACACACATATTGCCCATATTTATAGACTCTGGGGCAAACAATATGTTTTAGAAATTTCTTATTTTGCGGCAGCTCCCTTTTTCTCTACATAGTTCAGACGTTTGGCGCCCAAACCCTTTCTTTACTGCTTCTCAATGCTTCCCATAAAGGTTCTTGTAATCCGTTCTTGTAAAGCGGTGGTATTGAAGGCCAAACGCATCCTCCTCCACGCAATAGACATATTCATCCACTGCCTGATCCTCAAAAAAGAAAATCAATGCGCCATCTTCTCCTGGCTGTTTTACTACCTGGCGAGAAAATTCCCAAAATAGCTGCTCCACTGACGCCATAGTGCTCTCTGACCTTTGAACCGTTTCCAAAAACTTTATCAAGAACGGGCTTGCCATTACATGATCTCTCACATATTTGAGTCCAGATTCTGGGATGCGGATGCAATACCTGTCCTGGTTATGGGTAATCTCCACTTCGCCAAAACGTTCCTGAACATTCCTGGAAAACAAAGCCAAAGCTTCTTGCAAACGCCCTTTCTGTTCTTGTGGCAATCCCAGCAGGGAACAGAGGCTTTCCGCAGGATAATACAATTCCACTGGCTCTTTCCCATATCCAATCTTAAGTTCCCATTCCTTTAGAGTGTCGCATACATTTTTCTCCAATGCCTGCCAGTCTGCAGATGGATTCATTCCAGACCTCCTTCAAAAATTCCGCTCCCTTAGCATCTGTCAGATCACGCTGTCAAACTGCTGCCCTACCCAGGTTTCCGCCTGTGTCTGAACCATGTCGGTACGGCTCATGGCAACTGTCTCGTTGATTTTTTGCAAGAGCTCATCCCAGGAGGAGGCCTCCACCGTCACCATGTCTTCTGGCCTGCCTTTATGCTTCGCTTCCACTTTCTCCTGCTGCTCTTTTGCTGCCGCTTTCTTATCAGCAATCTTCTTTTCTTCTGCTTTCTGCTCCTGTTTGTTGTGGAGCCGGTCCCGCTGGGCTGCCAATGACTTATCGATGACTGCAAAGAACGAGGCGTTTCCATTGTCGTCAAACTTCATGCCATAAGCTTTGACGCTGTTTGCATTATCTCCCAGGCTGGTCTTCATCTTGGCGAAATCATTTGTCGCATTGCTCAATATTCCCTCATATTTCTTGCGGTAGGAAGCGTCCTCTGCCATTTTCTCAATCTTCTCATCATCGATCAGGACAATCAGGCTCTTATTGCTGGCATACTTGCCCACATTTGCTTCGGCTTCTTCTTTCATATCAGCGCTGACGAGAATAAACTCCATATTCCCATATTTTTTCTTCAGTTTTTCATAATATTTCTGCGCCTTTTCACTTAGCTTGGGGCTTCCAATCTCCTTTTGCCCATTCGGCTTGTTTGTCTTTACAGCAGACTTTGTCTTATCGCTTGCGACAGCCTGTGCTGCCGTCTTTGACGCATATGAATTTGCTAATCCGTTGGTATTCATCTTGATATCCTCCATTCTGCGCATGTTTCGCACATTGAGATAGCCGGGCTGTCGCACTGATATATTCACTTGTTCAAAAGGTCTTGCCGCTGATGCGGCAAAGACAGAATGCAGAAATTTACGTTCGTGCGACAGCCCATTTCTCCTTGAAATAAACAATTCCTATCTATGGCTTCTATTGTTTATATCGGATATTTTTGGAAAATGGTAACTAATACTGATATCTTTTTCTAAATTTCAGGAACATTCCTGCCGACAGCGCCAAAGCCATCAACTCTGCCGCCGGAGTTGCCAGCCAGATTCCGCTTACTCCAAGAATCGCAGGAAGCACAAGCATCGTGATCAGCATAAACACGAATGACCTGGAAAATGCAAGCACTGCAGATACCACTCCATTAGACAATGCGGTAAACATGCCGCTGGCAAAAATATTAAAGCCGACAAAGCACAGCGCTATCGTGCAAATCCGGTTTCCTGTCACCGCCAGATCATGCACCGGGTTTTGAGGACGTGCAAACACTGAGACCAAAGGCTCGGTAAGCATAAAGGACGCTGTCACCGTCAGCACAGAAATTACCACGATTACTTTCAGGCTAATGCCAATCAGTTTTTTTAATTTTTGATGATTCTGTTCCCCATGATAAAAGCTGATCATAGGCGCAACCCCATAAGAATATCCAGTATACAGGGAACTTGCGAACATCAAGACATACATGATAATCGTGACGGCGGCTACTCCATTCTCTCCTACGTAGCGAAGCATCGTCCAGTTGAACATCATCGTAACGATTCCTGTCACTAGCGCTGTCGCCATTTCAGAGCATCCATTTGTGGCTGCACTTGCAAGTACCTTAAACCGGATCACCGGCTTTTTAAAATGCAACAAGCTCTTTTTGCGGCTGAATACCACAAGCCCTACAACGGCTGTCACAGAATATCCAAGCCCCGTAGCGATGGCTGCGCCGCTGATTCCCATGCCAAATCCAGCAATAAACACATAATCCAGCACCATGTTCAGCACGCCTCCAGTGACAGAGCAAATTAGGGAAAGCGTCGCTTTCTCACTGGCAATCATATACAAGGTAAAATTATTCATCAGCAAAATAGGAACCGTAAACAACAAGTAACGGCTTAAATACTCCACGCAATACCCGGCTACATCCGCAGACAAGTTCATACCGGCAAAGATCTGATCCATCACCAGATATCCAAGCCCGCACATAAGAAACCCTGCCGCCACGTTTACCAGTATCAAAAAAGTAAAATCCTCCTTTGCCTCCGCCACTTTTTGTTGTCCCATTTTTTTCATGATCACTGCGCTTCCTCCGGTGGCAAGCATGGTGGAAATCGCTGTGACAAGCTGAATCACAGGCGCAGTCAGATTGATTGCCGACAGAGCGTCCGTACTGATTAAGTTTGATACAAACAATCCGTCCACCATCGTGTAAAAGGACATGAATACTGTCATGGCAATCGTTGGAACAGCAAATTTTAAAATATTTTTCAGTGTTACAGGCTTTTCATAAACATTTTGGTTTTCCATAAGTTTTCTCTTTCCTCTTGCATTCCTGTTTCTTATATCGTACTATAAACTATACAGTAACTGTACGGTCAAGGAGAATTTTAAAATGAAAGAGAATACAAAGCTACTGACGATTGGCCAGTTTGCAGACCTTCACGGAATCAATAAAAAAACATTGATGTGGTACGATCAAATCGGGCTGTTTGCGCCTGCCGCTGTCAATCCTGAAAACGGCTACCGCTACTACAACTACCATCAGAGCTCTATATTAGAAACTATCCTCTTATTGCGGGAACTGGATGTTTCGATCAAAGAAATACAAGATTTTATGAATAACCGTTCCGCTTTCAGTCTAAAATGCCTTCTGGATCAAAAGATCGCAGAATTGGACTGCCACATTGCCAATCTCAAAGCAATCCGGGAAACCATGCGCGGGCAACGCCAAAACATGGAAACCCTCCTCACCATGGATCTGTCCAAAATATCCATGGTCGAAAAAGAAGAACGTTATCTAGTGACCCTAGAGATCAACGATGACACCTCTTTTGACAAACAAGTGGAAATGATCACAGCCGAGACAAAAAGGCATCACCTGCGCCGCCTGCACGACGCCGCCTACGGAACCATGATCTCTACGGAAGATCTCTACCATTATAATTTTAATCATTATTGCAAGCTCTTTATTGAGATCCCGCTTCCCATAGAGCAATGCCCCGGACTGTTCCTGCGCCCCAAAGGGACTTATCTTAGAGCGTTCCATAAAGGAGCATGGGAGGGAATTTCTCTCAAATATCAGGAAATTTTGAGTTATGCCAAAGACCACAAGCTGACCTTGAGCGGATTTTCTTATGAAATGGGAATTAACGAAAATGTCATTGACAGCATGGAAGATTATATTACGCAGATAGAGATTCCAATATTAAAAGCCAATGAGACGCAGCATCACGAAAAATGTTGATATCGAGCGGGCCATCAGCTCTTTTCCATCCTTTCTTTCGTCTTCTATCAACAACAGATACCCTCCATGGATTAATATTGCCTCACGGTTCTTTCCTATGATACAATGTAGTTGTTTCCATTCACAATATCTTATTACCTAAATATCCATAGAAAGCGAGCAGAACCATGAACAAAAAAATTTTCAAGAAAAGTAACACCCATCTTCTTCGTAACCGAAGAAAAATCCATTCTATCACGCTTTGCTTGATGCTGATTGTCTCGTTGCTCTTAGGAGGCTGTTCCAACCCATCTAGCAATGGTGCAGATTCCACTTCCATTGTCGAGCCATCTTCTGGAAAGACGGAGGCAGAAAGCCAGCCTTCCTCTTCCGAAAATCAGGACGATGTGGATTCTTCCGAGAACCAAGAAGAAGCTCCCTCAGATGTAGCAGATGAACCTGACGACGGCACATTTGATTACAATCAGCATCTTAGCTTAAAAGCGCCAGAACCGGCAGCGGGCGAATCCCCCAGGATTCTGTTTGTGGGCAACAGCCACACTTACACCAACGACCTGCCATCCATCTTTGCCCAGATCGCAGAAGCTATGGGACATGGAAGCGATGTCCAAGAACTCACAGAAGGCGCATACAACCTGACGGAGTTTGCTGATCCTCAAGATCAGCTTGGCGCAGTGCTCAACCAGAAACTGACGGAAGAAGCATGGGATTTTGTTATCATACAGGAGAACACCAACGACGCCTTTTCTTCTCCAGAGCAAGCCATGCTTCCTGCCGCAATGGCTCTTGATGAAAAAATCCGCGCAGCAGGGGGACAGACTGCCCTCCTTATGACCTGGTCGCCCAAGAACGGAGCCAGTATTTTCAGTCTCGAAGACGTCCAGTCGGTACTTACTGAGAACTTGATCACCGTGTCAGAAAATCTTGACAGCCTCTTGATTCCAGGCGGAGTAGCATTTATGCGCTGTTTAGAGCAATATCCGCAGATCGAGCTTTGGGCAGAAGACGAGATGCATCCTTCGCTCGAAGGCTCCTATCTCGCCTCCTGCGTCGCATATGCAGTGATTTTTCAGGAATCCCCCGAAGGCTGCGCTTACACTGCTGACCTTGACGCCGAGACTGCAGCGCAGCTTCAATCGCTTGCGGCAGGATTTCTTGCCAAATAAACAGGGGGCTGTTGCAAAATAGCCGTTATATGCAAGATATGGTTTTAAATCACAAATGATCCATATATTGTATATAAGCCGCATTTTGCAACAGCCCTGTCTTGCAGCGCTTGGCTGCTTATCCATAAGTTAGGTTGTCAAATGTAAATATAAAATATTAAATAAATATATATAATTCCCGCATTCTTGAATCGCAGGCTCCCTACGATTCTTTGCTGCGAATATAGATTTGGCATGAGTCATAATTTTCTGTAGGCACGGGAAGCAGTATTCCGCCGTTCATCAGTGCCGCACCTGTATATTCTCCAGCCGCTTCCTTACCTTTCCACATACAGTAAGTCTTTTCTTTACAAAGCCCCCGGAACTTTACCGTATGAGCCGCCGGATTTCCATGCAGATCGGTATAGACTACGCCAAGACATGCCTCTTTCCTTTCTTTGTCAACATACTCCCAAGCTGTAAAGTCTCTATTTTCCAGTGGAGAAGTAAGCCGGTAATAATCCCCAAACTGGAACAGCCGGTAATGTTTCTTAAAGGTGCGGACCTGTTCCCTTGCCTCTTCCTTCTCTTCCTCTGTCAATTTGCTTAAATCCAGCTCATAGCCAAAGGTTCCCTGCATAGCGCATATTCCCCTGGTTTGAAAGGGGGTAACCCTTCCATTCTGGTGGTTCGGGCAGACAGAGACATGTGCTGATACCGAGGACATCGGATATCCAAAGGAAGTTCCGTACTGAATATTAAGTCGCTCCACCGCATCCGTATTATCGCTGCACCATATTTGCGGCGCATAGTAAAGCATTCCGGCATCGAATCTTCCGCCGCCTCCGCTGCAGCCCTCCAACAGCAAATCGGGATAGCGCTGCAACAGCGCTTCCATCACATGGTACAATCCAAGCACATACCTGTGACGCAGCTCTCCTTGGCGCTCCCTAGGGAGCAGTGAACTGTAAGCCGCCGCCACAGAACGATTCATGTCCCATTTAATATATTGAATATTTGCAGAATCCATGATGGCAAACAGCCGCTCTTTGATATAGGAAAGCACGTCCTCACGGGTCATATCCAGTACAAGCTGGTTTCTTCCCCTGATCGGATTTCTGCCTGGAACGACCATCGCCCAATCTGGATGTCTGCGATACAAGTCACTGTCCTCCGAAATCATCTCCGGTTCAAACCAAAGCCCAAACATCAGCCCCAGGTCATTGACTTGATCTACAAGCTCTTTAAGCGTACATCCCAGCTTTTCCTCGTTGACATACCAGTCGCCAAGGCCAGCATCGTCATTGTCTCTTTTTCCAAACCAGCCATCGTCCAGCACCATCATGTCCAGTTCAAGCTCCGCAGCTTCCCTGGCAATCTTTAACAGCTTGTCCGCATTGAAATCAAAATACGTTGCCTCCCAATTATTTACCAGGATCGGCCGTCTCTTATTTTTCCAAGGACTGCGGATTAAATGATTATGAAAACTATCATGATAGCAGTGAGACAGCTTTGCCAGCCCTTCGCCGCTGTATGCCATGGCAAGCTCAGGGGTGACAAACTTTTCACCTGGCTTCAAGCTCCAGGTAAAGTCACAATCGTCAATCCCCATCACCAGCCTGGTTTGATGGAACTGATCCACTTCCGCCTGCATATGGAATCCGCCGCTATAAAGGAGCGAGAATCCAAAGCACTCTCCCATATCCTCTCTGGCATTCTGATCTGCCAATATCACGAAAGGATTATGCTGATGGCTGGATGTGCCCCGGGTGCTTCTCAGATCCGTTATGCCATGAAACAAAGGCGCACGCTCCATTTGACGTTCCCCGGCATGCCGTCCATAAAAATGAATCAGATCCATGCCGTCATGATCCATGTCCAGGCAGCCCGACAGCGCTTTATGGAGCCGGACTTCCCGTTTCGTCTTATTTTCTATGACCGCCGCTCTAGTAATAACGTCATACTCTTCAAACACGCCATACAGCAAATGCAGATACAACTCTTCCTGGCTGTCCTTCAACACAATTTCCAGGGTGTCAACCAGATCTTCCTCTGCAGCAAACATAGCTGGAAGCCCCTCCAGGGCGTATTTGCCATGCCGCATGCTGAAGCTGTCAAAAAACAACAAGCAGTCGCTGACGCCTTCCCCTAGATCTGCATGAAGGCAATCCACCCGGTAATCGCCGCTTCCGCACACCGGAAATTCCTGAGGCAGGAAATCTAGGGAATACGTCCTGTCTTCTCTTGCCTCATAGATATTTCCTGAAAATCCCCGGTCTGCCATGGATACTAGATAGGAATAATCCGTGGCATCTGTACGTCTCCCATAATAAGTATGCAACAAGATTCCCTTATCATCCGCTTTCATCTGATAAGTACTATTCTTGGTCTGAAGCGTAAATACGCCTTTTTCAATTATAATCGCCATACGAAATTACCTTTCTTCCTCATACTAACCAGAGATATTCATAAGGTCCCAACAGGATATGATTGTGATATGACCTTACAAGCCTTCCAGTAATTAAATCCTGCATCTCTCCTGGGAGCCCAAACCAGTCAAACGTGCCGGAATCCACCCATTGTTCTTGTTCTGAAAAGTTGGCAAGCACCAACATCTTATTCTCCTTATGAAAACAAAATATCGCATTGTTTCCCGTATCCACCGGAATCGCCCGGTACTGAGAACTAAAATAGCTGTTGGACTTGCGGATATGGATCATTTTTCTGAGCTTTGTAAAAATCTGCCCCTGGACGGTATTGAGATCGTTGCGTTTTTGAGCCAGCTCCCAGTCCATGCTAGCCCTGTGCAGCCAACGGGAATCTTTTGCATATTCCTGGACGTTTTTATAATTCCAGTCATTCATCTGTCCGATCTCATCTCCACTGTAGAGCAACGGAATTCCCGTATATGCAATGGTCATCGCATGAAGCAGCAAGATCCGCTTTACGGCAAGCTCCATTTTATACACATGCTTCTCATTCAAAGCCTGTTCCAACCCGCACAAGGATGCAAGCGTTCCGCTGTTTCTGGCATCCTTTGTGACAGGATTATATTCATACAATTCTCCTACTGCAAAGCTTCCTGGATACCTGCCTTCCATGAACTGAATCATATACTGCTTATGCAACTCTGGGTCAAGCCCTAGATCTTTTAATACCCCATTCTCAAATCCCCATCCGATATCATCGTGACAGCGGACATAATTGATCCAGGTGCCTTCCTCTGGAATTCCATAATCAATCGACAACGAACGCTCCATCAGTCTTACATCTCTGGTCGCCAGAGAATTCCATAAAAGAACCATAAGCGAAGCGTTATACATGACATTACATTCCTTTGATTCACGATTTCCAAAATATTTTACAATCTCAAAGGGTTCCACGATCGCTTCCCCAAGAAATATCACGCTGGGGCATACCTGCTGGACAATATGATACATCATACTGATAATTTTATGCACATTGGGAAGATTCATACAAGAAGTTCCGATTTCTTTCCAAATATATGGTATCGCATCCAGTCGGAAAATATCAACGCCTTTATTCGCCAGAGTCAGCATCACTTCCACAATCTTATTAAACACCTGTGGATTTCGATAATTCAAATCCCACTGAAATTCATAAAACCGGGTCATCACATGCTTCCCGATGTCCTCATAGTAAGTAAAATTCCCCGGCGCCACCTCTGGAAAAATCTCGGTCAGATGCTTTTCATATTCTCTGGGAACCGCGTCATCATCAAACATAAAATACATGTCGTCATAATCGTGATCGCCTTCCCTGTATTTCTGAACCCAGACGTGCTCTTTGGCTGTATGGTTGAGTACAAAGTCGATACAGGTGCGGATTCCTTTTTGTTTTAACAGCTTCATCACCCGTTCTAACTGTTTCATCGTTCCGAATTTATCATCTACCATCAAGTAGTCCGATACTGCATATCCACCGTCATTATTCCCTTCTCTGGACTTTAACAGCGGCATAAAATGCACATAGGTAATCCCAAGCTCTGCAAGATAATCAATCCGCTGTTCAAACTCCGTGAGATTATTGCTGAACTTATCCACATAGAGCATCATGCCCACCATGTTTTCCGACCGATACCACCCATTCCCGTCCCGGTCTGCCTTTTTCAAGGCAGACGGGCGGGCTTTTTTGGCATCTTCCATGATGGACAAGAGCTGATCCCATCTATATTGTGTAATTTCATTTGTTCCATATAGTTCATAATAGCTGCTCTTTAAATCCATACTGTATATTTCCTTTTGTCAATTCTATTTTACTGCTCCGTTTACAACGCCGTTGATAATCTGTCTCTGGCAGATTAGATAGAAAATCATAATTGGTAAAAGCGCCAATAAATAGGATGCAAACGCAAGATTATAGTTGGTTCCAAACTGTGACTGGAAATTTAACTGCGCCAAAGGCAGAGTATTGACATCGCTTCCAGACATAATTACCAGAGGCGTCATCACGTCATTCCATGTGCTCATCGCTGTCAGAACCGCCACAGTCGCATGCATCGGCTTCATATTCGGAAAAATAATCTTCCAAAAAGTCTGCCAGACATTTGCCCCGTCCACGCAGGCCGCTTCCTCCAAGGCAATGGGAATATTTTTCAAATATCCAGCGTATAGCAAGATATTCATAGGCATAAAAAACACTACATAGAGGACAATGACCCCCGCCCGGTTTGCAAGCCCAATCTGCGACGTCTGCTTTACCAGAGGCATCATGAGCACGGCAAACGGCACGAACATGCCGCTCACAATATAGAAATAGGACGCCTTAAATACTTTGTGCCTCGCCATCTTCCTGCCAATCACATACCCTGCCAGGGAGTGAAGCAGAATGCAGATAATCACGGTAACGCCTGTCAAAAGCAAGCTGTTTCCAAGAGAACGCCAGAAATCAGTTACCCTCATTGCTTCAACAAAATTATCAAAACTCCAGCTCGCTGGAAAACCAAGCGCGCCTGCTACGTCATTGGTCATTTCCGAAGGCTTTTTAAATGCGATAATTATCGTCATATAAAGCGGAAACAATATTGTCAGGCATCCAATCGCCAGCAAAATATTGATTATATTATTGACAGCCTTTCCGCCGACTGCCCCGTCACGATTCTTTTTTCCCATTATAGCTGCTCCTCCTTTCCTCCTAAGAATTTCATCTGCAGGAACGAAATAATTACAATTACCAGAAAGAATACAAACGCATTCGCACTTTGGAATCCGAACTGTCCGCCGCTCATGCCGTTATTGTAAATCAGATAAGAAATGGACTCCGTGCTCTGAGAAGGACCGCCTTTGGTCAACGACATAATCTGGTCGAATACCATCAATGCATTCTTCATGCACAATACCAGATTGATACTAAAGAACGGGAGGATCAGGGGAAAGGTAAGCGTCCAGAATTTCTTCCAACCGCTGACGCCGTCGATCATGCCTGCCTCATATACTTCTTCTGGCACTGTCTGCAGCCCGGAAATATAAATAATGGTATTCATGGCGATTCCCTGCCATGCCCCCACGATCACGATCGCAATCCAAGCCGTCTTGCTACTTGCCAGCATGCTATTCTGCAAAAATCCAATTCCGGTCGCCTCGCCCACTGCCGGAAGGATGTATGTAAAAATAAAGCTGAAAATATAACCTACAACCAACCCTCCAAGAATATTAGGCACAAAGTAAATGCCCCGCAGCGTGCTCTTCGCCCTGATTTCCCGATTCAGTCCCAGGGCAAGGATCAGGCTTATCACATTGACCGCTATGGTCATAACCACCGCATACTTGAAAGTAAACAAATAAGATTTTCCCACGCGCAAGTCTGTAAACAAATCCGCAAAATTGCGAAGCCCTACAAAATCGTAATCGCCATATCCTCTGTAATTCGTGAGGCCGTAATAAAAACCTTTCAGCAGAGGAAGCGTATTAAAACAAAAGAACAGGATCAACACCGGAATTAACATCCCAAGAAAAATTTTATCATTTTTTGTCCATGCTTTATCTCTTTTTCCACCATTTTCCACGATCTATTCCCCCTTTTCCTGATATTCTTTTACTTTTCGGATGATATCTTTGTTATATCTAACCCATTCCTTATCAAATCTTGTGAGGAACGTATTGAGCGCATCGCTTCCTTCATCAAACAGATAGGTCTGAACCATAGCGTCTACCGCCATCTCGCTTGGATAATGATGATCCTGATAGTCTGCCACAATCCCGTTATCAATGTAATCTTTCATTCCTTCCAACTCTGGCGCAATTGTAAAATCACCTTTCTTGCAAGGAACTGCGCTCTGGTCATCCAGGTATTGCTGCACATTTTCGTCCTCCAAAAGGAATCGCAGCACCTCATAAGCTTCCTCCTTATGCTCGCAGTCCTCCATAATGCTAAACATCAAGTCGTTGCCAGAATTTAAGATGTTCTCTTCGGCATTGCTGCTTGCAGGAAATACAAAGGAATCAATGTTCATATCAGGATTTACCGATTTGATCTGAGGAATGGCATAGTTTCCAATCACATACATAGCCGACTGTCCTCTGGCAAAAGCGGTACAAGCGTCATTGTAACTGTAAGCGACGGGGTTCTTCTGACCATACTTTAACAGTTCCTTATCCTTTTCGGCAACTTCTTTATATGCCTCTGAAAACGTTGCATTCCCGCTGTTTACCTGATAAGCAATATCTGTGTCGCAGAGATTTACCGCAATGGCGTTCCAGGGCGCCAGACAGGTCCATGTATCCTTGTAACCAAAATACAACGGCTGTATCCCCTCGCCCTGTATCGTCTCGCAGAGACTTAAAAATTCTTCCCAAGTCGTGGGAATGCTCCAGTTATGTTCTGCAAACATATCCCTATTATAGAGAACGCCTGCTGCATTTGCCATATAAGGCACTGCGTACACGCCCTCCTTTGGCACATACTCCAGCTCCTTATTGGTCTCAAGGTAATTTTCCTTGATGTCGGCAAGACCATCAAAATCAGAGATATCCATCAGCATATTGGCGTCCAGAAAATTGGAATAATTAATGTCTCCGCCAATCCCGATAATGTCAGGATTGTTCTCCCGGATAAATCTGGTTTTTAAAATTACCATGGCGTCATTGGGCGATTCAATCACCAATTCAATATCATCGTGCGAAGCGTTAAACTTCTCCTCTAGCGCCTCGAATGCGTCCACTGCCTCCGGCTTATAATGCACCAGCTCAATGACGACTTTTCCATCCGCTCCCTCCTTGTTGCCACAGCCGCCGAACAAGACCCCGGAAGCAGTTGTCACAGCAAGGAATAACGCCATTATTTTTTTCTTTCTCTTTGTCATTTTTTACCTCCTTGTGTTTTTTCATAATTTTTTAGTGAAAACCTTGCCTTACATGCGCCTAATTTTATTTGGTTATGTTTTGTTTTGCAATATATTTTGTTCACAACCAACTTTATATACAAATTATATGGTTTGTTTATGTGCATTATTACCAAAAAAAGAAAGGGGGTGTCGCACGAATATATTCGTGCGACACCCCCTTCTCCTCTGTAACGTTAACCATTGATATTCTGCACGCTTCCCCGTACAATCAGTTCCACCGGAAGCTTAAAAGATTTCACTATCACTTCCTCCCCCCGAAGCCTCTGTAATAAAAGTTTTACCGCCTCCTCCCCTTTTTCTTCCACAGATTGACGAATGGTTGTGAGCATCGGCCGGCAAAGCCTGGCATAAAGGTTATCGTCAAACCCAGCGACAGAAATATCCTCCGGCACCCTGAGCCCCGCCTCAAAGAAGCTGTTGACCGCCTCGTTTGCCAGCATGTCCGACACCACGAACACAGCCGTATATCCCCTCTGCTTTGCCTGAACAGCAAAATTGCGCACTGCCTCTCTCCTCAAGTTCCTCTCATCTGGAAGATAGTAATAATCTTGATTACTATAGAAAAGCCCATGTTGCGCAAGAGCGTCGCAATATCCCCGAAACCTTTCATAAGTACTAGACACAGGGCTTTTCTTGTCACAGAAAAAAGCAATCTTGTGATGCCCTTGTCTTAAGAGGAATTCTGTCATCTCCCTGCCGCCCTCATAATCGGCAATGCCAATATTGTCATACTCCCCTTCCCCGCAGTCAATGAATACCACAGGCTTTCCGACTTTTGCCGCAAAGTTCTGGCATTCCCAGGGATCCATGCCCACTATGATGCCTCCCTCGATGTTCCTTGCCTGTAGCTTGTAAAAAATGTCCTGTTGCGCCTTATGGAGCCCGCAAACTGGATATGCACCAAATTCCTTAAGCTTCAGACAAACGGCATTTAAAAGCTCCGAACAGAACGGATCCATAAAGATATTTTCTTTGGAGCGGAAATAAAAATCAACGGAGATCAGCTTTAACGCTTTGCTGTGATCTTCCTGGCGGATGGTTCTGCGAAACTCATACTGAACCAGCGCCTCCTCAATCCTCTGCCTGGTGGCAGGAGACATCTTATTCGTATGCCCATTCACTACATTTGACACCGTCGTGGGACTAATCCCAAGAATCGATGCAAGTTCTTTAATTGTAATCATAAATGATCTCCTCAATTTTCCGTTACAAGACAATTTTTCCGATTCTCAATTGATAAATATATTATCATGTAAATAGAAATCTTTGTCAATCATCACTTAACAATTTTTGTTATTTTGCTGAGTCAATCGCCGCACAGACTCCTTACCGACCCTCGTTCCGTCAGTGTCACTCTCAGTACCACGTTCTCCGCTGGCGCATCCGGAGTTTTGATATTCTTCTTCAAAAGTTCCCATGCCATCTCAGCTTTGCGCCTGATATCTTGCCGAACCGTGGTCAGCGGCGGCGTCATATAACGGCTCATCCTAAGGTCGTCAAACCCGATAACAGAAAGATCCGTGGGAATGCGCAGCCCCATTTCGAATGCTGCAGCATAGACCAGGCTGGCACAGAAATCTGAGGTCGCAAAGATCCCTGTCACCGGACAACTCCCAGAGCACAATTTACGCAGCGCCTGCAATATCTGCCCAGTCCCGGAATCAATGATATGTTCTGGGGGCATCGAGATCCCTTTGTGCCTCAGAAAGGAACAGAATCCCTGCAGCCGGTGCATGATCACGCCGTTGCTAACTGCAGCCGGTCCGACAAATGCAAGATTTCTGTGTCCCTTTTCCAATAAATGCCTCGCCGCCGTCTCCCCTCCCTGATAATCGTCAATCCCCACGTTTGTAATACTGCGCACAGAGCTATAGCTGTCTGTAAAAATCAAAGGAATTGCATGATCTTTTTGTATCTTTTTGATATTTTCATCAAACATCCCGATAAACACTGCTCCCGCCACATTCCAGGTTTTTAAACTGTAATTAATGTCTGTGTAATCTTTCACATAATGGAGCATCAAATCATAGCCCTCTTTCTGAATCTGCCTGGAAAGCTCTCCAAAAAAACTGCTGTTATAAGCATCCTCTAGCGGCGTGCTCTCCTCATCATAATCCGACAAGATCGCTGCAATCATCTGGGAAGAATGGGACGCCAACGCACGGGCAGAAGAATTTGGCACATATCCCATCTCTTTTGCAATCTTTTGGATACGCTGAGATGTTTTCTGCGAAACATCCTTTGTATTTCCATTCATCACCCGGGAAACGGTCATGCTGCTGACCCCTGCTTTCCGGGCAATATCTTTTAATGTCACCATGTGCTTCCTCCCTTGTAATGTTATCGTTAACGTCATTATAATCAATCTTTGCCGCCAATACAATACCATAACCAAAAAGTATTTTATCATTATTCAAAATATATTGACAATTTCCACTTTCCTATCTATAATCAAGACAAACGTTAGCGCTAACGTTATATTTTCCTGTTCTACAACCATGATTTCCATTTTACCATTTATTATTGTATATGTGATTTTCCAGAAGCGGCATATTGCCAAAACTTTCAAGAATTGACGAAAAGACAAGGAGAGGAAGCAAGATGAAACAAGAACTACAAGCACAGGTGCATCCAAAGACAAATGAAAAAAATATCATACAAGGAGACTGCTATCGGATTTCGGTGCTCACAGAAAGATTATTGCGGCTGGAATACAGTCCAGAGGGCATATTTGAGGACCGGGCGACACAAGCGGTCTGGAACCGGAATTTCCCAGAGGCTTCCTTTACCCTGATTGAGAATGCAAACGGACTGGAAGTCCTTACTTCAAAGGTCCGCCTGATTTACGATCAAAAAGAATTTACTCCCCATGGACTGTCGATACAAGCTATCGGGGATTACAGCGCTTATCACAGCATCTGGCATTATGGAGAACCTTTCGAAAGCCTGGGGGGCACAGCCAGAACCCTGGACGAAGCCGACGGAGCCATCCCGCTAGAGCCTGGCGTCATAAGCAAAAACGGATTTTCCGTGCTCGACGACAGCAATTCTCTAGTGCTGCTCGAAGATGGCTGGATAACGCCGCGACAGGGGCAATGCACGGACATTTATTTCTGGGCTTATGGGCACAGTTATCTGCAAGCCCTTAAAGATTTCTATCATTTATGCGGAAAACAGCCCATGGTTCCAAGATATGCGCTCGGAAACTGGTGGAGCCGCTATTACAAGTACTCCGAAAGCTCCTACAAGAAGTTAATGGAACGTTTTTCGCAAGAAAAACTCCCTTTTTCCGTGGCAGTCATCGATATGGACTGGCACCTGGTGGACGTGGATCCCAAATACGGCAGCGGCTGGACTGGTTATACTTGGAACCGACAGTTGTTTCCCGACCCAGAAGGATTTCTTAAATGGCTCCATCAAAGGAACCTGCGAGTGACTTTAAACATTCATCCCGCAGAAGGCATACAAGCCCACGAAGATGTCTATCCAAAGATGGCAAAAGTCATGGGCGTAGACACTGCGCTTGAACAGCCTGTGGCGTTTGACGCAGCTGATCCCGCCTTTCTTGAAGCATGCTTTGCGCATATTTTCCATCCCATGGAAGATCAGGGCGTAGATTTCTGGTGGCTGGACTGGCAATCCGGGGGCGTCTCCAAAGTAAAAGGGCTGGATCCTCTATGGGTGCTAAACCATTACCATTTTCTAGACAATGGCAGGGACGGCAGACGCCCTATGACGTTTTCCAGATATGCAGGACCTGGAAGTCACCGCTACCCCGTGGGATTTTCCGGAGATACCATTATCACCTGGGATTCCCTGAATTTCCAGCCTTATTTCACCTCTGTTGCATCCAACATCGGCTACGGCATGTGGAGCCACGATATCGGCGGACATATGAAAGGGGAACGAAATGACGAGATGGCAGGGCGCTGGCTGCAGTTTGGGGTTTTCTCTCCGGTTCTGCGACTCCATTCTAGCAACAGCGCTTTCAGCGGAAAAGAACCCTGGAACTATCGGACAGAAATCCGGGAGATGATGGGCAGCTTCTTACGGCTGAGACATCAGTTGCTGCCCTATCTCTACACTATGAACCACCGGGCCTATCAGGAAGATATCCCTCTGGTACTGCCGATGTACTATCATTACCCAGAAGAAGAAGCCGCATATGCCGTTCCCAACCAGTATGAATTCGGAAGCCAGCTCCTTGCCGCACCCATTACCACCCCTGATATTTCCAATCTCAATGTGGCAAAAACAACCGTATGGCTGCCCCAGGGCATGTACTTTGACTTCTTCAGCGGATGGCGTTATCAGGGCGGAAGAACGATTGCCATGTACCGAGGCATCGAGTCGATCCCAGTACTGGCAAAAGCTGGGGCAATCGTCCCCATGACAGATGAAATCGAAGATGCCGGATGCAATCCTGGCTCTCTGTGCATCCATGTATTTGCAGGAGCAAGCGGCGCCTTTACCCTCTATGAAGACGACAATGTCTCCACCGGCTATCAGAAAGGCGTTTGCATCACCACCGCCATGCGCTTTACCTGGGGGCAAGAGGCAGAATTCATCATAGAAGAAGCCAAGGGCGACTATGCATTAATCCCCGAATTGCGTGATTATACCGTGCAATTCCATGGAATACAGCCTGCAAACGTACAAGTCCTGGTAGATGGCGCTGCCATCAGCATTCAACAAGATTACGACGCCAATGCGCATGTGATGACCTGCCGCATCCCGCAGGTTCCAGTATCTTGCGGGCTATGCATCCGTATTCTGAGCGCCGCTCTTGAGAAGAACAATATCCCGGAAGCATGTTATAAATTCTTGCACCAGGCGGAAATCTCTTTCTGCTTGAAAGACGCCTTATATAACCTGATACAAAAAAACGAGGATAAACTTGTACTGCTTTCAGAACTGCAGGCAATGAATCTGGATTCTGAATTGATGGGTGCGCTGATGGAACTCATAACGGCATAAAATATACGTTCAGCTCTGAATGATGAAATCTAAAACGACCGGGCTAGCTGCCCTAAGAGTTGAATGCTTTATCAAAAAAGGCTGGGCTACCCGCCACAAGAAATGACCTGTATACGCTTTTGACACCTGAATCAATCAATGCATCGCATCCACATGACAATGTATACAGCGGCTATCTTGCGGCGGTTCCCAACCTATGTAGCATAGATTTACAGCCTGCTAATGAAGCAGCTTCTACGTCTTAGCATGGATTTACAGCCTGCTAATGAAACAACTTCTGCGTCTTAGCCATGAAATCCGCATCTTGAGTGATCATATGAGAGATAATATTTTTTGCCGCACCGCTTTTATACGCTGCGCTCTGGAATAGTTCCAAAAACTTCTTGCGCGCCTGCTTCATCATTGACATCGCAGAATTCCGGTATTCCTCATCCATATAATTGTAATTCTCTTGGTGCAGCTCTCGACCACGGGGAGCTTTCCAGGGAAACTCTGAATAATATTGCTGTTCAAATCCCTTATTGGTCTGCTGACATAAAATGTACCCTGACAGACCCGCAACTTCCCGGTAAAACGCATCGTCCAGCCCTGCCAAATCTTCCTCAAGCGACACAAAATTCTCCCCTGTTATGTTGTAAGTCACCTGGCGGTCGCCATTCTCATGTTGCTTTATGATTTTATTATACAAGGTTTCATAAGCATCCATCACAGATTCCATTACATCCTTAACATCATAATTTCCTCCATTCTGTGCGCATTTCAGCACAAACAGGTAGTTTGTGAAAGAATTATCAAATTCTTTCACTCTTTCCACTTTCTAATGCGGAAAGACTGATCTCCTGCAACTCTCGAAAATGTTCCATCATGACCTCGTTTGTATTTTCGATGCCCATCTTCTCCCCAACATCACAATAAGGGTTCCATTCATTTACTTTCTCTCTCCAGGCATGGAGTCCCTCTTGCGATATCTCTACTTCAACCCCTGGCATGCCTGCAAGCTGGTTCTGCGCTGCCATGCTTTTTAATGGTTCTTTTGTTGCTGTTTCATTCACTGAAAATAAGCTTTGGTAATCTGATGTTTGTTGAATCCTCATGCTAACCCTCCCTATTCTACCTGGCTTTCGGCTCTTTTTTCTTACATTAAGACAAAATGTTAACGATAGTTTCCTCTCCCTGATTTTAAGGTAAATATTGCTTAATTATATTAATCAACACCAGTTTACAACTTTTATGAAAATACAAGTCGATCTTTTTACCCAAAAAACTATGGTTAATGAATGCAAACCAAGAATCTCTTTTCCTTTTTAATACTGATCCTTAACAATGAATTTTAATGGATCAGTATTATTCTAATAATCTAGTAAAAACTTATAACCTTTTCAACAAAACTTCCTTATCCTGTTCTGAAATCTCCAAAAGCTCCATTGCTTGTTCTTCTCCTATTTTCAAATTTATCATCAATTTTTTAATAGAATCTAGCAAATTATCCATTCGTACAACTTCCGCTCTCTGTTCTGCCCTCTGTTCCGCATATTTTTCAACTGCCTCACACATAATTTTTCGACCTCCTTCTTCTTTAAAATGCTTTACACCCTTAGCCAACTCAGAATAAAATATATCCTTTGATTTTTTACATCCAAAATCATGTATCAGCCTTCCAATTGCATCGTCCCCTTTATAGCTACCATTAACATATACAATATGGGAACCATCATCAAAAATTTGATCGGTCTCCTCAAAATAACGATTAACTGTATATATGGGCAATCCATATCCAAAGATATCTTTCTCGGTAATAAACACTATATATGAGTCCTGAAGTTCTGAAAACTCCTTTTTTGCTTTTAACATCCGAGAATCCAGCATACTGCTGTGAAACCTGGCACGGCGTATGTGTGCGCCCGCCGCCTGCCTTTGCACCTCTATATTATAATTTTTACCCTTGTTATCTTCAGCTAAGATATCCAAGCGGATATTGCGTCCACCAATAATCGAATTTTTGAATTCCCTTTGTCCCACAACTTCTATTACTTTGATATCATTACGTTTTAAAATAATCTTTAACAAAAGTTCCGTTGCTTCTTTATTTTTATCAAAAACCACAGACATTAAATCATCATCAAATAAATTCATGTCATCAATAATCTGTTCCACTGTCTTTTCATTTTTCTTTATTTTTTCTTCCATTCATCCGCCACCTTATCTGACTTCAAATTATAAAATTTTTATCCGCACGCCCGTTTTTATTTAGATGTGAATCCAAATACTCTAATACTATATTGATAATGTAATTTCACGATTTTTTTATAGATAAATTTTACAACGAATCTGTTATTTTGTCAAAAACTATACATAACGCTATCTATCCTGGTATTGCATATGACATCATGGTTAGCATATTCATCCACGAGTCCTGCAACACACCCTTTTGAATGCCATCTGTCACACAGCAGGAACAGATTTCTGGCAGTGGGTTTCGTTATATACAAAAATATTCATTAAAATAATTTTTCAGCCTGTCCAGGGCAGAATTTTTCATACATAATAAGCGACAGATACAAACTCATCTTCTTTCGTATGTTTTTTGTTTGGACGCTTAAATTATACAATAAAAAGATGGGATTGTATTTGTATTTTTATAAAAAGTTGTAAACTGGTGTTAATCAACTAAATTATAGAAAAAGTCCCAATATTGCAGAATATGACAAAATCCACGTCATACATATTCAGACGTTTTTCTTTTTATATTCAGTTCTCCTGGAAAACATAGCATCCAAAACAGGTTTCAAATTAACTCCGGTTTCTGTTTATGAATGTATCAATCTGTCATGACTCCATATTCCAGCGAAATTATAGGGCAATCTTTTCATATTACTGGGGATACCGAAGACATATGAAAGCATCTGAAAATGGCTTATAAGCAAACAGGCATAACCCCTCCACCTTTCCTTTCAGGTTAACAGGTTATGCCCATTTCACTTCAAGCTTCTAATTCAATTCCGCTATCCTGGTAACCCCCACATAAATCTCGGAAATCTTATACCAGGTTTTATAATCCACCACTCCAGTCTGAGGCAGTCCAAACACGGACTGGAATTGCCTTACCGCCCGCTGGGTGGCAGGTCCAAAAGAACCGTCCGCCGTAATTCTTGGAATAGAGCTATACACTTGGGCAATGCGGTTTAGCTGCTCCTGCATCTGCCGCACCTTATCCCCGCTCGATCCGATTTCCAGGTTTTCCCTAGGCCAGGACGCCGGAATCCCTGAAATCTCCTCCGCTTCGTTGATATACATGTCACTTCCATAATAATAACGGATAATCTCGATGGCGGAATAATTCTGATCCCCTAAATACTTAGATCCCCATTGGCTTAACCAATTCGGACAGCTCACACGCTGACCGTCACAATACTGCGTCAAAATCGGCTGACGAACATTGGGCCTTGAGAGAAAATTGGAAAACATTTCGTCTACCACCTGTGAAATGCTGTTAAAATAATTCCTGCCATAGACCCATTTATGATCATACGCCGTGGAAGATGTAATTGTAAAATCATAACCTTTGTTGCGGTACCACTCCGTATACACCCTGTTTAAGGTAAAAGACATAATCGCAAGGATATTTGCCCGAATGGTGCTATCTGGCCAGGTAGCATATATCTCACTAGAAGCCACGTTTTTAATATAATCCTTATATCTCACATAGTAGTCATTTGCCGTGGAATCCCCAGGCGTTCCGTCGTGTACTACCACATATTCTGGAACTACCACTCTGCTCAATACAATCTCTCCGCTCTCGTCCACGGGCTTAATCTCTGCCTCCGCAATCTTGGGAGGAAAATTTCCAAATAACGTATTTGCCGGGATTACAATATTTTTGTTTTCCTCTGATACCTCGGTCGGTTCCATACGCACATTCTGAAGTGACAATTCTCCTGAAAACACATCCACGCCTTCGATACTGACTGGACGATAGCCCTCTGCCTCCACCTCCACCGTATATTCCGCATAAGGCTGGGTCGTTTGTTCTGGTTCCATGCTGTACTCCAAAGGCGGAGCTGCCAAGGACAAAACCTCAGACTGCCCTTCTGGATCTGTAGAAACCTGCTCCAACGTATTTTCCGGATCTCCCGTATAGGAAATGGTTATCTTTGCATTTTCCACTGGAATCAACCCCACGGCAGACGTCACCTGTATCTTAATCGTTCCCTGATCGACATGATCTACCTGGGCTCCTCGCAAATTCCGTTTCCGCATAAGCACCTCTTCATTACTCACTTATTGATAGTTTATGCCATAAAAAAGGAAAGGTACTTACTATGTATAAAAAAATTGCCGCTGTTTCATCTTATAGATGATCGAAAAACTTATAAACTATTGCGTTTTAGTAATCGCTATTTCCTCTATATTATGAAAGGAGACGCCTTCCTAACAAGGCGCCTCCCATCCAATCTCTTCTTTCATGCTAATGTATCTCTGATCCATATGCAATTTTACGGCGCATAACGCTCCGCTGATACAAATTGCCAATACCGCTATGGTAAATACCATCATGTTTCCCCGTTTTTTCTCTTCATTGATACTTGCAAATTCATCTTTACGTTTCATTATTACCACTCTCTCCTGTTTAATAACTGCATTCTACCATTAGTTTGCAGAAAAATCTTTAATTTCATTCTACTACTTTCTTAAGAAATTATGAAACAAAATGAAATTATGATCCAGGATCTATTTTATCTCCCTCGTCCAGCCGTATTTGTCCTCTTGATTCCCCCACTGAATTCCTGTCAGATAGTCGTATAATTTCTGGGTCAGCTCTCCGATTTTAAAATCGTTTATAGTAACCACGTCATCCTTATACATAAATTCCCCTACCGGAGAAATCACTGCCGCCGTCCCGGTTCCAAATGCCTCTTCAAGGCTTCCGTCATGTCCAGCTTTCATCAAGTCGTCAACCGATAAATGCGTTTCATTCACCTTGTATCCCCAATCTTTCAAAATATGAATGATGGAATCCCGGGTAACACCCGGAAGCACCGTTCCTTCTGTGGGCGCCGTATAAATTTCTCCGTTAATTTTAAACATGATATTCATGGTGCCTACTTCTTCGACATATTTGCGATTAACGCCGTCCAGCCAAAGTACCTGCGTACAGCCTTTTTCTTCTGCCCTTACCTGTCCTAAAATGGATGCTGCGTAGTTGCCGCCGCATTTGGTATCTCCGGTCCCTCCCTTTACCGCGCGCACCAGCTCATCCTCTACGAGAATTTTCACGGGATTGATTCCTTCTGGATAATAAGCCCCTACTGGACAGCAAATAACCATAAATTTATACGAAATTGCCATATGCACGCCCAGCGCCGACTCCGTTGCGAACACAAACGGACGGATATAGAGAGACGTTCCAGGTTCAGACGGAATCCAGTCCCTCTCTACTTTCACCAGCTCTTGCACTGCTTCCACAAACATATCCTCTGGAACTGCCGGCATACACAGCCTGGCATTGGAATTGATCATCCTTCTTGCGTTCATTTCTGGACGAAACAACAGGATCTTATCCTCTTTGGTACGGTATGCTTTCAATCCCTCAAAGGTTTCCTGAGCGTAATGCAAAGTTACACAGGAAGGACTGATTTCCACCGGGCCATAAGGTTCAATCCTGGCGTCATGCCAGCCTATCCCTTTATCCCAATCCATCACAAACATATAATCCGTCATATACTTTCCAAACCCCAAGTTGCTCTGGTCTGGCTTCTCTTTCAACTCGTCCCTTTTTACAAACTTGATATCCATAATTTCCTCCATTCTGCGCGCTTTTTGGCACAAACAGGCAGTTTGTGAAAGAATCCGAAAATTCTTTCACTCCTTCCTCTATCGTGTTCTTTCTGTTCACTTTTATCAATTATTATACTTTTTTCAGAAGCTGTCAAGATTATTCTTAAAGCTTATGACCTTTATAACTTTTTTTCATAATCCAGTAGGCAAATTCCATAAAATGTTGTATACTCAACTATAGAAATATTCAGCAAAGGAGAATTATTATGCATCAATTTCAACCATATCCCATAGAGCTGTTAGAATTGAACCCATTTACAAAAATTTCTCAGGAATGGATGCTGATTACAGCTGGCAGCGCAGAGAAAGCGAACGCAATGACTGCAAGCTGGGGAGGCCTTGGCGTTCTCTGGGGGAAAAATGTTGCTTTCATCTTTGTCCGGGAACATCGATATACGAAAGAATTCATTGATAAAGAAGCATATTTTTCCTGTAACTTTTTTGATAAAAAATTTAAGAATGATCTGAAATATTTCGGCGTGGTATCCGGCAGGCAGGAAGATAAATTTAAGACCTCCGGCCTTACGGTAAATTTCAAAAACAACATCCCCTTTGTCGACGAGGGCAACTTCATATGCCTCTGCAAAAAAATGGCGGCAGTCCCAATTACAGAAGCCCATTTCCTTGATCCAGAAATCAAAGAAAAATGGTACTCTGGCAAAGAAGAAGACAATCTCCATACTTTATATATTGGAGAGCTTTTGGAAGTGCTTGCAAGATAACAGAGGGTCTTTGCACGCTTCTGGGCATATTTTTTGTCTTTCACCTTTCAACGATATCAGAAAGCTGCTGCAGGCAATCGTTCCTCCGTCTGCAGCAGCCTTTTTCTTACACAATCTCGATTTGACACATCTCCATCGTAAGCAACGCCGCTTTGTGTGATTTCGGAGTTACTCCGGCACAACAGCCTGCATCCACCCGGATCCTCGTCTCCGGCATGGCAGCCTTCAACAACAGGGCATTGCTGATGACGCAGATATCCGTGCAAAGACCTGCCAGCTCGATTTGTAAAGGCTCTGCCGCATTTTCCTGTTGCAAAAATTCCATCAAGGCCAGCGAGCCAAACGTTGGCTTGTCGAAGATTTGAGAAGGGGTTGCCAGCTTTTCAATTTCAGGATGCAGTTCCCATCCCTGCGTCCCCCTCACACAGTGGACCACCGCAAGCTTCTTGCCTTCCGCAGTACTCAAATAATCCTCCCCATGAGTATCCCTAGTCAGATAGATATCTGATTTTTGATAAGATTTCATTTTTTCAATCACTGGTTCCACGATCGCCTGAGCCTCTGCCGTTCCCAAAGCCCCGTCAATAAAGTCTTTCTGCATATCCACCACGACTAATATATTGCGCATCTAACTGCTCCTTTCTATTTCCGAAAATACTCAGACCTTCCGGCGCAGGAAGTACTGATGGACTCAATTGCCACTCCGCCGCCACGCACAATCTCAATCTGTTGAAACTTGCTTTTTAAAAGATCAATCAGCTCATTATTGCGCCGCTCTGTCATCTTGCATTCTAACAAAATGCTGTCCGTGCCAATATCTGAGACCTCCACCTGAAATACCTGGGCAATCTGGAACAGTTCCGCCTTGTCTGCAACGGTGCATTCCTTTACCTTGGCAAACAAAATTTCCTTCATATGAATCGGCTTATCCGTAAAATCCATCACCTTGATGACCTCAACCATCCGGTTTAATTGCTTTTTAATCTGCTCAAAAGTAATATCGTCACTGGTCACACAGATCGTCATCCGCGACACGGACTCATCCTCCGTGGTTCCCACGGTAAGGCTCTGCATATTATAGGACTTTCCAGAAAAAAGACCAGCAATCTTCGCCAAGACACCCACCTGATTTTCCACATATAATGCAATCCATCTGTTTTTCGTCATGATTTCTCCTTTCTATGCATTTTGGCACATGCAGGCAGATGGGGCTGTCGCACTAATATATTCACTTGTTCAAAAAGTCTTGCCACTGATGCGGCAAAGACAGAATGCACAAATTTATGTCTTGTAATTTATGTTAGCGCGATAGCCCCGTTCCTGTCACTTTCCTTACTTTAAAATCATCTCTGTCATCGGATTTCCGCCCTTAACCATTGGAAGCACCAGTTCCTCTGTAGCAATCATAAACTCAATCAGCGCTGGCGTTTTACACTGTTTCGCTTCTTCTAATGCTGGCACGATCTCTTCCTCTTTGGTCACCCGGACGCCCCACGCCCCATAGCTTTGCGCAAGCTTCACGAAGTCTGGCTCATAAGGAGGGCATCCTGGATTCGGTCCCTTGCAGTCCTTAGGACAGCCCTTGTTCCTTCTCAGGCAGGTTGCCTCATAACGTTTGCCATAAAAAAGCTGCTGCATCTGGCGCACCATCCCCAGATAATAATTGTTAAAAATACAGACAATGACGTTGGCTTGCTGCGCCATAGCCGTTGCAAGCTCCTGAATGTTCATCTGCATGCCTCCATCGCCGCTGATGCAGACCACGGGCTTTTGCGGACAGCCGATTTTTGCCCCGATTGCCGCCGGAAATCCAAATCCCATGGTTCCCAACCCTCCAGAAGTGATGAACTGCTTGTTCTCATTCAACTCTATGTACTGAGTTGCCCACATCTGATGCTGACCCACATCTGTGACAATAATTGCCTCCGGAAACTGCTGGTTTATCTTCTCCAAAATCATCTGAGGCGTCATCCCTCTGTCACGGCGCATCTCCAAAGGATTTTGCTGGTTCCATTCCCGAATCTGTTCCATCCATTCGTCGGTATTCTGCGGTTCCGCCCATTCCAGCAGCTTCTCCAAAGCAAGATTAGCGTCCGCCACAATCGGAACATCTACCACCACGTTTCTAGAAATGGAAGCCGTGTCAACGTCGACATGAACAATCTGCGCCTTAGGCGCAAACTCATTGAGATCCCCAGTAATCCGATCGTTAAACCTTGTTCCGATGGAGAATAGCACGTCGCATTCGCCCACCGCCATATTTGCCGCATAACGCCCATGCATACCGCTGTTGCCGACATAGCAGGGATGACTTGTGGGAATTGCCCCCTTGCCCATCACCGTCGTGACCACTGGAATATGTGTCTTTTCCACCAATGCCAGAAGCTTGTCATTTGCCTTGGAGATATTGATGCCGCCCCCAATTAAAAACAATGGCTTTCTTGCAGATTTCAGGAGCTTATATCCCTTTTTCAACTGACCAATATGAACGCTCTCATTAGGCTTATAGCCACGAATGGACACATCTGCCGGATATTCTCCTGGACCTGCCGCCGTCTGAATATCCTTAGGGAGGTCAATCAGAACTGGTCCTGGCCGTCCCGTTCTTGCAATATAGAACGCCATCTTCAATATTCTTCCAAGATCTTTCCGGTCTCGGACCGTCACGCCATATTTGGTAATGCTCCTAGTCATGCCAACGACGTCCACTTCCTGAAAAGCATCATTTCCAATAAGATTTAAAGGAACCTGCCCTGTGATGCACACTAATGGAATACTGTCATAGTGGGCGTCTGCAAGACCCGTAATGATATTGGTAGCCCCCGGGCCGCTGGTCACGATGCAGACCCCTGTCTTTCCGGTGGCGCGGGCATATCCTTCCGCCTCATGGATCAATCCCTGTTCATGCCGGGGCAGGACCAGCTCAATCTCTTCATGTTTGTATAATTCGTCCAAAATATCAGTCACCATTCCGCCCGGATAACCAAACACGGTATCCACGCCCTCCTCAAGGAGCGCTTTTACAAATAATTTCCTTCCTGCAATATCCATTGCCATCTCTGTCACCTCAATCATTGTATTAGTTCTGATTTATAGTTTTCCTGTTATTGTAGCAGATAACTTATCTTTAGGGAAGTCCCATTTTCTTGAGTTTCCGCATTTTGCAATTCATAGCGCCAAAAGGTTTCCATCACAAAGTGATGAAAACACTTTGCACATAAAAGCGCTCTGAAAAGCTAGCTTTTCAAGCACTTTTTGTGCAAGATGTCTATGCTGCCAAAGGCAGCAAGACCTTTTGGCGCTATGAATTGCAAAATGCGGAAACTCAAACCATCTTTTGTGCAAGATGGGGCTGTCGCACTAATATATTCACTTGTTCAAAAGCTCTTGCCGCTTATGCGGCAAAGACAGAATGCACAAATTTATGGCTTGTAATTTATATTAGTGAGACAGCCTCCTTTTGATACCATAAATTACAAAATGCAACAACTGAAACCATTTTCATCAAATCAGTCCAACATTCTTTAATAAAAAAATCCACCCTGTCAGGGTAAAAGAAGCAAGCAGCGTGGTCAGCACCACGATGCTCGCCGTCAATGTGCCGTCATTGTCCATATTTTTTGCCATAATGTAACAGCTCGGCGTAGTTGGAGAAGCCAGCATAATCAATATTCCGATCATCTTCTCCCCTGTAAATCCCATCACCGCCGCTACCGGTACCATCAACAGCGGCTGAACCACCAGCTTGATCAACGCCGCCGCAATGCTTGGCGTGACCTTTGCCAATGCTTTCCTCCCCTCAAATCCCGCGCCCAAGGTTACCAACGCCAAGGGCGTCGCCATCTGAGCGACACTGCTTACCGTCTTAGTTACCAGCGCCGGAAACTCTATCCGGCAAAGAGAAGCCAGCAAGCCCAGGCAAATACTGATGATTATCGGATTTTTAATAATATTGGCGCATGCCTCACGAATCTTTCCAGAAGCATCCTTGTCCTCTTTACGTTCCCCTTCAAACGTAAGCACAATCACAGAATAGATATTATAAAGCGGAACTGCCCCGATAATCATCAGCGGTCCCATGACAGACTGTCCATAAAGGTTCTGAATAAAGGCAAGCCCCATCACCGCCGCACTGCTGCGAAAAGACGCCTGCACAAAGGCCCCTGTCATAGACTTATCCTTTAAAAATAATTTCGTGCCGCCCCAGATCGCCCAGAAGCATAGCGAGCTGGCAGCAGCACAGAACAACACATAATTAAAATCAAACGCCGTGCGGATATCCACGGAGGAAATGTCTCGAAACAATAGCGTTGGCAAAGTCACGTTAAAATTAAATTTATTTGCCGTCGACACAAACTTGCCATCCAGCATCCCAGTCTGCTTCAGTCCCCATCCCAGGACCATCACCAGAAAAATAGGAAACGTCACATTGAGGCTAAATATGAAATTTTCCATTTAGATGCGCTTCCTCTCATATGTCCGGAAATAATATTCCAAATCAAAATAGGTCTGTTCCTCGCTTTCTTCTGTCAGTTTCCACTCCTTTTGCCCGTCCAAGCCTGGAAACCAGGCGTCGGCCTGATATGCAAAATCAATCATGGTAATCAGCGCGGTATCGCATTGATCCAGCATCTGACGATAAATGCTCTCTCCGCCGATGATATAAATGTCGTTACTGGAATATTTTTCAAGTTGCTCAGAAAGCTCCTCCATGTCGTGAACGCAGACGGCTCCTTTTACTTGGTAACTTTTATCCCTGGTGAGCACTATGTTCGTACGGTTTTTCAACGGCTGCCCGCCCGGAAAGCTTTCCAGCGTCTTGCGCCCCATCACCACTACGTTTCCTGTCGTAATCTCACGAAACCGCTTCATATCTTCCGGAATACGGACCAGCAATTGATTGTTCCATCCGATTCCCCAATTCTTGTCCACTGCTGCAATTAATTTCATATAATCCTCCATCGCGCGCTGCTGCGCATTCCCACTCAGACTGCCACGGGTATCTCCCTGATCTGAGGTCCCGTCGTATAATTGTCGAGCCTGACGTCCTCTTTTGTAAATGCGTAAAAATCCTTAATGTCAGGATTGAGCCAAAACGTTGGAGCTGGAAAAGGCTTTCTTTTCATCAGCTCTTCCACTAACGGGATATGCCTGTCATATATATGGGCGTCTGCAATCACATGCACCAATTCCCCTGCCTCCATGCCGCACACTTGGGCAAGCATATGCATCAACACTGCATACTGGCAGACATTCCAGTTATTTGCCGTAAGAATGTCCTGGGAACGCTGATTGAGGATGGCGTTTAATATTAGTTTTTCACTTCCTGGCTTTTGAGTCACATTAAAGGTCATGCTGTACGCGCAGGGGTAGAGATTCATCTCACTTAAATCCTGATGGACGTACAAATTCGTCATAATCCTACGGCTGAAAGGATTATTTCTCAGGTCATAAATCACGCGGTCAACCTGGTCCATCATTCCTTCTCTATAGCGATGCCTTACCCCCATCTGGTAGCCGTATGCCTTTCCAATCGAGCCTTTCTCGTCCGCCCACTGATCCCAAATATGGCTGCTCAGATCATGAATATTGTTGGACTTCTTCTGCCAGATCCAAAGCATCTCGTCGGTGCAGCTCTTAATTGCCGTTTTGCGCAAAGTAAGCGCCGGAAATTCCTCTGCCAGATTATAACGGTTCACAACACCGAATTTTTTAATGGTATAAGCGCTGCTGCCATCTTCCCAATGAGGGCGCACCTTCTCACCCTCAGTACTGACGCCGTTCTCTAGGATGTCCTGGCACATATCTATAAAAACATGGTCTGCGAAACTCATAATCTCCTCCATTCTGTGTATCATTGATCACAAATTAGCAGTTAATGTAAGAATCAGCCAATTCCTTTACTCTTTCTGCCTTTTTGTGCATGTTTTGCGCAATTTATTCTATCACAAAATGCACTAGCAGAAAACCACAATTTTAATTCTTTTTTCAAACTTTTTTATTTTCGCAAAAAAAGTTCAAGACTTTTTCACAAAAATGGTGTATACTGATACCAGAAAAAATACGAACTAAGGAGAATTATCATGAGTCAGGCAAAAGTAGACCGTTATAAATCAGAAAAAGCAAGCCGCAAGAAGACCCTGCGCAAGGAGAAAGTAAAGAGATCTGTCACTGCTGTCTGCGGCACCGTAGTGTGTATTGTAATCGTAGGATGGATTGGTTATTCCGCCTACGGATATTTCCTCACTCAGGACGACAAGTCAGCCACAGTACAGACAGAAGTGGACATGGATGCGCTCAGTGATTATATGAGCACGCTGCCCACATCGGGAGAAACGGCAGAATAGCCCCGCCATGCAGAGTTGTCTGCTCAGTCAAGCGGACAAGCTGCCAATCAGGATCTAATTCCTCTCAGATTGACAACGGCATCTGCAAAAGAAGCAAGATACGGATATCAGTTTTTCATAAAGAAAACTTTCCATGTTCCCTATCTCTCCTCTTTTGCAGATGCCGTTTTTTGTAAAGCCTTACGGCGCAAACAAAGAATCAGGCGGATTCTGATCTTCAAATTCAAACACGCAGCGCTCAAAAGCATTGATCACATGCGTGTCCCCAAATTTATCATACCTTTTATGGTTTCTGCCATAAGATAAATGCACATGTCCATGCAGAAAATATTTCGGCTGGTACTTTTCCAGCAATTCCCGGAAAACCCGAAATCCCTGGTGCGGCAAATCCCGTCCGTCGTTTAACTGATAAGCGGGCGCATGTGTCACCAAAATGTCAAAGCCCCGCCTTTTAAACAACTGGAACTTCAGCCTAGCCGCCCTCTGCCTCATCTGCCACTCCGTATATTGAAATTTGCCCGCACGGTAACGCATGGAGCCCCCCAGCCCCAGGATCCTCACGCCTTTATAAACATAAATCCGATCCTCAATGCAGATACATCCCTCAGGCGGAGAGACCTGATACCTATCGTCATGATTCCCATGCACATACAGCACCGGGGCGGAAGAAAGCGTTACCAAAAAAGAAAGATACGCAGGATCCAAATCCCCACAGGAAATGATCAGATCAATATCCTTTAACTTGCTCTTATCATAATGTTCCCATAAATATTTTGACTCTTCATCTGAAATCGCCAGTATTTTCATGGCAAGGCTAACCTTCCTTTTTCATTACTCCCTGTTGCTTAATCACAGGCTCCGCCTGTTCTTTCAACTCTTCTTTGGGCGGTATGGTCCCAATGACATTTTCCGCAAGCCAATCCATCGTCATAATCTGGTTCGGCGGCAGGCTTTGGTTTGGATCTCTTGTGACGATCCCTGCCTGAGAGTATAATACGCCTGCAAAGGGATTAAAAGCCTCTGTGCAGATAGAAGTCTTAAGCAGTCCTGCCAGACGCTTCAGGCCAATCGGAAGATATTTCGAGAGCACGACGTCAACCACTCCTTCCGACATCCCCCACCAATAATTGATGGCTTTCTTGACCGAAGGATCATCATCATATTTCCAATTTCCTGACATAATCGCCCAGATCAATTGCTCATAGAACTTTCCCCAGTGCCACAATGGCATCGCATAATTCCTAGGACGCCCGTCGTCAATATGATAAATGCCAAAAAACCGAGACGCCTCCTCTGGAATCGCCATGTCTCTACCTGAGACACAGGTAGAACCGTTTTCCCTGATACGCTCCTCAATGTCCGTATCCTTTTTTGCAGACCATTCCAGATACACTTTCGCCCGCGGATTAACCATCTTCGCTCCAAGGGCAAAGGCATTGATATTTGCGATAGAGCCATAAATAGGATAATCTGCAATATAAGTCAGGCGATTATTCTCCGCCATAGCCCCTGCGATAGCTCCCATTAAGAATTTTGCCTCATACATACGAGAATAATACGTCCGAATGTAGCGGTGAGAGGTATTCAGGGAACAATTGAGGATGCGGATCTTAGGGTAGGCAATCGCAGCTTTCACACTTGCCTGCACAAAAGGCGGCGTAGTGGTAAAGATCAGATCACAGCCCGCATTTACAGCGTCCTCTAACAAAGATTCTATATTCTCTTCCGTTCCATTCTCATAGCTGACCGTATGTACCTCCTCTGGAAACGTCTGCTGCAGGTGCAGTCTCCCAAGCTCATGCGCATATGTCCAGGCAGAAGTTCCTGGCGTCTTTTCATACATGAAGGCAATCTTCAGCTTTCTGGAAACAGGAGGCGTGATGTGCAAAATGCTCAGCAAAGATTTTTTCTTGGAATTGGGATTTGGCTTCATCTTCAAATCAACCTCTGACCCCTGTCCCAGCATAACAAATTCTTCCCAGCTCTTGCCAATTAATTCCTGCATCTCGCTGGTGGTCTTTTCATCTATGGCGTCATATCCATATAGCGTAATAAAAGCTAAAAACGCATCCCCTGGCGTGATCTTGAGCTTATCCCCGCCCTCTGCCCGGTACTCCGAAGTAAACCGTGCATAAATGGAGCTGAATTTCAAAAGTTCTTCCTCCGACCAAGCTTCCTCTGGCCCTTTTCCAACAGCCTCTTGTAATTTCGCATATCCGCCCTCCTGGCTAAACCAGATATAATTGATCGGCGCAACCTGATAGAAATCGAGGAATTCATAATACATCTTATTTTCTTTCTCTTGCGTGGGCTTTGGAATAATGCGGGTGACATTCCCAAAAATCGAGACTGCCTCAGAATATTTCATAACGCTGACCCGCTTGTTTCCTTCCTCGACATAAAACTTATGCATATACTCATATGCCTTGACGGGCTCGCGGATCCCCTCTTCGACATGGGAATCCAGAAGATTCTCCCACTTCTCCGCAAATTCCGTATTTTCCCGTAAGATCGGCATAAAATTCCCAGCAAAAGAGCTGCTTCTTGCCACTGTCTTTGTCCCGGCAATCTGGTCTATGGGAATCTGCACTAAGCCGATCGGCACCTCGGAATAAAGGCTTCGATCTGGCAAAATGTCATCCAGAACCTGCAAAATCGGCTTCTCTCCACGAAGCAGCCTCATTTGATAATCCTTTTTCCCTAATTTCAATGCCTTCCTATATTCTTCTTTTCCCATATTGGCCTCCTGTTTCCTTTTCTGCGACTGTCTATGCCAAAAGCATGCCCCGCCACAGTTGCAAATAAATTCAAATCATAGAAAATTTTCATATAATTTCCAATCGAAAGTTTGTAAAAAAGCCGTAACCTATTGATTTTACCAGAAAATCGTTAAGTTCACGGCTTTGATAGAAAAGCGATAGACGGGGCTCGAACCCGCGGTCTCGACCTTGGCAAGGTCGCGCGTTACCAACTACGCCACTATCGCACATCCTATGAAATTATCTCTTAAAGACAAGTAAGATTCTACTACATTTTTATTTCTTTGTCAATAGCATATTCCATCTTTTTTTTTCATATAGTAAATCAAATAGAATTTAAGGAGGAGTCCTGTGAGTTCCAAAACAAAAATTGTTGTTCTGCATTTAAAAGAACTGGTCTATACAGCAATCTTTGCCGTACTGGGAATTCTGCTGATTTTACTTCTGGTCTTTATGTTCCTGCCGGACAGCAAAGACAAAACCACCAAAGAAACCATGAAATACACTGCGGGGGTATACACATCCTCCATTCAGCTAAATGACAATGCGATTGACGTGGAAGTGACCGTGGACAGTACCCATATCAACTCCATCAGCCTGGTAAATCTGGATGAAACGACTGCCGCCATGTATCCCCTGATGCAGCCCGCACTGGATAACTTAAGCCAGCAGATCTACGAGAAGCAGTCACTGGAAAACATCTCCTATGAGGATGACAACCAATATACCTCGATGGTACTGTTAAAGGCCATCCAGTCAGCCTTGGATAAAGCCTCTCTGGCGGAAGAATAATATTACATATCCACGATTGGTCCTATCATGGCAGCTTACACTGCCATGATAATTCCGCCGTCACTGGCATAGAGGCTGCTGATGCCTGCCGTATCTAATACGAACACTTCTTTAAAATTGCCCAGGCTTCTGACTTTATTTGCTGCCTCCTGCGCCCGGCCTGGCGCATTACAGTGAGAAATGGCAAAAATCTTGTCCTGGGGATTTTTTGTTTTTTCAATCAAATCATTAACCATCTTGTCAATTGCGCGAACCATGCCTCTCGCCTGCCCCAGCTGGCAAATAGTGCCTTCTTCCGTAGCCCCCATCACTGGCTTGATGTTCAAGGCGCCAGCCACGAATGCTTTGAGATTGCTAAGCCTTCCGTTTTTGCGCAGCGTCTCCAATGTCTCTAAGACAAAGGAGGTATTCATTTCCGTAATAAATGCTTCCACCCGCTCCACAATTTCCTGAAATCCCAGTCCTTTTTTCTCAAATTCCTGAATCTTGATGGCAATCAGGGTCTGCCCTACAGACGCTGATTTAGAATTGAATACATGAATCTGCTTCTCTCCCTTTTCTTCGAGATACAGTTTCTTTCCAAGCTGCGCACTATTATAGGAACCGCTAAGCTGCGCTGAAAGCGTCACCGTATATACACGCTCTGCCTCGCAGTCATAAGATTCCATATACCGTTCTGGAGAAGGACAGCTTGATTTGGGACAATTGGGACTTTCCCGGACTCTTTTTAAGAATTCAGCCTGGTCAAACCCTGCGTCGTCCACAATATGGTAATCATCTACATAAATTTCCAAAGGCACTGATTCGAAATGCCCGTCTTTTTTCAACTCTTTTGGCAGTTCGCCGCAGCTATCTACCACAATTTTATAGCTCATGTTCTTCCTCCTGAATATTTGTGCCATACAGTAATTCTCAGCAAAGCTCCTGCTGCGTCCTGTATCTCTTACTACTATATAGTATTCTTCTTTGGTATATTTGACTTTTAAAATAACTTTATAAATTGTTCTTATCGTCATACATAGTTTTAAATACTACTTAATACTAACATAAATATTCTGGTTTGAAAAGCCCCTTTTCTACTCTTCCTCGTTAAAACAAAAGCTAATCTCTTTCCAAAGACTGTCCTCAATATAATTAATTTGCCTGATCCCGCTGCAATAATCTGCAATATTGCCTTCCTCAATGAAATATTGAAACGCCTGTTCTTTGAGGCTGTCGTCAGAAAACCGCAAGGTAATCGCCTGCTGCTGTTGCCAAGCCGCTGCAAGCTTGCCGCCAATAAGCTCTGGCTGCCATTCTTCTATATAGTTTCCTTCTTTAATGTAATAATTATTCAGTACCGCCGTACATTCTGGAAGCCTCAGTTCCGCATCCGGCTCATGGCTGATCTGCATTTCCCCAGTAGTCATCGCCATGTAGTTATAATCAATGAAAAATGTTTCGTTACCCTCTTTGTCACGATAACCATTGTTTCCCCAAGTGGCGTCCATATAATAATATTCCCCATCCAGGCAAATCAAATTCCAGGCATGAGATTCTCCTCTGGCACGCCCAGACACAATGGCGCTCTTTATGCCAAGCTGCCCCAGCAAATACTGAACTGCGCAGGCATACCCCTGGCACACAGTCTCCTGGCGAAGAAAGACGCTTATGATATTTTGGCTATCCTCTGCATTTTCCACATACGTCGTATTCAAAGCCAGCAATTCGTAGACATATTTCGCCTTGTCATAATCTGTATCATTGATGGAAATTCCAGTAAGCCATGCCTCGACAATACTGTCAATCTGTGCCTGCACCTCGCGCCGTTCTTCCTTTGTCATCGTATACTTTGGTGAAAATTCCAGGCTTACCAGCTCTTCCCCCCTGGTATAGCGCGTGAAAACGTAGCCATCCACCCAAAACAACCCGCCATAATCACTGCAGACCGCCTTATAAGCTTTCTGCATTACATCCGCATCCGTGGTTGAAAGAGGCACTGCTTCTTCCTGGTCTAAAATCGCAGAAAGCATCTCGTCATAAATAACTTTCTCTATCTGACCTAGCTGCTGGTATGCATATTTCTCCATGGAAATCTGTTTTGGAGGCTCCAAGACTTTTTCTTGAATTTCCGGCTTTTCTGCCTCCTGCTGGCTGGGATTCTTCGCAACCTGCTGCGATTCCTCGCTCTGTTTTAAATATTGATAAAAGTCATGAGAAGAACAGCCCGTGAGGCTGATGCATAACAGGACGGATAACAAACACCAGATCATGCTGCACTGCAATTTTTTCATGGGATTTTCCTCCGATTTGTTAATATGCGCTCTCGAATTCTCTTTGTTCCTGGTTTTACGAGAAGCTTTTAGCTGTAAAAGCAGGCATAAGAGAGATTCCCAGAATACATTAATATCAAGAATCGGGGCTGTGGCACTAATATATTCACTTGTGCAAAAGATCTTGTTGCTCATGCAGCAAAGAAAAAATGCACAAATTTATGTCTTGTAACTTATGTTCGTGCGACAGCCCCCTCTTAAAACGCACTGAGAAATACAAACAATGCCCTAAATTGTAAAATATGCCCGTACAAGGTCTGTCAATGATTTCATATCGCCAGCCCCCATTGTCTCCACTGCAGAATGCATGGCGAGCAGCGGCACTCCGATGTCCACAGTCTTCACAGGAAGAAAGCTGGATGCTATGGACCCTAACGTGCCTCCGCCCGGCATATCAGAACGATTGACAAATTTCTGATAAGGAATTTGCTCTTTTCTGCAAATCTGCTCTACGACTGCCACTGCCTCACAGTCCGTGGCATAAGACTGAGCGCTTGCCTCTTTGATACACAATCCCTTTCCCAGTAGCGGCCGATTGGTGACATCCATCTTGCCCATGTAATTGGGATGCGTCCCATGCGCAACGTCTACCGACAGCAAGAAAGCATCGTACAGGCTCTTGTGCCACCGCGCTGGTTCCTCTCCCAGAGATCCCAAAATCTGCTGTAGCAAATTAACCAGAAGCATAGAGCCTGCCCCCTGCTTGGTACGGCTGCCTACTTCCTCATGATCAAACAGGGCAATGACGTTAACCCCTTTTGCTCTGTCTGCCTCTATAATGCCAGTAAGCAGCGCCTGTACGGATGTAAGATTATCAAGCCTTGGCGACAGTATCAGTTCTCCATTGATCCCGGCATATTGAGGCTGTTCCCGGCAATATATCCATAATTCATAATCCAAGATGTCCTCTGGGGATTCCAAAAGCTCCTTTGCCAGGAAATCCAAGAAAGGATGTTCTGACTCCTGACTGCCAAGTCCAAGAATTGGAAGAAGGTCTGTCTGCTTATTTAACTCGATCCCCTGATTCACCTTGCGGTTCATGTGAACTGCAAGATTTGGGATCACTCCCAGCGTGCGGTCCAGGGAAATATAACGCATCCTTGGCTCCATCACATGCTCGCTTGTCAAAGCCACTCGCCCGGAAATACTCAACGGACGGTCTAGCCAGGTATTTAAGATTGCTCCTCCGTACACTTCTACATTGACCTGGGCATACCCGCCTGCCGCAACGTCTGGACGAGGCTTGATCCGCAGACAGGGAAAATCCGTATGCGCCGCCGCAATCCGCAACCCGTCTTCTTTCTGTGCGCCAACTGTAAATGCAAATAATGTCGTGTCATGATGTTTTAGATAATATTTCCCTTTTGCGCCAAGCTTCCAAGACTGTCCAAAAGAAAGCTTCTCAAATCCAGCTTCCTGCAACTGTGCCTCAGCCTCCTTGACTACCATGGGCGCACTGGTCCCATGCTCTAATAGTCGAAACAACATCTGTTCTGAGCGTTCCATCTCTTCCTCCTAATATCCAGCAAAACCTGATACTTATGATCTTCCGATTGCTTTAAAAATCTGTCCTTACAAATCCAAACATAAAAATGCACCCAGATTTCCACGTTTCCCCTGAGTCGCCCGGTGCGAAAACAACATATTAGAATTGCAGCAAGTACACAGATCTGTCACCGATAAGTGTTCTTTCCTGACCCCAGCCTCTAGCAAGATAATTTCATTTGCCCTCCACAAATCAAGCTGATATTTCTGATTCCCCTTTTCTACTAATATTTCCCCCTGATATCCCGGAAATTCCTGTATAAAGGCATCTGCCACATCCTGACTGACTTCATAGCAATCCTGACAGATAGATGGACCGATGGCGCAAATTACGTCCTCTGGATTCGTGCCAAATTCACACTTCATGGCGTCTAAGGTTGCCTGCCCCATCCTGCCCACGGTTCCTCTCCATCCAGAATGAGACAGCCCAATGGCATGACGCTTGGCATCCACAAAATACAGTGGCACACAGTCGGCATAAAACGTGGACAACACCAGTCCTGGCTCATTGGTAATTAATCCGTCTACATCAGAATAATCCCGCTCTCTGGTCAGTCCTTTTCCCGCATCCTCAGCCTGCACCCTTCGCACATTGGTGGTGTGGGTTTGATCAGTAAACACAAAATTCTCGTATTTGGTTCCCATGACCTCGGCGATACGCCGGAAATTTTCTTGCACCGCCTGCGGCTCGTCTCCTCTGCTAAAGCTCAGATTCAAGCTCTCAAACATTCCCTTGCTGACCCCTCCGAGCCTGGTGGTAAAGCAATGCTTCACCATTCCTGTCCGCTCCAGCAACGGAAATGATAAATACAAAAACTCTTCCGCATCAAGAGAGACCTTTCTTTCTATTGGCGCACAGTTCTGCCGCCCTTGCCCCTTTCTCTTCCTCTGAAACATGCTCTCATTCTCCTTATTTCCTTTTATTTTCATCTCTGTCCTCGTCATTCACGCCTTTTGACGCCTGAATCCTTGTAGGCAATTTCAACGAATTACTTATAAGATAAGAAAGCGTCTTCCACATGGATAATCTCATTTCCGATGATTCCTACCACGTCAAAACGGCAGGGAGTCGTCTCCCCCAATCCATGACTGAGACAATAATATTCCGCCGTCCTGCAAACGCGCCGTTGCTTTCTGACGTCTACTGTCTCAAGGGGATGCCCTCCTCTGTCGTTTTTACGGTACTTTACCTCCACAAATACCAGATAGTCCTTGTCTTTTGCCACCAAGTCAATCTCCCCACAGTGACTGTAAAAATTATGTTCCAGAATGCGAAAGCCTTTCTGCTGCAAATACTGAGCCGCCTGATTCTCATATTCTTCCCCTTTTTTGCGGTTATTATTTCCTGATATCCCCAATCTGCTCTCCTATTTTATTTTCTCTTTGATACGTTCCATATCGTCCACAAATACCAAAATTTCTGCCACCACTTCATAAAGCTCCGGCGGGATCATATCTCCTATTTCCAGCTTGGATAAGGTTTTTGCCAGCTTATCGTCCCGGTAAAAGGGAATCTCTTCCTCCTTTGCTTTCTCTATGATGCGCTCCGCCATATATCCCTTTCCGGTGGCTATGATTTTTGGCGCCCGTTCCCCAGGCTCATATGCCACTGCCACTGCGGTCTTCTGCTTCTCCCCTAATGCATCCATCGTCACCAGTTCCCTGGTATTTTTATAGCGTGCCTCTTCCCTCAAAGAATTCACCCTCCCATCTGCGTTGTCATTTCAAGACGCAATTGCACCGCAAACATCCAGAAACATATTCAAATCTGATCCGCCACGTTATGCCTTTACATCAAAAGAATAACGATGAAGCTTTCCCGGAGGCTTTTCCCGTTCTAGGAAATCCTCGACAAAATTTTGCTTTTTCCTGCGGTTCTCCACTTTTACCTGACAGTTATATCCTTTCTTCTCCAGACGCTCCCTAAGCGCCCCTGCGTATTGGGTAATTAAGCGGCAGGATGCTTCTTCCTCAAAGTAAAATTCCGTCTCTACTGCCGTCCCCTGAAGCTTTACAAATATATCTGTAGCGCCAAGCTGATCCATGTCCAGATGCAGCAGGGCGGTCAAGTCTCCTTGTTTCTCTCTGAGATTTTTCTTGTTGGTATACACATACAAGTCGCTGTGGGCATTCTGATTCTGCAATTTTAATGGAAGCTGCACATAAGTATACACCTGGTTCAGCTGATTCATAAACTCCAGGTTATTTTGGACAGACTGAGCTGCTTTAGCCAATGGCGCCCCGTCTTTTCCCGCCTGCGTCAATACTTGCTGTAACTGTGTCATCTGCTGCGAAAGACGCTGGTACATTTCTTTTACCGCCCCCTCTTTTTTTAACTGTTCCGGCGTCAGCATCCACTGATCTGACATCGCCTGTTTGAGTACTGCTTTATATTCGTCCGAATAAAACAGTTTCTGCATTGCCACACTGGTGTAATCTTCACTGTTTTCCACTGCGCTTATCATGTGTTCCAACAACTCTGCCGCCGTCAAGCTGGCGTTGAGCTTTCCATCCGGCAAAAGCGTCCCGTCTTCCCTGGCGCCGGAGAATTCCTGCAACAAAAAAGCGAGCCTGCCCTGCTGTTGCTGGCTTAAAAACTGCTCTGCCAAAACCCCTGTAAAATTTCCTCTCAGCGATGCCGTACTCTGTCCATCAACAGCAGGACTGGCATCTTGCGAACCGTTTCGGGCGGCGTTGCCACCATTCAGCAAAGAATCCGAACCGGACGCCCCTGACTGCTGCTGGCCTATGGAAGGATCTCCAGCAGTCAACCCGTCCTTTGCGAGAGTTTCTCCAGACATTCCCCCCTCCATCTGCCCCTGTCCAGACAATCCCTGCTCCATGCCATTGCCATTCAGTCCTGACTGGTTCTGACCGCCTTCTGTGACATCATCATGGATCACAACGCCCTGCGCTGCATCTATCGTTGTCACCGACAGATTCTGCACTGCCTGATTCTTTGCCATTTCTCCCATGGCTGCCTGATTCTGCACCATCCCTGACTGCGCCTGTGAATTTGTCTGCTGTCCACTGCCTGACAAAATTCCTAAAATCTGCTGCTGAAAGCCCAAAAGCGTAGGTGGCATCCCAGGAATCTGCCCGGAAGTTCCTTCTGAACCAAACATCTGCCCCGGCAGCTCGGCAATCCCTTCCATCAAATGATTCATTTCTGGCAAGATCGCCTGCTGCCCATTTTTATAATTCTGAAATTGATTGAGCGAGTCCTCTGTGATCACAAGTCCCAGCTTCTGCATTTGTACCAGCGTTTGGATCTCTGCTTTTGGAAAACTTGCGGCAATCCGCATCATCTGTAACAGGCTGCTCTTATCCACCGGAAGCTGCTGCGCCATCATCTGATTGACCATAGATAAGTTTCTGTCGTTTACTTTCAGTCCCGCCGCATCCAAAGCACGCAAAAGCGTGGGATTTTGCGCACTCTCTAAAGTGACTGGACGGATGGCGATCTGCTCACCGGAATTGGACTTCACCTGAAACAGCATCGGCTGCCCCTGCTCCAAACTGACTCCTGCATCCATCCTGGCAGAAATAGACCTTCCGTCATTTAAGCCAATGGTTACCTGCCCATTCTTGATTTCCGTAACTGTTCCCTCAAATACCCTTCCTGGTATCAATTGCTGCGCCTGTGCAGATAAAGGTCGCGCTCCGCTGGCATCCCTGACCTGATTTAATCCCTGTGCATTGGAAGCCGTACTGTTCTGATAGGGATGAATCCTTTCCACAAATGACATGATGATCCACTGCCTTTCTATTTCTATTCTGCACTGACAAATCCCTTGATAAAGCTCTTCCTGTGAATGACGGACGGTCCGTGTTCCTGAATTGCCTCAATGTGTTCCTTGGAACCATATCCTTTGTTTCTGGCAAATCGATACTGCGGCATTATTTTGTCATACTCTTCCATCAGCCGGTCCCTGGTGACTTTGGCAATAATGCTTGCCGCCCCAATGGAAATGCTCTTCGCATCCCCTTTGATAATCGGTACCTGAGGGATCGTCACTGCGGGAATCGTCACTGCGTCATTTAATAATATATCGGGTACTACCGCCAAATTCTGAATGGCATGGCGCATGGCCTCATAAGTAGCCTGCAATATATTAATCTCATCAATTCTTTCTGGGCTTGCCATGCCAACTCCTGCGGCAACCGCCTGCTCCAGTATGACATCATAGAGTTCTGCCCTCTTCTTAGGGCTGAGCTTTTTCGAATCATTGATATACAAAATGTCGCAATTTTTTGGCAAAATCACTGCCGCCGCCACCACCGGGCCTGCCAAAGGCCCCCTGCCTGCCTCGTCTATGCCGCAGATATATTTCTTGTCCTGGTACTGCTTCTCATAAACTTTTAATGCTTCGATCCTTTTTCTTTCCTGTTCCAGATCTTTTAAGCGCTTTCTAGCCTGGGCAGCCAGTTTCTGCACTCCCGCTCTTTCGTCTGTCTGGTATTTCAAAATAAAAGAAGGCAGCATAGTCTCCTCTGCCGCCTCTAATTCCTTTTTAACGTCTACGATTCTTTTTAATCCGTCCACGAAAATCCTCCTCTTTTGCGGCGTCATTGATGCTTGATAAATCCGATCTTGTCAAAAGGAAAAATCCGAAGCCATGCCCTTCCCACAAAATCTTTGCCAAGCACCTTGCCTACGCTGGGATCTCTGCTGTCTGAACTTGCATTGCGGTTATCCCCTAGTACGAAATATTCATCTGCCCCAAGCTCTATGGGATCTGCTGCTTCGCCGGGATCTTGAATAATCTCCCTTCCATAAGATTCCTCGAGCTCTTCGCCGTCAATGTAAATCACGCCATTCTGATCGATCTGCACTGTCTCGCCGGGCATTCCGATAATGCGCTTTATATAGTAAGTATCTTCTTTGTGCTTAAATGGAAAAACCACAATGTCAAACCGCTCTGGCTTATGGAACCGATAAGTAATCTTATCCACAATCAGATTATCCCCGTCGCTGAGCGTGTACTCCATCGATGTTCCGCTCACTTGCGTCCGCTGCCCTACATAATGGATCACTAGGTATGTCAGCAGAAATACGATTCCTATATATATAATAAAGCTGATGGTTTCCTGTACCATGCTCCGTTCTTCCTTTAAAGGCTTCCTTCTCTCCTCCCGCTGATTCTCCATATGCCAATCCCGCTCCCTGTTATTCTATCGTAATATTATTTTTATTCTAGCTCTACTCTGATGGAAATTCAAGTGTTATTTTTCCCAGCTTTCCACTGCGAAACTCTTCCATCACAAGCGCCGCTGCCTTACTGTAATCCAGTTCTCCTCCCTTTTTCACACAGTTGCGGCTCCTGGCAATTTCCATCAGAATATCTGACGGCTCCTGGTCTTCTTGCACCTGATAGCGATCAGACAAAATTCCTGGATAATTCTCTTTCAGCACCTTGGTCAATGCCAGAGAAAGCTCATCGATATTCAAAATCTCGTCCTTGATCGATCCGATCAGCGCCAGATTAAGCCCTACTTTCTGATCCTCAAACTTTGGCCATAAAATTCCCGGCGTATCTAAAAGTTCCACGTTCTTATTGAGCCGGATCCATTGTTTTCCCTTGGTGACGCCTGGCTTATTTCCTGTCTTGGCACATGCCTTGCCAGAAAAAGTATTGATAAACGTGGACTTTCCCACATTGGGAATCCCAACCACCATCGCCCGTACTGGCCGGTTCTTGATCCCTCTTTTGCGGTCTCGCTCCATTTTTTCCTTACATGCCTCCATCACCACATCGCTGACATTTTTCATGCCTGCCTTGTTTCTGGAATCCAGCTTTACCACAAAATATCCTTTTTCCCTAAAATACGACGTCCAGGACTGCGTCAGCTTCTCGCTGGCAAGATCCGCTTTATTCATCAATATCAGCCTTGCTTTCTGTCTGCCCAGTTCATCTAGTTCTGGGTTGCGGCTGCTCACTGGAATACGGGCGTCCACCAGCTCTATCACCAAGTCGATCAGCTTCATGTCCTCCTGCATTTGACGCTTCGCCTTTGTCATATGTCCTGGATACCATTGAAAATGCATCTTTTCCCTCCTGTCTATTTCAGCAAACCAATTTCTTCCCAGGGATAGACTCTCAACCATGCTTTCCCTGTAATATGGTCTTTCTTCACGTTGCCAATACTAGCATAACGGCTGTCCTCGCTGTTGTTGCGGTTATCTCCCAGCACAAAATATTCTTCCTCCCCTACAATGATTTCTTGTTCTGCCATCAAGGCATTTTCCACTGGCTCCACTTCCAGCTTTTCTGGGAAAGGCTCTCGATTGACATAAACTATGCCGTCTTTGATCTCTATCACGTCTCCCGGCAATCCAATGATCCGCTTTACATAATAATGTGATTTTTGATTGCCATTGGGGGAAAACACCACTAAGTCATTGCGTCCTGGTTCAAACAATTTATATAAAAACCGATTTACCAATATCTGGTCTCCGTTCTCCAAAGTAGGAGACATCGACGGTCCCACCACGGATATTTTAAATCCAAAAAATGATACCAGGATCACAGTTCCTATAATAGTCAGCAAGATTTCTCCCGCCCAGATTGCAATTTCTTTTAGCAAGCTTGTATTAATTTTTTTCTTCTTGTGATAAAAACTTAGTCCTGACACTCTTCTATTCATATGATATGACTCCTATTGCACAATCTTTTTACCAGTCAATCCGACTAAATATAGGAAAGTTTGAAGAGATTTCCTATAGGATGAAAAAAGGAACAACTACAATCGTACTTGTCCCTTCCTTTCTTTCAAAGCTTGCAAATTATCTTACTAACTCTTTCACTTTCGCTCTCTTTCCAACGCGTCCTCTTAAGTAATTAAGTTTTGCGCGTCTTACCTTGCCATAACGAACTACCTCGATCTTCTCTACATTTGGGGAATGCAGCGGCCATGTCTTCTCCACTCCGACACCGTTAGAAAATTTACGAACTGTAAAAGTCTCTCTGTTGCTTCCCCCCTGACGCTTGAGCACAATTCCTTCAAATACCTGGATTCTCTCTCGGTTTCCCTCTTTGATTTTGCCATAAACTTTTACAGTATCGCCTACTCTGAATTGATCCACTTCAGCCTTTAACTGCTCTTTTTCAATATTTTTGATAATTTCTGTTGCGTTCATTTTGCGACCTCCTATTTCCTTAGATGTTCTTAATACATTCCGTAACAGAGGACCATCACCTTCTTGTCTCATAGATTTATATTGTATCATAAGAAAAGCAAAAAAGCAAGATGCTTTTCAAACAAAGGGACATTTCGCGATGACTCATTATCTCGTCAACAATTTCAACGATAGTTTATAAGGCTTATAAGAAGAGAAAAAGACCGTTGCAGAAAATATTCTCTGCAACGGCCTTGTTGCCATTTCTGGCTATGTTCGATCCATTATTTCTTGATCTTCAGTTTGATGGTTCCTTTTTTCTTCGTTCCGTCAGTAGCAGTTGCAGTAATTGTTACAGTCTTACCCTTTCCTGCTTTTTTGATGGATACTTTGCCTTTCTTGTCAACTGTTGCATACTTGGTGTTAGAAGACTTCCAGGTAAGCGTCTTGTTAGCTTTGCTTCCATTGGTCTTAACAGTTGCCGTGAGAGACACTTTCTGATTTGCCTTTACGGTATTTTTCTTCACGCTCTTTGGAGCTTTCACAGTAATCTTGGTAACGGCATTCTTCATGATCTTGACTTTGATCGTCTTTTTCTTCTTGCTGCCGTCTTTTGCAGTTGCTGTAACGGTAACCGTCTTGCCTGCTCCAGCTTTCTTAGTGGTGACTTTACCACTCTTATTAACAGTAGCATATTTCTTATCCTTAGTAGCAATGCTCCATGTTACTGCCTTATTCGTAGCATTTGATGGAGATGCTGTCGCTTTTAAGGTAACGCTCTTGCCTGCTGCAATCTTAAGACTAGTTCCATACTCGGATGAAATTTTAATAGACTTAACCTTAACTACTTTCTTTAATGCTTTCTTTGCATTTTCCAAATCTGTAGTAGCCTTATCAACTTCGCTCTGTGTTGCCTCGCTGTTATTATTTACAGTTTTTGCAGCCTTTAATGCCTTTTCAAATTTGGTCCATGTAGAAGAAGTATAATCTGCTTTCTTCAGTTTATCTGCTGCAGTGATAGCTGCCTTTAATTTTCCTTTATCTGCCGTTACAACTGGAGGCTCTACAACTTCTTTTTCTTTCAGCGCCTTTGTCGCAGCAGCCAGATCATCAATTGCTGTTTCTATGTCGCTCTGCTTTGCCGTCTCATTAGCATAGGTATCTTTTGCAGCCTTTAATGCAGCGGCAAACGGCGCCCATGTCTCAGCTGTATAATCTGCCTCTTTTTTAGCCTCTGCAGCATCGATGGCAGCTTTTAATTCTGTCTTATCTACTTTTTCTGTCGGTTTTAAAACAAGAGCATTTGTCTTAGCTACCAGTCTCTCTGTTGCTGCATCTACTTTGCTTTGCAGCGCATTGTCATCGGCATCTACATTCCTTGCAGTTACTAATGCTGCTAAGAACGGATACCATGTCTCAGCGGTGTAATCCATCTGGTGCTTCTCTTCTGCAGCTTTGATTGCAGCTTTTAATGCTGTCTTGTTTACCCCTGGTTTGTTCTCAAGAGCTTCTGTCTTGTTAATCAGCTCTTCCGTTGCATCAACAACCTGATCTTTTGTCACTTCATTATTTTCTTCTTTAAGCGCTTCCTGCACATCCTTTGCAGCCTTTAATGCTTTTGCAAACGCTTCCCATGATTTAACTGTATAATCTGCCTCGACTTTCTTATCAGCCTCTGCCACTGCGTTATTCAATGCTTCGATATCTGCCTGGCTCGGGCGAACAAGAGGTTCTGGTTCTTTTTCTACAAGGGCATTCATTGCGTCTGTCAAGTCCTTTGTCGCTTTCTGGACATCCGCCTTGGACACTTTATTTCCTGCCTTATCAAGTTCTGTCAGCATGTCTTGCGCAGTCTTTAATGCAGCGGCAAACGGTGTCCATGATTCTTCTGTATAATCTGTCTCTTCCTTAGCTTCAGCAGCTTTTACTGCCTTTTCCAGTTCATCTATGTCTGCCTGGTCTGGTGAGACAAATGCCTCGCCAACTTCTACAAGGGCATTCATTGCGTCTGTCAAGTCCTTTGTCGCTTTCTGGACATCCGCCTTGGACACTTTATTTCCTGCCTTATCAAGTTCTGTCAGCATGTCTTGCGCAGTCTTTAATGCAGCGGCAAACGGTGTCCATGATTCTTCTGTATAATCTGCCTCTTCCTTAGCTTCAGCAGCTTTTACTGCCTTTTCCAGTTCATCTATGTCTGCCTGGTCTGGTGAGACAAATGCCTCGCCAACTTCTACAAGGGCATTCATTGCGTCTGTCAAATCCTTTGTCGCTTTCTGGACATCCGCCTTGGACACTTTATTTCCTGCCTTATCAAGTTCTGTCAGCATGTCTTGCGCAGTCTTTAATGCAGCGGCAAACGGTGTCCATGATTCTTCTGTATAATCTGC
>CAJTJY010000001.1:189291-216490 GCA_910576975.1 uncultured Lachnospiraceae bacterium
GCAGCTTTTACTGCCTTTTCCAGTTCATCTATGTCTGCCTGGTCTGGTGAGACAAAAGGTTCTCCTCCCTCCTCAGCGACGAGACTTACGCTGGCATGACTCAAAGCCACGATAGCGCATACCACGTTTCTCTTCGTTGTCTTCTTGGCTTCAAGAACTTTTGCAGCATCTAACGCCGTTTTAAACGCTTCCCATGACTCAACCGTATAATCCGCCTGTTTCTTGGCATTAGCAGCGCTCACTGCAGCATCCAAAAGCGCCTCGTCTCCGTCGTCAGCGGTTACCTCTACTGCCAACTGACCATTATCAGCAGTTACAACTTTCAGTCCCTTTAACGCACTTTCTAACCCCATAAGCACATTTTTGACTTCCTGCTTAGTTACATCCGTTCCTTTTGCCTGAACAAGCTTCGCAGACTGTAATGCCGTATTAACACTTGTCCATGTGTCGCCATATACAGAACCCTTCTCTTCACCTTCACCAGGCGACACTACCTTTGCCAGACCGTCACTTGCAGAAACTGCCTGCGCCAAGCACAACAAATCTCCGTCACTTGCTGTAACGACTGCCTCTTGCTCTTCGACTGCATACTGCTTGCCGCTTGCCGCATTCACATTCTGCGGAGTAGCAAAACCGATACTTGTCACGGTGATTGCCGCAGCCAAGAACATCGATAGAAACTTCTTTGCTTCTTTCATGTTTATCCTCCTTCTTTATCTTAGAAAAAATATTTGTTTTCTACCCCCATAAGCAATCCATCAATTCCTATAGTATAAATAGAAAACATCTTTCTTTTACATATAGAATTATATATCGATTTCTTTTTTTTTTCAATTGTCGTTTTTGTGGAAATAGCTTTCATAAACTAATGTTTTTTATTCACTTTTAACAATTAAGAAACATATGTTTTGATACCTGTCAAGAATCTTGCCTCTGCTGCTTTTGTTTTTGCAGCCATTCCTGCTCTGAACTGGTTAGATTTGCCTGTTCCAGAAGATCCGGCCTGCGCTCCCAGGTACGCAGAATGGACTGTTGCCTGCGCCACAATTCAATATTTTTGTGATGCCCTGACAGCAACACGCCCGGCACTGTTTTCCCTTTCCATTCTTCTGGTCTGGAATACTGAGGATGTTCCAGCAGACCGCCTTCAAAAGACTCTGCTGCTTTGGAATCTCCATTCCCCAATACCCCCGGTATCATTCGGGATATAGCGTCCACCATCACCATGGCAGGAAGTTCTCCTCCCGTCAGCACATAATCCCCAATGGACATATAATCTGTCACAATTTCTTCTAACACTCGTTCGTCAATCCCCTCGTAATGACCGCAAAGAAGAATCAGATCTTCTTCCAGCGCTAATTCTTTTGCATCTTGCTGGGCAAACGTCTTTCCCTGGGGCGTCATATAGATGCATCTGGGCTTCCTTCCAATGCGTTCTGCTACGGATTTCCAAGCGTTATAAACCGGCTGCGCCTGCATCAGCATCCCAGCGCCGCCCCCATAGGGATAATCGTCTACATTATGGTGTTTATTTTCCGAATAATCGCGGATATTCACCGTCTCAATATGCAGAACCCCAGCCTCTGACGCACGCCCAAGTATGCTGGTATGCAGACCTTGCATTACCATTTCCGGAAACAATGTCAATATATAAAAATTCATTTTTTCACTTCCTCACTTGTTGCCAGGCTAAAGCAGTCCCGGCATCAGGCATACCTCTATCTTCCGCCCCTCTATATCTACCTTGCGAACGCAATCCCTGATTGCCGGAAGCAAAAGCTCCTGGTTTTTATCTGCCACCTGCGCTGCATAAGGAGAATCGGGGCTGATCTTTACGATATATACATCATTTGCCCCAGTCTGCAGCACATCTTTGAGCTCGCCCAGCAATGTTCCTTCCTCCGTAGACACCTCTATTCCAATCAAGTCGGCAATAAAATATTCACCCTTTTCACATTTCACAGCCTGATCCCTGGTGACGAACAGCCCCTTTCCCTTATACTTTTCGACATCGTTGATGCTGTCAATCCCCTTGAATTTCAAAATCACCATCTTTTTAAAAAATCTCACCTGCGCAACATCCAATTCCAAGTATTTCTCCCCGTTATCCAAAAAGATTTTTTTCAGCTTTTTGAAGCGATTTACATCATCTGTCATCGGAAAAACTTTCACTTCGCCCCGCACTCCATGCGTGGAGGCGATTGCTCCCACCTGCAATAAATCGTCCATAATCGTTCTCCTTTTCAAACATGCAGAAAGAGGCTGCCGCAAAATAAATCCTCTTCTGCGGCGGCCTCCTGCTCGTTGTCTATTACTGCACAATATCTACAATAACTTTCTTGTCACTCTTAGCTGCTGCTGCTTTCACAACAGCGCGAATGGCTTTTGCAATCCGTCCTTGCTTGCCAATCACTTTGCCCATGTCTGTCTGGGCGACATGCAATTCTAGCACAATGGACTTTTCGTTCTCAGTCTCTGTAACTGCAACCTCTTCTGGTTGATCCACAAGGGCTTTGGCAATTACTTCTACTAATTCTTTCATCACTTCACCTCACGAAGACTATTTCTCGATCCCGGCTGCTTTGAAAATCTTTCCTACCATTTCTGTCGGCTGAGCGCCATTTGCTAACCATTTCTTTGCTAACTCTTCATTTACATGAAACTCGCTTGGATCCTTTGTAGGATCATAAGTTCCGATTTCTGCGATGCATTTTCCATCTCTGGGAGATCTGGAATCTGCAACAACGATTCTATAGAAAGGAGCTTTCTTCTGTCCCATTCTCTTTAATCTGATCTTTACCATTGTCTTTCACCTCCTGGCCCTTGTTCTATATTTGCTTCATCCTGCCATGCTGCGCTTACAGGCGCATTACGGCATCCTGTGCAAGAATCGATCATTCTTTCACAATATATCTTTGTAATCAAGTTCTGCCTTGGCATCCCCTGTTACTTACTATAATCCAAACGGCAGTTTAAATCCGCCCCGGCGCTTGCCTTTGCCGCCCATCAATCCTGGCATCTGCTTCATCATCTTCCTAGACTGCTCAAATTGCTTCACCAGACGGTTTACCTCACTAATATCTACCCCGGCGCCTTTGGCAATGCGGCGCTTTCTGCTAGGATTTAAGACAGATGGGTTGGCCCTCTCTTTCGGAGTCATGGAATAAATGATTCCCTCTATCCTCGCCATCTTTTTTTCATCCATGGCATTCTCAATCTCTGTAATCTGAGAACTGCCGATGCCAGGCATCATCTTAAGCATGCTGGAAATCCCGCCCATCTTTTTCATTTGATTCATGGACTCTAGATAATCGTCAAAGCCAAACTCGGCTTTCTTCATCTTCTGTTCCAGTTCTTTTGCTTTCTCTTCGTCTATGGTCTCCTGCGCCTTCTCGATCAGGGTTAACACGTCTCCCATTCCCAGAATACGGTTTGCCATACGGTCTGGATAAAACTGTTCCAAATCAGACAATTTTTCGCCCATGCCCACATACAGAATCGGCTTTCCAGTTACTGCCCGGATCGACAATGCCGCCCCGCCCCGGGTGTCGCCGTCTAGCTTTGTCAAGATCACGCCGTCAATGCCGATCTTTTCCTGAAAAGTGTTTGCCACGTTCACAGCATCCTGTCCCGTCATGGCGTCCACCACAAGAATCGTCTGGCTGACTTCTACCCGCTCCTTGATTTCACACAGCTCCCGCATCATTTCTTCGTCAATATGCAGGCGCCCCGCAGTATCTATGATCACCACGTTTTGTTCATTCGCCTTGGCATGCTCAATGGCCGCCTTGGCAATATCTGCCGGCTTGTGACGATCCCCCATGGAGAACACCTCCACGCCCTGCTTTTCTCCATTGATCTGAAGCTGCTGGATTGCTGCCGGACGGTAAACATCGCAGGCTGCAAGCAAAGGCTTCCTTCCCTTTTGCTTCAGCTTTCCAGCTATTTTTGCCGTCGTGGTAGTTTTTCCTGCTCCCTGCAGGCCCGCCATCATAATCACGGTCATCTCTGAAGCAGGATTCAGGACAATCTCTGTCGTCTCCGAGCCCATCAGCGAGACCAGTTCTTCATTGACAATCTTAATGACCATCTGCCCCGGATTGAGCCCGTTCATCACATCTTGCCCGATAGCGCGCTCCTGAACAGATTTTACAAACTGCTTGACGACCTTAAAGTTAACGTCCGCTTCCAGCAGAGCTAGCTTTACTTCCTTCAGCGCTGACTTCACATCGTCTTCTGTGAGCAATCCTTTGCTGCGCAAAGATTTAAATACATTCTGCAATTTTTCAGACAAGCTGTCAAATGCCATACTATAACTCCTCTAATATCTCATTGGAAATAGCTTCAATCTCAGCCATTCTCTGCGTTTGATCCTTACCTTGGCAGTCTTTGGAAAGATCCCGTATCTTGATGATTTTTTCTCTATTTTTAAGAAAACGTTCCAGCAAATGCAGCTTCTGTTCATATCCCTCAAGAATCTTGTCACAGCGCTTGACCAAGTCATGAACTCCCTGCCGGCTAATGCCTTCTTCCTCTGCAATCTCGCTGATTGACAAATCTTCAAGCACAAAGGCTTGATAGATGTTTTGCTGATGCTCTGTCAGCAAATCCCCATAAAAATCATAGAGATAGGTCTGTCTTACTTTCTTTTCCATTGTTACCACCTCAGGTATCATACAGCAAAACAAACAGGATGTCAAGTGTTTTTTCTTGACGCCCTGTCTGTTAGAGATCCATTTTTAAACATCATAGTCACATCCGCTTTCATAATTCCACATCGAACTTGTAACCCATCCCCCAAATAGTCTTAATATGATCCCCCTTTGCGCCTAGCTTGCTGCGCAGCTTTTTGACATGGGTATCGATGGTTCTCGCATCTCCAAAATAATCATAATTCCAGACATGATTTAATATTCTTTCTCTGGAAAGAGCAATCCCTTTATTTTCTATAAAATAGGTCAGAAGCTCAAATTCCTTATAACTTAACTCTAATTCTTTTCCATCCACTGTGACTCGATGTCCCAGCCTGTCTATGGAAATTCCGCCGATTTCCAAAATCTCTTCCTCATTCCCGCCAGAACGTCTGAGAATGGCCTCCACTCTGGCGACCAGGATTCTTGGACTGAACGGCTTAGAAATATATTCATCGGCGCCAATGTCAAATCCTTGCAGCTCGTCGCCCTCCTCCCCCTTAGCCGTCAGCATGATAATCGGAACTTTTGAGTTCTCGCGGATCTCCTTGCAAACATCCCAGCCATTTATCTTAGGCATCATCACGTCCAAAATAATTAATGCAATATCTTTCTGCGCATAAAATTGATTGAGCGCATCCTCTCCATCTACAGCCTCAGAAACTTCAAACCCCTGTTTCACCAGAAAATCCCGAACCAGCTTACGCATCCTGCTCTCATCATCCACTACGAGTATCTTCCGCTTTTCCATTCTTCTCACCTTCCGTCCTGCCAAATTACTGATCAACAGAAATTTCATAATTTCGATCTGACAAAAACATACCACAGAAATATGTCAAAACTGTGAAGCAACGTCAGTAAGCTGCATCCAATTCCTTTTCACGCTCTTTCAAAACCTGTTCCCTGTTCTCCAAATCCGTTTCCCAAGCCTCATACTTTTCTATGATTTTATTTTCATAATTGACAATGTTTGGATGTTCGCTAGTCAACGTAACTACGGCCATGCCTGCTGCCACGATAAACAAGAACAGGCTGAGCATCAGGGAAATCCACAATCTCTTTTTTACTTGTTCTGTTTTCTCCTCTGCTCGCCTTTTGACAAAGTTTGCGGCTCGCTCTTTTTGCTTAACCTCCTCAAGGTTCTGTGCATACCATTCAATAGTATCTTCCTGCATGCCCTGCCAGGAAGCTGGAAAGCGGATCGGGACCAGCTTCTCTTGCGCCAATTCCGGTGACGAAGCAAGATAATTCTGAAGCCCTTTCAAATACGACAGTCCCACCGGAGTCTCAAAGACCTGCTCTGCCAGAAGTTTTTGATACATTTTCAAGGCCATCCTGGGATTATCCATGTCCAGTTTGCTTTGCACATATTTGATACCGTCAACTTCCTGACAAGCTTTCTGCGCCATGGCCCTGTCCGTAAACACGAAACCATCGACAATCATTTTAAAACCGTCCATTTTATTCTCCTTGCAATCTCTAAATTCATCTATAAGCTACCGCCTGCATAAAGAAAAAGCGCCTGCTCCTCTAAAATACAAGGCGACACGCGCTTTTCCTTCTCCCCTGCCCTGTGTCCTTTGGCATGCGCCAACAGGGCAATATTAAGCATCCGCAATCCGCAGCATTTGTTCCATGTCTGAAATCAACTCTTTCGAGTATTCTTTTGCTTCTACGCATAGCTGGTTCGCTTTCACATAGTCTTCGTCAAACAACGCCTGAATCACCTCGGAACCATATCCGTGGAATCTGCGGTGTTTCTCCTCTAAGCCGTCCCAAATAGCACGAACGCCTGGGATATCCGGGGTAATCGAATAATAAAAATGTCCAAACCCGCATTTGGAAGAATCTAACTGCAGCGGCACGACCTCTCTCTCCATGACCATTTTTTCCAAATTATTAATCCACGCCTGGTGCGCTGTAACAGCATTCCTGACATATGTAGAAAATTCCTTGTTTTCCATATGGAAAAAAGCATCTTCGGACATGGAGCCCATTTGTTTGACAATGTTGTCTAACGTCCGCTCAATCTCCACCACCGGCTCTTTAGCTGTAATCAGCTCCGTTCCAATGTTATGCATGAAATCCGTGCTGTTACGCAACTGATTCTCCATCTCAGACATTGTGCTACTGATTTCTTCGCTGACTGCCGCCAGAGATGTAACCGCCTGGCTGACTTCAGAAACATGCTTTTGATTGTCATCATTGATCTCCCAGACATTTCCAATCTTGTCATTGATGCTTCGAAGAGAGTCAATGGTATGATTGGTGCTCCCAGAGCTCTTCTTTGACGCAGCCTCGATGCCTTCCACGAAATTACCCATGCTTCCTGTCAGCTTCTGAGTCTCTTCCGCCAAGGAACGTATCTCATCTGCAACTACGGCGAATCCACGTCCTGCCCGTCCTGCTCTTGCGGCTTCAATGGATGCATTCAGAGCAAGCAGGTTCGTCTGGCGGGAAATCGACTCAATTCCCGAAATAACCTCATTCATATGGTTGATCACCTCAAAAAGGTTATCCATATCTTTTGCCATCTCTTTCGATGCTTCAATAGCCTGGTTAGACAAATCACGGATTGCCGTCAGCTCTCCCTGACCAGTCTCGATCTTACGGTATACCTCGTCCGTGTCTTCTGAAACTCTGATAATTGTATTCGTCAGCTCTTCAAGCGAATTATTCTTATCCTCTGACGAGCCTGTATTCGTACCAAATATAACTTCCGTAGCCCTGGCAACGCTGCGGGCTATCTCCATAATCTTGTCTGTCTCATGCTGCAAGGTTAAATCCAGGGAACTGATCTGCATCACCGCCCTGATATTCTTCTCTAAGATCTCTGCGAATTGTTCCCTGCCGCTTGCAAGCCTCTGATAAATCTCTCTCAGCTCAGGGCTTCCTGAATAATTGGCTTCCTTTAACTCTGCAACTGACTTAATAAGCTTCTTATTTGACATTCCAATCGCCATTTTCATAACCTCGTTTCTTCTGTTTCAATTTGCCATCAAGCTAATGGAGCTGAGGGGAATCGAACCCCTGTCCGAAAGTCAATTCACTATGGCATCTCCCATTACAGTCATTAATTTATCTTTCCCTCTGCCGGACGCCTAATGACAGGCTTCCGGTTTCAGTAGCTTCATGATACGCCCATGCGCGCAAAGCTTAACGCATGTCGTTTCCCACATAGTCGAAGCCGGTATCTTAAACTGTGGGTGGTCTAAGGCCGACTGCTGCAACTAGGCAGCGATTGCTAAATTGTCTTCAGCGTTTATATTTATTATTCCCGTTTTTGGGCGGTCAGGAGCCGCCAATGGCTTCCATAGCTTCACAACCCCCGTCGAAACCAGTACAACCCCCTGGTTTAACTGCTGTTATTCAGCGATATTTTATTATAGCAAGAGAGACAGGATAAAGTCAATACTAATAGAGATTTTTAACTTTAAATTCCCGTTCGGACTCTCTGCGCATGTCTTTTTTTGCAATATCCTGGCGTTTGTCATAGAGTTTTTTCCCTTTCGCCAGTGCGATTTCTACTTTGACCAGGCTGCCCTTAAAATAAACTTGAAGCGGAACGATAGTATAACCTTTCTCTTTCATTTTGCCAGCAATTTTATTTATCTCATATTTATGCATCAGCAGCTTCCTTGGACGAAGCGGATCTTTGTTGAAAATATTTCCTTTTTCATAAGGGCTGATATGCATTCCATGTATCACCGCCTCACCTTTCTCAATACTGATAAAAGACTCCTTGACAGAGCATTTCCCCATCCGCAGAGACTTTACCTCGGTCCCTGCAAGGCTGATCCCCGCCTCATACTTCTCTTCTATAAAATAGTCGTGAAATGCTTTTTTATTGTTGGCAATTAATTTTATGCTTGCTTTGCCCATTTCTTTCCTCCCTTTTTGTTTTAATATATTCCAGGATTCTCTTTATGCCTGATTTTGCGTGAAGATTTTTGGTCAGATGCGCACAAATTTATGAGGCGTACCCAGGTGGCACGTAGACTAAATATGTGTGCATTTAACGTAAAATCAGCCGCAAAATCAGGTATGCGGGAGATTCTCAGAGTACATATATCGTTATGACCGGTATCTGCCGATGTCTTCCGCCGAGGCGCCAAGGCCAAATGCCTTTGCATGTTCTGGCAATACGAAATCTATGGTACGCATATGCAGATTCGTGTCTGCCACAACCACCTCGATTTTCTGTCCCAGCTTGAATATTCTGCCCGTAGCTTCCCCTGTCAGCTCATAGGTCTCCTCATTAAAGTGATAATAATCGTCCGTCAGGTTGGTAATGTGAACCATTCCCTCTATGGTATTCGGCAATTCCACATACATGCCCCATGATGTCACGCTAGAAATCACTCCCTCAAAGCTCTCTCCAACACGCTCCGACATATACTGAACCTTTTTGAGCTTATCTGTCTCACGCTCCGCCTCTTCCGCCCGCCGTTCCCTGGCGCTTGACTGCGCCGCAACCTCCGGCAATATCCGTTCATAATGAGAATATCGTTTCTGATTCATTTTTCCCCGCAGCGTTTCCTTTATGATACGGTGGATCTGCAGATCTGGATACCTTCGTATGGGCGACGTGAAATGACAATAATACTGGGTGGCAAGCCCAAAATGCCCGGTATTTTGCGTCGTATATTTCGCCTGTTTCATAGAGCGCAATGTCAGTCTGCTAATCAACGGTTCTTCTGGCGTGTCTTCAATTTTTTCTAACAGCTTCTGCAATTCTTTAGGGTGAATTTCCTCCTGCCCGATTTTAATGGAATAACCAAAATTATTGATAAACGTCCCAAGCTTTCGGATCTTCTCGGAATCTGGCGTATCATGAGTACGATAGACAAAGGGAATTTCTTGCCAGAAAAAATCCTGCGCCACGGTCTCGTTGGCAATCAACATAAAATCCTCAATAATCCTGGTAGCCACATTTCGCTCATAAGGCTTGATTTCCAACGGCCTGCCCTGGCGGTCGAGTATTATTTTCGTTTCCGGGAAATCAAAATCAATCGAGCCTCGTTTCCTTCGTTTTTCCCGCAGGATCGCTGCCAACTCCTCCATCCGTTCAAACATAGGAATCAATTCCTGATATTCCCTGCGTTCCGCTTGATCCTGATCTTTCAGAATCTTGCGCACGCTGGTATAGCTCATTCTTTTATCCACCCGCACCACGGTTTCCGCTATCTTATGATCTATGACTGCGCCTTTCTTGTCTATTAACATGATGCAGCTTAGCGCAAGGCGGTCTTCGCCCGCATTGAGGGAACAAATTCCATTTGACAACGCATGAGGCAACATGGGAATCACACGATCCACCAAATAAACGCTGGTTCCACGCTCCAACGCCTCTACATCCAAAGCGCTGCGTTCTTGAACATAATTGGTCACGTCTGCGATGTGCACGCCCAGGCGGTAAGCATCTCCTTCCTTGGTCAGTGTAATGGCGTCGTCCAAATCTTTGGCATCCTCGCCGTCAATCGTCACCATCTGCCAATCCCTGATGTCCATCCTTCCCGCCATGTCAGCGGCGCTCACGGGTTTTCCGACATTTTCCGCTTGCTTTAGCACCTTTTCTGGAAATTCCACTGGAAGATCATACCCTTTTACAATGGACATGATATCCGTTCCTGGGTCATTGACATGCCCGATAATCTCTATAATCTTCCCCTCTGGCTTCTTCTTGTCATTGCCATAATCCGTAAGCTGCACCACCACTTTATGCCCGTCGACAGCCCCTTTGAAATGTTCCAGAGGTATAAAGATGTCCTGCCCCATTTTCAAGTTGTCTGGAATCACGAATCCAAAACTCTTATTCTTTTGAAAGGTTCCCACTACCTGGGTAAGGTTCCTCTGCAAAATCTTTACCACTGCGCCTTCGAGCCGTTTGCCGGAGGCAGAGCGTTCCGCTGAAAGAGCCACCTGTACGGTATCTCCGTGCATGGCGCCGTTTACCAGGGATTCCGATATGAATATATCCTCTGCTTCCCCCTCAACGGCAACAAATCCGAAGCCTCTTGCATTTCCAATAAAAGTGCCTGTCAGGTATTTTCCTTCTGCCTTGGAATATTTTCCCCGCTTGGATAATTCAATTTTACCTTCTGCCAATAACTCATGCAACACTTCCTCCAGCGCCGGACGTTCTTCCCTTGGCACATTCAAAAGAATTGCAAGTTCTTTGATTTTCATAGGTACATAGAGCTCGCTGCACATAAACTCATATATCATTTTTTTTCTATTTTCCAATAATTCTTTTTCCATAAACTTCTCCTAATATTTTAATTGACATCTCAAACGGGAGGGCTTTTTATCTGATGGGATTAAGATGTCAAAAGGCCTCTATTGTTCTGAAAGTCATTGAGACCTTTTGACACCTTGAATCCTTAAAGACAATGTCAGCGCAATTTCCTGATAAGACAAAGAAAGACTGCCGTAACCGACAGTCTTCCTGGATTCTTCCCTGTTAAAAGCTTCCAATATTCAATACACCGGCAATTACCAGGAACAAAATTACCAAAAGCCTGGTTATCATCACAAGCCTTCCTTCCATGGAACGCCCCTTGTTCTTGCCCCAGTATGTGTCTGCGGCGCCGCTGATAGCCCCAAGTCCTGCTGATTTGCCTTCCTGCATCAATACGATGACTGTCAATACAATGCTGATCAATATAAATATTACCATTAATACTGTCTTTAATACTGCCACTTTTCTCAAACCTCCTGCAATTGTTCCTGCTGATAACTTGTATCATCTTATCACATCTGGGTATAATTTTCAATATGTTTTTATTTGAGTTTCCGTATTCTGTAATTTTATCGCATCAAAAGTTCCTAATAAAACAAAAAATCCATAACCGATGCTCACTTTCGCCAGTTATGAATTGTTAACATGCCATAATATAAAATTGACTGAATATAAAAAATAGCGGAAGAGGGATTTGAACCCCCGACACCACGGGTATGAACCGTGTGCTCTCGCCAACTGAGCTATTCCGCCGTAATTATTAAAAAGAAATGGGACCTACAGGGCTCGAACCTGTGACCCTCTGCTTGTAAGGCAGATGCTCTCCCAGCTGAGCTAAGATCCCATGTCCATCTCAATCAGCATTCCTGCTCTATGCTCTCTTGCCGACTGCTTATCCATTATACTATCATTCTCGATCAAATGTCAAGCCCTATTTTGAAATTTTTTCTAATTTTTTGAATCATCTTTCTTGACAAACATCTGAGAAAGCTGAATCTGCCGCTTTTATCGGATTTTGGATTCGAGGCTGCCACACGGCGCTCCTGTAAAGAAAGCTTAAAAATAAACTAGTGTACTGACACATTTATATTCAGGCAAACCTCCTTGCCCGATTGCCCATCAGACTGCGTTGTCATCAGTCAACGATGCCACCGCATCGCCTCCTTCTTCCGTCTTGCTGATGAACAATCGTTCTGCAGAGTTTCGCCAGATATAAATGTGTCAGTACACTAGATAAGATGATTTGCTTACAGCTTCTTGACACGCTCAATAGCCGCAAGCGTATTTTCACGGCTTCCAAAGGCTGTAAGCCGGAAATACCCTTCTCCGCTTGGACCAAAGCCGGAGCCAGGAGTTCCCACGACATTTGCTCGTTCCAGCAAATAATCAAAAAATTCCCAGGATGACATCTGACCAGGAGTCTTCAGCCAGATATAAGGGGCGTTCACACCGCCAAAAACAGTGTAGCCCGCTTCTATCAAGCCTTCCTTGATCACAGATGCATTTTTCATATAATAAGCCACTTGCTCCTTGAGCTGCGCTTTGCCCTCTTTACTGTAGGTTGCCTCTCCGGCGCGCTGCACGATATAAGGCGCTCCATTAAACTTAGTGCCATGACGGCGCGCCCACATGCCGTGAAGCGACACATCCTTGCATTTGAGCTCCTTTGGAATCACTGTGTAGCCCAAACGCACCCCTGTAAATCCTGCGTTTTTGGAAAAGCTCTTGAGCTCGATCGCACAGGTCCTTGCGCCTTGGCACTCATAAATGGAATGCGCCACATCCTGCTCAGAAATATATGCCTCATATGCGCCGTCATAGATGATCACAGCACCTACCTTGTTGGCATAATCCACCCATTCCTGCAACTGTCCCCTGGTGATGGTAGTGCCTGTGGGATTATTTGGCAGGCAAAGATAAATCATATCCGGGGTTTGCTTTGGAAATTCTGGAACAAATCCATTTTCCATCGTGCATGGCATATAGATCACATCGCTCCAGGTCTCTGTCTTTGCATCATAGACACCCGTCCTGCCTGACATCACGTTAGAGTCCACATACACCGGGTATACCGGATCACACACTGCAATCTTATTGTCCGCCCCAAAAATCTCCTGGATATTGGCTGAGTCGCTTTTTGCACCGTCTGACACAAAGATTTCGTCTGGCGCAATGTCGCAGCCTCTTTGCTGATAATCATGTTTTGCAATGGCATTCCTTAAAAATTCATATCCTAAGTCGGGGGCATAACCGTGAAATGTCTCTGCTTTGCCCATCTCGTCCACCGCCTTGTGCATAGCTTCAATTACTGCCGGGGCTAATGGCTGGGTGACATCTCCAATCCCCAAGCGAATGATATCCTTCTCTGGATTTGCCTCGGCAAAGGCTGATACTTTCTTTGCAATGGTGCTGAACAGGTAGCTTCCTGGCAGCTTCTGATAATTTTCATTTACCTTAAACATCATATCCTCCATTCTATGCGTTTTTGCATCTCATGTTTCTATTGCATCTCTTGCGGCAGGCTGATCTCCCCGTCAAAAACCGTGACGGCAGGCCCCGTCATATATACAGAGGCGTCATTGCCCTCCCAGCTAATTTTAAGATCCCCGCCAGTAAGATGAACCGTCACTTCTGTTTCACACTTTCCATTGAGCATCGCCGCAACGGCAGCGGCACAAGAACCAGTCCCGCAGGCAAGCGTCTCTCCGCTTCCCCGCTCCCAGACCCGCATTCTCAAGGTCCGCTCGTCTATCACATTTACAAACTCGGTATTGATCCGTTTGGGAAATCTTGAATGATTTTCAAATTGCGGCCCGAGCTTTTCCAAATCTAATGTCCTGACGTCCTCCTCGAAAAACAGCACGCAATGGGGATTCCCCATAGACACTGCCGTCATATGATATATTTTCCCGCCTGCTTCCAGTGGCACATTGACTGCTTGCTGCGCATCGGCAATAACCGGGATTTCTGACGTCTTTAGACAAGGCGCGCCCATATTTACTTTTACCTGGGATACTGTCCCTTGCTCCAGAGTTAAATTGAGATATTTGATCCCTGCAAGTGTATCGACGCTAATCTGCGTCTGATCGGTCATTCCATGATCATAGACATATTTTGCCACGCAGCGGATAGCATTTCCGCACATTTCTCCCTGAGAACCATCGGCATTATACATTGCCATCTCGAAATCCGCACGCTGTGACGGCCGGATCAAGATCAAACCGTCCGCTCCGATGCCAAAATGGCGGTCACTGACAAATTTTGAGACTTTTTCTGGATTCCTTACTTCTTCCTGGAAACAATTTACATAAACATAATCGTTTCCTGCCCCCTGCATTTTTGTAAATTTCATACTGGTCTCCTTTATTCTATTCAAGCGCACTGTGGCGCTTCCGTTCCAGACATCAGATACATTTTCATTTATAATGAAGCTTTTTCTGCCTTTGATCATATCAGTGGTTATTTGGTTTGTCAACGCCCGCCGCAAATCTTCTCAAACTCCAACACCCCTCCAAACAAATCCAAGGCGCTTCCTATTGTAAAGTTAAGCTTGTCTCTTCCCAGTCTCTTAAGCTGCTCCAAATCCTCATAGCTCCCGATGCCTCCCGCATAAGTAATGGGAATCTTGCCCCACTTTCCAAGCAGCGCCGCAAGCCCTGTCTCAATTCCACTAGCTTTTCCTTCCACATCCACCGCATGTATTAGAAACTCATCTGCGTATGCCGACAATTTTTCCAACAGAGGCACTTCAATTCTCTCTTCCGTAAAGTTCTGCCAGCGGTCGGTGACAATATAGTAACTGTCTGCCCTCTTGCGGCAGCTTAAGTCTAATACCAGATGCTCTTTCCCAACAGCCGTGCACAATCTTTCCAAGCTGCCGTAATGTATCATTCCTTCCCGAAACACATAAGACGTCACAATGACATGACTAGCCCCTGCCTCAAGGAACTCTTCGGCATTTTCCGGACGGATGCCCCCGCCTACCTGCATTCCGCCGGGATATGCGCCAAGGGCTGCCAGGGCCTGGGCTTTCGTCTCCTGATAATATTCACTTTGCGGCGGATTTAACAAAATGATATGTCCGCCCCGAATCTGACGCCTGCGATATAATTCTGCAAAAAAAGCAGCGTCCTGCTCTGCCACAAAATTTTCCTCTGCCTGATTTCCGGCATCCGTTAGGCTTCCTCCTACGATCTGCTTTACCTTTCCATTATGAATGTCGATGCATGGCCGAAATTCCATATTTCTTCTCCTTTTCCTGACAAAATAACGCTTATTGGCTTTTCATTATAAACAAAAAGGAAGATTTATACAACTGCAAATTGCTTTTGAGTTTCCGCATTTTGCAATTCATAGCGCCAAAAGGTCTTGCTGCCTTTGGCAGCATAGACATCTTGCACAAAAAGTGCTTGAAAAGCTAGCTTTTCAGAGCGCTTTTATGTGCAAAATGTTTTCATCACTTTGTGATGGAAACATTTTGGCGCTATGAATTGTAAAATGCGGAAACTCAAACAAATTGCTTCTCCATTTTCCTATCCTTATTGTTAGATTATTAGTATTACTTAACGCACTTAGAAGCAAAATTGATGAATAATTTGCACAGAACTGTCCGCCAGTCGTTGACAGCTTTTCTCTTTTTTGATAAAATCGTGGGAATAACAAAAAAACAGCTTCCAGAAAGAGAGGAAAAACAATGGGTACAATTATCGGCGATGGAATTACATTTGACGACGTATTATTAGTTCCTGCATACTCAGAGATTACCCCTGACATGGTAAACTTATCAACCTACCTGACTAAAACGGTAAAACTGAACATTCCCATGATGAGCGCAAGCATGGACACGGTTACCGAACACCGGATGGCGATTGCCATGGCTCGTCAAGGAGGCATTGGAATCATTCACAAAAATATGTCAATCGCAGTGCAGGCTGAGGAGGTTGACAAAGTAAAACGTTCCGAAAACGGGGTCATCACCGATCCATTTTCCCTTTCCCCAGAACATACATTGCAGGATGCGGACAACCTGATGGGCAAATTCCGCATTTCCGGCGTCCCCATTGCAGAGAACGGAAAACTGGTGGGAATCATCACCAACCGCGATCTGAAATTCGAGGAAGACTTCACCAAAAAAATCAAAGACAGCATGACAACCGAAGATCTTGTCACTGCAAGAGAAGGCATCACATTAGATGAAGCAAAAAAAATCCTTGCAAAAGCAAGAAAAGAAAAGCTCCCGATTGTGGACGACAACTTTAACTTGAAAGGACTTATCACGATCAAGGATATTGAAAAACAAATCAAATACCCTCTGTCTGCCAAGGACGCACAGGGGCGGCTGCTCTGCGGGGCAGGCGTAGGCATTACTTCCGATATGATGGAGCGTGTGGACGCACTGGTAAAAGCCAAAGTCGACGTCATCGTCTTGGATTCGGCGCACGGACATTCCAAGAATATTATCGAGGCTTTAAAGAGAGTCAAGTCTGCATTTCCTAATTTACAGGTTATTGCCGGAAATATTGCCACTGGAGAAGCTACAAGGGCTTTGATCGAAGCCGGGGCAGACGCTGTCAAGGTTGGCATTGGTCCAGGTTCCATCTGTACCACTCGCGTGGTGGCAGGCATTGGCGTGCCCCAGATTTCTGCACTGATGGACTGCTACGACGTGGCAAAGGAATATGGAATCCCGATTATCGCAGACGGCGGCATCAAATATTCCGGCGACATGACAAAGGCGATTGCAGCCGGGGCAAACGTATGCATGATGGGAAGCATTTTTGCCGGATGTGACGAAAGCCCTGGAAGCTTCGAATTATACCAGGGAAGAAAATACAAAGTATATCGGGGCATGGGGTCCCTTGCCGCTATGGAAAACGGTTCCAAAGACCGTTATTTCCAGCAAGACGCTAAAAAACTAGTACCAGAAGGCGTCGAAGGAAGGGTTGCCTACAAAGGCTCTGTGGAAGACACCGTGTTCCAGTTGCTCGGAGGGCTCCGTTCTGGCATGGGTTACTGTGGCGCTATCAATATTGAAACCTTAAAAGAAACAGGAAAATTCATAAAAATATCCGCCGCCTCCCTAAAAGAGAGTCACCCACACGACATTCATATCACCAAAGAAGCTCCTAATTACAGTATTGATGAATAAACAGCAAGGAGGCGCCTCTATGAGCGCCTCCTTTTTGGTATTTAATTATTTTGCCATGTTCTTATTGTCCTTGGTAGTTCCAGCTCCATTTCCTTTATTAGTTCCGGTGTTTGCGCCATTTGCGCCGTTTTTATCAGTCTTATTATTTGTGTTATTGTTATCCATCATATCATCCACGCCGTTTTCGACATCATTTCCAATGTCTTCCACTCCGTCTATAATATCCTCTCCAATATCCTCTATGACCCCGTCTCCATTATTATTCCTATCATCATTGCGATCGATGTCATTGTCATTGACATTGTTATTGTTTGTGCCGCCGTTGACATTATCATTTCCGGTTTTGTCATTGGTCGTCCCGTTCGTAGCGCCATTGTTTGTCCCATTATTGGTTCCATTTGTAGTATCGTTATTGACGTCGTTATTATCCATTCCGCAAGCGGTGACACAGCTAAATGCCAGGACGAACAGACAGCCCAAAACTATTTTTTTCAACTTTTTCATAATAAAATCTCCTTTGCAAAAAATTTTCTTTCTCTATCCATTATGGACAAAAACTTCAAATTTATACTTATTTTTATTTTAGAAATCTCTTACTTCTTCATTTTCGGCTGGAAAATCAGGCTTGCCAAATATCCAAAAATCAATGCTGCAGAAATACCAACGGCGCTGGCTGTAAAGCCTCCCATGAAAATTCCCAAAAATCCATCGGAATTGACCGCCTCTTGAATACCTTTCCAAAGCGTATTTCCAAATCCCAGCAGCGGAACGCTTGCGCCTGCCCCTGCAAATTCCTGAAACGGCTGATAAATCTGCAATGCACCCAGCACTGCGCCGCTGCACACCAGCAGCACCATGATCCTGCCAGGAAGCATCTTTGTTTTTTCCATCAATATCTGAACTAGCGCACAGATCAAGCCTCCTACCCAAAAAGCATTCACATAATCCATACCTTCACTCCTTTATTCTGCATATTCTATCACCACGCCATGCGATATGCCTGGAACGCTTTGCCCCTCATTAAAGCTGACGGTAGACAGCAGCGCCCCAGTAGGCACGAACAATACTCTTTTCCAGGTGCCCTTTTGTAATTTCGGCAGGATATATGCGCTGAGCGTCACGGCAGAGCAACCGCACCCGCTGCCCCCGGCATTGGTATTCTGAGAAGCGTTGTCATAAATCTCAATCCCACAGTCCATGTGGACGCTTGAAATGTCAAAGCCTTCCTTTTTCATTAAATCTATCAAGATTTCCTGTCCCACCGTGCCCAAATCCCCCGTTATGATTCTGTCGTAATCCTCTGGCTTGCGGTTAAAATCTTTGAGGTTCCTGCTGATGGTGTCACAGGCTGCCGGCGCCATGGCAGCCCCCATGTTCATTGAGTCTTTCACTCCGTAATCCACCACTTTCCCTGTGGTGATTCCTGTAATGCGCAGATTGGTTCGTTTTCTGCCAAGTATAAAGGCTCCGCTTCCTGTAACCGTCCAGGTAGCTGATAAGGGCCTTTGATTGGCATATTCCAAGGGAAAGCGAAATTGTTTCTCCGCACTCGCAAAATGGCTCGAGGTAACCGCAAGCACTTGTTCCCCATAACCCGCCGCCACTGCCATAGCTGCAAGGGATAAGGATTCCCCAGCTGTGGAACAGGCACCGTATAAGCCAAACAACGGAATATTCAGTTCCATCAGTCCAAACGTGGTCGCAATATTTTGCCCCAATAAGTCTCCTCCGAAAATATAACGGATATCCTCTTTCTGAAGTCCGGCCTTGCCGATTGCCATAGAAGCCGCTTCCTTTTGCAGCGTGCTCTCCGCCTCCTCCCAAGTATCTTCCCCGAACTTATCATCCTCCCCAACCAGGTCAAACAGCTTTCCTAGAGGGCCTTCCCCTTCTTTGGTGCCCACAATGCTGGCACTGCCCAAGATATAAGGAGCTTCCTCAAACTGGATGCTCTGTGCCCCAATAATCTGTGACATAGTGTTTCCTCCTGTTTCCAATTTCCTGTTGTTATTATGTCCTAAATTTGGGTTCTTACTCTGAAAATTCGTTTTTCGCAGAAATCATATGGGATCTTTTTCCAGTCTGAACCAATAATATCCTCTTGGATAGCTGATACCTGTGCGTATTGACTTTGTTCTGATTTCTATCATCTCAGAATAAAGCGTCAGTTCTGTAATAACGCCGTCTTTCCATTCTGACGGCTGCAGCGGCTCGCCGCTTAGCTCTGTCGGGGTAACGCTTCCGGCATCAATATAAAGAATCTGCTTCTCTGCTTGATATTCAACATTGCCTTGCTTCATGCTTGGAGAATCATGCGTATGACCCGACAAAAAAATGATATTTTTGTGGCTGTCAACGATCTGCTGTAATTCTGCATCTCTTGAAAGATATGGAGCGCCATCCTTGCGGTGCGGATTATGCGCTATCAATGGAGCGTGGCAGAGAATGATATGCCACTGAGCTGTATCATCATGATCCAGATGCCGATCGAGCCATTTAAGCTGAGCGCTTTCTGGAAACACGAATTTCCTGTAATTAGAAACGCACTGCAGTCCTATCACTTCTATCTCGCCAATCTGCACAAGATATGCGCCAGAAGCATCTTCGTAAACTGAATATCCCATTTTCTTTGAACGTTGAAATAAATACTTCTGAAACTTGTAATATCCTGCATAATTGTTAATCGTTGCCATGTCTGGATGCAGCAATTGATCGTGATTACCAGTCACTGACAAGATAAGCTTATCTGACGCAGATTCCTCGATGCAATGTCTCAATCCTTCAAATTGCTCCGCATAACCATCATTTGTAAGATCGCCCGGCATCAGTATTACGGAAGATGCCAGGCGCAATGCGCTGTGAATCATGCCATGCTTTCTAGACAAATGCAGATCACTCATCAATGAGAATTCTGCCAGCGGCTCTGAATCGAGATCAGCCGCCCGATATTTGACAGGTATTTCCCAAACAGCTTCTTCAACGGATGAAAAATCCTGCGCTATGCACTTTACATAAATATGGGTGGCTCCTGCTGGCACTGCGCGGCTTCCCTCAAAACGATAATGCGCATTTCCTGTCGCTTGTATGGGAATTGCCGCAAATGATGACCAGCCAGACAGAGGACCATTGAGATCTGCCCAGAATACAAGCGCTGCTAAAAAACCCTTTGCGCGAATCTCTATATCACAGTTACTATACCCGCATGTTGTAAATTTTACACTCAATTTCATATGGCGTCTTCTCCTTTTTGATCTACATAAGGTTCTATTTTTCCTACAGTATCTAAAGAAAATTGATTATAATGCCGCAATCTTGCTCGTCAAAAATATATCGCCCAGGTTCAAGCAAACTAATCTTAGAGACAAAAAATACTTGCTCAAAGCCTTGAATATGAACAATCTCCCAAGCTTATTTCTTTATTTAAATAACATAGTCTTTGATTTGTTTGAAAACTACTTCAATGCGTCAATGATGCCGTCTCAAGTGCCATGCAAACGTTTACAACCATCAGAAGTCGCTTTTTATACGTTTTCTAGCCATTTTCCAAAAAACGAAAAAGCTTCAAAACCCCTAAAAATCTAGGATGTTAAGAAAATCTGAAACAATCCATGTCAAGGGTTGGACAATGCATTGACACTGGACCAGCGGAAAGATTCTTGAGAATTATCAAAGCGAAGATGTATTAGATGAACGAAATAACGGATGAATCTTCCTTGAGACATGCGATAAAAGAGTATATAAGATTTTACAGGGAGGAACGCTCACAGGACAGATACCATTGCAAAACATCGATAGAAGTGCGGAATGAGGCTGTCGCATCAGACATTCATCCCACCAGTTTTCACCCTTATGTTCCAATAATACCTTAAGCACAAATTTGCACGCCATATTTTCAAATGCTGAAATAGCAATATAAATAGTTGCCATTTCTTTTGCGCTATTCACACATTTATCATCTAAATAAATCTAATGAAAGACTTTTTATATAATCCTACACAAATGATTCCGATGAAAAATGTTTACTAACAACACCAGAGGCATTAAGAGCAACTTTTGTCAATTCTCCTCTCCTCACAAACGAATATAATTTATCTTTATCCTCTTTACAATAAGTGTATTTTTAAACTTTGAAAAACAGCATCATATTCTGCCATGTTAATTGTTTGAGACAAGTGAATTTGTATATTAGAATTAAATATACTTTCTACATTTTTTACAGATGTTAAATATGACATAGTCAAAGACATAAACTTCCTCCTCTTTGGTATTTAAAATGCCTTTTTTATTCTACTGTTTATCAATTCCTAATTTCGGTAAATTTTGCAAACTTACCTTTTCTAATGTTTGTAATTGCTGTATTGCTAACTGTCGAAGCAATCCCATTCACTCTTTTTGGTTCTTCCCTTGATTAATCAAAACAGCATTATTGCTTTCCAGATTGGCAAGCACTAGTGTGCTGACACATTTATATCTGGCGAAACTCTGCAGAACGATTGTTCATCAGCAAGACGGAAGAAGGAGGCGATGCGGTGGCATCGTTGACTGATGACAACGCAGTCTGATGGGCAATCGGGCAAGGAGGTTTGCCTGAATATAAATGTGTCAGTACACTAGTAATTGGTTTAGTGTTGCCACATCTCTCATGTTTCTTTTTATGGTTGGATTTTCGTCTTTCCACTGTTTCGCTGTTTATCCAAACAAAACGACATTCAACATATCTGCTTCATTGGCGTATGTATAGGCAATCTGTGCAGATATTAATTCTGGTAGAATCAAATTTTCTTTCATTGCATCTGTATGTATTCTGTAATTTAACTTGGAAATTTCTCTGTTCAAATTCCACTTCAAAGATAGCCGGCTATTTTCATCCGCCTTTAATCTCCGATAGTCCTTCATAATATATAACTGAAATTCAGGAAAAATCCAAGTTGCAAATGACATAGCAATATCACTATGAGCATATGTTGCGCCATAACGTCCTGCTTTTGAGACAATACCGATGGCATTCATTTGTGTAATCCACTTTTTGGATGTCATAACAAAACGATTTAGCCCCGCCTCATTTTTAACCGCCTCGAATTGCATGCGGTTAAACTGTTAATTGTGCAATTCTTCCCACACACCCAAAAACTCAATCGTATTTCTATTTCGCATCCAGTTTTGAATCACAAATCGTGGATCATCCTCATTTCGATATTTTGCAATATCTGTCAGGAAATAAACTCATTTTCAAAATTTGTAGTATAAATGTCAATATCAATACCTTTTGCATGAATAGTTTCCTTTACAATTTTCGCCATACACGCTCACCTCTTCTCCCATCATAATTTTTTAAAACATCTTATCCACTTTCCCTTTAAGGGATTTCTACTGAGTAACAATCTTCTTCCCACATTTCTCGATATGCTTCAATATAAAGCTTAATGCAACCAGGGTATATATACAAATACTTACTACACACCCTTTTAAACAATTTCAGTATTTTTTCATCGCAGGCAAAATCCAGCAAATGATCTAACAAATATGACAATTCATCTTCTGACACAGCTCTACTATACACATCTTCAACCAGCGGCAAATAAACTTCATAGGCTTTTTGATGTATTTCAACTATCCGCTCTGCTACCTGATAAATTCTTTCATCCATTAAATTACCTCAAAATATTTAAGCGCATCCATTATCGCTTCTACTTTCTCTTTCGGTGGATACTTCCTCGGATGTTTTAATTCTTTTACCGTATTAGGAGCATCATACATTGTTAATCCCAAAGACCTTTTCACATCTGCAATATACGCAGTATGTACTTTAAATCGGTATTTGAATATCAGTAAATTATGACCTCTCAACAGAGGTTACAGTGTTTTAATAAAATCCTCCAAAAGCCTTGAAAATAAAGGATTTATCGCAATGTGTTCGCCTTATCTCTTTATACGGTTACACACAAGTTTACTCTTTCCCTCCTTGCTCATAAGGGCAAATGCAAGGGCAAGAAAATCTCATAACAAGATATAACAAAGTGTGGTAATCGGAGAACTGTGATGTATGTGCGAATATATTATAACGGAGGATTTTTCAATGGACAAGTATATTTACGATGATAAAAATGGTCTGTGGTATGAACTGCAAGGAGATTACTTAACTTAAAGATAGTATATACATACAGCCTGCTGACACATTGCTTGCAGATGCCCCGCAGAAACCAAACCATACAGAAAAGGAGTTTTTGCATATGAAGTCAATATTTGAACAGTTAGGCGGCACATATCACGAAGAAAATGGGTATCTTATTCCAGATTTAATATTACCCAACGAAGAAGAACAGCCGATAGGCACATGGGGACAGCGGCATCAGGATTATCTGAAACAGTACCACAAGGTTACATACACCAATCTTCTCACAAGTGGCAGACTGAACTCCTATCTAGCCGTCATTGACAGGCAGGCGCAGGAACGCTTTGAAAGGCTTATAGAGAGCATGAAACAGGCACAGGACATAACGGAACGGCTAAAGGAAGAAAATGCCATAGAGTGGACAGGCAAAATAAATAATATAAGGGCTTGTGCGAGGGAAATTGTGAACGGAGAAATTATTTTTATATAATCAGAATTGGCGGCAGGGAATATAATTCTTTGCCGCCTTTCAAATGGAGTAACTATATTATGAAATTAGCTTGTGAAATATATTGCTGATTCTTATCCAGCAAATGTTTTAGGGTTTTCAGTCCTGTTTCCAATTGTTGTAAGGAATCAGGGGAACAGGTTGCAATTCTTATAGCTGTGGATTCAGCTTTGCCAACGGTAAAACGGTCAGAACAGAAGATATGAATGCCATTGTCTGTTGCCTGCATTTCCAACTGATAACCGTTATAATGGGCAGGCAGGGGCAGCCATTGGAAGAAGCTGTATTCATTCGGGCAGATGCTGTCTGGAAAGTATTTTTTATATATCCTGTTCCGTTCTTTTGCCTGTCTTTTTTTCTGCCCTATGATTCTGCCTGCATTGCCGCTTGCAATTAATTCGCTTATAATTTCTGCGTTAAGCAGCGGTATTTTCAAATTTACATTATTAGCCGTTTCAAGAAAGGTTTGTCTTAAGCAATCAGGGATAACCATATATGCGCATCTTAAGCCTGCTGAAAGTGATTTTGACAGGCTGTGCAGGTAAATGGTATTATCTGGTATCAATGTCTGAATCGGTTCTCCTGTATCATTTGCAATAAATCCATAAGCGTCATCTTCCATTAAAATCAGATGGTATTGCTGTATGAGGCTGGCAATTTTCCTTTTTCGTTCCATTGACATGACAGTTCCTGTCGGATTATTGCAGGACGGCATTAGGAAGATTCCTTTTATATCCATTATCCTGCACTGCTTTTCCACTAGGTCGGGTATCATTCCATCCTCATCTGCGGCTACTGATATCAACTGGACATTTAACTGTCTGGCTAAGCCGATAAAATTGGAATAAGTGTAAGAATCAGTTAGGATTTTATCTCCAGAGTGGAAAAGAGCCAAAAATACAATCGTCAGGGCATTTTGAGTTCCTGCCGTCAGCATGATGTTTTCAGGCTCTGTTTCTATATGGAAAGATTTCAGCCATTTTATGGCGGTCTGTTTGTGCTTGTAAGATTCCGATATGCTGTCAAATTCAAAAAGATACTGGGAAGTATTGCGTTGTATGGTTTTTTGCGCAATATCAGCGACAATCTTATTATACTGGTAAAAAGGTCTGATTATGCCCAGTTCTACGCACCCGTTATTTGCCTTATGTAAAAAAGGGATGGCGGCATTTGGGGATACAAATGTGCCTTGCCCTATATTGGCATAGATTAGCCCCTTATTTTCACAAATCTTGAATGCACGGGTTATTGTGCTTAGGTTCAAATCAAGAAAGTCTGCTAATTCCCTTTGGGGCGGCAGTTTTGTATTTCCAGCCAGTTTGCCGCTTTGGATATCCTGTTCCAAAAGTTCCGCAATAGATATATAAATTGGTGATTTTAATTTTTCTTTATCGGGTATCCATGGCATTGGGTAATTTTCAAAAGAATTAACTGGCAAGCTTTTTCCCTCCCTGCTCAAAATTGTCTTACATACAATATTAGCATTGAAAACATACAAAGTCAAGAATATAATCTATATTGTATGTATTGTGTGCAAACAATACCATGCAACAAAAAGGAATAAATTTTATTTTAGTAGGAAAGAGGTTACGAAATGAAGGATTTAACGAGAGAACATGAGTTAAAGACAATATTTTTATTTTCACTGCCAATTTTGGTCGGCAATCTATTCCAGCAACTATATAATCTTGCGGATACGGTTATTGTAGGTAATTTTTTGGGGAAAGAATGTCTGGCGGCGGTAGGGTTCAGTTTTCAGATACACTATCTGCTGATTGCCCTTTCTATGGGCATTTCAATGGGGGCAAGCATATTGGTTTCACGTTATTTTGGCAGTAAGGACATGGAATCTGCGAAAAAAGTTATGGATACGGGATTTGCTTTCTGCTTTTGCCTCAGTTTGATAATTGCTGCTTTGGGCATATGTTTTTCCTATCAGATTCTGCTTGTCTTCCGAGTGCCGTCCGCTTTGCTTGAAGCGGCTGACATATATCTTAAAATTATGTTTATCGGCGTTATCCCCACGTTTGCATATAACGCGCTTACAAATATTCTTCGCGGGATGGGGGATTCAAAAACACCTACATATATTCTGATAGTGGCAGCGCTTCTGAATATTGTGCTTGATATATTGTTCATTAAGGCATTCGGAATGGGTGTGGCAGGGGCGGCATTTGCGACTGTGTTATCGCAGCTTTTGTCATTTATCGTTTGTATGGTATATATGAAAATACATTATCGCAGCTTGTTTATTAATGTATTGCATTTACAGTTTGACAAGGCAGAATTAAAAAAGAGCTTGAAGATAGGTACGCCCGCCATGATACAGCAAGTATTTGTGAGTGTGGGATTTATGTCATTGCAGTTTCTGATTAATGGGTTTGGCACGGATTGCATGGCGGCATATACTGCCGCATCTAAGGTAGATGCTTTTGCAGAAATGCCCGCCTTGAACTTAGGGCAGGCTATGACTAATTTTACTGCCCAGAATTTAGGGGCAAAAAGGAAAGACAGGGTATTGAAAGGCGGGAAATACGCATTGGTTATGGGGATTGCAGTATCAGCGTGTATTTCTGTTGTCATTGTATTGTTTCCGTCTGTATTTATATCAATATTCAATAGGGATACGTCTGTTTTAGATATTGGCAACAGCTATCTGAAGATTGTGCCTGCTTTTTATATTATCTTTGCAGCCATGCAGGTATTAAACGGATTGCTTTTGGGGTATGGAAAATCATTTGTGCCGATGATTGCTTCCATATGTTCCCTGTGCTGTCTTCAAGTGCCTGTCGCTATTATTTTGTCTGGCACAAAGCTTGGTTATAATGGAATTTGGATAGCCGCTCCAATCGGCTGGTTTGGAGGGCTATTAATCCGCGCAATTTATTTTTATCATGTCAGCAAAAAAGAAAAACAATAAAAATATACATAAAGAATTTTACCAAACTTGAATCAATGGATAAAAAATTAATGTGGCAATTTAAGCAACAGCTATCTGCAAAAAAACAAATTTGTGTTGAGGATAAAAAGAAGATGGATAGCTATTGCTTATTGCCTGCATTTCATTCATAGCATGGATGTTCACCATATAAAAAAACGGCGTGTGGTGGGCGGTATTGCTATGCCCTAAAAAACTTAACAGACACTCTCCAGACCTGTTTTTGAAGTTTGGAGGGTTTTTTATGTTCTTTTTTCGGGCGGTAATCTATCTGCTCATGCAACACAGAATTTATCCGTACATAGCATATCGGGGAATAGCAGGAAGCCAGTTAAAAAAATCCCTGCCCATGCAACGCTACTTCTTGCCATGCAACCAGAAGTATAATCTCCACTTAACAGAATATGTATCTCCTATAACCGTAGAGGTCACCGAGCCTTTGCGGTTTTTCTTTTGTCGTTTTTTATCGGAATGTGCCGCAGGGCTGTTTCTGCTGTTGGCTGCCGTTCGCCTCCTATCCAATCTGGTTTTTAGCATTTTCAAAAATTTCAGATTGGAGGA
>CAJTJY010000002.1:0-43426 GCA_910576975.1 uncultured Lachnospiraceae bacterium
CAAAACTGCATATTTGCGCCCTGAATCACACAACCAGTAAAGGTACATGCTCGAAAGCGGGTTCCCGCAGCACCTACATATTTAAAACTGTTTCCATTAAAACTGCATTCTTCATAATCGCCGTTTTTAATTCGTTGCCCAGTAAAATCATCCGGCACATTCTCTAATTTATACCCCTTATACTGCAATTCCGAAAATTCCATATTATCGTATTTTTGCAGCAGTTCTCTGACATTTATGGGGGTGTTTGTATTTGAAACAGATAGTTCTTCCATCTAACCTCTCCTAAACTCATTTATCTATTCTAAGCCTTAAACACCAGATAACTTTCAATTATCCTCCATTCACATCCATCCCATCCCCAGGATAAACGCTCTCCTATTTCCCCCATAATACCACAACATCTGCCAATTTTCTCCATTTCCCTCCATTTCTTAACACCATCTTAGCATCATCCACCTGCACATTCTAATACATCAAAGCATTTACACCGCTATCCGCTCCAGGCGTTCCCCAAGACGGCTGACGATCTCGTTACTGATGGTTCCCGCCCACTGCGCCATATCCTCTGCACGGATTTCCAGCGCTCCTGACCTCCCAATCAGCACCGCCTCGTCTCCCGGTTTCACCCTCGGAATCTCGGTCACGTCCACCATCATCTGGTCCATGCATACCCGCCCTGCAATCGGCGCCATCTTTCCATTGCAGAGTATATAGCCGCAGTTTGACAAGCTCCTGGGAACGCCGTCCGCATATCCGATAGACAACACGGCGATCTTTCGGTCCTCCTCAGTCCTGTATGTTAGACCATAGCCAGCCCCCTCTCCTTGATATAGATTCTTTACACTTGTCACTCTGCTTTTGAGTGACAATACAGGTTTCAAATCGAGCGCCGCCTTGGTGCTGTCATTTTTTCCACTATAAATGCCATAGAACGCAATCCCTGCGCGGGCATAATCAAAACAATACTGCGAATAATTTAAAATCCCATAGCTGCCCTGCAGATGGCATTTAAAATCAGTGATCCCCCGCCGCTGAAGCTCTGCAATCACCTGTTCAAAATGCTGAATCTGCTCCAACGTATAAGACTGTTCCCGCTGAGACTGCCCGTCAGAAACGCAGAGGTGAGAGTATACCCCTGTAACGTCTAAATTCTTGATCCGAAATATTTTTACAATTTGCTCTATATTCTCCCAGCGTTCCCCAATACGGTGCATTCCTGTATCAATTCCGACATGAACCGTGAATCTGCGCCCGTCACGTTCCATTTGCGCTGCATAATTTCCGTCAATTACTGTTTGAATCAAATCATATGCAATCAAATCATCAAATTCTTCTGGATGCGTGTAGCCCAGCACCAGCAATTCCCCAGAAATTCCAGCCCTGCGCAGCATCACGCCTTCTGACGCCGACGCCACGCAAAATGCCCGTATCCCCTGTTCCTGCAAAGCTTTTGCCACCAATACGGCGCCATGCCCGTAAGCATTTGCCTTCACTGCTGGCATCAGAGCACAATCCCAGGGCAGCAAACGACGAAATTCCTGGATATTATGTTTTAAATGGTCCATATTAAGTTCAATCCATGCCCTGCCTTTGCAATACATAACTTCCTCCAAACCTTTCTATTTGATTATCCTGCATCCAAATATCTGCCAGAGGACAGACGTTTTACTGATACCAGTACAAGCGACAGCAAGACCGTGACAGCCACCACGGCAAGATAGTGTATCAATGACTGCTCTACCAGCAAGCTTTTCATTTTTAATGGCGTCGCAACTCCCCGCACCAGGACAATGCTAAGCGGATGCAAAATATAAACATACATAGACAAATCTCTGGCAATCTCCATCTTTGGAACTTCTGCGAAAAGAAGCAGTTCGAACAGATAAAACATGACCGGAATCAGTAAAAAGTACATACTGTTATGTTTCTGCCATTCTAAAGAATAACTTAGAAATCCTTCGGCTAACATTGCCGCCATAGATACGCCAAATCCTGACGCAGCGGCCTTCAAAGACAATTTCACTCCGCCATTGGCAAGCACTACCCCCATCCATAAAAATACCGGCGCAAAAAATATACCGTTTCTGGTGTAAGAGCTGATTTGGAAAATCCCCTCATATGCCATTTTCAAAACAGGAACCTGGCTGACCAGATTGTAATAGCTGTCTCCCAAAACTCCAATGACATAAAGCGCAAATACCAGTATGGAAATAACAAAGGGACTGCAAAACTGCAGCAGCAAAATTAGCAGCAGGCATCCTGTCAGCACCGCCGGAAGATACCATAAATGATAAAAGGTCCCGTCAAAAAAGAATTCTTTCAGCCATTCCCCGATCGTATGACTGATATTTCCTGCATAGATCTTCAAAGGAAGATACAAAAGCGTAGAAATAACATAAAGCGCCGCCGTCTTTTTCAGAAACCTTTGCACGCTTGCTGAACTCTCTGGCTTCATTCTCCGCTGAAAGAAGCCTCTTTCCCTGATCGTTCTCTGATAAGGCGCCAGCACAAAATATCCAGTCACCATCAGAAAAAAGGGGACTGCGACTCTTGCAAAACAATACGTCACCAGAAAATCAGCGCTATCGCTAAAAGACGCTAGCGGAGCCGTATGAATCGCCACAATCAGCAATGCGGCTATCAGACGGAAATTGTCAACCGCCGCATAATTTTTTCTCTGTCTCATGCTTATCTCCTATTCTTTTTAATGTACTCTCGGATTCTCTTTGTGCCTGATTTTGAGAGAAGATTTTTTGTCAGATGTGCACAAATTTATGAGGCGTACCTGGATAGTATGTTGATTAAATTTGTGTGCATTTGGCGGAAAAACAGCGGTAAAAGCAGGTATAAGAGAGATTCTGAGAGTACATTTTACGCTTGCGTCCCCATCCTGCAGGTGCAAATAAATCCGTCTACGTTATTGCCTGAAATCTTAATTCTAAACCTCTCTGTCCTGTTCTTTGCCTCGTTTCGCATCTGCCATGCTTTTCGGATGCGTCCCGCCAAAGCCTCCAGACCTTCTATTCTTGTATAGTCGCCTTTGGCTTTCACATATCCAATAGCGACCTCTTCCCGTCTCCTATGAAGGATACAAGGATGTTTCTTCAAATCAAACTGCTTTAACCACTCAATATATTCTTCCAGAACCATTCCCAGTTCCGCCATCAGCGCCGCATGAGGGGCGCCCACATAGCGGAAATGCCACGGTTCTGCGCCGATCCCGGTAATTTTCTGTTTTGCCTTTGGATATCGCTCAACAAACCCAAACTCCGCCATCTTCTCACGAAATTCCTGGCAAATCCCTTGATAAGGAAATTCTGGGCAAATAAAGTCTATCTGGGGCTGATTTTCCGCCAAATCAATTGCAAGGCCAGTTTGATGCTCGCTGTGGTCTGGAAACGCTACGTATTTTTCCGTAAAATCCCTGCCGTTTTCCAACAACGAATTTTCAAAAATTTCTACTTGTTCTTCCCTGGAACGGTAGCCGCTCACACCCACGATTGCGTTCCCATGTTGCAGCAAAACACCTTGTTTTCCAGAAAGAACCAAGTCATTTGTCAAAACTTCCCGCAACAATTTCTTCAGCATCCTGGCGCTTTCTTGTTCCATCATGATTTGCGCCTGCTCTGGAAACGGCGAGCATAATTCCTGCTTTGGCTGCTGACAGCGAACCGGATAAGCCCGGTTCACCAAAATCAAAGTTCCCTGATATATTCTACTCTTTTCCAACACCAACATTTTCCCGATCCGCCTTTCCTAGCAGTCTTGACAAAATTTCTTCAAAAGAAATCCCTGCTTCTTTGAGCATATTCGGATAACGGCTGTGCGTCGTAAACCCAGGAATGGTATTGACCTCGTTAAAATAGATTTCTCCCTGAGGCGTCAGAAACATATCCACCCTGGCAAAATGACTGCATCCCAGCCCCCGGTAAATCCGCACCGCCGTCTCCTTTACTTCGTCTGCCTTTTGCTTTGAAATCCGTGCCGGAACATGAATCTTTGAGGATTTCAGCGTGTATTTTTCCGTGTAATCAAAAAATCCTTTCGAAAGCTCGATCTCATCCACTTCTCCAACTGTAAGCTCCTCCGTCCCCAGCACGGCGCAGCCCACCTCAAAGCCCTCGATCGCCTCCTCCAAAATAACCCTGGAATCATATGCAAATCCGTGTTCTATCGCCGTCAGCAGTTCTTCCGGTTTTCCGACTTTGCTGACCCCGAAAGAAGAACCTGCGCGCAGCGGTTTTACAAACAATGGATAACCTAGCTCTTTCCCATACGACAAAATCAGCCCTTCCCTCTGTAAATCCTCTTTGACGACCGTATAAGAAGCAGGGACATTGACCCCGCATTCCTTCGCCAGACGGTGAGCCGTTTCCTTGTCCATGCAGACTGCAGAACTCATCGTATTACATCCGATCAACGGAATGTCCGCCAGTTCCAACACTCCCTGCACGGTTCCATCCTCGCCGTTTCTCCCATGCAGCACAGGCAGGGCGCCATCTAACGGCAGTTTTTCCACGCCCGTTTCTTTTAACAGCAAAATGCCATGAAGCGTTTTATCCGGCGACACCGCCACAGGAATACAATTCTCCTCATCCCGCCAGGCGTCTCCCGGAATGTCTGCGGGATCTCCCTGAAATAAGTACCATGCGCCTGTTTTTTCGATTCCAATGTAAAGAACTTCGTATTTCTCTTTGTCTATATGTGTGGCAACCGCATAAGCGGACTGCAGCGACACCTCATATTCGCTGGAGCAGCCTCCAAATAAAATAGCAATCCTTTTTCGTTTCATAACTTTCTATCTCCTTTATCTTTTCTTTATTCTCTTTCGTGCAAATAGGCAGTTTCAAAGATATTTCCTATCATATGAAATAGCATAACCGATGCAAATGACGCATCCGTGACTTTTCGATGACAAATCTGTTATAATCATCATTTCTTGCCCTAACGTGTCAACAGCTTTTTCCATATCAAAATTCCATAATATTAGAAAAAACCGCCTGCTTCGCATTAATTGTACGAAACAGACGGCATACATGTCTTAATATTCTGCTACTTATTTCTTAAGATAAACCGAACGACTAGTTAGTTTTTTCTGAATCATTGACACAGAGGACATTTAAGGCATGGATCCTTTTATCCGTTGCTTGGCTCTTGTTCATATTTTTGCTTTTTGGGGAAGCTCTACCACGAACGCCACTTGCTCTCTTTCGCTCTCTGCCGAAATCTTCCCGCCATGCAGCGTCACGATTTCTTTTGCGATCGCAAGCCCCAGCCCCGCTCCTCCGGTATTAGAAGTCCTGGCTTCGTCCATGCGGTAAAATTTCTCAAAGATAGAGGCTAGCTTTTCTTTGGGAATCGTTTTCCCCTGATTCTCAAAACGGACCACAACGGTTCCAGAGGGCAGCTCTTCTGCAAAAATTTCGATTTTGGTATTCTCATAACTATAAGCGACGGCATTTTTAAGGATATTGTTAAAAACCCTTGCCAGCTTTGCCGGGTCTCCATATACTGTGACATTTTCATCACTGTGGAGCACTGCCTGATTGCCCTTCTGGCTCAATAGCGGATAAAATTCCTCTATCATCTGAAACAACATATAATACAGGTCAATTTCTTCCTGCTCGAGCACGATCTGCTGGATATTGTACCTGGTAATTTCAAAAAACTCATTGATAAGCTGCTCTAAGCGATTAGCCTTTTCCAAGGTGATATGAACATATTTCTCTTTCTGTTCCACAGGCATGTCCGGCGCCTCCTCAAGAAGGCTCAAATATCCGATCACAGAGGTCAGAGGCGTGCGGATATCATGGGCAAGATACATCACCAGATTATTTTTTCGCTCTTCTGCAAGCTTTGCCTCCAACTCACGGCGTTCCAGCGTTTGGCGCAGCACGTTTAATTTCCGTTCCATCGGCGCCATTTCCGCAGTTAGGAGAATCTCTTTGTTATCGCCCTGAATCAGCTTATCCAGACCCTGATCAATCTCATTGAAATAACGAGTAAGCCAGGACAGGGAAAACCAGAACAGCAACAGAAAGCAAAATGCGCCTGCAAGAAAAATGATCATAGTCAGATTTTCGCGCAGTCCGTACTGATAAATATTTCTTGCGTCCATATAATCGAGATGAAACACGTTCTGCAAAAACGCTACAATCCAGTCCCCGACCCTTCCAAACCAGAATCTACGGTATATCGTAAAAATAATCGCAAAAGCAAGCACGATCATGCCCATGGTTTGTAGAAACACTTTAATCTTCAGCTTCGAATAGTTGTTATTCTTTTTCTTGTCCTTTTTAGATGCCATGGCTTGGAGTTCCTTTTCTGTCAATTCTCAATCTTATAACCGACTCCCCAGATCGTCTTAATATATTTCGGCTGTTCCACAGAATCGTTCATTTTCTCCCGGAGATGGCGGATATGCACGGTAATGGTGTTGTTGCTCTTACTATAATATTCGTCCTTCCAAATCTCATGAAAGAGCTCCTCGGAACTCACCACCTCGCCTTTTCGCTGGCAGAGGATTTTTAAAATGGAAAATTCCGTGGGAGTTAAGACCAGAGGTTTCTCGTCAAGCCTGCACTCATGGGTCTTAACATTGATCACCAGCCCCCCATGCACCAGCAAAGAGGGATCGATCTCTTCTAAAACCTGATTTTGATTGTAACGTTTATAACGGCGGAGCTGGGCTTTGACCCGGGCGACCATCTCCAAGGGCCGGAATGGCTTTGTCATGTAATCGTCTGCCCCCAGCATCAATCCGCGGATTTTGTCGATCTCCTCATCCTTTGCCGTCAGCATAATCACTGGATAGTTATGCTTCTTGCGGATTTCCTTGCACAGTTCCAATCCGCTGATTCCCGGCAGCATGACGTCCAGGATTGCAAGATCATAATTTACCGTCTCGATTCGCTCTAACGCATCTTTGGAAGAATAACAGGAAGTTACCTCAAAATTCTCACTTTCCAGGTAGAACGCCACCAAGTCGGCAATCTCTTTTTCATCATCTACCACTAGAATCTTATCCATTGCACAACTCCTCCTTGATGATTGTTTTTTCTCTTATTACTCCGGCGGTTAACAATCGCAGCAGATTGCGCAGAACAAATCTTCCTCTGCTGCGGCGTTTTCCACAGTTGCCGCTCCCGCATAGTATAGCAAATAACAATATTAAAATCCTCACTTATTTGCTTCCAAAATATTAATATTTTCCTAAGATTGATTTTTATTCTTCTGACGGGATTTCACTCCAAAGCTTCTCTCCCCATCACTTCCTTTGACATCCTATGTAATAGCAAATACCGACGGCATCTGCCAAAAACCACCCAATAGGAATCGCCCACCAGATTCCTGCCACTCCCACTGTGGGCAACGCAGAGAGAACATAGGCAAGTCCGACTCGAGAGCCTAGGGAAATGACCGTAAGTATCACTGACATGCCTGGCTTTCCCAGTGCGCGGTACAGGCCATAGAGCAGAAACAGACAGCCTATGCCACAGTAAAAGGCGCCTTCCACATGAAGATAATGGATTCCTTCAGTAATAATTGCCGTCTCGTTTCCATTTACAAACAGTCCCATCAAGGGACGGGCAAATATCCAAACTAGTGCTGAAATTGCAATGCTAAAGATCATCGCTGCTGCCACTGCGCCTTTTAATCCTTCTTGAATGCGTTCACTCTTTTTTGCTCCATAATTCTGGGCAATAAAGGTTGAAAAAGCATTGCCGAAATCTTGCACTGGCATGTAAGCGAACGCATCAATTTTCACTGCTGCCGCAAACGCCGCCATCACCACAGGTCCAAAACTATTCACTAACCCCTGTACCATTAAAATGCCAAGATTCATCACTGACTGCTGAATACAGGTCAAGATCGAAAACCCCGCAATTTCTCTGATGCTCTTGCAACGAATCTTCCAATGCTTTCCTATATTCCGAAACTGCGGACACCGCAGCAGCACATAGGCGGCAATGCCAATTCCAGAAATGTACTGTGAAATCACCGTCGCCCCGGCAGCCCCAGCCACTCCCCAGCGAAGCCCGAGCACAAACCAGAGGTCGAGTATGATATTTAAAATCGCAGATACTGCAAGAAAGATCAGCGGCACGACCGAATTTCCCACTGCGCGCAGGAACGAAGCAAAATAATTATAGAGAAAGGTCGCAGTAATTCCGCAAAAAATCACAACAAGATAGTTGCGCATCATCCCCCAAACTTCCCTTGGCACCTGAAGAAAGATACGGATTCCATCGAGGCATAAAAAAGCAAAAAGATTCAGCAGCAGCGTCAGCCCTGTAATCAGTACAAAAGAAGCACAGACGCTCTCTCTCAGTCCTTGCTCGTCCTTCTGACCAAAGCGGATCGAAAATACGGCGCCGCTGCCCATGCAAAGTCCAAGCAAGATCGACGTCAAAAATGTCATCAGGGTAAAAGAAGAGCCGACGGCAGCCAGGGCGTCGCTGCCAAGAAGCCTTCCCACAATTAGCGTATCTGCTATATTGTAACACTGCTGTAGCAGGTTTCCCGCAATCATTGGCAGCGCAAAAACCAACATAGACCGCATTACCGGGCCCTGGGTCAGATCTCTATTCATACTTTCCTCCATTCTGTGCGCATTTCAGCACAAACAGGTAGTTTGGGGATGTCGCACGAAGATATTTACTTGGTCAAAAGGTTTCCATTGCAAAGCAATGCAAACAAAATGCACAAAGATTATCTTGGGAAGCTAGCTTCCCAGAATTATTTTGTGCATTCTGCCTTTGCCGCATAAGCGGCAAAACCTTTTGAACAAGTAAATATCTTCGTGCGACAGCCTCTATTGAAAAAAACAAATTTTTCACTCTTGATCCTCAACCACCTGATGCTCACAAATTATTTGATCAAAAATACATTCTTCAATGACTTTTATACATTCCTCTACGTGTTTATGTATATCACTTTCCCAAAAATGAATTACCGACCACCCTAAAAAAAGAAGTGTCTTGTCATTCTCAACATCTCTTTGCTTATTTCTCTCAATTTTCTTAATCCAGTATTCTGGATTGCTCCCCTTCTCTAATTTTGGCTTAAGCACTTGATACCAGTCTTTTCCATGAAAAAAATCACCGTCACAAAAAATGGCAATTTTATATTTTGTGAGCACGATATCAGGCTTTCCAGGCAAATCCTTGTAATTCTTTCTATAGCGATATCCCTTATGCCATAGCGCTTTTCTCAACCGAATCTCGATAGACGTATCCTTAGACTTAATGTTTTTCATCGCTTTATGCCGCTGTTTTGGCGTTAAGACATCCATAGCACCATCTCCTCATACATAATCCCGCTGGCGTTTTTGTTATTAATATTATAAATGGGACGGCCTATCTGTTCATTAAGATATCCAATGTGGATAACCAGCACTGAGTGCTAATACACGCTCCAAAACAAACTCTGAAAATATCTCCCCCTGATCCCCTGTCACGGTACGCTGCGGCAGTTTAAAGGATTGCATCAGCTCCCTCGGCGCAAACGGGACATCTGCACATTGCAACATAGAAACATCAAATGCACTGTCTCCTGCCGCCAGGATCTTGCCAGGTTTCTTTCCTGATTCCTGCATCCTCTGCCAAAGGCGCCGCACTGCCCTGCCTTTATTCAAGTTTCTGGGGACCACATAAACCTTTGCACCATTCTCAAAAACTTGCACACGCTCCAAATCCAGCCCTTTTTTTAAATATGCGACAGAGGCGCCAGGAGCCTCGCTCTTAGAAAACAGAAACAGTTGGCGGATATTGCGTACCTCAAAATTGCGGTTTTGGTCCTGTTCCATCAAACGCTGTGCCCGTGTCAACTGCTCCCTGCAGTCGGCAATGTCCTCCAAAGATTCTCGATGCCACCCAAGATCCTCTTCTCCTTGTTCCAATAGCACGCCTCCATTACACACCAAAGCATACTGAGGCACGCCAATCTTTAGATCTATTCTGCCGTATTGCTCCTCGGTCCGAGTGGTGACAGGGATCAGAAGCATCTTCTGGATTAGCTGCTTTAATAATTCCCAGGTCTTAACTGTGACAAAAGAAACTTCTCGTCCCTGATACAGCTCGACACACATTTTCTCTGTTCCAATCTCATGACGGCGAGAGTAAATCAAAGTGTTATCCAAATCAGTAAAAAATATCGCCATATATCCTCCTAACAAAAAAGACAAGCCAACGAGATCCCCTGCCTTTTATCTTGAAAAGATCGCACATTTTAGCGCACAAGCTGCTCCATAGAAGAAAAACATGCCAGACCCCGAAAACGGAGCCTGGCACGCTGCTATCTATTCTCTTTGCCAATGACAATCTTTCTCACAAGATCCACGGGAATCATAGTTACTGCAAGAAGCGCTACCGCAATCCAGCCCTGTATGCCAAAAGGCACGCAGCTAAACATTTCGCCTATCCAAGCAAAGACTGGAAAAGGCACTAATGCGGCATTGACAATCACTGCCTGCACTAAAATGATAATAAAGAATACTTTCAAGAACCCAGTATTATCATTCAGTCCCTTAAAGATTCCAAAACCATCGTCACGGACATTAAATCCATTAAATAACGCTGCAACAATAAACAGCACAAAATACCCGGTCAGATGCTGTTTGTCTGTCTCAAACAACCCCCGGAAGAAAGGCAGCTTCAGATAGACAAAGCTGACAATCGTAAGCCATGCCCCCATGGTAAGAATCTGCGCCATCATCTTTTTACTGATAATGCTCTCATCCCTTCGCCTGGGCTTCTCGCTCATATATTTCTCCAACGCAGGCTCGTTGCCAAGCATGATAGCTCCCAGTCCGTCCATCACCAGGTTGACAAAAAGCAGATGGGTTACTTTCAAGGGTTCTTCGACGCCGAAGAAAGGCGCAATTGCGCTGACCACGACTGCCGCCACATTGATCACAAGCTGGAATTTGCAGAATTTCAAAATATTGTGGTATATCGTCCTGCCATACCAGATAGCATCCTTGATCGATTTGAAGTTATCATCCAGGATTACAATCTTTCCTGCCTCTTTCGCTGCCTCAGTGCCACTACCCATTGCAAATCCCACGTCTGCGCGCTTCAATGCTGGCGAGTCGTTTACGCCGTCTCCCGTCATGCCAACCACAAGATTCATTTCCTGGCAAAGACGTACCATCCTCGACTTGTCCGTCGGGAGCGCGCGGGCAATCACGCGGATATAAGGAATGATCTTTTTTACTTCGTCGTCTGACATCCCATTTAACTGAGCAGAAGACAGCGCGCGGTCTGAATCATTCCGCAGCAAACCAGCATCTTTTGCAATCGCAACTGCCGTTTCCAGACGGTCCCCGGTAATCATAACTACCTGGATCCCTGCCTGCTGCACTTGCTCGATCGCATCCCTGGCCTCCGCCCTGACATCGTCACGGATGCCCACCAGGCCGATAATAACAATATCGTCCTGAATGGCGTTCTCCACCAGAGATTTCTCCGAATATCCAAAAGCAAGGACGCGCATTGCCTTTGAAGCAAGCTCGTCAATCTTCTTGTTGAGCGCCGCCTGGTCAAGCGGCTGCACGGTCCCTTCTGCATCCAGATACTTTCCTGCCGCTGCAAGAAGCTTTTCTGGCGCTCCCTTGTAAAATGTCTTTCCAAGATTGTCAATTCTTGCCTGGCTGAATTTATTGGCTGAATTAAATCCCTGGCTTGCAGTGACTAGGCATTCCTTGTCTGCCTCTAGCGCATGAAACGTCTCTTCTCCGATAAATTTCATCAGCGCCTGGTCTGTGGCGTTGCCGCCGATAACCTTATGGTGATCGTCAAACATGGACTGGGTATTTTTGCCGATGGCAAGATCCACCATGCCTTTTACCTTGCTGTGTTTGCTTAAATCCGAAATCGGAATAGAGCGCCCGTCTGCCGTGAAGAAATCCACAACCTCCAACATGCCCTTGGTAATGGTTCCCGTCTTATCGCTAAACAGGATGTTTAAAGAACCTGCCGTCTCAATTCCCTCCGCTTTGCGCACCAATACATTGTGATCCAGCATCTTGCTGGTATTCTGCATCAGCACAAGAGAAATCATCAGGGGAAGTCCCTCTGGCACAGCACAGACAATAATAACCACTGCTAAGGAGACCGCTGACACAATTTTCTGGACTACCGTCTGTACGCCAAGCCCAAAGAATGCGGACACGCCGCCAGCTCCCATGATAAAATACCCCAGATACAGCAAGGCGATGACAATAGCCCCGATATAGCCGAAAGTGGATATCTGTTTTGCTAAGATGCCAAGCTTTACTTTGAGCGGAGAATCTGGTTCATCCTCTTGCATCTCTTCTGCCATCTTGCCCATCATGGTCTTTAAGCCCACTTTGCGAACATCCAAAATTCCCTCGCCATCAAACACCACGGCGCCGCGAAACAGAGAATGCGCGTCTACGAAAGTATCTCCCGTAATCTCCTCTGCAAGCTGAAAGCTTTCCTCAGCCGCTGATTTCTTGCACTCCTCCGCCTCTCCGTTGAGAGCAGAATTGTCCACTCTGAGCGAACCAGACACCAGCACGCCGTCTGCTGGAATCTTGTCGCCTGACTGCAGCAGCACCTTGTCTCCCACGACCACGTCATCCACATCAATAACCGTGACCACTCCGTTGCGGTGGACCTTGCACTGATCTTTCTTCGTATTATCCTTAAGCTCCCGGTACTTGGTGTCGCTTGCCACTCCCGTCTTCGCAGAGACGAACGCCACGATCAGCACTGCCACGATGGTTCCCAACGGTTCATAGATATCTGCATAGCCAAAGAAAAACATCACAATCATCAGTGCGGCAATCGCCAACAGGATTTTAATCATCGGATCCGAAAAGGTCTCCTTAAATTCCTGCCAGAACGTAGTGGGTTCTGAGTCGGGGATGGCATTTGAGCCATACTGCTTTCGGGACTCCTCCACCTCTTTGTCGGTCAGTCCATTAAATTTCATTCAAAAAGTTCCTCCTTAATCTGAGTAAATGCCGCAGTCCATGCCCTGTCAGACACAAACTGCAGCAAATTGGTACGAATACGACAATGGTTATTTTATTGTCGCATTATAGGTATCTGTTGGCAAGCTCCCCAAGCCCCGGATCGTTGGTGCCTTGCCCAATGGCATTAAATTTCCACTCCCCGTTGTGGCGGTATACTTCGCCAAAAATCATCGCCGTCATTCCAGAATAATTCTCCGTGAGATTATATTTGCACATCTCATTGTTATTCCTTGCGTCCACCAGACGGATAAACGCATTCTGAATCATGCCAAAATGCTGTTGCCGCTGCACCGCCTGATAAATGTTAACCACCAGCACGATTCTGTCATATTCCGCCGGGACACTGGCAAGATCTACGATAATTTGTTCATCATCCCCGTCACCTGCGCCAGTCAGGTTATCCCCCATATGTTGGATCGTGCCGGATTTGTGTCGAAGATTTCCAAAATACACAATATCTTCCTTGCCGGTAAGCTTCCCGTTGATCAAAAGCAACGCAGAAGCGTCACAGTCGATGGGCTTGGGCTTCTTAGAAAACAAGCCTGCTTTGCCCTGCTGTACTTCATCCCAGCCAAGACCGATGACCACCTTAGAGAGCCCCGTATTGTCCTTGGACAGACTAACTTTCTGCCCTTTCTGCAAGCTGATTGACATAACATCCTCCTTCTATCTGTGGACACTTATTCCACTTCCACGCCATAATTTGCACACAGCGCCGCAAGACCGCCTTGGTAACCGCATCCGATAGCATTAAATTTCCACTCGCTGTTATTTTTATACAATTCGCCAAATACTACCGCCGTCTCAATAGAGAAATCCTCTCCCAGGTCATAGCGAACCAGCTCTTCCCCAGTCTCCTCATTATACACCCGGATAAACGCATTGTTCACCTGTCCAAAATTTTGCCGCCGCTGCTCCGCTTCATAAATGGTAACGGTAAAGGCAATCTTTGTGATATCCGCAGGCACTTTGGACAAATCCACTTTAATCTGCTCATCATCCCCGTCTCCGGCCCCGGTCAGGTTATCTCCCATATGCTGGGCACATCCAGTGGGATGGGTCAAATTACCATAAAATACAAAGTCCTCCGACATAGAAGCCTTTCCATTATCTCCCAAAAGAAACGCCGCGGCGTCCAAGTCAAAGGCGCCGCCTGTATCAAATTGATTTACATCCCAGCCTAGTCCTACCACCACTTTGGATAATCCTGGATTGCCTTTGGTAAGGCTGACTTTCTGTCCTTTTTGCAAATTTACTGGCATAAAATAACTCCTCCTGTCTAACTAGCATCCGGCTGCCTCCGGTTCTAGAAAATTCTTTTTACGCTACCTCTATCCCATAGTGTCCGCACAAAGCTGCAAGGCCACCCTGGAAACCGCTTCCAATTGCATTAAATTTCCATTCTCCGTTGTGACGGTACAGCTCGCCTACGACAACCGCCGTCTCAATGGAGAAGTCCTCTCCGAGGTCATAGCGGATCAATTCCGTCCCGCTGCCCTCATCTACGATTCGGATAAATGCATTGCTTACCTGGCCAAAATTCTGCCTCCTGGTATCTGCCTCATAGATCGTACAAGTAAATGCGACTTTTGAGACATTCGCAGGAATCTTCGTCAAGTCGATCAGAATCTGCTCGTCATCTCCCTCGCCCTCTCCGGTCAGATTATCTCCCATATGCTTCACTGCGCCGCTCCCATGCTCTAAGTTGCCATAGAAGACAAATTCTTTTTCTGTGGGGCACTTCCCATTTTCTCCTACCATAAACGCAGCGGCATCCAAGTCAAAATCTGCGCCTGAATCAAAAGCGTTTACATCCCAGCCCAGTCCTACCATGATGCTCTTCAATCCTGGATTTCCCTTGGTTAAGTCTACTTTTTGTCCTTTTGATAAATTAATTGGCATTCTCTTTTCCTCCTTGTCATGATATGGTTTTATGAACTGCTATTGTCTGCCCGGCATATGATACATCCGGTTGAACTCTGTCTTAATGTTCTCAAGCCTAGCCTGATCCTCCACACGCTGTCTTCTAGCGTTCTCCTGGATTTGCTTTGTCTCGTCAATGCCGTTGACAATCGTTCTCCAGGTTGTCTCCAATGTCTCTATCTTAATCGAGCTTCCAGACGCCAGCCTTGCCGTCATCTTAGACTGCTCTGCCGTATTTCTGGCATTCTTAATCAGCATTTCGTTGGTCTTCTCATCCAATGCGGACATTGCCTCCGCCTGAATGCGCTGGCGCTTTAACATAATCGCCTGTGCCAGGGCCTGTTTAAATACTGGCAGCGTCACGATGAATGCTGAATTGATTTTGCGCACCAAGTTCATATTGCTAAATTCCATAGTCTTAATCATAGGGATCGACTGCATCGCCACACTCTCTGCGGTCCGAAGATCCTGGATGCGCTGCTCTAACATCATCAAAGCCTGCTGCAGGCTCTGAATCTCAAATTGAATCGAATTGTCCCCGGTGGCTTCCATGTCATTCTGCCGCTGTGCAATATATGCCTCAATCTCCTTACATCCCTGCTCTCCGGCAAGGATATATTTTACCAGCTCATGGTAATAATTAACATTGGCGTCAAACATCTGGTCCAGCTTGCGGTTAGACTGCTTGATTTCCGATTCATACTGTTTTAACTGCACATAGATCTTGTCAACTTCGTCCCCCATGGTGTGATATTTCGCCAGAATCTTATCCAGCTGTTTTCGCAGGTTTCCAAAAATCTTTCCGAATAAGCCCGGATTATCCTTGATCTCGTCAATGTCAAACTTATCCATGATCTTTGCCAGCGTGGTCAGCATTTCGCTGGAATCGTCCAATTGGGACATGTTCATGCTGTTCAATACCACGTCAGACGCCTTGGAAATCTCCTCCGCCGCCTGCGCGCCGAAAGAAACAATGGTCTCTAGGTCATTAACCGCAATGGTGCTCACCAGCGCATCAACCTCTGCCGAATTCACAAGAGTCTCATTCATGTGCTGCCTGTCTGCAACAATGTCATACTTCTCCACTACCTCGATCTCATTCTTGGTATCGGGCGCTGTCATCTGCTGCTGTGTCGTAGTTTTGCTAAAATCCAATCCCATACTCATGTACCTCTCTTAAATATTCTTTCCCGCCAAGACTGACGTGTGCTGCTATTAGATGAAACGGAGGTAAAATCTGGCACCTGCAGATCATACAGATATTCTCCAATCTGGTGCTCCTCCATTAATTTATTCTTAAAATGCTGCTCTATGCTCTGGTAGCCTGTGGGTACAAAGAAAACTACGTCAAAGCCCACAAGGTTCAAAAATGCCGTTACAATCGAATCCTCCAAAGAAATAGGTTTTTCCGTAGGATTGATATAGATGACCTTTGGATTCTTTTTGGTAAAGTCAAATTTCTGCAAAAGGCGCACAATCTCTTTGTTGAGATTGAGAACTGTGGCAACAATGGTATATTCTGTGCCATTCTCAAACGTTCCCCGGATGATTTTCTGGTCAATAAGTATCTGCAGTTTCTGCAAAATATGTTCCTGAATTTCATCCCGCAGCACGCCATACTGATAATCAGGATGTGCGCGAATCCTCGCCTTTTGCACTTTTCCATTTTTGAAAAATTCTGTGACATGCGCCTTGATTGGATTATGATCCATAGGATTTAAATACGGCACTTGCTTGATCAGCAGCGTGTCGCCCACTAGCAATTTCTTAATGCCAGACCAATATCGAGACAGATTGCCATCTTTGACGCCAGACACTTTTGCAAAAATCACTGGCATATTCACGATATCGTTGAGCGTGCTAAAATTGGGACGGTACTTCAGCTCCTGATCCCACAATATGGCAATTTCTTCATACATGGTGTTCAAAGTCACTGAAACTGCCTTTGCGTACTGCTGGTTCCGGTAGATTCCAGAATCCTGATACATCAGCGTATCCAGTTCCCGCTCTGCATGATAAGCGGCAGTCCCAAGCTTTAATTCCCCGCTTTCCTTAGGATATCTTGTGACATTCAAAGAACCCGGATGATGAATCTCATACAACGCCGGATCCTCTAGCACGCATGACGCATTCTGATTGGGCACCAAGATCAGCACGTCAATAGGAAGCCTTGCAAGAAACCGTAGGAACATCGCTTCATTCTCGTCTTTGCACCCTCCGAGATAGATGCAGCAGCTTACCTGGGGAAGCTTCCAATTCGAAAATAACTCTGCTTGATACCGCTTCAGCCAGCACAACAGATACACCGCTTTATTCGTCAGCCGGTTTAGATTGATGTCTGGCTCTCTTGCCTCCTCCAGAAGAATATCTAAAAACGCCTTATGCATCAGCCGTTGCAATTCCAGGCTTGCCGTATATTGGATATTTCCTGCAAGATCCGCCATCATCTGTTCTGGGCTGCTGTAAGTTTTGCGGTGAATCCCTGCAATCTCATCCGTGGAAGGCTTTGCAATCGCCCCTTCCAAAATCAACAGCCTGCGTCCGCTGTTTTTTAGTTCCAATTGAAACTGGTACAGCTCATTCTGATATGTCAGCTTATCCTCCACCCCGCTGATACGGATCAGACTATTGTAAAACAGCCTGGGATCCTCTCCACGGCTGCGGATGTCTGTCTGAATATCCGAAAACCCTTTCCCCTGAATCCAGGCGTTGGTACAATTCCTGCTCTCTGGCAGGATCCCGTAAAGTCTCTCATTATTCTGCTGCCTTTGTATTTCCATTATGATCCATTTCAAATTGAAAGACTCCGGGAACGCAGTCAACCCTGGAAATGCAAGCTCTTCCGATAACTTTGCCTGTGGATCCAGCTTCCGATAGCTCTGATCTCCCCGATACTGAAGCAGAATCACGTCACATCCCGCATTAGATAAAATAGAAATCAACATCAGCTCATAATTGCTGATCTCGCCTTCATACAAAATCTTCGGCACTTGATTCTGCCCTAGCTGGCTGACAATCCGCTCAAATTTATAATACAGCCAGCACATAAACTTAATATATGCGTTTTTTAGCATATTTTCATTTTTTCCCGCTTTGCGCATGGAATCCAGGGAATCATAAATCGACGCAGCCACTGTCTCTCGCTGATAACTGTTCATCCTGGGCAGCCATTTTCCGAGACTGGCAGTGAGAAATCCCAGGCTCATCGTAAACTCCATGCCCATGATCTCTCCGTAATAAGCAAGATTCTTCTCATCGGGGTTGGGAATCTTTCCCTCGATCACCACGCCCGACTGCCTTGCCGCCTGATAATAGCGCACTACAAACTCTTGTATCTTCTCATTATACCCATTGATCCGGTAAAAGTAGACCCCTCGCTCCCTGCGGTTCTGCAATTCAGCAAAAAAATCTTCCAGTCCCTGTATTTTCTTATGCTCAAACATCAGCTTTCCTTTACTTCTGAATCTTTTCAATAAGCCCTGCTGTGAATCTTGTCTTTGTTCATCACATATCCCAATCCTGCGCCTACGACGCCCCCCAAAATGTGAGTCAGATTCGAAACGTTGTCATTGACAAAGATCCCCTGATAAATTTGCTGCCCTATATAAAGCGCAGCCACCAGTATAAAAGTCAATGGGATTTCCCCTTCTTTCATACTGGTAAAAGAGGACAACAGGATCAGCGCAAACACCACGCCGCTGGCTCCTAACAACTGTACCCGGGGAAATAATGCGAAATTGGCGATTCCTGTCACCAGCGCCGTGGCAAGTACCACAAACAACAAGTTCGCAGAGCCATATTTCTCCTCCAGCAACGGCCCTACCACTAGAATCAACATGATATTTCCCAGAAAATGCTCCCATCCTGCATGACCAAACACATGCCCCACAAACCGGATGTATGTCAAAGGGCTCATCAAAGAAGAGCGGTATACGCTGAAAAACAAATGATTTGCCTTGCCCCCAGTCATCATGCTTAGGATCAGCGCGCCAAAACAAACCACCGTAAATCCCAATACAACCGGAGAATTAAAAGATATTTTTAATCTCTGTTCTCTCATCATCAACCTCCATACTCACTTTTCTGACATTATAACCCATTTTAAGGAATTTGTATATGGGAAACAAACTTAAGTTTCGGTATTTTTTAATTTGATAGATTAGGGTGCCGTTATCCGGTAAATCCCTGGATAAACATATTGATCCCTTCATACCCCACGGCGAGGTTAATATTCTGACCACGATCCATCCCCGCAGTACTGATGCCGATCACTTCTCCATACATGTTCAGCAGGGCGCCACCGGAGCTTCCACGGGAAGTCGGCGCCGTAAACTGAATCATATCCACATCGTCAATCACCCGGAACCCAGAAATAATTCCGTCCGATACTGAATTAAACAGACCTAACGGACTTCCAATCGCTACTACCCGCTGCCCACGCACTAATTTCTGCCTGCCGGAATATACTGGGAGTGGTTGAAGCTTGCGTTCAATCCGCAAAACTGCCAAATCCAGCACCTGATTATATTTAATTACCTCCTCTGTCTCATAAACATTCTCATCTTCCTCAATACGCACCGTGTAAAAGCAGCCTCCGCTGGCTACATGATTGTTCGTGAGAATATAGCCCTTTCTTCCAATCATAATGCCAGATCCAGTTCCAATCAATTCTCCCTGTCTGTCGTGAATCCCTACTAGGACTACCGAAGAAGCAAGAAGCGCCAGCTCTTCAAAGGTCTTTTCCCGCCGTTCTGTCAACGGTTGCCGCTGACTATGTGCTTGAGACTGCGGCATAGTCTTTGCAGCCGTCTTAATTTGCGCAGATGTCTGAGACTTGCCAGGTCTGTTGCGCTCTGGGAGGCTGATTCTTACCGGACCTTGTTCCGGCTGCCTCAAACGGTTCTTCGCTTGCCGGTCACGCTGCGGAAGATGAATTCTTACAGGCTCTTGGCTGTCTTTTGCGAAAGACGGTTGCGCCTGCGCAGTCTTGGCAGCGGCCGAATATCTCTCAACATCATATGCTGGAAATTCATGCTCTGTCCACTCTCCCAGTCGAAATGATTCGGACAGTCCCAAAGATTCCAGCTTGGGGTCAATATCCTGTCTGCATTGCAGCAGCAGCACGTCTATGCCCAAAAGCGTCAGAAAATAGAAAAAACAATACTCTTGCGCACGAGCTACATCATGCGACACAATTTTGATCGATAACGTTTCTTTCCAGTTCTGGGAAAAACCCTTTAAAACCTGATCAAGCCAAAATAAAAGCTTCACTGCAAAATTCTTGCCCATGGAATCACTAAAAGCACTTTTGCTTCCCGCCAAAGCCTTGACAGCCCCGCCGCATGCCCAGGCAAGGACGTCTTTGGGAATGCCTGTCTTGACGCTTGCCTTTGTCTCCAAGCTTTTTTCCCCTGACTGCTTCCAGGCTTGGTAACAGCAGGCATAATACTCTGCTTTGTCAGGATCTGAGAGTCCTGGCAGATTCTGGATACGCTGATAGACGCATCTGCCTTGCGCCATTTTAGCACTGAGCTTATCGTCCATCTGCTCGATGTCATGCAAAAGCGTTCCATTATCCCCCAACAGCCTCACAAAGCACACATTTTTAATATTCTGGCAAACTCCTCCCCTCGTCTGTTCAAACGCCTGGACAGACGATACTTCCATAGGGTTATGGCGAAATCTAAGCATCTCTTCCATCTCTGATCACACCTCTTGCTTCTTACTTTTATCTTCCGTGTCAATTGCTCCTTCTAATGCAAGCAAAAAACGTTTCTTATCCAGTCCGCCAGCATATCCTGTTAAGCTTCCATCTGCGCCGATCACTCTGTGACAGGGAACGATAATCGAGATTTTATTGCGCCCCACCGCACCGCCGACTGCCTGAGCCGACATTCTGGAAATTCCCCTCTTTTTTGCAATTTCACTTGCAATCTCACCATATGTAACTGTCCGTCCATAGGGAATCATTTGCAAGATTTCCCATACTGCAAGCTGAAACGCCGACCCTTTTAAGTCCAAAGGCGGCGCAGCTTTGGGCATCTTTCCAGAAAAATAAATGTTCAGCCATTCTTTCGCCTGGGCAAATTCTGGCAATTCCAATTGTTCTTGTTGCCGCTCCAAGTAACCTGCGCTGTATTTTGCCCCGTCGATCCAAGCCCCAGTCAGACCTGTGCCTTGACTCGTAAGAAGCATCTTTCCTAGCGGACATTGATAATAACTAATATACTGCATGAATCTTCCTTTTCTTGCTGCATGACGAATCTGCGCATTGCGTTCAACAACGCTTCCGTCATCTGGCTCTACACAAACAGCGCTTCCACTTCCTGCCTTATCGGCATAGAACGGATGGCGCCTTTTCTAGTCGTTACAATGGAAGCAGCCGCATTGGCAAACAGCAGCATTTCTAACAACTGTTCCTCTTTCAAGCTTTCCAGTCCATGCGCCAGCACATAAGCCAGCACGCAGCCGCAAAACGTATCGCCCGCCCCCGTGGTATCTACGACTTTATCATTTGCAAACGGCCTGCCAAACACCTTTTGGTCCTGGTAATAAGCAATGCTTCCTTCTTTGCCAAGCGTCACATTGATCAGACTAGCATGCGTCCGCTTACGAAGCACGTCAACGCCTTCGTCATAATCTTGCTTTGCAGTCAGCCATTGTATCTCATTATCCGCAATTTTCAAGATATCACAATTTTCAATCCCGTACCAGATTGCTTCCTTTGCAGCCTCCATGCTGTTCCACAGAGGCGGACGCAGATTGGGATCAAAAGAAATCAATGCGCCTGCTTCCTTGGCATAAGTCACCGCCCTTTTCGTTGCCAAGGAAGAAGGTTCGTCCGTCAAGGACAACGATCCAAAATGAAAAATACGGCTTTCTTCTATCAACGCTTTTGGAACTTCCTCCTCTTGCAGCATCGTGTCTGCCCCATGTTCCCGATAAAAAGAGAAATCCCTGTCTCCGTCTGCAAGGGTATGCACAAAGGCAAGCGTTGTATTTACATCAGGGTCGTACTGCAAGCCTTTCACAGAGATTCCAGCTTTCTCAACGGTCTCTCCTAACCGTCTGCCAAAAGCGTCGTCTCCTACCTTTCCGATAAACGCCGAACGATATCCTAGCTTTGCAAGCATCGCCAGCACGTTGCAGGGAGCCCCTCCGGGATTCGCCTCAAACAACAGGTTTCCTTGCTCACTGTTTCCATTTTGCGTAAAATCAATTAGCAGCTCTCCCAGAGCTGTCACATCATACTGATAGCCCATCATTTCCTCCATTCTGCGGGCTTTATAACAGTCAAAGAAAGAACATTCTCTTCGACTTGCCCACCTGTTTTCTTTCTATGATTAAAATAATAGCATACTCGCCGTTGTCAAAATCCTTTTTCCTTATCGATTAACTGCTAAGATAAGAATACTCCCGCCATCAGGGATTGTCAATTGTCCCCCCAGCGTAACATGTCTGATCTCCAAGAGCATTATCATCCTTTCCAGCGGTCCCCGCTAGAGAGACATCATGCCAAGATAATTATATGACAAATAATAGGGAACTGCAAGAAAATATCTGGGTTTCTGCTTTCTTGTTGATTTCTGCGCTTTCCTCTGATATACTCAGAAGCAATGAAACTCAGGCATATATCAATAATTGCAAAAAAGGAACTATATTCATGAAAAATTCCATACTTCATTATAGTGTTGGCGCACTGTTGTACTGTCCTGCCAACAATAAAAGCATCGTGCCGTCGATTCTTCGTGAGCGGTTTGGACGGCTGTTCTCCCTAGCGCTTTGCCTGGAAGACACCATACGGGATGATTGTGTAAAGGAAGCGGAAGACATTCTCATTTCTTCTTTGAAAGACATCTATTCCCATTACCAGAGCGCTGATTTTTACCTTCCAAAAATATTTGTACGGGTACGCAGCCCTAGGCAAATCCCCCTTCTGGCTGAGCGTTTGGAGGATGCTTGCGCCCTTTTAACCGGATTCATCCTCCCGAAATTTTCACTAGAAAACGCTGATCACTACATACAGGCGATACAGCAAGTCAATGCGTCTTGCCAGCAGCAACTGTATATGATGCCCATATTTGAGAGCCCCTCCATCATTGATCTGATGGACAGATTCCATATTTTATATGCTTTAAAGGAAAAACTGGACGCTGTGGCAGACTTAGTTCTCAATATCCGGGTTGGCGGCAACGACCTGTGTCATATGTTCGGATTCCGCCGTCACAGCACCGAATCGATCCACAGCCTGCGTCCCATTGCCAACATTCTTGCCGACGTGATGACTGTTTTCGGCATGGACTATGTAGTTTCCGGGCCTGTATGGGAATACTACGATGGAGCAAATTGGAAAACTGGATTAGAAGTAGAACTGGAACAAGACCGATTGTGCGGATTTATTGGAAAGACAGTAATCCATCCTAACCAGATCCCTGTGGTCAATGCAGCATATCGAGTATCACAACAGGATCTTAAGGATGCCAGGGCGATTCTAAACTGGAGTCCCGACCATAATTCGCTGGTTGCCGGAAGCGTCCACAGAGAGCGGATGAATGAATACAAAACCCATTACAACTGGGCGCAAAAAACTGTGCTGCTTGCAGAAGCATTTGGCGTAATTCCCTAATAAAACCTTCGCCATGTAAATAAGCAATTGTTTCTAAGATCCGTGCCCAATGGGAGCGTCGCACGAAGATATTTACTTGTGCTTAAGCGTCCGCCAGGCTCTTTATGATTCCGCACGCCCTATAATGCGTCAGGGGATGTTCCTCCACTGGAACGCCTTTTTCTTCTGCCAGCCGCAGGATGTGAGCTAAAGAAGGATCCTCCCTGCCTCCTTCTGCTACCAGGATCTTCCAAGGAACCCGGCGCAAAAGCACCCGGGTAGCCTCCCCAATGCCTGGCTTGATTAAATTAATGTCCGCAATGCCGTATTCCTCTGCCAGCCCTTTCACCTCTTCCAGCCCAGTTCCTGCCTGGACTTGTTCTACTTCGGCTGTTTTGTCTCCGGCTTTATCCCGCCTTGCCACGTTGTGGTCCGGCTGCTGCAAGACCAAAGGCTCTGTCTCAAATTCCCGCTCAATCGCATTGATAAATTGATAGGAAAGATCCTCGTTTTGGAGCTCTTGATAATATACTGCTCCATGAAAGTCTTCTGCCCCGATGATATCCGGGCGCAGGAACGTCCGGCTGACCAAGCCGGAAACCGTGCAATTGAGGCAGGAACTGGGAATCAAAAGATCCTCATGAGTGCCGCACAGCGTTGTCACGTTTGCAGGATCAGCTGCCACGGCAATTTCCCGGGAAACTCCGGGATAGGCGGCAAGCTCTTTCCTTAATTCTTTCAAGATGGCTCCTTTTCCAATCCAACCATCCACAAAGACAAGCTGCCCAGGATCATAGCGCTCAAGCAGGAATTTCATTGCATTTTTGTCAATCCCTCTGCCGCGGATAATGGAAATGGCATAATGCATCAGTTCTTTCTTATACTTTCTGCGGATATAGCGCTTGAGCAAAATACCAATCGGAATCCCAGCTCTTGCCAGGGACACCAGTACCATGGACGCTCCCTTTGTGCTCATCAATTTATCTGCCAGCCGTCCCACTGCCTCTGCCGTAGGCTTTGCATAGCTTTTGAGCGCTTCCTGGTAAACTCTCATATAAGTCTCGCTCGGGACATATTCCAAGGGGAGCATTTCACAGTAATGCGTCCCCGACTGAATCAAACGTTCCCGTTCTTGCGTAGGCTGAGGCTTTACCAGCCCGGTAATGTCTTTGAGCAGCAAAATCACGTCCTCTTCCTGATAAGAGCTTTTCATGCCCACTCTTTTTGCCGTTGTCTGTTCCTGCCAGCGAAACCATCTGATACTTTGATTGCCAGCAAGCGCCAATGCCGCCAGCAGAGAATCAATTCCTTTATGACAATTCCCTGGCGCATCACTGAGAATAAGCACCTGATCGTAAGTTTCCAAGTCATACACAAAGGTCCTGCGCTGCTCTTCATACAAGCTCCTTAATTCATACCTGGCATGCAAAGGATATGCCTCTTCGTCGCTAACCTCGATCGGGCTTCTTGTGGTAGCATGGCATCGAACCAGGCACCCAGCTTCTTCCAGCTTTGATCCCACGAAAAGAGCCGGATACATAAACTCTTCCGTGCCAAGCACGAGATAAGATTTGCCCGGTTTTGGAGGACAATGATCGCTAATCTGCATCCAGAGATTTTCACAGGCATTGCCATACGCCCTGCCTTCCACCAGGCGCCTGGCGTTTAAATATCCTGTCAGAAACACCTCCTCCATGCCGCCTGCCATATCGCTCTTTGTGCCTGGTTCCCTTTCTTGAGCTTTCTCAATGTCCCCGGTATCTCTATTTGGCACCAATTGCTCCAAATAAACATATTTTCCATCCTTGTCGAACCGTTCAGCCACTTCATCAAAGGAACTGTGATCTGTCTTTAACAGATAATGCACCTCGATTCCATGTTCCTGATAACGCAAAAGCGCATCCTGGTCCATGCCGTTTAACAGTGACGCCACGGAAAAACGCACCTCGCCTGGATATTGCTGTTCCATAATCTTGACAATTTTTAAGATCGTATTCCCAGTCGTCACCTCGTCTTCCACAAATACCACCCGGTCAAACTGACTGATCGCCGTATCCAATTCATCTTTCACCAGCCTCTGCTCTGTGGCGTGACTGTGAGATTCTGTAAAGTACAAGTAATCTGCGCCTTTCACATCTTCCCTGGTGGTCTGAATATACCAGGCACCAAGCTTCACAGCCAGCCTTGCTCCAATCGCCGTGGCCGTCTCTGCAAAGCCTGCCAAAAGCAAGCGCTCCCCAGGGTAGGCAAGACGCACCTGCCCTGCCAATGCATCCATCATCTCAAATGCCGTCTTTGGGCTCACCGGAACATGCTTGCCCTGAAGCGGATTTACCACAAGGTAGCTTCTCTTTTTATTATTTTCTCTTTTTGCTATTTTGATTAAATCTATTTCCCGATATTCCATTTCCTGGATGCCTTTCTGTCCTCATGCCTTTTAATAAATTGACCATCTCAATAGCGCTACACGCTGCGTCAAAACCTTTATTTCCGGCCTTGGTCCCTGCACGCTCAATAGCCTGCTCGATATTATCCGTAGTTAAGACGCCAAAAATAACCGGAACCTCCGTCTTCAGCCCTACGGAAGCCACCCCTTTGCTGACTTCTGCGCATACATAATCATAATGAGTGGTTGCCCCTTTGATCACTGCGCCCAGGCAGATCACTGCGTCAAACTTCCCGCTCTGCGCCATTTTCTGTGCAGCAAGCGGAATCTCAAATGCGCCTGGCACCCATGCCAGGGTAATGTCATCGTCTTCCACGCCATGGCGCAGCAAAGCGTCATGAGCGCCTGACACCAGCTTTGACACTATGAACTCATTAAACCTGGACGCCACAATTCCTACATTGATTCCACTCGCTACGACATTTCCTTCTAATACTTTCATAATTTCCTCCATTCTGTGCGCTTTTCAGCAAAAATAGGTAATTTTGGACTGTCGCACTAAGATATTTACTTGTTCAAAAGGTCTTGCCGCTCATACGGCAAAGACAGAATGCGCAAAATCACTCTGGGAATCTAGCTTCGCAAGATAATTTTTGTGCATTTTGTTTGCAATGGAAACCTTTTCAACAAGTAAATATCTTAGTGCGACAACTCCACTCTTCAATCTTCTTTTCCAAGGTAATTCCTTTGACGAATAAAATTTCCACAGTTTTGATACACGTGTAAGCCAATTTTAATAATTCGTCATATGGTTCATTTTATTTTGCTTAGTCTTTAAATAAAACAGATCTGTCTTTTTGGCCGGCATCTGGATCGGCACACGCTCCTCGATGGTAATCCCATACCCGGACAATCCGTTAATCTTCTTGGGATTATTCGTCAAAAGCCGCAGTTTCCTTGCTCCCAAATCATGAAGGATTTGGGCTCCGATTCCATAATCCCTCAAATCAGGAGCAAAACCCAGTTTCACATTTGCCTCCACGGTATCTAGTCCCTGCTCTTGAAGCTCATACGCTTTCAGCTTATTGATCAATCCGATCCCTCTGCCCTCCTGGCGCATATACAGCAGAATTCCCCTGCCTTCTTCGGCAATCGCTTTCATGGCTGCGTCTAGCTGTTCGCCGCAGTCGCAACGCCCGGAGCCAAACACGTCCCCAGTAAGACATTCTGAATGCACCCGGCACAATACCGGCTCCCCATCAAAAACCGTTCCCATGGTCAGCGCTACATGGTGCTCTCCATTTAATTTATTGACATAGCCATAAATCTCGAATTCGCCATATTTGGTCGGCATTTTCGCATGTGCTTCCTGATGTACTAAGCTGTCTCTGTCCATTCGGTAACGAACCAAGTCCGCTATGGTAATCACTGTCATCTGGAACTTTTCTGCAAGCTGCAATAGCTCCGTGGTGCGCATCATGCTTCCATCCTCACGCATGATCTCACAGCAAAGGCCACAAGGCTTTAGACCTGCAAGGACAGCGAGATCCACCGTTGCCTCGGTATGACCAGTACGTTTTAACACGCCTCCCTCCCTGGCTTCTAAGGGAAACATATGGCCTGGCCTGCGAAAATCTTCTGGCCTTGCTCCATCTTTCACTGCAAGCAGCGCCGTCTTTGAACGCTCAAAGGCCGAAATTCCGGTGTCTGTGTCAATCCCGTCAATGGACACTGTAAATGCTGTCTGATGGTTATCTGTATTTTGTTCCACCATCTGTCTTAACCCAAGCTGCTTACAAAGTTGCTGATCCATAGGCATACAGATCAATCCTTTGCCATGTGTCGCCATAAAATTAATATTTTCCGGAGTGGCAAATTCTGCAGCGCAGATAAAATCCCCTTCGTTCTCCCGGTCTGGATCGTCAATGACCATAACGATTTTTCCCTGGCGGATATCCAAAAGAGCCTGTTCCACTGTGTCTAACTTCTTACCCAATTCTCATCCATCCTTTCTCAGACTTGTTTCTAAGCTTCTTGCTTCTAAATCTATATTTCAGACGATTAGAGAAATCCATGCTCTGTCAAAAAACTTTCGCTAACCCTGCTCTTAGGCTTCTCTTCTTTCTTCTCAAGCAGAAATTTCTCCACATATTTTCCGACGACGTCGCACTCGATATTCACAATGCTGCCCACCGTCTTCTGTGACAGCGCCGTCTCTCTCTGGGTATGTGGAATCACTGAAACTTGAAACTCCTGACTGCCGACGTTTGCCACCGTAAGACTGATCCCGTCCAGCGCCACGGAGCCCTTTTCTACAATATAATGAAGCAGCCTTTCCTCTGTCTGCAAGGTATACCACACGGCATTCTCTTCTCTGCAAATCGCAGTGATCTTCCCAGTCCCGTCAATATGACCGGAAACCATATGCCCGCCAAACCTGCCGTCTGCAGCCATGGCCCGCTCCAAGTTCACGACTCCTTGCATGGCAGTCTCTGAGAGGCTGCTGCGCCGCATGGTCTCAGCCATCACATCCGCCGTAAAGCTGTCAGATGCAAGCGATGTCACCGTGAGGCAAATTCCGTTGACTGCGATACTGTCCCCGATTTTCGTTCCTTGCAGAACCTTTCGGCAGCAAATTCGAATCTGTGCCGACAAAACGCCCTGTTTCCTTTCACTTAAGATACCCGTTTCCTCTATGATTCCAGTAAACATGGCTCTCTCCTTTCAGAATTCTTACGCCTGTCCTAAAGCAGCTCACATTCTTCAATAGTCTCCGGTTCAATCTTTCCAGTGATGCAGATATCCTTTCCAAAACGAAGGACCTCCATTTCTTGCAATATTACCGCATCCTCCATTCTAGAAATCCCGATCCCCTCCACTGGGGATTTAGCGTCTGCTCCGGCAATGAGCTTTGGCGCCACAAAGGCATAGACTCGCTGCACCAGCCCTTGTCGCAGCGCAGAGGCATTCAAGGTTCCCCCTCCTTCCAACAAAACGCTGTCGATCCCCCTGTCTCCTAATTGCCGAAAAAGCTTCTTTAAATCTAGCTGCGGCGCAATGCAGCCTGCCGTTCGCGGCACTTCCAAAAGAACAATTCCCTGTTCTTTCAGATATGCCTTAATATGTTCTAATTTCTCTGGCGCTCCCATGCCATGATAAAATTCTTGCGCTGACTGAGGATTCCATGCCACAAGCGTCTCATGCTCCCAGGCTGTCTTAACAATCTGGCAATCCAGCGGGATCCGCAGCCTGGCGTCGCAGATCACGCGAACAGGGCTCTTGCCCCCTTCCATACGGCAGTTGAGCATCGGATCGTCCTCCAATACCGTGCCGATTCCCGCCATGATGCCGTAATAACGATTCCGCAAGCATTGCACATAATTTCTGGCTTCTGGACCGGTAACCCATTTGGAATCCCCAGTCTCACAGGCAATTTTTCCATCCAAGGTCATAGCATACTTCATAGCCGTAAACGGCAGTTTGCGCTCCATGTAATAAAAGAATACTTCATTCAGCGTCCGGCATTCTTGCTCCAATATTCCAACTTCCACCTCCACCCCATGCTCTCTTAGGATGTTTACGCCCTTTCCTGCTACCTTTGGATTGGAGTCCAAACATCCTACATAGACTTTCTTGATCTTCTTTTCCAGAATAATCTCCGTGCAGGGCGGCGTCTTGCCGTAATGACAGCATGGCTCCAATGTCACATAAAGCTCTGCGCCTTCTAAATCGGCCTCACAATGTGTCAAGGCATTGCGTTCCGCATGATATCCCCCATAAGCTTCATGATGCCCATGGACGATTATTTCACCGCCTTTTACTACCAGACAGCCCACCATGGGATTGGGAGATACTTTTCCCTCCCCTTTTCTGGCGAGTTCCAGCGCCATTCTCATATACTCCTGCGGCGTTCTGTGCTTCGCTTCCATCACTACCTCCTTTTTGGCTTCCTTGCGTTATTTTAATTTTAGCGATTGCGGTAAGTCCCTTTCAAAAACGGGGAAAGGGGTTTATAGATCAAAATAGTGATGGCTACGCTCAGCAGGCCCTTAACGAGCGTAAAGGGCGTGTTAAATATCACCAAGCATTCCAGAATCCCTTTCACGCCTGGCACGATCGCCTGATACGCCTGCAGAATTGCTTCCTTGGTCATAAAATTATAATAAAAGGGATACACAATATAATAATTGGAAATGATGCTGACACCCGCCATCAGCAATGCTCCTGCCAAGGCGCCTAAGATGGCGCTTTTTTTCCCTTTCCATTTCTGATAGATCATTCCCGCCGGAAATACAAAGCAGGCGCCCAGAAGAAAGTTGGACAATTCTCCCACCCCTCCGGTAGTAGACATCAAAAGATGGAGCAGATTCTTAATCAGGCAAATCATCACCCCGCTCACCGGGCCCATGGCAAATGCCCCAAGCAATGCCGGAAGTTCCGACAAATCCATCTTGATAAAAGGCGGCATGACGGGAACTGTAAATTCAAAGAACATCAATACAAAGGCAATGGCGGAAAGCATGGCTGTCATCGTTAGTTTCCAGATATCCGCCCGTTTCTGTGCTGTGCTTGCTGTATTCAATTTAATTACTCCTTCCTAGATTATGCTTCTTTAAAAGTCTTTTCTTGTCTATAAGGATTAAGGTGCCAAAAAGTCCATCTTCATTACAGAACAAATTTTTTCAAGATTGTTGTGCAAGATTGGGAAAATTAGCCTGCAAAGGAAATTCAGACCTTTTGACATCCTAATTCTTATAGACAAGAAAACCCTGAATCTATAGAGATTCAGGGCGTGCAAATAGTCCTATGCGCGGCTCGCATACCTTCTCCCATCCAGACTATACTGTCGGTTTTGGATTCTCACCAAATCATGCCTTGTGGCTCACGGACTTGCCTTCTACGAGGTATCACCGTCGGTCGGGAATACCGTTCCTCGCTCTTTTTAAGAAAGAAACGGGCACCCTGCCCTGAAGATCGTTATTTTATTTCAAGCTCTATTCTACTCTTTCAACAAGCTTCTGTCAACTATGCTTTCTTGTTGTTACAAAATCAAATACAACATCAGATATTCCTTTTAACAATTTTGCTGTTCCAACCGTTACAGCTTCATCGTAAGCTGGATCCGCTTCTTCTTAAGATCCACGCTCAAAACCTTTACTTCCACAATATCCCCCACGCTGACCGCCTCCAAAGGATGCTTGATGTAGCGCTCCGTGATCTGGGAAATATGTACCAGGCCGTCCTGATGAACGCCGATATCCACAAACGCCCCAAAATCAATGACATTTCTCACGGTTCCTTTTAAAATCATTCCTGGCGTCAAATCTTTCATCTCCAGCACATCCGTGCGCAGGATGGGCTTTGGCATCTCATCTCTGGGATCTCTCGCCGGCTTTTCCAGCTCTTTGACAATGTCCTGCAGGGTCATTTCCCCCACTTCAAGCTCTGCGGCAAGTTTCTTATAATCCGAGATTTTCCTAGAAATTCCAGACAGCTTGCCATTGCGGATATCTTCTAGCACAAATCCCAGCTTATCTAGCAGCTTTCTTGCAGCTTCATAGCTCTCTGGGTGGACGCTGGTGCCATCCAGAGGGTTCTTGCCATCGCTGATTCGCATAAATCCAGCACACTGCTCGTAAGCTTTCGGTCCCAATTTTGCCACTTTCAAAAGCTGAGACCGTGTCAGGAATCTGCCGTTTTCCTCCCGGTATGTCACAATATTCTTGGCAACTATCTTGCTGATTCCAGAAATATATTCCAGCAAAGACGCTGACGCAGTATTTAAATCCACGCCCACTTTATTGACGCAATCCTCCACCACTCCGTTTAAGGCGCCACTTAATTTCTTCTGGTTCATGTCATGCTGGTATTGTCCGACGCCGATGGATTTCGGGTCGATCTTCACAAGCTCGGCAAGCGGATCCTGGAGCCTCCTGGCGATAGATGCCGCGCTGCGCTGCCCCACGTCAAAATTGGGAAACTCTTCCGTGGCAAGCTTGCTGGCAGAATAAACCGAAGCTCCCGCCTCATTGACAATGATATACTGCACTGGCTTTGGCAATTCCTTTAGCAGCTCTACAATCACCATTTCCGATTCCCGGGACGCCGTTCCGTTCCCCACGGAAATCAAGGAAACGTCATACTTGTCGATCAGTTTTTTAAGAACGGCTTTGGATTGTTCTACTTTGTTCTGCGGTGCCGTCGGATAAATCACCGTAGTGTCTAACACCTTTCCGGTAGCATCCACCACCGCAAGCTTGCATCCGGTACGGAACGCCGGATCCCAGCCCAGCACTACATGTCCTGCAATCGGCGGCTGCATCAATAGCTGTTCCAAATTCTTGCCAAATACCCGAATCGCTCCATCCTCCGCCCGTTCGGTCAGCTCATTGCGGATCTCCCGTTCGATCGCAGGCGCAATCAAGCGCTTATAGCTATCCTCGACTACTGCTTTCAAAGTATTCGTGGTATTAGGATTGTCCCTTACGATGGTCTTTTTCTCCAAATACTGCAAAATCTGATCTGCGGGGGCTTCCACTTTCACAGTGAGAACTTTTTCTGACTCTCCCCGGTTCAGTGCAAGGATTCTGTGACCTGCGAGCTTTGCAAGTCCTTCCTCAAAATCATAGTACATCTCATAAACGGATTCTGCCTCTTGATCCTTTGCCACTGACACGATCTTGCCAGCCCGCATCGTGAGCTTACGAATATAATTGCGGTAAGACGCCTCGTCTGAAATCCTCTCTGCCAGGATATCCATGGCCCCTGCAATCGCTTCCTGCACAGTATGTACTTCTTTTTCTGAATTTAAGAAACTCTCCGCTTCCTGTTCTAATGGCTTGTCCGTCATTTGCAAAAAGATCACGTTCGCTAATGGCTCTAATCCCTTTTCCTTGGCAATGGTAGCGCGAGTGCGTCGCTTGGGGCGGTAAGGACGGTACAAATCCTCTACAGCGACAAGCGTCTCCGCCGCCTGAAGCCGCTGTCTTAATTCCTCCGTCATTTTGCCCTGTTCCTCGATGCTTGCAATCACCTGCTCTTTCTTCTCTTCCAGGTTCCTTAGATAGGTCAAACGCTCATAAAGATTGCGAAGCACCTCGTCATTCAAAGCTCCCGTCGCTTCCTTTCGGTATCTGGATATAAACGGAATCGTATTTCCCTCGTCTATTAACTGTACCGCTGCCTTGGCCTGTGTTTCCCGAATATTCAGCTCTTCCGCCAGTTTTGCAATAATGTCCATGATTTCCTCCATTCTGTAGGCTTTTCAGCACAAACAGGTAGTTTGTGAAAGAATTATCAAATGCTTTCACTCTTTCCTCCATTCTCTGCGCTTTTCAGCACAAACAGGTAGTTTGTGAAAGAGCTGACGAATACTTTCACCCTTACTATCCCCTTATGCCTCTTGACGCTTTGCCATCCATTATATCCGATTGTTTTTCTTCTTTCAAGAAAGATTAAAATAAATCTCTTACCCCAAAAATAATTTGTGTTTTCTTCCCATGCATGATAAAATAAATAGAATACAGACAAAAATAACAAGGAGGGATTCACATGGATTATCATAACATGGACACATCTTACATAGACAAACGTTCGCAAAGCATGGCGATCGCTTCTTTGGTCTTGGGAATTGCAGGGCTTGTGATGTCCTGCTGCATCTACCCAGCTATTATTTTCGGTTCCCTGGCAATCATCTTTGCCCTGTTGTCAAGAGGCGGAGAGATGACATTAAGCGGATATTCGAAAGCAGGACTTATCTTGGGCATTATCGGAATTGTCTGCGGCATTTTATTCTTGATCTACGGCATTTTGGTCTTATTCATCCAATTTGGCGGCATCGAGGGCTATATGCAGTTTATTGAGGATTTCATGAGGGAGATGGGAGGTACAGATTCCTATGATCCTTATGATCTTCACCAATATTATGACTTTTATAATTCTTACTAAAAACATTGCGCACAGCGGGTTTACTATAAACAGGGGGCTGTTGCACGAGCGTATTTTCCTGTTTAAAAGGTCTTGCCGCCCATGCGGCAAATACAGAATGCACAAAAATCACTCTGGAAAGCTAGCTTTCCAAGATGACTTTTGTGCATTTTGTTTGCATTGCTTTGCAATGGGAACCTTTTAAACAGGCAAATACGTTCGTGCGACAGCCCCCTGTTTTGCTTGATGCTATGAAAAAACAAACTCCGGCTTTTGATCCAGCTCCCCTATCACATCCAAATAAAAATTCACATTGGTCTGCATCATATATGGCATCACCCACAGCGTTCCAAGCCCGCAGGAAAGCATCCCCAAAAGACTCCATCCGAGAAAGCTCAGATAGATGTAAAACAGCTTTCCTTTACGCCCCCGCATCAATGTACCGCTCTCTTTTAAAGCATCCATAATTCCCATGTCACTGTGATCTACCAACAAGAAAAATACAAGCGCAAGATGAAACGTCACCACAAATGCAAGCGCAAGCCCGCCCAGAGAAAGAACCATGCCGATGACATGAGCCAGCATAAGCCCAGAAATTATGCCAACGCTCAAGCAAATCGTTCCCGGAAGCATACATAGAAACTCGATCCCAAATATAATCATGAAGCCAAAGATATAGCGGTCAGGCCTCTTTGCAAATTCTCCAAACATCATCCCAATCGATGCTTGCTGTTTTCTGGCAAAGCTCAGATAGATCCTTACAATGCCGCACTGCATGACGACAGATATTACGCAAAGAATCACCACCGCTAACATATAAGCGGCAAATTGAACCATTCCCTGCCCAGTAAACAGGAATAGTAAATAGAAAGGCATCAATACTGCCGATATTATGATCTGCGACAGCAGATTTACGCCAATGGCAAATCCCCAGTGCCCGTTTAATTGTTCCCTTGATAACCGTTTCAGTTCTGCTGATGTTCGTCCCATACTTAATAACGCTCCACTTCAAATTCTTCTAGCGGCTTTGCCGCATAATCTATGCTTTTTCCTCTGACGGCATTCGCCTGAAGCTGCCTTTGGTTCTTTTCATAAGGATTGGAAGGATACTTAATCTTAGTAGAAGTTGTTCCTCCAGATACATAGTTCTTCCCGCATTCTGGACAGACGGCTGTTTCAATCCGCACTGAGACAGACAATACCTCTCCGTCTTTCTTTGCCGCTTTCGCGTAGGCATTGGCAACATGCTCTCCCTCATGGGCACGCACACGGCTTGCCGCAGCTTCTGGCGAAATATGAGCAGCAGCTTTAAACGATACGTTCTCGTCGGAACCATCCTGATACTTTCTGTTCTCGCAAGTCTCACACTTTTCTCCCGGCTCTTTCCTGCGAAATCCTGTTTCCTTTGGCTCTTCTGCTTCTTCTGCCCCAGTCACAGTCCTTTGCCGTTTGTCCCCTTCTGTTGCGCCGAATACGATTCTTCCAGACCGCCCTGGCTCTTTCCTGTCAGATACGGCGCTTCCCGTCTCCTCTGGCTCCTTGCCGCTCGTCGGTTTTGTTATTTCTGAATTGCGATACTCCCTTGCCAAATCACCGTAAGCAGAATCCATCCCTATCGTAAAACCTGCCATGCCGACACCTCTTTCCTTTAGGCTTAATGCCTGAAATCTTTTTTGATGTTTAATACTCTTCCTGTTTTGGCATGAATCTTTATCTCATACTCAAATTCCCCTGATACCAGTTGCGCCTTATATACTGGCAAGCCATGGTCCTTGTCAATTTCCACCTTGACAGCCTCGCCTCCTGGCACTTTGGAAAGAGCGATCTTTTTCGCTTTCTTCCAGCCAATATAATTGCGGTTATCATTCTTCTTTGGAAGTTTCAATTCCCATCCGTATTTTAACAACTTCTTTGTCCTAGCATGATATTCCAGGGAATATCTCTTATCTCCTTTCAGCAGCTTCACCTTATATTTGTATATTCCATCATCGTACTTCTTGACAATGTTGCTGACGGTTCCTCCTGACACTTCCTTCAACGCCAGCTTACGGCACGCTTGTTTGCCAATCACCGGGCTGCGGCTGGTCCTGTTTATCCTCAGCTCTTGCCAGTCATAAGAGAGAAGCTTTCCATCCGATGCGCGGTAAGTAAGCTCATATTCTTTGGTCTCTTTCCATAAACGGACGTCATAGATAAGAATGCCGTTTTCGTAATCTTTGCCAACTTCAATGACGGTACCCTTTTTTACTTTCTGGCGGGACAGTGTTTCTGCCTGCCGGATACTGGTAATTTTTTTTGCATATACCGGATTAGAAGAAACACATAAGCCAAGAAATACAAAACACAACATGACAAAAAACATGATTGCTTTTTTTTGTTTATTCATAATGATCCCTCCATTCACAACGCTGCATATACCGCGCGCTTACGATGCCGCAGCCCTTTTGCCCATCACTTCTGACTCATATTCTAAACGGTATCATTATTAATTTTCACGCCCCTTTTGGCTATTCTTGAACGCTGAAAATAAAAGCTTCTGAACAATTATGTTGTTTTTTCATTTTACCACAGATTTTTTATTTTGACAAATAAGAAAATTACCATTATACTATATTTTATTGCATTGGCAATATACTAGCCACTTGAGTTTGCGCGTTTTGTAATTTTATAACATCAAAAGGGGGACTGTCGCACTAACATAAATTACAAAATGCGGAAACTCAAAACTGATCATTTGGCAATTCAAACACAATGGGGGAACCTATTATGCGACAACGTGACAAAGAAGAAACTGCGCTATTTTATATTGGCTGGTCCCTGGTATTTTTCGCCGCTGTCATCGGGCTAATGTACCAGCTTTTTCCATTGCCTTTTTCCAAACTACTGCTCCCCTGCCTGGTAAACAGCACCTTTGGAATATACTGCCCTGGCTGTGGCGGCACAAGGGCCTTGTCAGCGCTGCTCCATGGCAAGCTGACCACCTCCTTTATCTGCCATCCTCTGGTGCCTTATGCTGCCGTCGTCGGCGGCTGGTTCCTGATAAGCCAGACAGTGGAGCGGCTTTCCAAACACCGTGTCGAAATCGCAATGAAATACCAAGACGGCTATATTTGGGCGGCCCTTATCATCGTGACTGTTAATTTCTTACTAAAAAACCTGCTGCTAGTCTTATGGGATATCGATCTTTTAAGTTCCGTCACCCTTTGATAATCCCTATTAGGATACAGTCATCACTGATCTCTCTTTGTATATATCATTAATCTTTCTGCAACTTTGCCTCACGCAATGACCCGCAGCTTAAAAATCCACCGGATGTTGGAATCGTCTTTGTTTGAGCCAATTCCCCTGTCATATCCATATGTCAGATAAACATCCCCGTTCTTTTGCTGCAGAATATAGTAAAATACCTGATCTCCTTCCTCTCCAGAAGCCACCTGCCAGGCTCGCTCATTTTCCGTTCTCAGCAAGGCGCAAAGATCTTCTATGATGTTTACCCCTATCTGATTTTCGATATATTGGTCAAAATTCTCATCGGTCAGCTCTGTCAAAACAGCAGTTCCCCGAACGCCCCATGGACCGAATGCCATTGCTGTTTGCGACGATTGTCCCTCTGTCTCTATCAGCTCTCCCTCTTTTGTAATCTCATAGGCCGGCTCCGTCCCCGGTACCAGTAGATAGGAATACTGGGGCGCTCCGTAGAGTGTTTCTTCCACCAGATAGCTATGACCAAACACCTCTGTTTCTGATCTGGGGTTTGTTAGAAAACATGTTGCGATAAACACACAACACAAGACAGAAACAACAATTGTCCAAAATGCTGGCCGCTTATCGTTCAGCACATTTTCAATTCTCTTCTTGACGTTCGCCTCTCCAAATGCAAGTGGATGAACGGTCGCCCTGGCGGGACGGGCGCTGCATTCCAACAGAGCTTGCGCATACGCTCTCCTGCTGCCAAGATCGTAGCCACGAATTACCCGCTCGTCACACGCAAGCTCCAAATCCCGGCAAAACGCCCCATATGCCACCCAGCAAAGAGGATGAAACCAGTAAGCCGCCAATATCATGTACCCCATGAGCTTCCATAAATGGTCATGTCTTGCCAAATGTGCCTTTTCATGGGCAATCACATACGCCCTCTGCCACCCCTCCATGTAAGAGGGCAGAAATATCCTGGGACGTATCACACCCAAGAGAAAAGGCGTGTCTATCCGGTCACAGAGATACAGGTTTTCTTTCCATTGCACAGATTCTTGGACTCTGCGGTTGAGCTTCCAATAACTAACTATGGCATATGCCAACATCGACAAGCTCCCAGCCATCCATAGCACAGAGAGCAGAAAGATCCAGATCTGAAGCGGATTGACGCTTGCAACATCCTGAGGCGCAAAAGATTTAGAAAGCATGGGATTGACTGCCTGATTCAGCGCCGATATGCCGCTGTGTATCTCTGGCTGTTTCTGATAAACGATATCCGGCCGAATCGTCTCGGCGCTGGGAATCAGGCTTAACACAGTCTCTATCAGCCAGGGACAGGTCAGCCGGAACCCGACAAATCCCCAAAATATGCAGCGTATGTACTTTGGCATGTTTTTTATCACGGCTCTTAAAATCAACACCATCAGAATCAGCCAGCCCGCAGCGATCCCCCTGTTGCATACTTGAATAAAAAGCCCTTCCATATGTCGTCTCCTCCTTTTTCGCACAGCACCGCAAATTCTTGTTGCTTATTTTTCATAAGAATCTATCATCCTGCGGATTTCTTCTACTTCCTGAGCTGTCAGTTTTTTGCGCTCAGTAAAAGCCGCTAGAAATGCTGGAAGCGAGCCTTGAAACGTTTCCTCCACAAACTTCTCGCTTTGCAGAGAATAAAACTCCTTGCGGGAAATCAGAGAGATCACGGTTCCATTTATGTTTTGAAAAATCCCTCTTTCACTAAGCCTTTTTAGCACGGTGTAAGTCGTCGTCCTCTTCCAGCAAAATTCTTTCTCACCAATCTTGATCAATTCCGAGGTGGCAATAGGCTCCCGCTGCCAAATCAGATCTGCAAACCGAGATTCAATCACGCCCATTTTCATTTCTTTCATTTTGATCCCCTTCCTGTCTACATTTAGTAGACAACTTTAGTCTACCATTTATAGACACATTTGTCAACGGTTGGATATTTAACCACCGCAGTAATACTCCCCCTATGTCTCTCGTTTCAGACAAAAAAAAGAAGCTGCCGCTTGATTTTCCAATCTTAAAAGCAACAGCCCCTCGTCTTTTTCCATTTTAAGTTCTAATCAGATAATCAATCATCTCGCAGCCTCTGGCAACACGGTTTCCGGACTCTGCCGCCTGCTTTTCATTATAGTTCCAACTATGATTCTCAATCCTGGCACTATCGTAAAGCAAGTAAGGCACATCATCCCCAGTGTGCGTCCGCAGACTGACCGGCGTGGGATGGTCGGGCATCACCAACATGCGAAACTCTGCCCCTGCCTGTTCCAGCCCAGCCTTGATGGGACCAATCACACACTCATCCAGATACTGGATCGCCTGCACTTTCTTCTCCACGCTGCCTTGATGGCCCATCTCATCTGGAGCCTCCACATGGACATAGACAAAGTCATAATCATCCTTTGTCAAGATATCCACTGCCGCCTGCGCCTTGCCCTTGTAATTGGTGTGCAAGCCGCCGTTAGCGCCTTCCACAATGATGTTCTTCATGGAAGCGCCGACCGCAATTCCTTTCAGCAGATCCACCGCCGAGACCATGGCGCCCTTTTTGCCGGTCTTCTCCTCGAACGAGGATAACTCCGGCCTGGTGCCTGCTCCCCAAAACCAGCAGGAATTAGCAGGATTCAATCCCTGTCTCTTGCGCTCTATATTAATGGGATGATTTACAAGGACTGCATAGCTTTTCTTCATCATCTCCAATAGCGCCGCATCCTTGGGCAAATGCTGATAGATTGTCTGCCCCAGCACGTCATGTGGCGGCGTCAAATCAATCACTTGCCCCTGATCCCAAATCAATAGATGACGGTAGCTTGTGCCAACATAAAACTTATAAATATCTGTCTCCAGTTCTTTCCTCACTGCCTCCAGCAAGACAGCGGCATCTTCTGTAGAAATTTCTCCAGAACTGTGATCTAATATCTTCTTGTCTTGGTAATTTTCTTCCTCCTCGGAAAGTGTCACGAGATTGCAGCGCAAAGAAACGTCTGTCGGCTTCATATCGACGCCAATGCTCAACGCTTCCAAAGGAGAACGCCCAGAATAGTAAGCTTTGGGATCATATCCCAATACAGACAAATTCGCCGTGTCGCTCCCCGGCGACATTCCGTCAGGAATGGTATGCACCATTCCAATCTCCCCGGCTGCTGCAAGCTGGTCCATATTCGGCGTCTTTGCATATTCCAACGGAGTCATACCCTCTAATTCTTCCAGCGGACGGTCTGCCATGCCGTCCCCCAACACGATCACATATTTCAAAATTCAAATACCACCTTTCTCAAAAAGAACCCCGCAGAAGCGAGATTCCTTTTTTGTGCTCTGCACAATTATATTCTAAGCTTATAAGCTGGCTGGTCACACGACGCGGATTCTCTGGATCACCTCAAGCTTTGCAGCCCTTTGCTCAAACTGATCTTCCGTCAAAACTTCTGTCACAAATCCTGTTTCCCCGTCAATTCCTGGAACTTCCACAAATTCTACTTTGCCAAATACAGCTTCTGCCTGCTCTTGACTCTCGCGGATGCGCACAAAGAAACGACTCTCTGCCTTTCCTTTATTGACTAAGTCCATCTTCCCAGAGCTCCAGGAAATCAAGATATTTTTATGCAGATGCTTTGCAATGTCCACGATATCCGCAACCACTGCGCTCGCCGTTGGAAGCTTCCCTGCGCCGCTGCCGTAGAACATAGCGTCCCCGAGCACGTTTCCATGGACAAAAATGGCATTGAAGACGTCGTTGACACTGTACAATGGATGCTGCTGCGAGAGCATGAACGGCGCAACCATGGCGCAATAGCCTTGCTGCGTCTTTCTGCTGGTGGCAAGAAGCTTAATCACCTTTCCCATCGCCTTGGCATACTTGATGTCATCCGCCGTGATCTTGGTGATTCCTTCTGTATAAATATCTTCAAAATCCACTTGCTGCCCACACACCAGCGACGTCAAAATGGCAATCTTCCTGCAAGCGTCATAGCCTTCCACATCTGCAGTGGGGTCTGCTTCCGCATATCCCCTGGACTGTGCGTCCTTCAACACATCGTCAAACTCCAGCCCTTCAAACGTCATTTTGCTGAGCATATAATTCGTAGTACCATTTAAGATGCCTGTTATCTCTTCAATCTCATCTGCTGTAAGGGAAGAATTCAATGGGCGGATAATGGGAATGCCTCCGCCCACGCTTGCCTCAAACAGGAAATTAATGCTCTGCTCTTTGGCAATGGCGATAAGCTCCGCACCATGCTTTGCCACTAACGCCTTGTTGGAAGTGGTCACGTTCTTCCCTGCAAGAAGCGCCCGTTTCACAAAGGTATACGCCGGCTCCACGCCGCCCATCGCCTCCACCACCACCTGGATCTCTGGGTCTTTCGCAATCACATCATAATCATGAATTACCTTGTCCTCCATAGGATCACCCGGAAAATCCCGAAGATCGAGAATATATTTTACTTGAATCTCATCGCCTGCACGTTTGGCAATGCTCTCACTGTTGGTATGCAATACTTCCACAACGCCGGAACCTATGGTTCCATAACCTAAAATTGCAATCTTAATCATAATGTCACTCCCTGGCTAATATTTTTAAATAATGGATCCCTTCCTGCTGCTCAATGTTTTCAACCATCTGAGACACATTTTTCGTATCTGGCAGCACATCCACGCTCAAAGTCAAAGATGCAATCCCGTTGACGGGAATGCTCTGGTGAATGGTGAGGATGTTTGCATGGTAATCCGCCACCGTCTGAAGCAGCAGGGATAAAAGCCCTGGCTCATCATCCAACTGAATCACCATGGTAATTGTCTTTCCCTTGGCATTGTCATGAAATGGAAAAATGTCATCCTTGTACTTATAAAAAGAACTTCTGCTGATTCCAACCAGCTCTGTCGCTTCCTGTACGGATTCCGCCCGCCCGGATTCCAGCAGCTTCTTGGCTTTCACCACTTTCAATAATACTTCTGGAACGGCTTTTTTCTTTAAAACAAAGTATTTTGTCTTTTCTTCCATACTGCCTCCAGTTTGTTTGTCTATAAAAAACAAATGTGCTCACTGCAAAGATATTAGCACATTTGTTTTTTTTATGCAACCTCTTTCTAAAACTTTCTACTACAGAGCCTGCTTATTGCTGCTGCGTCCCGGCAAGGCTTTTCCATTTCAAGTAAGCATTGATGAACAAATCCAGCTTTCCGTCCATGACGCTGTCCACATTTCCTGTTTCCGCATTGGTCCTGTGGTCTTTCACCATGGTATAAGGCTGCATCACATAAGAACGGATTTGATTGCCCCATCCGATCTCCGTGACCTCTCCCCTGATATCTGCGGCTTTTTTCTCATTTTCCTCTTGCTTTAACAGATACAGTTTTGCTTTAAGCATCTGCATTGCCTTATCCTTGTTCATGTGTTGAGAACGCTCGTTCTGGCATTGCACCACGATTCCCGTGGGAAGATGCGTGATTCGGATTGCCGAGGAGGTCTTGTTGATATGCTGCCCGCCTGCCCCGCTGGAACGATAGGTATCAATCCGAAGCTCATCGTCTTTGATCTCGATATCTAGATCCTTTTCAATATCTGGCATGACGTCACAGGACGCAAAAGAAGTCTGTCGCTTTCCTGCCGCATTGAAAGGAGAAATTCTCACCAGCCGGTGCACGCCCTTTTCTGATTTCAAGTAGCCATAGGCATTCTCTCCCTGAACCTCAAAGGTTATGGACTTGATGCCCGCCTCGTCGCCGTCTAATGAATCAAGCACTTCCACAGTAAATCCTTTATCCTCCGCCCATCGCTTATACATCCGGTACAACATGCTGTTCCAGTCACAAGACTCCGTTCCTCCTGCTCCTGCATGAAGGGAAAGTATGGCATTTTCCCCGTCGTACTCTCCTGACAACAACGTCTTGATGCGGATGCCATCAAACGTTTCCTGAAATTCCTGGAGCGCTTCCTGAATCTCTGGTATCAGGGATGCATCATTTTCCTCATATCCCATTTCCAAAAGCGTCTCAATGTCCTCATACTGCTGCGAAAGATGGGCGTATGTCTCGACGTCATCTTTAAGGCTTTTGAGTTCCTTCATCTTCTTCTGGGAAAGCTCCGTGTTGTCCCAAAAGTCTGGCGCTTCCATTTCCCGTTCTAATTCCTGGATTCGTTGTTCTTTATTTACCAGGTCAAAGTGAATCCCTCACTTCCACTAACGGTTCCTTGTATGCGTTCAAAGTAGTTTTGAACTGGTCTAATTCAACCATCGTGTCACCTCTTTCTTTTTCATTCTGTTCTCTATTATAAGGGTTTCCCATGCTTACGTCAATTGCCAACACTGTTTGAGTTTCCGCATTTTGCAATTCATAGCGCCAAAAGGTTTCCATCACAAAG
>CAJTJY010000002.1:43435-167249 GCA_910576975.1 uncultured Lachnospiraceae bacterium
AATTCATAGCGCCAAAAGGTTTCCATCACAAAGTGATGAAAACACTTTGCACATAAAAGCGCTCTGAAAAGCTAGCTTTTCAAGCACTTTTTGTGCAAGATGTCTATGCTGCCAAAGGCAGCAAGACCTTTTGGCGCTATGAATTGCAAAATGCGGAAACTCAAACCAACACTGACTCGGCTTTGGATTTTCGCCTTGCCACAAAGAACAAGGCATGATATTCTTTCAGTATCATTGATTGGGAAAGGATAGAAACGTTATGAATACATGGATTAAAGAACAGCTAGAACTGCAAAAGGAACCGGATTACCAAAAGTTTACATCCGGTTTGCTGCCAGGCGTTGCACATATTCTGGGCGTGCGTCTGCCCGCCTTGCGCAAAATCGCAAAGCAGCTTGCCAAGGACGACTGGCAGCAATATCTAAGAACAGCCTGTGACGACAGCTACGAAGAAATCATGCTTCAGGGCATGGTGCTGGGCTATGCAGACGGCGATCTTGCAAAAAAACAACCCTTTTTACGTTCTTTCCTTCCCAAAATCGACAACTGGTCTGTCTGTGACAGCGCCTGTTCCACGATCAAGCTGGCAAAAAAACAGCCGCAGGCATTCTGGGAGTTCCTACGGCAATATCTTCACAGCCCCAACGAATATGAGGTGCGCTTCGCATTAGTACAGATGTTAAATTATTATGTGACAGAAGCGTATCTTTCCCGGACGCTAGAAGCCATAGACAGCGTAACTTTGCATACATATTATGTGCAAATGGCGCAAGCCTGGGCGGTGTCCGTCTGCTACCGGGACTTTCCAGAGCAGACACTGCCTTTTTTGCTAAATAACCATTTGGATGATTTTACCCATAACAAAGCCCTGCAGAAAATCACAGAGTCTTTAAAAGTTCCCAAAGAGAAAAAAGCATATATCAAAACACTGAAGAGAAGATAGCGTCCCTGAGCGCAAGGGAAAGCGAACGGTGTCATAAGGTAATGCTGCCATGCCCATTCTGGTCCAGTTTGATTTTTTGATGTAAAAACACAACATCCTTTCCATCAACCGTTAATTGACACTTTCCTTGCAGCCATTGCTTTCTTTTTCGGAAGCTTCTCCGGTTATTTGTACTCGCAGCGAGATCAGGGACGAATCCTCAAGGTCCGTCAAGCTATCTTTTCGAAATCCAGAATATAAACAGATATTTTCTATCTCCATCCCTAAAAATCCTGCTAACCCACGAGCATTATAAATCCCCATGGTAAACTGCCATCTTGATTTCCCAATCGTATCAGTATTGATAGTTTTCTTAAACTCAATAATATGAAGATCCCATTTTTCTTTGTTTTGCCGAAATATAAACACGTCTGCGCAAGCTCTCGCTCCTCTTTGCTATCCATCTAGATAAGGAAGCACATAGTTTTCCGGCGATTTAAAAATTAATGCCCTTTCCTGCGCTGTAAAAACAAGTTTTACCTCTCCTTCTTTCTTTTTTTCTCCAATCTCTATTTGCTCCTTTTCCTCTAACACGGCAAACGTTTCCTTTCGAAACATCTTCAGCTTTTTATCTACATGTTCTGGAATCATCCCACTCCCCCTATCCCAGTTCAAAATCCTGCACCTCTGTCGTCTGCGTCAAAAGCTCCATCAGCGCATTGGAAAACGTTTTTACACGAAATTCCCCATTCTCTGGAGTCAATTTTTCAACAACCGAATCATCTCCCCTGTCCTGAAACTGGTATATGGCTATATCCTGTATCCCAATGACGTCTTCCGCAGACAGGCTCAGCTTTTTCATCAATTCCTCAGGACATCCCATTTCCTTGATCTGACACATATTATTGATGTGCTGGACAATAATATCGCTGTGGGTTGTTGCGATCATGCATATCCCATGACTGACCAAGCGGATCAGTAATCTTCCCATTTCTTGTTGCAGCTTCGGATGCAGGCACATTTCCGGTTCTTCATAACAGATGGCAGATAATTTTCGCCCATATTTTAACAGCAGCAGCAACGGCGCCACTTCTGTCACAACGGCGGAAGAGGCGCGCAGCGGCAGACTGTTTCCGCCGCTGTTTGGCATATAACGAATATCACTTTCACTGATCTTGCTTCCATACTGGATTTTCCCATGTACCATGGATTCTTCCATCCACGACACAATATCATCATATTCTGTCTTACGGTCCAAGGATAAATTTTCAAGCTTATCCAGGAAACGAATAATCGGCTTTGTAAAAGGCTGGATCTCTCCTCTTTCCGATAGTCCCGATACATCATAAGCAATCTGCCTGCCAACCTGGTTGATCACGTTTTTTGCCAGCAAAAATCCTGTCCTTGCTGCCGGAAGATAAACAGTATTATAATTGCCATAATATTTGTTGCCTTTGAAATACCAAAGAAAGATATTGACCATCAACATTTTCAACACAAGCTCATAGTCATATTCCAGCATTTCAGCCGAAAAAGACAATCCGCCGCTAGGACAATATTGAAAATATATTCTTTCTCCCATGCTTTGCCCTTTTATCGAAAGTTTAAATTCGTGATCAGCCGCAATTTCCAGCCTTTCAATAATTACTTGTTTTGAGTTAAAAATACCTGCCACAAACTGGTCTTTGTTTTGTCTTAAGAGATGGTTTAAAATCTCAACAACTATTTGGGAGGTGATCTGCGTTTCCTTTTCTGAGTTCTGTTTGAGAGATAAGATAAAATCACGCAATTTCTCATACACCTGGGAATAATCTGTCCTCAGCAACTCCTCCATCCCCTGAAAAAGCACTGACTCCCCGTCGGCAGTATAAATCCCCCACAATAGCGACAAGAGGTAACTCTTGCCACTGTTATTATCCCCCACAAGCAATGTGAGTGGGGAGATTTCTAGCTCTGCTTTTTTAATTTTACCAAACTTCTCGATGATGAGTCTGCGTCCCATATTTCCCTCCTATATCCCAAAATAAGCGTCCAGCCCGTCGGCAATCCCTGTCGACAGCCTCTGCTGGTAGCCCTCGTCCGCCATGTTGGCGTCCTCCGTGGGGTTGGTCATAAATCCCATCTCCACGATGGTAACTGGAACCGTGCACCAATTGATGCCGCTCATACTGTCTGTCTCCCAAATATACTGCTTATTGGCCCCAGTAGCGTTCACCGCCCCGTCGAGCACGCACTCCGACAGGCTGCGGCACTGACTGTAAAGATTTCCCATGTAGGGATTGGCAGACGTGGGACAGATCGTCAAAATCCCGTTTTGCCCGCTGTCCTCCGAACCATTGGCATGCACACGAATAAAAGCGTCCGCCCCCGCATTATTGGCAATCGCCGCCCGCTCGCTGTTGCTGATATTGACGTCATGGCTCGTGCGCACCATGATCACCTGATACCCTCTCGCTTCTAATTCTGCCTGTAGCTTTAATGACACCTGCAGCGTCAGCTGGTATTCATTGATTCCAGTGACGCAACCAGAAGTGCCGCTTGCAACCTTGGCCTTGGTCTCTGAAGCCCCAGGACCAATGGGCTCTGGCTCGCTATTTCCCTGCGCCTGGTGCCCGGCGTCAATCACGACCAGGTAACCTGCCTCTGTCGCCTCAGACGCCAATTGAAGGTATTCTGAAGCAATGTAATATTCCTTGCCGTCAATTTGCACGGCGCTCCAGGTTCCATCGTCCGCTGTCCGGGTAAACTTGCTTCTTAAGGGCGCAGTCTGATAGACCTCGCTTTCTGTGGAGGGAGCTTGACGCACTCTCACCCTGGCAGTAGTCACCACTTCCTCCTCGGCATACGCCACCGTGTCAGGATTGAGCACAGGCTCCGAAAGTTCATCCTCTGAGGAAAGATCCGTTTCTTCTTCCAAAGGAATCTCTGCCTTTTTGCTGGGCTCTTCCTCTGTTTGCGGGGCATCCTGTTTGACGCCATCGGATTCCTTCTGCGCATCTTCTTGTTTCTTCGACTCTGACTCTTCCTGCTCTATTCTCTTTGGTTCCTGTTTTTTAATCTCTGGTTCCTTTGCTGCGCACCCTGCCAAAACTAGCGCTAATCCCAACAGCAATGCCGCCACTTTTCTATATTTTCCCATCTCTGTCCTCATCTTTGCATTTTCCAAAATCCTGCCGCTGTCCCATCTTCCAAATGGAACAGTTGAAAAATGCCGCTATTTATTGCAGCTTACAATTCCTTGCTTGGCATCCAACGTCACATATGCGCCTGTCTTTAATATAACGGTAGCATGTTCTGCTTCCGTAAGCACAGGAATGTCAAGGCTCAGCCCGGCAATCACCGCATGACAGTCAAAGCCTTGTTCCTCCACTATGATGCCTGACGCTTTGCGGATTTGCTCCATCATATCATTGTTGGTCTCCTTGGCAACGATGATATCCCCCTGCTTAAAATTCCGTTTTAGTTCCTCTGCGTTTCTACAGACACAGACATTGGCAGAAACTGCCCTGTCATTGATTCCCGTTCCAGTGACCAAGATATGTCCCGCCACATGAACTTTGAGAATATTCGTAGTCCCGGAAACACCCAGCGGAACACCTGCCGTAATTACCGTGATATCTCCCATGGAAACTAGTCCAGCTTTCGCCGCCATGTCCACAGCATGTTCAAACAACTCGTCGGCATCGTCCTTCTTCTCAATCTCCAGCGGGGTCACCCCCCAGGAAAGGTTAAGCTGACGGCATACTTTTTGGTGCATGCTGCCTCCGATAATATTGCAAGTCGGACGATATTTGGAAATCATCCGCGCCGTTTTCCCGGACTCGGTTACTGTGATGATCGCCGCAGCATTTAAATCAATTGCCGTGGTGCAGGTAGCATGGGAGATTGCGTTGGTGATATCTGGATTGCTCATCGTCTCCCGCATTTTAAACCGGGCGGTATAATTGATATCCTGCTCAGTACGAATAGCGATTTTGACCATGGTTTTCAGCGCTTCCACGGGATACATTCCTGCGGCAGTCTCGCCAGAAAGCATGATAGCGCTGGTCCCGTCATAAATCGCATTCGCCACATCGGTAGCCTCTGCCCGGGTAGGCCTGGGATTCTTCATCATCGAATCCAGCATCTGGGTAGCTGTAATCACCTGCTTGCCTGCGTCGATTACTTTCTTGATAATCATTTTTTGGATCACAGGCACGTCTTCCAGAGGAATTTCCACTCCCATGTCTCCTCTTGCTACCATGATGCCGTCGGACACCCGGATAATCTCATCAATATTGTTCACGCCCTGCATATTTTCAATCTTTGCAATAATATTGATATTATGACAATCCTTTTCTTCAAAAATCTTGCGAATCTGCAGAATGTCATCTGCCGTACGCACAAAAGACGCCGCCACAAAATCAAAATCATTCTCAATTCCAAATACAATGTCCTCATAATCCTTCTCGCTAATATAAGGCATCGACAAATCCACGTTCGGCACATTGACTCCCTTTTTATTAGAAATCATCCCCCCATTGACGACATGACAGCATATTTCCGTATCCGTCACTTCCTCGACGCCTAACTCGATCAGGCCGTCGTCAATCAGAATCCTGGAGCCTGGCTGCACATCCTTCACTAAGTCCTTATAAGTAATGGATACCCTGTTCTCATCTCCTAGAATTTCCTCTGTCGTAAGACTAAATTTCTGCCCCGCATTGAGCATCACTTTGCCGTTTTTCAACTCCCGCAGCCGAATCTCCGGTCCCTTGGTATCTAAGAGCGAGGCAATGGGAAGACGAAGCTCTTCCCGAAGCGCCTTTATCTGCTTTAGACGCTCTCCCTGTTCTTCATGGGTTCCATGGGAAAAATTAAACCTGGCGACATTCATACCCTCCAGCATAAGCTGTCTGAGCACGCCATCTCTGTCCGTTGCAGGTCCCAAGGTACAGATAATTTTAGTTTTTCTCGTATCTTTCATCACATAGTCTCCTCTCTTCCATTCTTATTTATGAATCACGGTTCCAATAATCTCCACATTGCCCTATTGGGAGAACTCTAGGCGAACCTTCTCCACCATATTCATTGCTGTCAAGCTCTTGCTTTGACTGGGATTATAAAATAGCAGAATACGCCAATCCAGACTTAACCCGGATTGGCGTCTCAATTTATCTATATTTTACCACATTTAACATCATTTTAAAAGGAAAATTTAGTTGTTCTTTCTGCCAAGAGTCACCGTCACAACCCGTTCTTTCCATTCTCCGTTCTCATTTATCTGAAGAGTCACTTCCACCTCGGTGCCTGCTGCATAATACTGCATAATCTCCTGCAATCCCTCCATAGATTTTACGGCTCTTCCTTCAAATTTTGTCAGTACGTCGCCTTTTTTTACACCAGCCTGCTCTGCAGCGCTATTCTCCGATACCCTGGTAATGTATAATCCTTCCGGCATGCCAAAGCTTTCTGAAATCTGGGAATTTACATCCTGTCCAGATACTCCAAAGAACGCTGATTCAGATTCATCCACCAGCTGCCTTGTGATCAAGTCGTTGATAATAGGCTCTGCGGCAGAGATCGGAATGGAATAGCCCATGCCTTCCACTTGGGTATCAGAATACTTGACAGAATTGATGCCGATCAATTCACCGTTCATATTTAAAAGCGCGCCGCCGCTGTTTCCAGGATTGATTGCCGCATCTGTCTGAAGCAGCTCATTGGTGATAGCGGCTCCCGTGGTTTCATCCTGTACGGTAACTTCCCGGTTCAAAGCGCTGATTACTCCCGTGGTCACTGACTGACCATAGCCCAGGGCATTCCCAATAGCCACTACAGACTGTCCCACCTTGATATCATCAGAATTTCCAAGCGTTGCAACTTTGATCTCACTCATGGTTTCACTTGGAATATCCTTGACTTTGACTGCAAGCACTGCAAGATCTGTGCTAGAGTCCGTGCCTTTGATCTCCGCCGTCACCTGCTGGTCGTCAATAAAGTTCACTGTAAGCTGATTTGAATTTGCAACCACATGATTGTTGGTGGCAATGTAAATTTCGTCTTCGGTCTGGCCGATAATGATCCCGCTCCCTGCGCTAGAGGTATCCTGCCGATAAGTCCTGCCGAAGAAATCCCCTTCAATCTGCCCCATATTGGTAATCGATACAATGGAAGGCATTACATTATCCACAATGTCAGAAACATCTGTTACAGTAGTCGCCGTGCTGACGTTGGTCGCAGACAAATCCCCATTATTTACCGTGACCTTATTGGAATTCCCACTTTCCGCAGTGAGCTGCGCCCCGCTCTTTCCTGACGTATATTCAAAGGCAAGCCCCGTGCCATAAAATACTGTGCTGGACACTAATCCAAATACTACTGCGAGTGCGGCGCATTTTGCCAAGCTGACGCCAAATCCATGCGGCTTTTTCCCGCCAGATGATTTCTTCTTTTTTTTCTTTTCTGCTGCGCCCTGGGCATGATAGAATTTCTGATCAGATGCGCCTGGAACCTGTTCCTTGCTTCCCCGCGCTCCTTCGGCATGACCTTGTCCCTGACTTCCCTGCGCTCCTTGTGCATAACCTTGCTGACTTTCTTGCATTTCTTTGGTATAGCCTTGTCCCTGTGCTCCTTCTACATAACTTTGTCCCTGTATATAATTCTGGGAACCGATCTGACCATCTGCCCAATTCTGTGAAACGGTTTCAGGCTGAGCTTCATATCCCTGACCTACTGCATTTTGTTGCTCTTGCGCTCTGGCATATGCTAAAACATCTGCATCTGACTGCTCCTGTGCCCCGGGATATGCTAGAGCATCTGCATTTGACTGCTCCTGTGTCTTAGGATACGCTAAAGCGGCTGCATCTGACTGTCCCTGTGTCCTGGCATATGTTTGACCCGCCGTTTCAGGCTGACTTAGATCGGCCTGGTTTGCCATGCCTGGCTGATTCAAAAAATCAGGTTGCGCCTCTCCATAACTTCCAGTAACATACACTCTCTGGTTATTATCAGTCTTATCCATGCCCTGTTCCTGAAAATCTATTGCCTGATTGTCCTGTGCGCCTTCCATGCTTCTGTATACGTTGTTATCATTATTATAATCATTAAATTTATTTTCCATATCAAATGCTCCTTTCATCTTCTGCTTTTTCTTCGTCTCTAATAAGCAGTTTACGGAACATTTGTGACAAAACTGTGTCTAATATCGTAACAAAAAGTGTTTTTTAAAAAACAGCCTGGGCAACCATTGATTTAACCCAAGGAAAGTCCTTCTTCCAAAAACACTTTTCTAGACACAAAATTCCAGACAGACACAGACATGGCAGCGCATATTTTTGCAACCATGTAATGCAGCATCAACTTTTCTACTAAGGCATTCATCAATAAAGAATTCAAAATCAGCCCGCATCCGCTGAGCAAAAGAAACACTGCAAACTGACCCGCCCTATTTTTTCTATCCCTGCTGCAAAACACATATTTCGTGCTGTATACATAATTAAATAATGCAGACGCCGTAAAAGACAGCATAGAGGACAGAAGATAATGCATATGTAATGTCTCGGTAAAAATAAAGAGCAATCCATAATCTACTAAGAATGCCGCAACGCCCACGACGCTGAACTTGCAAAATTGCTTTATTAATTGATTCATAATTTTCTCCATTCCGTGCGCTTTTCAGCACAAAAAGGTAGTTTGTGAAACAATTTACTTATTCTTTCACTCTTTCCTCTCCATTGTAAAAAAGATATCGCTATTTGTTCTACATAAAAGAAAGGGCTGCCACGCTAACATAAATTACAAGAAATAACTTTGTTCAAAAAGTTAACATTGCAAAGCAGTGCAAACAAAATGCACAAAAATTATCTTGGGAAGCTAGCTTCCCAAAGTAATTTTGTGCATTCTGTCTTTGCCAAATAAACGGCAAGACCTTTTGAACAAGTGAATATATTAGTGCGAAAACCCTTTCCGATGATTTTCAATCACCGGTTTCTTATTTTATCTTATGAAATTAAAATATGCAAGACCTTTTGCGCAGTTACAAAAACTACCAGTTCAATACATCCGTCGTCTTCTTACTCACTGCCATCCCCTGTCACTCCAGTGCGATTCATTATCTCATCGCTGATGCTCTGCACGCTGTTGGTCACAGTATAACTTGTAGTACCATATAAGAAATCATGGAGCTGCTTGACATTTTCTGCAAGATCCAATGGAACTATGCAGTCTGAATCTTCTTTCTGATAAGCAATATCCACAACCTCGTTCTGAAAGTCGAATGGAAATCCCTTGTTGTCTCCCATCTTATAATTAAAAGCATCCATGGCCATTACTGCCAGTTCCGTCTTATCAAGGCTTGTCTCAATCTTTGGAAATACGACGTCAATGAGCTTGTTGATTGTGGAAAGATCTGCTTTCAAAGCTTTCTCAACCATTTTATAGACCACCAAGCGCTGCCGCTCCGTTCTTTTAAAGTCATCTCCTACGGTATAGCGGATTCTTCCATAAGACACCGCCTGAACGCCATTTAAATTATAGATACCTTCCCCTGGAAGCTCCTTATATGACTTGCCTGTCAGCTTAGAAGTCTCCACGCAATAATTATTCAGATGCCCCGCCTCTTCCTCCGTAACTGGAATCTCCACGCCGCCCAGGACATCAATCGCCTCTGCCACAGCGGCAAAGTCAAAAGTAACATATTCCTGAATATCCAGATCTAAATTAGTATTGAGCATCCGCACTGCCTGCTTAGGCCCTCCTACTGCGTATGCAGCATTCGCCTTACTGTATGCTCCTATATTATCTAAATCCGTCATTTTTAAATATGTATCACGATATACTGACACTAAACGGACTTCTTTCGTCTCTTTGTCAATCCTTGCCACCATGATGACGTCTGAATTCCCCCAACTGGATGGATTCCCTTCCCGGGTATCAAGTCCAAATAAGGCAATGGTGCTATATTCCCCTAACACATCCCTGGTTTCCTTGGTCAATTCCTCGTTCTTAACCTCTTCAGCCTGAAAGGTCTTGTCTGTCTCGATTTTATCCATCTTGGCATTGATCCACAACCATGAAAGAATGCCTGCCAAAACCAAAAATTCCAGACAGACCAGCAGAATCCGCCTTCTCCATTTTTTCGCCGTATTTTTCCCTGTCATATTTTTACTGCGACCGCTCTTTTTATTTGCCATAACCACACCTTGCCCATTTTTCTTACAGCAGACAGCTAACCGAAACTGTTCTCTATGTACGTTTGGCGCTTGTCCGCCTATGTTACATTTATTTTTCACATATTACACACTTATGACTTATATTATAATATTTTTCACAATTTAGCAACAGTTATTTTCATTTGAGCTTCCCCATTTTGAAATTCATAGTGACAAAAGGCGGCTGTCGCACGCACCCTTGCACAAAGCCCGTCTCACAAAATGAAACACAAATACCATGCGATTTCTTATCATTCGAACCATCCCATAATGAGACATCGCTGAATTATTGTCCTCATGCCTGCGGTACAACAACAAAGGCTCTGATAGGAAGCAAGACTTTCCAGCATGATAATCTCCCAATATCCCGATCCACTGGTCATGCATCTCAATCCCCTCTGGAATCGGCAGTATCGTGCTCAAAAGCTCCCGTCGAAACGCCATGCAGCAGCCAATATAACTGTTCTTTATGATATTTTTCAGCACCCCGGCTTTTGCTCTGCGAAATGCAAAAAAGGACTCCATCAGAATCTGGGGATCATTTTCTGCGCCAGCAAAGACCTTCGCATCATGGATCACGACTGCAGCCTTGCTGGTTTCAAACGCCTTCAGAACCCGCTCTACCTTGCCTGGAAGCCAAACATCGTCCTGGTCTGCCAGAAAAATATAGCGTCCCCTGGTTTCTTGCAGAACATGCTGCACATTTTTCTTAATCCCCTGCCTGGGACCAGACAGCAGCCGTACTCTGCCGTCTAGAGACTGATATTCTTGCAAGATGTCTGTCGTGCCATCCGTCGAGCCATCATCAGAAACCACCAGTTCATCTTCTTGGCCTAATTGCTCCAGAACAGACTCTACCTGCCCCCTGAGAAATTCTGCGCCATTATAGGATATCATTGCCACTGACACACGCACGGTTCCTTTCTGTGCTACCACATCGTCCACCCCCATTTTCTGAAGTAGCGGATCATCGACTTAAGATGCATCTTAAGAAGTTTCAGGTTCTTATGGGAACCTCTCTCCCATTTATGAATCACAGAAGTATCTGGACAATACCAGAGGCTGCGGCTCTCATTTACTCTTTTACACAAATCAGCATCCTCCATATACATAAAATATCTGGAGTCAAACCCCCCCAATTCCAGGAAGAATCCTGTACGGATTACCAAAAAGCTGCCCTGCGCAAAGGGAACTTGAAACGGTCTCTCATAGTCCATGTCCTGCATCGTATGATAGAACTGGCGTTTTTTGAAATATGAAGGAAAAAACATCCGTATCGCCATGTCCAACACTGTCAATTCCCTCCTATACACCGCCTGAAGATTCCCTTTCTGATCCGTGAGCCTTGGGACGGCCATGCCTACTCCAGTTTTCTCCATAAAATCCAGCAACACAGAAAAGCTGTCCTCTGTTAAAAGAATATCCGGATTTACAACGGCATGATATCTGGAAGCCAGTTCTGGAAGCACATAATTGTGCCCGCCGCCGAACCCTAGGTTTCTCTCCGGCTTTCTATATACCACGTCGGGATATTCTTCTGCAAGAAAAGACAGCTTATTTTGCTCTGTGCTGTTATCCACAATATATATTTTCTTGATTCGGGCAGGAGAAGTAAATTTCTCTATAGATTCTACCGCGTCCCGCACATCCTGTTCATCATTATAAGCTACAATAGTAATTGAAATATCTATCATGACGATCCCTTTCCGGTCAGCACTACCGCCACCGTCCGAAACAAAATACGAACGTCCATAGAAAGAGACCAATTGGATATATATTGGGTATCCAGCGCCACGATCTCTTCAAAATCCTTAATGTCGCTTCTGCCGCTGACCTGCCACATTCCAGTCAGCCCCGGACGTATGCCAAGCCTTGCCTTATGGTGAAGCTCATACTGCTCAAATTCATCCTCCGTAGGCGGCCTTGTCCCAACCAGGCTCATATCACCTTTCAATACGTTCCAGAATTGGGGAAGTTCGTCAATGGAATACTTTCGCATAAATTTTCCCACTGGAAAAATCCTGGGATCGTCTTCCATCTTGAACATAAATCCTTCCATCTCGTTGTGTTGCATCAGATCTTTTTTCATGCAATCAGCGCCTACGATCATGGTGCGGAACTTGTAAAACTTAAAACGTCTGCCGTTTTTTCCAATTCTTGTCTGGGCATAGAACACAGGCCCAGGCGACTGCAGCTTAATTACAGGCGCAAAGATAATCAAAGCGATTCCTGTCAGCAGTAATCCCGCCAAACTGCCCAAAATATCCATGCAGCGCTTGACAAATACTTGCCGGTTGGTAGCAATTTTCATACTGGTGGTCAATACCAAGTATTTTCCGCAGTGCTCCACCAGCTTGTTAGGCATCAGCTGTGATTCCCGTACTAAATTAAAATGAACGGTAAGCCCCAGCTCTAACAGCTCATTTGCCAAAGCCTCGCTGCTCTCTCTGGTATTTCCATTGATAAACACCTCGTCCACCACGTTACAGCGGACATATTCCAAGAATCCGTCCGCAGTCGCCACGACAGGCACTCCGCAAATCTTCTGACCTGTTTTATCGTCGTCTACAACAACCACTCCGATTACTTCAAACTCTTTATATCTGTTATTCTGAAAATCTGAAACACATTCTTTCGCATAACGTTCTTCTGTCACTACTATTAGCTTGGCAAAGCGTTTCCCTTTAATCATCCTTTGGCGGATGTAAATCTTCCAAAGACATCTGGCAAAATATTCAACGAAAATAGAAGCTCCCCAGAACACGAGGATTACCTGCCGGGAATAAATTTCCGCCTGCTTGGTAGCCCAGACATAGACTGTGATCGCCGCAAATACCGTGCTGCAATGCATGATCACGGCCTTAAGCTCCTGAATCCGGTTTCTACGCAAAATTCCAGTATAAGATTCTGACAAAAACACCACGCAGACATCCGTCAAAAACAAAACGAACGCCAGGCGGTTATAATATTGACCGATTCCTGAGCCGTCATATAGGCCGTCCAACCGGAACAGGCAGGACAAATAAAATGTAATTTCTAGGCAGATCACATCCAGAAGTAAAAAATCCAGGTGCTTTACCCAGCTTTTTTTCTGTTTTTTATACATATGTCCTCCATAATGCTAGCGTGCCGTCTGGTCGATGTTTGGCAAAGCTTTGCAAAATACTTTCTCAGAACGCCGCATTTCCAAACGCAGGCGTAGCTTTGGCTCCCCGCTTCGTCCGTGCGAAACATATACTGCTGGCACACAACGCCGTCAAGACTCATAAAGCAGCGTTATCAGGAAATAAGCTAGGCGCTTTCCCTAATCATCAGTCACACGGAACACTAGTATGTACTCCCAAAATTCCCTTCTATCTGATTTTTGCGTCATTGAAGAGCCTATGAGAGTATATGATTCTTTAGTGACATCTTATCATATAATAGCTTGCTTCAAGGAAACAACGAAAAATCATTAATGTTTCCTTAATATTGCCGCATGGCATATAGGTATCCTGTGGATTTCCTTAATATTGCCGCATGGCATATAGGCATCCTGATGGATTTCCTCTCTGTATTGTACCCGAAATGCCTGCTCAGGATTCACCAGAAGTATGATTTCGTATGTAAAGCCAGCTTTCAGAGTAATCTTTCCTTTGCTGCTCATCCATTTCCACATATTTTGCAAAAGACAGTTTGGAAGGGATCATCGGTGTCCCTCCGCATTTGTGGCAGAACACTTCCTTTCTTCGGGATACTGTTGTAATACTTCCGCACTTGGGGCATATAAACACTTTCATCATCAGTCGCTACTCCCATCCAAATCTGTGTATGTTGATTTCTCTATTGTAGCATTGAATCGAAAAAAGGGCAAGTTCTAATAGACTTGCCCTTTTTGCCTATAACGATTCATGTGCCACAAAGTGTGGCATAATTGCAACATAAGCCGTAAAAACGAATCAAAAACTCGTCATTTCTAAGGCTTTAACACATAATTACACTTCTTTAATGAAAAATTAGGGTTGTAAAAAGGATCCCCTTGCTTGAGCAATTTCATCCAGCGGCTGCGAATAAATTCTATTTCCTGCTCAAAGCGCCGTACCTTTTCTTTCGTGTCCTCCCTGCCTCTTGACTTAGATTCGTAATGATACGCCTCCACAAAAGGGTCATACACCACAAGATAGCCTTCTGCCCTTACCCGAAGACAAAAATCTACGTCGTTAAACGCTACCGCCAACTGTTCTTCCAGTCCTCCGACCTGCTGATAAATCTCTTTGGATACCATCAGGCAAGCCGCTGTCACCGCACTGTAATTGAGCTGAATAGCCGCCTTGTGATAATATCCCTCTTGACCGCGGCGCAACCCTGGAAACATGTTCGCCGCAATTCCGTCAATCCCGATGACAATTCCCGCATGTTGCACAGTATTATCTGGATAATAAAGCCTGGCGCCTGTAATGCCCACTTCCGGCCTCTGACAATTGCCCAATAGTTCCTCTAGCCATCCTTGCGTGATAATCTCAATATCGTTATTTAAGAGTACCAGGTATTCGCCGCTAGAATAGGAGACGCCAAAATTATTGATGGCAGAATAATTAAAACCGCTATCCCAGACCACCACCTGCACTGGCTGTCCGCCAGGAAGGACGCCAGTTCCGTAAATCTTCCCCTCTCCTTGCACGGGGCAAAGCTTGCGGTAATACTGAAAAGTAGCTCTCTCGCTGCTGTTATTTTCCACAATGATCACTTCATAATGCATCCAGGTAGATTGCTGCAAAGACTCCATACAGCGCCGCAGCGTGTCAGACTGATCCTTATTGGGAATGATCACAGACACCAGGGGCGTTCCAGAGACAGGATAGCTGACGCGGTAAAAGCCAAAGTGCATCAGCTGGCTTACTTCCCCCTGCTGCCCACTTCTCTTTAAATGATCTTCCAGCGCCCGCTGTCCCGCCTCATAAGCATACAATTTGCTCATAGGGTTGTCTGCCGTAGACTTACTGTGAACACGCCAATGATATAAAACTCTTGGCACATGCGCTACCTTTGCTGCAGACTCAGTACAGCGCAAAATAAAATCATAATCCTGTGCGCCGTCAAATCCTTCTCGAAACAACCCAACACGCCGTGCCAGGCTTAGCTTGACACAGAAAAAATGGGTAATATAATTATTCGAGCGAAGAAGATCCGGACTGAAATTCGGCTTAAAATGGGGATTCTTATGCTCCAGCATGCCCCTGGCTTCCTCCACTTGGTCCTCATCCGAATAGATGGCTTCTGCCTCCGGCTCCTGGTTTATGACTGCGACTACCTCATATAGCGCTTCCGGCGCCAAAAGATCGTCATGATCCAATAGACCGATCCAAGTCCCTTCCGCTAGAGCTATGCCAGCATTAGTGTTCCCTGCAATCCCAAGGTTTTGTTCCAGATGACGATAGGCTATCCTGGTTTCTTTATGTTCTCTGCAATAAGCTTCCACCAAGTCTTTGACCTGGCAAGAAGGCGTTGCATCTGCCAGACAGAGCTGCCAATTGTCATAGGACTGTCGCCGGACGGAATCCAGCATTTCCAACAAGTATCGCTCTGGCGTCTGATAACAGGGGACCACGATGCTGATCAGAGGACGGCAGGCAAATTCCTTTACCTGCCTCGCCTGTCTTTTCAATTCCTCGGTCCCTGCCCGATATTTTTCAAACCATGGGGCATATGGAACTTCCTCTGGCTCTAGCTTATCCAAAAGCCGGTTCCAAAATGCCTTTGGCCCATAATGCCTCAGATAGCAGATTCCCTTTTTTATCCGATAAGGCGTAATCTTCATAAGCAACATTCCTTTTACTGGGTTTGCACGCACCACTCATCTGAATATGCGGAATAAAATGTTTTTCCATTTACTTTCTTCCAGGTCCGGATTTTATAGTAATAGGTAGTATTCGTTTTGAGGCCATTGTCCGTACAACTGACCATGTTGGGATCGGAAATACTTCCGATCTGCTGATATTTACCGGTTTTTCCGGTTTTACGGTACAGCTTATACCCATCAGTCTCCGGCACTTTCTGCCATTTCAGCGTCGCTTTGTTAGAACTGATGCCGGATATTCCAATAAACCGAGTTTCTTCCAACTCTGGCTGCGCACAGGCTACTGCAGACCAGCCAGAATATTTTGTGCTGTTTCCAACCTTGCGATATGCCCGCACCTTATAATAATATACTTTTCCAAGCGTAACATTTTTATCCGTAAAAGTCACGGTAGCATTGTTGGTCACCTTTTTTACAGAAGCATACTTCCCTCCAAATGAGTCACAACGGTAAATCTGATAACCACCGGCATTTTCGCTCTTTTTCCATTTCAGCTTAATTCCGGAGGCGGAGGCGGAAATGCTGGTTACTGATGGCTTGTCAATTTTCGTCTTTACCATCAGTATTTTGGAATTTGCTGATGACTTCGTTCCATTAGAAGTTTTCACATAGGAACGTATCCGGTAATAGTAAGTGGTTCCTGGCGCAATCCCGCTGTCTGACCAGGTCAGCGTCTTATTGCTGCTGATCGTTTTCACTTTCTGATATCCTGCTTTTTCTGCTGTAGAACGATAAACATAGTAGCCGTCCGCTTTGTAATCCCGTTTCCAGTTAAGCTTTGCCTTGGTGACGCCCGACACGGAGACACTATTTAGCTTTGGCGTCGCCATCTGAGTCTTAGCAGTCTTGACGCTGGTATACGAAGAATAATAATTTTTGCCCGAAATCGTCTTATATCCCCGTATTTTATAGGAATACGTATGTCCTGGCTCTACTTCCGTATCTTTATAGCTTAATACCGATCCGCCCTTTAACTTTTTGATGGACACATATTTCCCAGAATCCGTTTTACGGTATATCTGGTAACCCGTAACGCTCACCTTATTCCAAGACAATTCTACCGTCGTATAATTTTTCACTGTCAGCTTATTCCAACTCGTTGCCGGAATCACAAGATCCACGGATTTTTCATAAGAATAATTAGAATAGTAATTCCCCGTATTCAACGGCAAGTATGCCCGCACTCGGTAAAAATACAATTTTCCCGGCTCTATCTTTTTGTCCTCGTAAGACACATTAGACAGCCCTTCTCTGGTAGCGATTTTTTTATACGCCCCATTCGCTCCTTCCTTGCGGTAAATCATATAGCCTTGGGCGCCCGCCACCTCGTTCCAGGAAAGCTTGACAGAGGTATAACCGTTTTTGGATGCTTTCAAAACCGGAGTGCTCAGGGAATCTCCCGGCAAGGGGCTGAGAGCTGTCGGCATGTTATTATATACTGGTACTTTAAAAACAAAGTTATTATTAAGCGCTCCCATGGCCGTATAGCTGTTGCGGATATTTTTGCTTTCATTGTCCGCTGCAAGAAGATTCTGCATATACTGATGCCAGTACAATCCATTATAAGATCCATCCACGTCAAACTTCTGCAAGTAAAAAGTATCCTGGCCTTTTAAAATATAATTCTCCGCCGTCTTTTGCGCACCGCCGTACAGCGCGGCATAACGAGTCGTCCATCCAGCGTTCTTAGCTTCTGTAAGACCGCTGATGATTACCTGATCCCCGATTCCTGTCGCAGAAATGTTAAAATAATTGTAATATCCCTCAAATCCAGGATATGTACCAGAAATTAACCAGGAAGTTCCGTTTACTCCCTGTTCCTGCCGGATACGGCTTGCCAGGAAATAGGGGCTGATCTTAAGCTGCTGCCCAATCTGCATAAACGCCTGGGCATAAGTAATGCCGCCGCCGGAACCATCCTCCAATACCTTGTGGCTCATAAAGGTATTGTTCAAAATTTTTTCCACGCCTGCTTCGTTATGACAGGCGCTGTTATAGGTAAGCTGCTCAAACTGAAAGACCGAATTTTCATTGATAAAGTTACGGGGATCCAGGTAAAACTTTACAATAGACTCTGACGCCTGCACCCAAGTCTCGCCATTTTTTATGACCCACTCTCCGGTAGCCATGTTATAATCCTTAGGCGCCGTGGATTTCCAGGTCAGAGGATGATTTATATCCACCAAGTTCCTGGCGTCAACCATCTCATTTGCCACCACGTCCGCCCATTCCAGCCCCGTATTCATCGGTACGAAAGTCCAATTGGGATGGAGATTCAAAAGATTTTGAATATAAACACGATAAGTGGCAGGAAAGGCATTTAAATCCGTGTTTCCCAAGACATTGACGCTGTTAGACCCTGTCCCTGCTTTCACTCTGCCATCAAAAAACTGTTCTTTCCATTCTGTGAGTCTGACGTCTTCAGACACCACGAGGCCGCTTTCAACATATCCAGCATACTCCACGTCATTTACAGCAAAAGCGACCTCGAACCATACCTCGCCTTCTCGAAGCACCGCTTGAAGGAATTTTACCTGATAACCGCTTGGAACGCTCTGCACCACCGACGCATTCTCAACTGGCTCCTGCAAAATATTGATTTTTTCTCGATTCGCAAGAACGCCATACATATCATATTCTTGCAAGATTGCCGCAAAAGCTCTCTCTGCTTCCTGCTCTATGGAGCCTGCCTGCTCCTCAGACAAAGCCCTGTCCTCTGATTGGAATTGTTTTTCTGTCCTTTTCTTCTGTGTCTGCCCTGTCTCTTTGTTTTGCTCCTGTCTCTGCTGACCGCCCTCTAGCGTTTCATCTTTCTGCGATTCCTGATCTTTTATTTTCTCATTTTGCGCATCCTGGACTGCCGAACCCAAATCGGACTGTTCTGGCTCCTGATCTGCTGGACTTTCATTTGTAGTTTCTGATTTCTGACTTTCTGACTCTAAATTTGTATCTTCTAATTCCTGTGCTTCTGTCCCTGTTTTCTGTTCTTCGTCTCCCAAATCCTCGTCTTCGGTAACCTGTGCTTCTTGCACAGATGACGAGTCTGGTCCCATAGCATAAATTGAGAAGTTATTTCCTGAAATTTCCGTCCCAAGAATCGCCGCCGTCAGCAACCATGCCGCAAATCTCGCCCTTTTTCCCGCTTTCATATCACTTTTCCTTTCTGCTTGATCATTTTTTTGACTTGCTCTTTATCGGCACTCCTAATGCCTCATCTCCGCTGACATATCCCACAGAGGCAACTTTGCCGTAACTTCCATACCCCGTATACTTTCCTTCACGAACTGCGCGGATCCGATAATAATATTTGTCTCCCAAAGTTACATTCCTGTCAGTGAAACTGGTAACCTCGCCGCTGCCAATCTTTGCAATATCCACGAAGTCGCTGTTCTCATTTGTACTGCGCATTATTTGATAACAATTTGCTCCTGCCGCTTTCTTCCAGCTCACAGTAAAGCCGTCAGCTCCTGCCTGCACGGCGGTAATTATTACCTTTTCCAAATTAACGGCGCCCTTTGGCTTAGAATCCCCGCTGTAGCCCTTGACTCCTTTTTTATCAATAATGGTTTCCACCGTATAATAATACTGCTTGCCGCCAACCGCATTTTTGTCTACATACTGCGTAATGTTGCAGTCTCGAATCTCTGCGATCTTTTGATAGCCGCTGTTTTTCTTGGTACTGCGCTTAATGCTATAGGCATAGGCAGATGCGTCCTTCTTCCATTTCAACTCCATGCTGCCGCTGGACTTCGACTTTACATAAACCATGGAGGTGGGAGTGATCGTCTTGCCAGACGCTGCAGTGCAATAACTGCTCCTGCCAGTTTTGTTATCCACCTTGTTCAATGCCTGAACCTTATAATAATAGGTCTTTTTTTCCTTCAAATTGGTATCAATATAATATGTTTTGCCATCTTTGACTGTTGCAATCGTTTGATACTTGCCCTTTTTCGCAGTGCTTCTTTGAATCTGATATCCATATGCATTGTTTACTTTTTTCCACTTAATCCGCAGAGACGTGCTGTCTGCAGAGCTGACGCTAGAAATGGACGTCTTGCCGATCGCCCATCCAGACTTAATTTCTGAATAAGCGCTGTAGCCTTTCTTATTCCCGCCTCTGGCGCGCAATTTATAAAAATAGTCTTTCTGAAGCGTGACATCTTTATCTGTATAAGCAATGACATCCCCTGTCAGCGTGGCAATCTTTTTATATGTCCCGTCCGACGCCTCGCTGCGCAAAAGCTCATAAGTTTCCGCCCCGGCTATGCGATTCCAATTAATATTCAGCTTGCCGCTTTTTGCCACGACTTTGGTAATCTCAGGCTGTTCCAGAAGTTTTCCAGAACTTACGGCAGAATATGCAGACTTCTTCCCGTCAGAAAACACGGCGCGCACCTTATAGTAATAGGTAACCCCTGGCTCTGCCTTGGTATCGTCATAAGTCTCTTTTGCGAGTTCTTTCTGTTTCTTAAAGCCCCCAGTCTTTGTCAAGCTGCGGTATACCTGATAAGAGACAGCGCCATTGACTGGTTCCCAGGTAAGCCGCAAACGAGTGCTGTTGCGAGACTGCACCGACTCGATCTTAGGTTTCCCGCCTGAGACCGTCAGTCCATAAAAAGAGGCGATCCCTTTTGCGTCTGCCACGCCTAGATTCTTCAGCTTCTCCTCAGAGCTCAAAAATGTATTGGCATCCCAGGAACTGCTCAAAAAAGCATGTTCGATCAATACGGCTGGAAACCCAGCAAGCTTGCTCCTCCTTATCACGCCAAGATAATCCGCCAAAGAACCGTCGGGATACAAGGTATTTGTCTCTGAATTGCGAATCAAAATTCCTCCTGCCCAAGTATCAAGTCCAAGAGCGCTAAGGTTTTGAAAAATCTCCCATGCAAGACCCTTGCCTTCCGCCCCGATATCTGGCCGGTAACTATCATTGGGGTAGTACACCCCTACGCCCGTAGGTCTCGGATCTACGCTTGAATTTAAATGGAAACTCACATATACGTCCGCTTTTTTCTGAGCTGCCAGCTCAACCCTTAACGCATTGCAAGTGCCTGAATCGACAGCATAGCCGCCGTTTGGACAGTCGTTGGTCTCTCTCGTCATATAGACGGTCAAGCCAGAATATTTCTGCAATTCAGCCCTGCAGTAACTAGCAATTTTTAAAACCAGCTCTTCTTCAATGCAGCCATTTCCTCTTGCCCCGGCATGTACGCTGTCATGTCCTGGATCCAGCATAATGGTCATCTTTTTTGCGCCGCGGTTTTGTAAGTTTGCAGAAAATGGATCTGCTTTTCGCACCGCCCTCCCGGCGTCCGCAAAAGTGTTCTCGGAGATAACGTTCCCATCCTCGTCAAAAGACACTACGCTGGCTTCTACCTCTTTTAAAATCTCTTCGTCAATCAGCACTTCATCTGGCTCTGCATCTGCCTCCTGATTGACTCCAAATTGCACTTTCATGTCTAAATCGGCAAAAACCACCTGATACTGTTCTTCCCCTGCCTGATATTGGATGCTTGTCAGCTCATAAACGCCCTCCTGAGATGCATCGGCAAATTCCATGGAAAATTTAACCATGTCGCCAACAATTCCCGCCGCCTCAGTCATGAACTCCTGGCCTGCCTGATTCCGGTAGCAAAGACTGGCATGATCGATTACAGTTCCTTCCTTGCCCAAGCTTGCCGCTATATTCTGAATTCCGGGCGTCTGAATCGCCGCATTCTCCTGCATTACGAAATTCAGCTCACCTTTCTGAAATTCCTGTTCCTGGCTTTCATTCCTTAACGCCTTTTCTGAATTCTGATCCCCTCCTGCTTCCACAGACTTATCCTCTTTTAGTTCCTGTTCTCGATTAACAGCCTCTTTGAAATCCTCTTCCTTATCCGAATTCTGTGTTTTTTTTGAGTTCTTTTCCTCGTTCTGTAAATTCTCCTGCTGCAACTCTTCCTGCTTTTCAACCTCTTGCGGTACCTGCGCATCCTGTGCTTCGCTCTGTGCATATGCTGAAAAGTCTGCCGCTGACAAAATCATGCATGCCGACAGCATCGCTGCGACCCATTTCCTAGACGCTCTCATCTCTCACACTCCATTTCGACTTTCTTTTTCATAATCCGTACCCTATGGTATCATAATTTTTTCATTAACACAACCATGCAAATCAGTTCTTACAAAAACTTTACATAAGCCCAAATGCCTTGTATTTTCAGCATTCAGAAAAAGTGTACGGCCTGTTCCCCGTACACTTCCAGTATTTACTATCACTATTTTTGGCATTTTTCCCTGCGCTCCACGCATTTTCGCGCTTCACTTCTTATAGGTAATCCAGTAACAATAATTTCCAGCGCCCTTAAAATTCTTGTCGCCAACCTTCTTGTTTGCCACCGCCATGAAATAATACTGCCTGCCTGATTTCAAACTGGATTTGTCATATTTTTTGACTGTGGCAGTAGTTTTAGCAGTAGTTACAGATTTCTTATAGCCAGAATACCTGTTGTCAGAGACATATACCGTGTATTTATGAGCGCCGCTTATTTTATTCCAAGTCAATTTGACGCCGCTCTTGGTGTTTTTCAGCCTAATCTGCGGCTGCCTGGAAAAGTATGTCCAGTCAGACCAGGCGCCTGGCTTAATCTTTCCATTTGCTTCTACATAGCCGCGTACTCTTACTTTCAAAAACCGTGATCCTTTTAATTTGTCACTGCTAAAGGAAATCCCTTCTCCATTTGTGGGCTTTTTACCGCTAAGCAGCGGTTTTTTTCCCGTATCTGTATAAATCTGATACTGATACCCTTCTGCGGATTCCGACTGTTTCCATCTTAAATACAGATAATTAGACGTAGGATCCGAAAATTCAGCTTCCACCCCTTTCACCTTGGTGGGAACCACGGAATACCAATAAAAGTTCCTGCCGTCACCAGTGAGCGCCCGGTAACCGCTGGCGCTTTCCATTACCGGCCAAATCCAAATTTCATATTTCGCATTCTTGCTAAGCTTCTTCAAAGTACAAGAAGTCACATTTCCCAAGGAAACTGTTTTCTTGGTTGTGCTTCCTTTCTTCATATAGATAAGCTGATAAGCATTGGCGCCCTCATATCCTTTCCAGGAAAGGCTGAGCGACGTCTCAGTCGCCCCCGTCTGCTTCAAATTCTGAATCTGGTTATCCGCCGGAGCCGTTACCACCTCTAGAACTTGTGAGGCAGAGCCCCAGTCACATTGATAATACGGTTCTCCCGTATTGGTAAAGGCTGTGACTCTGACATAATATTTTCTACCTGGCGTAAGATTATCAAACGCCTGCTTTGGCTTTCTGGTGCCGCTTACGACCTGCTCTTTGTCATTATAGACCAGATTGTCCATAATGCCTCCGGTAAACCTTTTGTTGGCACACAGCTCCACTTTATATTGTATATTGTTACCAATCACCGCATCCCAGCTAATTTCCACGTCGCCTGTTCCGGCATTTGTCTGCTTTAAGCCGGAAGGCGTGCCGATGACTGCCGCTTTGCTCTCTAATTTCATGTTGACTCCTAAAAATAGTACGCATGCAACAGCCATCATACCTAATTTTACAAGACTTTGCATTTTTTTCATATCAATGTTCCTTTCAACCTGCGACAGTAATAATTCCCTCGTTATTGATTTCATCCTACTTTCTGTTAATACCCTGTATTGGCATGGATGGTCGCACTTAGGTCTTTTACAGTTTGAGAAGGCACATAAGTTTCATTGGCGTACAAGAACTGATGAAGCTGAATGACATTATTTTCGAGATCCAGCGGAATTACCATGTCTCCCTGATTGCCGACACTGCCTGATTCTTTGTCAAATGGGAAGCCTGTATTCTCTCCCATGTGATACTTTGCCGCGCCAGACGCCAATCCCAGCAACTCCGTCGGAGACAAGCTGGTGGAAATCTGCGGAAGAATCTCGTCTAACATTTTATTCAGCGTTAAAATATCACACTGCTTTGCCTTTTCAAACATTTTCGTAATTATGGTCCGCTGACGCTCGGTCCGCTTGTAATCCCATCCGGCAGTATAGCGGATTCTGGCATAAGACGTAGCTTGGACTCCATCCACATGAACGCCATCTCCTGCAGCTACATGTCCGCTGCTGTGCCCTGTAATCGCATTGGTAGCGTCAATATAGTCGTTCATATACCCGACCTCATCACTGGTAATGTCCAGCTCGATTCCGCCAAGCAAGTCAATAGCGTCCACCAAGGAACTAAAATCTACGCTGACATAATCCGTAATATCCAAATCCAGGTTCTTATTCAGCATTTCTATAGCCTGTTTGGGACCGCCGTTGGCGTAAGCTGCGTTCGCCTTGCGGAATTTGTTATCCTCAATATCCAGATAGGTGTCGCGGTAAACAGACGCCATCTTGATCTCTCCAGTTTTTTTATTGATGCTTGCCACAATAATAGTATCGCTGTTGCCGCTTTCAAAATCACCTGAGGAACGGTTGTCCAATCCGAACAGGGCGATACTCTCATAACCTTTCATTGCTTCTTTGGTTTCGGGTTCCAAATTATTCATTTTGACGTCCTTGTCCTTAATCATCACTTTTCCCATTTTTTGATACTTGCTCCAGGAGAATGCCACTGGAATCAAGATCAACGCCAGTAAAATCACTATTGTCAGAAAAATCAGCTTTCGTTTCTGCTTTCTCTTTCTGCGGGTTGTTTTCTTTCTATTTCTTCCGCCATCATGTCTTGGCTCTCTTGCCATATTTCACTTCCTCCTTACAATCTTTTCTAATATATTCTCTGTATCCACATTTCAATCATTTGTCCCGCAAATATGTTTCACAAACGCCTGCCCATGCCAGACGCTTAGAAAATCAACATATCATAGTAAAGAATTATAACATAAGAGACTTCTTTTTTCTAGGGGCAATCTTATTGCGATATTTGCAAAAAAAATTAATAATATAGTAAGAAGTCTTTAAAAGCCTTATGTGTAATCCCGTTTGCTGTATCGCTGTCCCGCTTGAGGAGGAGGCTTATGGGGCTGTCACACGAATAGATTCGCTTGTTTAAAAATTCTTGCCGCTCATGTGGCAAAGACAGAATGCACAAATTTATGTCTTGTAATCTATGCTAGGTAAACGGTAGATAGTGCGTACCTATACAAAACTGGAGCAAACCTGTATGATAGAAACAGATTTGCTCCAGTCTTATTTCATTTCTTCTTTGCCAGGCTTCCGGCAGTTCGCAGGAAGATTCGGTGACCAGGGGAGCAGGTCATCCAGAAAACGGCGGTCAATGCCATCCAAATGTTTCGGGATCTCGGTAAGCAGGTATTCAAAATAATCATACGGTTTCAGGTTGTTGGCTTTCGCTGTTTCTGCAATACTGTATATAATGGCGCTCGATTTTGCCCCTGCAACCGTATCGATCATCACCCAGTTCTTCTTGCCGATACAGAATCCCCGGATCGACTGCTCGGCGGCGTTGTTTTCCATTGGGACTTCCCCGTCATCAAGGAACACCTTTAGGTATTTTTCCTGGTTGATGGAGTAATTGAAACCCTCCCATGTCTTGCTTTTCTGTGGGACTTTCAGGATGTTTTCCTTTACCCACGTAAAATAGGCCTCCACCAGCGGACGGACACTTAACTGGCGGCGGATTTTACGTTCTTCTGCCGGAAGATCCTTCGGCAGCTTTTCTTCCCGGTAGATGGCCTGTATCATTGTCAGCGCAAGGTACGCGCGGCTGTCTTTCTGCTTTGCTTTCGGCAGGGTTTTGACCGCTTCGTCAAATCTTCGTCTGGCATGGGACCAGCATCCGGCAATCTTTAGGTCTTCCCTCTCGGTTTCAACCGTGTGGTAGACCTGATAACCGTCTGTAACGCATATGCCATTGAAATTCTTCAGGAACTCTCTGGGATGGCTGGCATTGCGCGTCTTCTGGTATTCATACAGGACCATCTGGCGGTCCGTGTACATCCGCCCAGCGCGGTATACCCACATAAAGCTTTTTGCTCCGGCAGGGCGGCCGTCTTTGTTTACCAGCACAGGTGTTTCATCTGCCTGCAGCACATGGTAATCGTACATTTTTTCATGCAGGCAATCATAGAGGACCGCAAGGTACCTGTCCGCGCACTGGATCGTCCAGTTCGCCATGTTCTGCCGGGAAATATGCAGGCCATAACGTTCAAACTCCTGCTCCTGACGGTAAAGTGGGACGGCATTGACGTATTTTGCGTTCATTACTGCCGCTTCAAGAGACGCAGACACAAGGCTCCCCCTTAAAAGGCATTCTGGGTGCGGAGCTCTTACGATCTCGTCCGTTTTCTTCCCGGCATACACCTTTACATGATGTTCCTCCACCTCGACTTTCGCCGGGGTAAATCCATATCTGCGGTATACTTCATCCGGGAGCTGCTTAAAGCCGTCTTTCCCGAACCGTTCCTCCAGTTCTCCTTCCGACATGGAATGTTCGATCACCACAACCGGCTGACCGGAAAGATCTTCTTCCGTCTTTCCCTGCTTTTTCTTTGGTTTCTGCCGAATGGCGGTCTCTGCTGTTTCACCAGCTTCTTCAACAACAGCCTCTGCTTCGTTAAAGAATACAATCTTCCCATCCACTTCCATAAAAGAAATCCGGGCTTCCGTTTCATGCTTTTCTGATGTCCTGCCGAAACGATGTCTTTTTAAGTCCGCCACCTGTTCAAGCACCAGCTGGAGGGTCTGGTCGATCCGCTTCAGCTGCTCCTGCTGTGACAGAAACAGCTGGATGAGGGTTTCCTTGTCAAAGCTGTTCAGTTTTTCTTCTGTATATTCCAAAGCCATGCCGCTGCCTCCCGTTTTTCCACTGGTTCCATTATAACGGAAAACAATCGTTTTTGCGAATCCAGAGAGGAAAGGCATCCGTCATAATGCCCAAGGCGTCTAAATGCATCAGGACTGCTTATGCTGCCTTTTCCTAATACGGCTTTTCCCAAAATAAAACGTGGGCAGCTGCGGCATATATGGCCGAAAAACCACGGCAGAAACCGTTTTTACCATAGAAAACAGCCCATCTGCAGGTGCATGGCAACCGTCTGGAAATTTCTCTGTTTTGCACAAGTCCCCTACGTGCAGAAATCATCCCATATATTCCGGAGGCTCCACCGGTTTGACAGACTTCTTCGGTGCAATCGTCAGCCCCTCCATCAGCCACCGGAACTGCTGCGGCGTCAGGGAACGCACTTCCTGAGGGCTGCGCGGCCACTCAAAACGGCTTTCTGACAATCTCTTATATAACAGAAGCCATCCATCCCCTTCCCATACCAGTCCTTTGATACGGTCTGTACGCCGCCCGTAGAAAAGGTAAAGGGTATCAGGCACAAAAGGTCTATTTCCCGTCTGCGCTTCCACAAGTGCTGCCAGACGATCCATTCCAGAGCGTAGATCTGTATAGCCGCAGACAATGTAGACGGCCCTAAAGCAAGTGGCGTCATTCAGCATCCCGTATCACCTCAAGAACCGCCGCAAGAAGACCCATAGGTGTAGATTCTGTTACATGGACAGAAAATCCCTTTGTGGAAATATTCAGTCCAGGCTGTGCATCACTGCTGTTTTTTTCTTCCGCACACAGAATCTCCGGTCTTACAGGAACGACCTGTTGTGGCGGATTTTCCCCGGGAATACTTTCAAGACAGGCTTCCCTTACACGACGAAGCCTGTAATAATAATTCGCTTTTGTAATCCCATGACAGGCACACCAGCTGACAACGCTCATGCCGGCTGGGCGGCGCTGGCAGTCTCTAATCTGTGCGGCCCATTCCTGGAGACGGCACTGCTCAGCCACTATGGTTGTTTCTGAACTCATAGACTTACCTCCGTATAGCGGTATCAAAAGTTGAGACTTAACTTTTAATACCCATGATAGAAATATAGTCTATTGTCACACACTTTTCCTCTACAGTCGAGGTACAGACTATCTACCGTTTACTATGCTAGTGCGACACCCCCATTTCTTTTGCCTATTAATATTGCCAGTACCTACCTATTCTAGTACAATGACGCCCAAGAGAGCTCCATGATGTTCTTTAATCAATTTCAACTCATCTTCAATCTCACGATACGCCGATATGCCTATCTGTTCCACAAGCAACAGCGTTCCATTTTCTATGCCAGATTTCAGAGAAGAAGCATCATAAGCCATATTTCCTCCATCGTTAACCTCAATATCCTGTGCCCGAAATTCTCTTTTTAATTGTTCCATTATCGTTTTGTCCGCTTTCTCATATTCGCTTCCAGTCATATAGATACTGCTGACTCCCCTTTGTTTGCAAGAAAGCGCTATTTTTGTGGCTATAACCTTAATCTGCTGTTCTTGTCCTATCTTTTTCTTTCCTTTATTTTTTAAGGACAACAGTAAGCGATCAATAGAAGCCAAGAAACGTTTTTTCTGATCAGGGATCTTGATTTCTCCTAGCATGTGTATGCCATATATATTCTGGATCTCTTCTGATTTCTGCAACTTTGTTGAAAAAATCATCATAAGCACAATCCAAGCGCCCACCAAGAAAAAGCCAGCCATAACCCCTACGATCAAAAATTTCACACTAACGCTAGGCAAGTCTTCTTCTAATTCTGCCCCGTTTATCTTACTGGCTTCCAATTCAAACAATGCTAACTGACTTGCAGACATGCCAGTCTTCAAACTTTTAAGTTGTGTTTTCAGCGCAGTAATATTGCTAGCAATCGTATTCTTTTTTTCCACTAATGCTGAATCTACCACCATGCTTTGGGATTCTTCTATTAGTTTCAACGTATGGGCGCCGACATTCTGCACTTCTGATTCCTTTTGTTGTAAAAATGATTTAATCACATCAGAAATATCATTCAATTTTTCTACATCCACATAACTTACAGAAATAGAAATCACACTTTCTGATAATGTAACGCTCAATAATTCCCGAAAGTCCTCCTCATTGATAGAGAGATTTGCATCTTCAATAACTTTTTGCGCCATCTCACCGCTGTTGATATAATTGTTATAGATAGAAACAAGTTCTAACGTATAATCTCTCTCGCTATCTTTGGTATAATTAACTATATAATCTGACTGCACATAATACTGCTGTTCCAGCACAGGCTTTTCAAACGGATCGATCTGCATCAAGGCAGACTTTTGCTGGTAAGTCTCATATCCTGTTATACGTTTCTGCAAATCAATCGCATTATTATACTTTTCTAGTTCTTCTTTGTTGAATTCTTTTTTGGATTCTTCAAGATCTACATTCATCGAGGCTTGGTACGTCCTTGCATCCAGAAAATACTTCCCCCCGCTTAGCAATACTGCAAAAAGGATTCCAAAGCAAAGCATTTGGCGCCAGCTAAATAAAATTTTCCAGAATAAATCTATTAAATTGATCTCCCTTTCTACTCTTTCTTTTGTTTCCATCAAAACGTTCCTCCATGTTCATGCTTTATTAATAATTACGAATTCATGTTTAATCTCTTTGATATAAGTCACGAGTATAAACTTTGTCAATGATATCGTCTAAACACTCTTCATACCTGTTTGCTATGACGACATCTGCCTTGCGCTTAAATAACTCCAAGTCATTGACAACCTTGCTTCCAAAAAAAGTCGTACTATCTTCTAACGTGGGTTCAAACACAATGACCTCTGCCCCTTTTGCCTTTATTCTTTTCATAACGCCCTGAATAGAGCTCTGACGGAAATTATCTGAATTCGACTTCATTGTAAGACGGTAAATTCCTACAGTGACTTTTTTTTCATCTAATTTTTTATAATGATTTTTTCCAGTATAAGCATAATATCCAGCTTTTCTCAAAATCTGGTCCGCAATAAAATCTTTTCGAGTTCGATTGGACTGCACAATTGCCCCTATGATATTTTCTGGAACATCCTTATAATTAGCCAATAGCTGCTTTGTGTCTTTAGGGAGACAATATCCGCCATACCCAAAAGAAGGATTGTTATAATGACTTCCAATTCTAGGATCCAGACACACGCCGTCAATGATCTGCTTTGTATCGAGACCTTTGAGTTCTGCATATGTGTCCAATTCATTAAAATAAGACACTCTCAATGCCAGATATGTGTTGGCAAACAGCTTCACTGCCTCTGCCTCGGTAAAACCCATATAAAGAATTTCCACGTTTTCTTTTAATGCGCTTTCTGCCAATAATCCTGTAAAAATTTCAGCTTTTTCTCTGGTTTCACTATCACATCCAACAATAATCCTCGAAGGATACAAATTATCATAAAGAGCTTTGGATTCTCGTAAAAATTCAGGGGAAAATAAAATATTCTTGCTGTTGTATTCTTGTCTTATTTGTGCCGTATAGCCTACAGGAATCGTTGATTTTATAACAATCGTGGCCAACGGATTCACTTCCATCACTAATTGAAGCACAGCTTCAATGGCAGAAGTATCAAAAAAGTTTCTTTCTGAATCATAATTCGTGGGTGTTGCTATTATTATAAAATCGGCCTCTCTATACGCACTGACGGCATCGCAGGTCGCCGTTAAGTCTAATTCTTTTTCCGACAAATATTTTTCAATGTACTCATCTTGTATCGGAGAAATCTTACAATTAATCATATCCACTTTCTCTGGAATAATATCTACCGCCAACACTTTATTTTTTTGCGCTAAAAGGACAGCTAATGACAAACCTACATATCCCGTCCCTGCAATTGCAATTGTCCATTTTTTCATTTTTCAATTCTCCATAAAAATGCCTGACACACCATATACCATGAAAAGAGTACTAAATACTAGCATAAATGTCAAGTCTCATTCTGCCTTTTATTCAGTAGTAACATCTTCATCTTTTGTATAATTTTACTGCCATCCTGCTTCAACCATAAAAAATATATACATTTCAATCTAATCACATGGACACGAAACACAAATTCCTAATTTTATAAAATCACCCGAAAATGTTTAAACATAGAATACAAATAACTCGCACCAAAAGTTCCCAGCTGTTTTGGTCCCGTAACATTTTGCTGCAACTCCAATGTTTTGTGTAATGCAAGCACTATGGTCGACCTGGTAATCGCTTTTTCTTTTCTACTGACAAATATTTCATTTCCCTTTAAAGAATAGGTGAAGCGCAGTCCATGCATTGTATAAAATGGATAATCATCAAATATACTTATTGTTCTCCAAAGCGCATCTTCTAAAATGGAACTCGTCGTTTTCTCTTTCATTTTCTCTTCCAGACAAGCCACCGCACTCTTTCTTTCCCGGAATGTTCTTATCCGCTGCGCATTCAGGCTTAGCTCTTCTGTATTATAAATCATTTTCGTATATGGCAGATAACTATGGACAGATGCCCTGCTCAACCCTGTTATTTTTTGTATTTCCAGGATTGTCCTTCCTGCTTTCTTCAATTCATTAATCTTCTCGCTAATTTCAGATGAAAACACGCCCGCCGTCACCAATAGCTTGCGCACTTTAAGTGGCGTCATATCAAATTCATCCGCAATTTTACGAATTGAATAGCAAGGATTGCCGTCAGCTGATATATAGATAGCAGCCACTTCCTCTAATAGTTCTTCCATAATTTTCTCTGAATTATAATTTGGTTTCTTTTTTGGTCTTGACATTTAAAACCTCTTTTCCATTTCAATCTAACCATATATCTTCTAGCACCCATCATTATTCCTGTTTTCATGCAGGCTTTCCATCTTTCAAATATCATACCCTCTGGACCTAAAACAAGTGCTCCAGAGGGTATATAAAAAGTTTTAATTTATTTTTCTCCATGTCATTCTATCCACAACGCCAGTGTAGCTTTGAATGATCTTCACCACTTTCGTACTAACATTCTCTTCCACATAATCTGGCACCGGAACGCCAAGCTCTCCATCAAGATTCATCGTTACAGCAGTCTCAACGGCCTGCAGTAATGATGTTTCATCGATGCCAGCAAGCACGAAGCACGCTTTGTCCAATGCTTCTGGACGTTCCGTACTTGTTCTGATGCAGATAGCCGGAAACGGATGCCCTACGCTGGTAAAAAAGCTGCTTTCCTCTGGCAATGTGCCAGAATCAGAAACTACTGCAAACGCATTTACCTGCAAATGATTATAATCATGGAAGCCAAGTGGCTCATGCTGAATCACCCGCCTGTCCAGTTCAAAGCCGGATGCTTCCAAACGATTTCTGGAACGTGGATGACAGGAATAGAGGATCGGCATATCATACTTTTCTGCCATCTTATTGATAGCGGAAAACAGTGATAAGAAATTTTTTTCTGTATCAATATTTTCCTCTCTGTGAGCGGAAAGCAGAATATATCTCTGTGGTTCAAGCCCCAGTTTTTCTAAAATGTCCGACTTCTCAATCTCTTCAAGATTCTGATGCAGCACTTCCGCCATCGGAGAACCCGTTACATACACACGCTCTTTCGGCAAGCCGCACTCATGCAAATATTTCCTTGCGTGTTCAGAATACGCCAAGTTTACATCCGAAATAATATCTACGATACGGCGATTCGTTTCCTCTGGCAAACACTCATCCTTGCAGCGGTTTCCTGCTTCCATATGGAAAATCGGGATATGCAGGCGCTTTGCTGCAATTGCCGACAAACAAGAATTTGTATCTCCCAAAATCAGCAGCGCATCCGGTTTAATCTGATTCATCAGCTTGTAAGAACAGTTGATGATGTTTCCAACAGTTGCGCCAAGATCATCACCTACGGCATCCATATATACTTGCGGATTTTCAATCTTTAAGTTCTCAAAAAAGATACCGTTGAGATTATAATCGTAGTTCTGCCCGGTATGTGCCAATACCACGTCAAAATACTTGCGACATTTATTGATAACTGCGGCAAGACGGATGATCTCAGGACGTGTCCCAACAATAATAAGGAGTTTCAGCTTCCCATTCCCTTTAAATTTAATATCTGAAAAATCTGTTTTTATTTCCATTTCAGCGCTCCTTTTTTACATAGGCTCCAAACCAGCGTATAGCATTGCCATTAGATATTCAAAACTTCCATCATATGGATTTCTCCTTTTTTGATATTTCAATGCCTTTGAAAATTACACTGGTTCATAAAATGTATCTGGTCTGTCCTGATTGAAAATCTCATTACAGGTCATAACTGTTACCAGATTTTCTGTTTCGCTTAGGTTTATGATATTATGGGTCCATCCAGGAATCATATAGATTGCTTCGATTTTGTCCCCGCTGACTTCAAACTCCACAATTTCTCCAGTATGAATATTCCGTTCCTGAATCAATCCATGCCCGGCGACCACGATAAACAATTCCCACTTAGAATTGTGCCAGTGTTGGCCTTTTGTAATTCCTGGCTTAGAAATGTTGATGCTGATTTGCCCACAGTCAGCTGTATGCATCAGTTCCGTGAAAGAACCTCTCTCATCACGATTCATCCTCAACTCATACTTGAACTTGTCTACTGGAAGATAGGTTAAATAAAGAGAATACAGCTTTTTGGCAAAAGAACCTTCTGGTATTTTTGGCATCATCAGTGTGTGCGGTTGTGCTTTAAACTGTTCCAGCAAATCCACGATTTCGCCGAGCTTTACCTTGTGAGTAACTGGCACGCAACAATATCTTCCGCAATCATCTGGTACTGCTTCTACCCCGACAAATTCACAGTGTTGCTCTTTCCCCTCCAGAAGGTCAAACATTCCCTCTACCAAGTCATCAATATACAGCAGTTCCAACTCCGTACCCCGGTCATTGACTGTAAATTCTTCATCGTTCGCCACTGCCCAGCAGAACGTGGAAACCGCCGAATTATATTTGGGGCGGCTATGTCCCATCACGTTTGGAAAACGATAGACTGCGACTTTCGTTCCAGTTTGTTCTGCATAAGAAAAGAATAATTCTTCCCCAGCTTTTTTACTTCTCCCATACTCGGAATTACCAAATCTTCCTGCCAGCGTCGCCTGAATAGAAGAAGATAGCATGATCGTAGCTTTATTCTCATACTTCTTCAATGTAGCTAACAATATGGATGCGAATCCGAAGTTGCCTTTCATGAAATCTTCTAGATTTTCTGGGCGATTCACTCCTGCTAAATGAAACACGAAGTCAGTTTTCTTACAGTATGATTCCAATTCCTCAATTGTAGAATCGAGATCATACTGATAAATCTCATCAACTTGAATCCCCGGCCTGGTGCGGTTTTTATTTTCTTTGATATTTTTTAAATTAGCAACAAGGGCAGTTCCTACCATTCCCTTGGCACCGGTTACTAAAATGTTCATACGCTACCTCGACTACTACTGATTATCTTTCGCCAATTCTTCCTGGATATAAGTAAGAGAGGATATCTTCTCTTTCGTTTCTTCCACCGTCAGTAATTTTGTATTATTGGAATTAAATTCGCTCAGTTTTACTCTCTTTGTATTACCCTGTGTAAAGAACTTATCATAATTGAGCCCTCTCTTATCACATGGTACACGATAGAAGTTGCCTAAGTCAATAGCATGAGCGCATTCTTCATTTGTCAAAAGTGTCTCGTACATCTTCTCGCCATGACGGATGCCAATAATCTTAATATCATCTTTATTTCCGCCAAACAACTCGCAAACTGCTTCTGCCTGTGTCTGAATCGTACATGCTGGCGCTTTCTGAACCAAAATATCACCTGGCTCTCCATGCTCAAACGCAAAGAGAACTAGATCCACGGCCTCCTCTAACGACATAATAAAACGTGTCATAGTTGGCTCTGTCAAAGTAATCGGGCTTGCGTTTCTGATTTGGTCAATCCAAAGCGGAATAACAGAACCGCGGGAGCACATGACATTCCCGTATCGTGTGCAGCAAATTTTCGTTTTCTTCGTTGTCCGGCTCTTGGCAACAATTACCTTTTCCATCATTGCTTTCGAAGTGCCCATCGCATTGACTGGATAAGCCGCTTTGTCAGTGGAAAGACAGATTACGGATTTTACCCCCTCATCAATAGCCGCCGTCAGGACATTCTCCGTCCCCAGCACATTCGTCTTTACCGCCTCAATGGGGAAGAATTCACAAGAGGGCACCTGTTTTAATGCTGCCGCATGGAAGATATAGTCCACATCATACATCGCATTCTTAACGGAAGCCAAATCACGGACGTCCCCAATGTAAAATCGAATCTTATCAGCAACCTCAGGCATTTTCACCTGAAACTCATGCCTCATATCATCCTGTTTTTTTTCATCACGGGAGAAAATGCGGATCTCTTTGATGTCTGTCTGAAGAAAACGATTCAAAACAGCATTACCGAAAGAGCCTGTCCCTCCCGTAATTAATAATGTTTTATTTGTAAATACACTCATTTATTTGCCTCTCCTATACTTTTCACATTATGTTTCTTCAATAACTATCAACTTCTAGTCACAATAAAATTCTTTCGTAAATGCCCTTTTTTCACAACAATGAACTTGATATTGGATTTGATTACATATAAAATTCCTTATACCATTCTGCAAATTTCCTCAGCCCTTCCTGTAGGCTTGTACTCGGTTTGAATCCAAAGTCACGTTCTAGAGCACTTGTATCTGCATATGTCACTGGAACATCCCCCGGCTGCATTGGGACTAATTTCTTATGCGCCTCAAAATCATAATCTTTTGGGAGCACTCCTGCACGAATTAACTCCTGCTGTAAAATATCAACAAAATCAAGCAGGTTCTCTGGTTGATTATTTCCAATGTTATAAACAGCATATGGGGGAATCGGCAAACCATCTTCTCCTGATTTCTTCTCTGGCGGACACTGCATGATACGTTTCACACCTTCCACAATATCATCTACGTATGTGAAATCACGTTTACAGTTTCCATAATTGAAAATTCGGATTGTCTCATGATTACGAAGTTTATTTGTAAATCCAAAATATGCCATATCCGGCCTTCCCGCCGGACCATAAACTGTAAAGAAGCGAAGTCCCGTTGACGGAATATTATAAAGCTTCGAGTACGCATGAGCCATCAACTCATTGGATTTTTTTGTCGCAGCGTAAAGAGACACCGGATTGTCTACTTTATCATCTGTAGAGTATGGAATCTTCTTGTTGGTTCCATATACCGAAGAAGAAGAAGCATACACGAGGTGCTCGACTCCATTATAACCATTTTTTGCTGAATCCTTATCATGATAAGAATGACGGCACGCTTCTAAAATGTTATAAAAACCAATTAAGTTAGACTCTATATAAGCATCGGGATTGGCAATCGAATAGCGGACGCCTGCCTGTGCTGCTAGATTCACGACAATATCTGGCCTATATTCCGTAAAAACAGAGTTAATCACTGCCTTGTCCGCAATAGACTCTTTCACAAATATCCATGAAGAGCCTTGCTGCTTCTTCACAAGTTCTTCAATTTTTTTTAAACGATATTCCTTAATTGAAACATCATAATAATCATTCATATTATCAATGCCAATGATCGTGACATCCGGCACGGTATAAAAAAGTTCCAACACAAGGTTAGAACCAATAAAGCCAGCTGCACCAGTTATCAGAATCTTTTTACTTTTTAATGTAATACTATTTTCTTTCAAATTTCTATCTACCTTCACTTTCACAAAGAGAAGAAAAAATGCTCTAGACATTATTATTGTTTATAATCCATTGTCACTTTTCACTTCCCCGTATTCTAAAATATCAGCAATTCTTTTACATGCATATCCATCTCCATATGGATTGCTTGCATGTGACATCGCATTGTAAGATTCTTCATTTTCAAGGAGTTCTTTAAAACTCATGTAAATAACTTCTTCATTTGTTCCCACAAGCTTCAATGTCCCTGCTGCAATTCCCTCTGGCCTCTCCGTCGTATCACGCATGACAAGAACTGGCTTTCCTAAAGATGGAGCTTCTTCCTGTATTCCGCCACTGTCAGTCAAAATCATAAAGCTCCTTGACAAAAAATTATGAAAATCCAGTACATCCAGCGGTTCAATGATATGAATCCTGTCGCAACCGCCAAGCTCTTCCTCTGCCGTCTGTCTGACTACTGGATTCATATGAATTGGATAAATGACTTTTACATCCAGATATTCATCCATGATACGCCGAATTGCGCGGAACATATGATGCATCGGTTCTCCAAGATTTTCTCTCCTGTGAGCGGTAACCATGATCAATTTGCTTCCTTGTGCCCACTCTAGCTCCTGATGGGAATAATCTTTTCTAACGGTTGTCTTCAACGCATCAATCGCTGTATTGCCTGTAATATAAATATTCCCTGTATTCTTGCCTTCATTCAATAGATTCTTCTTAGACATCTCTGTTGGAGCAAAATGATACTGAGAAATGATTCCCACTGCCTGGCGGTTAAATTCCTCTGGATATGGAGAACAGATATTATAAGTACGAAGCCCTGCCTCCACATGCCCCACGGGAATCTGCAAATAAAAACAAGCCAATGCAGTTACGAATGTCGTGGAAGTATCCCCATGCACGAGAACGACGTCTGGCCTCACCTCTTGCAACACTTCTTTGATTCTGTTCAAAATATTCGTTGTCACATCAAACAAAGTCTGACTCTCTTTCATAATTGATAAGTCAAAGTCAGGGACTACGCCAAAAGCTTCTAGTACCTGATCTAACATCTGTCTATGCTGCCCAGTCACACAGACAATTGTTTGAACCGTTTTTCTTGTCTTCAACTCATTTACCAATGGACACATCTTGATAGCTTCTGGACGTGTGCCAAACACTAACATTATTTTCTTCATATTACTTCTCTTTCTTTCTACGAATCATTTTTACGAAAGGTTCTTCGATACACTCAATTCTGATAATATCAATGATTACGCATATAACATATATCAAAGGTATGCTAATCAATGCATGAATGTATAAATAATCAGAATTCCACATTTCTTTACATCTTAGCAACGTTCCCCACAACCATTGTCTCATTATGTCACTATTGGCATGTATAAGCAATACTCCAATAGTAGAACGGGCCATGGTATTAATTACCCTGCTATATTTTATCTCCACATTTTTAAAGAATAGAAAAGCCGCAACAGAAGTGGTTAACGCAAAAATCTTATTTGAATCTTCTATAAAAAAGAACATCAATCTTACATTTAACGCAGCGCTTAATTGTAGGCATATAAAAATGCTAACTATTGATATTATGCAGTTGAGTGAAAATACCCCCCCCCACAACTTTTTTTGTTCAAAGCATCTCATTGGGTGCAAGCGAATATAAGCCCCCAGTAAATATATAACAAAAAACCAACTAACATAACTAAACGATACTTCAAATCCAGGCAATGGATCAATAACCGTATATATTATTAACAAAAGTAACAGAAGCATTCCATGTTGCTTTTTATCCATATCGCGAATCAGTATATTGATATATGGAATCAAAAAATAAAATACTATATAACAGCTTACAAAATTTCTCGTAATTGAGGTCAGAGGAATACAAGCTTTCACAAATTCTATCACAGAAAATGTAACTTCTGGACTGAAAATCGTAAATAACAAATATATTATGATATTATAGAACTCTACTTCCAAAATTAATTTGAAATGTTTTTTAATATTGATCTCGGACATGCACATATAATATCCTGTAATTAAAACAAAGCAATTAATCGCCGGCTTTCCAAACCAGCCAATGATCACAAGAAACATTGACTTGACGTCATTGGGATTCTCGTATATACGATCTAAAAGTCCTGAGTTATGTACATAATGTGATGCCACCAGGGAAATCATCAGCAAAATCCTAAAAAGTTCAATATTTGATTGTCTCAGCTTTACCTTTTGTTTCATACTTGACATTTACGTTTCCTCCAAATATATTAATTTCCCATGGTATATAATTTTTTCCATTCTTCCGACGAGCTTTCCCATGATGAATATGCCGCAATTAACTCCTGATTCCCTTTCAAACGCATTTTTTGATCTTCTTGTAGCCCAAAAGCGACATACTTTTTTAACAGTTTTGGCAATTCATCAAATTCATGATATTCCCAATAATAGATTCCCATTTTCTTAAATTCCTGATATTCAATCCAAGAAGGATTTAACAATAACTTCTTTGCAAAAAGATATTCTTGGACAGATGCTGATAAAGCATCTGTTCTCTGAGCATGAATAAATAGATCAGTAACCGTTCTTAACTTCATCGTCTCTGTATCATCCATAAATTCAGTAAATATCTTATATCCACACTCTATATCCTTAAGACTCTGTTCTAATTCCAAAAGATATTCCGGCTTCAGACCATATGTCAATGGAAAAATCAAAAATATTTTCTTTCTTATATCAGCTGGCAGTCTCTTAATGGCATTGATGACCGGAATATGATTTTGCCCCTCGCTTCCATTGTATCCAATTGATATAATCTTTTTATCATTTGGAATTTCCCACTCTTCTCTGCATTTGTCTCTATTTATCAGACCATAATTGACTTTGCTCAATGCACTGATGCCAAATCGAATTGGTAACACTTTTTTAGCATATTTTTGTCCATAGACTGATTCGAACTTTTTTAGCAATTCCTTTGACGCCAAAGTGACATTATCTGACATTTCAATATATTTTTCATATGTTAACAATTCTTTATTATCTTTTCTTAGTAAATCACTCCCCCAAAAAGTAATGATTATTTTAGGAGAATATTTTTTTAGATATCTTAGCGCAAGCAACTTTCCTCGATTTACATAATGAACATGCACAAAATCAAATCTGCCATATTTTTTCACTGCTCGACGAGTTTCCAATAAATATACCAAGAATCTCAATCTCGGGTTGCTGAGCAAAGTGCTTTTCTTACTAGGTAAACATACAATTTCAGATTTCACATCAAAAGCTGAGATTGAATATTTATCGTTTATAATTACGATCTTTCTTTGATCTTCATTTAGGACATTTTCAACATATTTTTTTAGCCATATGGATTCCCAATCTCCCAGAATGAGAATTTTCTCTTTTTCCATCTTCTACTCCTCTCTAAATGTTCAATACTTACTTTTGAAGCTTATTCATCAACATACATTTTTACTGCCGCCAACGCCGTTAATGCCATGCTCTTATCTCGTGCATTTCCTTGTTGATATAACATTTTGACCATTTCCGTTAATTCAGGATATTGTTCCAGTAACTTTAAATTGTCCAAATAATAATTATCCATAAAATTTTTAATTACCAGATTATTTTTATACCAATGATCCAAGGGGTTCATATTATTTTTATTAGCAATATGTAAATATTGTCTCAGTTTAAATAAAACCTTTAGACAAAATATTCTTAATGAAAGCATTGCCTTATTCGCATCTACTCTACACATGCTTTTGTCTTCAACAATCTTAAACGCATCTGGATAACATTTTTTTACCCATTTTTGCAATATTTTACCTTTTACTCTTTTTTCTAGAGGAATAGATAAAAAGTAATCATAAAAATCAACGTCTGCATACGGAGAAGCAGACTCCATTGTATTATGACGAATTAAAAGCGTACTAAATCCTGCTCTGATTCCTCTGCATAACAACGTAAACATCTCATTATTTTCATAATTCTCTAAAATACTACTGTCTAAATAACTGTCTGGAATAACCCTGGACAATCGCATTCCCTTTTCAAATGAAGCTGGTTGATGCTTATAGTACTTTTCTCCTGGAAAAGCTCCATCATGGATATCTCCCAATAATCCGCCATGCTCTAGGCCAAAATATTCAAAATTCAAATTATGAACGATATTGTTTACCCCTGTCGTAGCCGAATATAAGCTTAATCCATAATTACTTTTTACAATTTCTTCCAAATTGGTGAGATAATTGGCATGATTAAGTGGAAAATAAACCAAATCATATCCCAAATCCTGATACAATTTCATCGTAACTTTGAATTCGTTGCTTTCAAACTGGCTAAATGTGACATTTGAAATATTTGTATATCCCATAGACTTTGCCACATAATTTATCACTCTGCAATCAAGTCCCCCGCTTAAATCAACTAATGAGCGCTTATCATACTCTTTATCTTTTTCAAGTCCCATGGTAATGGCATTTCGAAATAACTTATCTAGTTTTTGAATCATGACTTCTTCGCTATCACTCGTTGTATCCCTATTAGAAAACTTATGATAACACTCAAAACTAATGTTATTATTTTGCAAATCCCAGTGAGCTAATGTTCCCAAATCTAATCTTTTTATTGTCTCAACATATGTGCAGTCCTCTATCATATATCCAAATGTAAGCATATATTTTACAGCATTAGTGCACAATTTTCTCTTCATACCATTCTGTGTATAGACATTGCTTATCATATTAAAATTAGAAGAAATGACCACCACATCTGCACAATTTGAATAGAAAACCCCACGTTCTCCTAAATGATCTGTAAAAACTGTAATCCTCTTATCAGCTTTATAAAATATAAATCCATTAAAGGATCCTCTGAGCAATTTAGGAAAGCACTCTTTCTCATCAATCCATTTTATTACTGTTTCTTTCCAAGTGCCATTTTGGGACAGACTCGATTTATTAAGTATTACCCCGTCAAGACATACAATGTACTTTTCTGTTTCAAAGAAAAGTTTATCATTAATGAATTGATTATTATGTTTATATGCAAAGCAATACCCCCCCCCCGAACATAGTTTCATAATCATTTTCCTGCAATTTAAAATTTTTTTGAGTGATAATCCAACCTGTCATCATTTCCTCCAATTTTATTCATAATCAGCTTTTCTATATGCATTCTTCACAATCAATTTTATAATTTTTTCTTTATCCAATATTTAAAATACGATATCGCAAAAACTGCCGATACAATAGAAACTGTAATTGTCGCATAAGCTGCACCAACAGAACCATATCTTTTAATAAGTACGCAGTTTAATATAATATTTAATGCACTGCAGAAAATTGTTCTAATTAAGTTGATATTTACTTTTTTGATAGCAACCATGACATTGCCTAAAACCATATTAAATGTCCCTGAAATCAAATAATTGAATACAAGCATTCTTAACACAAGCACAGCGTCTCTATATTTATTTCCCCATAAAACAGCAACAATAAATGGCGCTAAAATTATAATCGCTATGGAAACACATACATTTAATCCAAAAACTCCTGCCAGTAATTTATTGGTGTTCTTTTGCAGCCAATGCGGATTATCATTATGCTCCACAAAATATGGAAATATAAATACCATAATGCTTGACGGAATAAATGTAAGGGCTGTTGGAATTTGCGTAGCTACTTTATATGTTGCCACTATTGCCGGATCCCCTATGAAATGATTAATACAAGTAACATCTAAAAGCATCATTAGTGTAGAAGTAAAATTTGTCAGGCAACATACAATTGAATATTTTAAGATTTCTTTTTTTAATTTTATATTTATTGGAGCAATATTTCCACTGTTTACTGTTTCTTTCTGTTTTGAAAAAGTATACGAAATCACACCTGTTAATGCATGTTTTCCATACAATGCCACAATATACCCTTCGATCCCATAGCTCTTGGATAACACAAACGCTAAAATCAAAAACACTACTGATGAAGAGACATTGGAAAGCATAAAATGACGGTTGTCCCTAGCGACTCTAAGTTTAATTTGCATATAGTTGCCGACAAAGGCAACAAGCGGCCAGCCAGACATCCATATCAAGTAATTTCTGGCTGGAATACCGAGTAAGAATCTCGAAAATATAGGGATGAAAAAAAGAAGTACTATATTAAAAATCTCTCCTGCTTTAAGACAAAATGAGTAGATCGCGCTTTTTTCCGTTTCCACTCTTTTTTCAGAACAATATTGCAGCACCCCATTGGTTAACCCCAATCCTATGAATACTGCAATATATCCGTAAATATTATATGCAACCGCATAATATCCATAATCCTCTTTGGAAAATTGACGTACAATTACAATAGAGACAATGAATGCGATAAACTCACTAAAAACCGAACTCAGAAAAATATCACTTAATCCTTTTTTATGAAGGTTCTTTAGAAGTTCAGCAAGATATCCTATTTTATTTTTCATTTTCTATTTTTATCCTTCTCTTTTTCGTAGTTCTATTTATTACAATGACAATGATTAAAAGGAATAAATTTGACGGTATCACCGTTGATAAATCATTACTTGTAATCAATGAATACGCAAAAAAACACATTCTAAATTTGAGAATCGTGTATTGATTTGATATTTTATCAAACGTCATATCTATCCAACGTAATATTCTGGTATATACTAAGCAATTAACTACGATTCCTATGATTGAACCTTGGAAATATCCATATGAAATAAAATCTACTGGCGTTCCGCCAAGAGTTAAACCTGCATCCAGATAATATTTTGAAACGGATGTCGTTACTAATGTTATGCTTGGTATGGAGATTCCAACTGACATAAATAATCTTTCTGGCAATAACGTAAAAATCCATGTTATATAATCTGTGCAGTACCTAAAGCCATACATCGCCACCATCTTTGACACACCTAATAAATTAGCGTAAGGGTATGCTAAATCTGAAGCAGTTGCAAATACGTTATCGACCATTCTATAATTCAGATTGCTAAATAGCGGTCTGCCTAATGCCAAATTTCCTAAAACGACCTCTAAGGAACTTGATGTAAAAAAGATCCCCAGGAATGCGACAACAACTATCCAACTTACTTTCTTCCCATGCTCTTTCAAGAATGCAAATGCCAAGCATCCAAAAAACACCAAAAAGGCGGCTCTTCCGGATTCAAAAACAAGGTATAAAACTGAAAGTATGAAACTTGTTGTCACATAAAATAAGTGCCTTTTATGCTCCTTGCTTGATACATAAAAACAAAAAAAGCTTCCCGTCACAAATACCGATAATGTTTTACATATTGCGCCTAAAGAGCTCAGGTATTGAGCATTATCTATTCTATACCCTCTGATTGTACTTCCTAAAGCCAATGCGCTACTAATCCCTCCCAATTCGAGGAAGAGCATACATAAACTGGCTCCGCCAATGAGAAGAAAAATTTTCCCCATGGTATAAACTGACTTTTCTAACGCCTTTTCGTCATAGACGGATTCGTTATTTTTATTTATAGGCTTATCTGATAGTTTGAATCTTATATTCAAAAACGCATAAAAAACAATTAAGGTTCCTGCAGTCATTATATATGCCGCAGTCTGTTCTTCCGTTGTAGAATTTTGAATTATATCTAAATACGCAGAGGAATTTGTCAGACCTTTTGCTATATAGAATATCAATTGTAGTATTAAGGGTACAACAATATAATACACTACAAAAGTAATGTAAAAAACGGTTGATACGATTCCCCTTTTGGTTCTCATCTTAAATGTTAACAATATGATTGCTAAAATCAAAAGTATGATATATGCCAAAATAAACATTTTTAATTCCCTTTATAATTATAGTTAGAAGTTAAGACATTATCAAGATATTCCTATAATTTGTAGCTTTTTGGAAGATCAATAATGTTGTGACAATCCAGCACGATTTTGTCTTTTAACTTCTCAACGTTTTCTCTAATTTCACTATGTTTAACCATAACGACTATCAAATCGATATCATTTAAAAATTTTTCTAAATCATGATATTGATTGGCTACAACGTCATTCTTAATAAACGGATCATACACTTTAACCAGATTCTGAGACAAATGCTTTTCCATATTTTCTAACATCTGCAAAGTGGGGCTCTCTCTCATATCGTCTACATCTTCTTTATATGTAAGTCCATATAGACCAACACGCCCCACATCGGTAACATTGTTCTCTTTCATAATATTATAAATGCGTTCTAATACAAATTCCGGCATTCCATCATTAATTTTCCTTGCCGCAAGGATAATGTTTGCGAGACCCGGATAATCTCCTACTAAAAACCAAGGATCTACAGAAATACAGTGTCCGCCCACCCCTGGCCCCGGCGATAAAATATTTACTCGTGGATGATGATTCGCTATACGAATAATTTCATATACATCCATATTATCGCTACGACAGATTTTTGCTAATTCATTCGCAAATGCGATATTGATATCCCGAAATGTATTTTCAACTACTTTTGTCATTTCAGCAGTACGAATATCTGTTACAATGATTTCTCCCTCGCAAAATGAAGCATAAAGTTTTTTTACCGTTTCACCGATCTCTCTTGAATCTGCTCCAATCGTCCTACTATTATGTTTTAATTCATATACCATATTTCCAGGAATAATTCTTTCCGGCGCATGAACAAGATTGATATCTTCACCGATAATGAAACCGTTCTCCTCGATAATGGGCCTGACAAATTTATCTATTGTCCCTGGTGAAATTGTGGATTCAATAACAACAGTAGCTCCCTTTGGACAGACTTCCATAACGCTTTTTACTGCCGCTACAACATAACAAGCATCAATTTTCTTGCTGAATTTATTGTAAGGAGTTGGTACTGCCACAATATACATATCAGTTGATATATATTCATTAGAAAATGTAATGCCGGCTTTTACTGCATGAAAAAAGAGCTCTTCAAGTCCCTCCTCTTCAAATGTTGTCTTACCTGCATTTAGGGTATCTACTAACTCTTTATTGTAATCGGTTCCAACTACTTCTATCCCATGTGATGCAAACATTAAAGCTGTTGGGAGTCCAATATAACCTAGTCCTACCACGTTAATCATTATTTTTCCTTCTTTCCACTACATAATATTTATAATGCACATCTATCATCCATTTTCTAGTCATTAACAGTTTTGAAGCAATTTCTTAGCGATTGTATTCGCAGAAAAATCCTCAAGCGGAACCCTGTCAGGTACTTTTTTTGAAGAATATGCATCTAGTATTTCTTTAATCTTATTCTTGTCATTTTCTACAAAAGTATATCTGTCAAACTGTCTAAAATATTTCTCAATTTCATTTCCATATTCCCCGTCTTTTATTACTAATATCTCTTTGTATGAGCCCGCATAGTGATACATTTTTCCAGGAATCTGATTTCCTTTTGAATTCATGAGACAGACTAACACGTCAACTTCATCTACATATTTTTCTATTTCCTCTCTCGTGATTCTGTTTTTCATAAAGATGTTGCTTTTGGATTCTAACACTATGTCTGAATCTCCTATGATATAAAGCTCGCAATTCTCATTTTCGACAGCAGCTTTATATAGTGGTCTTATATCCCTTGCTATCAATTTGTAGCTTCCAAAATATCCGATCTTGACTTTATGATGAGATAATTGTCTCGAAGTTTTTTTGTACTCTACCCGGGGAGTAGGCAGAAAAATCATTTTCTGCGCATGTTTTTTAAATAGATTTTTCTGTTCCTCACACGTTAACGGCGACACATAACATATACGGTCCGCTTTTTTTATTAAATTCTCTTCGATAATCTTTCGTATCCATCTAGGCAATGCTGTTTTTGTAATAATATCAGTTGTTAAAGGATCTCCCCATTGTTGGATATACGCTCCGCTTACCGCATCCTTACAATACTTTCCTATCATATGCGCTGTCATTGGATGCGAGAAAGTAAGCAAAATATCTCCCTCTTCTTTCGCAATATCGGCTTTTATGCTTTTTTTATACTTTAAATACTGAAGGCTTGATCCAAATACATCAAATGTTTTGAAGCATTTGTAAATGACCGCAATCAGCTTTTTTTTCATTCCTTTTGCTTCTTTGACATCTTTACACGAAACCTGAATCTTTTTTCTGTGCCCATATCTTTTAATAACTACATTTGGTAAATTGGCATTTCCATTATTATACATTCCGTCAACATCTGGATATGGACAATAACAGACTGTTTGATATCCCAAGCGTGGAAGTTCATTGATAAGGCTCATACTTCTTATCATTGAAGACGTATTATTTTCTACTGGCTGCGTCAATATCACAATAACTTTTTTCATTTTCTTCCTCCACGTTTTTTAACTGACCTTAAGCCTATCTATAGATGCAAGTCTGTCAATATATTTTTCAATCCATCTTTTATCTCTACTTCAACATCTCAAATTTATTAAAAACTTAAGCCCTAACACCTATCTCCCTTTTCTTTTAGAGATCACTATTAAAAATTTCTGAATTTCTTGCTGAAAATTACTATAATCAAATAGTTTTCTATTCACTGACATAGTAAAATCGATTCTTTCTATCAACTCCGCAATCTTCCTACTATCTATTTTTTTCAACAAAACCCCGTTTTCATTCTCTTTCATATACTCATCGAGATTACTTACTTTATTTGTAATAACAGGTGTTCCACAAGTAATGCTCTCCACAAACTTTGTAGGAAATCCCGCTTCACACATGCGGTCATTCATTCTAAAAAAGCAGCTGTAATTTGCTTTTTTTACATATTGCAGCGTGTCTAAATGTTTCAGCCGCCCATGAAAATTTATCGAACTTGATGCTTTTAAGAACGCTTTATGCTGCGGATACATGCTTAAGTATTGTTCTTTCGTAATCCCAATAATGTCTAAAATATAGTTTCTCTTGACAAATCTAAGAGCTTCAATCAATACGTCAATACGGTCTTTATACCCCGGGCTTCCCGCATATACCAGTTTTAAGACGCTGTCAGATTTTTCATAATTCGCTTTCCATTTCTCCTCTTGCGTATCCACCAGGGCAGGAATATATAAGTTATTTTTACAATTTCGATAATAATTTTCCAAAAACCTGCTAATCACAAGTAATCCGTCTAGCTTCTTGTGAACAATTCTCATTCTATACCAGACATCCATGCCTTTAACTATTTTCACGACTATATTGCGTCCCTCAACAGAATACCATTCCGTAACATCCGCAATGCAATTTATAGAATTTTTAAAACAATATCTTCTCAGCTTGTCCAATGCAATTGCCGGAAAATTATAGCAAATAATAGTAGAAATAGTTCCATATTTCTGACATAGCTCTATATAAGGCTTGATATCAACAATATTTTTTGCCCAGCTTGCCATTCCACTTGGGTAAGGAATCGCATAGGTATCAAACTCTGAAATCTTCACATATGTATCAATCATTTTTGTACCTTTAGGCAAATCTTTATTTATACCGACTAAAATAACATTCTTTCCGCTATCCCTTAATGCCTTGGCATTACTTAACACCCTGTGGGCTGCTGCATTTTTATCTGGTAATTCAAAGCCTCCTATATACAAAATGTACTCTTTATTCAAGAAGATTCCCCCTTAATGCTATTTATTTCTTCTATATATTTTTTTATAACAATTTGACGGTCAAATTCTCTTTCAACTTTTTTTCGACCTTCCATTCCCATTTTTCTGCGTTCTTCTAGCGTTAGAGATAGAAATTTCTCAATTTTCTTAATCAAATCCCCGCTATCCTTTTGATTTACAATATATCCATTGACGCCATCATCAATCACTTCTCGACACCCGCTTCGATTTGTTGTTATGATTGGCCGTCCACATGCTGCACTTTCCAATAAAACATTCGACAATCCTTCTGGATAATATGTTGGGTGAACTGTACAGGCACTCATTTGATATATCTTACTCATATCGTTAACAAGCCCGTGATATTGAATTACGCCTAGTTCATGGCATGTTTCCAATCGTTCTTTGTAATCCTGTTCACAAAATCCGCATATATGAAATCGAGTTTGTGGATATTTCTTACGAATATAAGCTGCGGCATCAAGATACTGTTCAATCCCTTTTTCTTTCATAACACGAGCAACAAATACAAAATTAATTGTATCATCTTCTGGATAATCATATACATGATATTGAGATAAATTCACGCCGGATCCAGGAAGTAAATCATATTCGCCTTTTACTACTCCGTGTTTTAATAAAAAATCCCTGTTTTCCGTATTCTGAAAAAACACTTTTTGTGATCTTCTCAATCCATGTCTATATAAGGCCAATGTTATTTTTTGCAGAACTCCTCGATTTTCTACCGCCGTGCCCAAGCCTGTAATATTGGCTACATATCGCACTCCTAAAGAAGCGCATGCCATGCCTGCATATATATTCGGCTTAATAGTGTATGTAAACACCATGTCTGGCTCGATTCTATTTATTAACTTTTTATAAAAATTAATTTGTTTTACTTCTTTGACGGGATTGGTTCCATGACGATCAAATTCTAACTTTTCATATTTACAACCCATTTCCATCATATTGGGAACAAAATCACCATACGGCAAACATATAAAAACATCAGCTCGTTTCAGCAGTTGTTCTAATAATTCTTTGCGGAACTTATACAACCCTAAATCACTATTCGCAACTATTAAAATCCTCATTTTTATTTTGGGATCCTTTCTTAATTCCATCTATTAACTTCCTCGCAGGAATTCCTACATAAGTACCAAAATCTTTTATATTTTTACACCACGGCTCTTGCCCCAATCATACATTCGCAACAGATCCCTAGATTCTAACAACATCATTTTTACACATGTTTTTCAACTTTCGTCCCTCTAAATTCTTCCATAGTAATAGAAGTTCCAGAACTAATACCATCTCTTTTGAGGACAGTAAGAACTGTCTGAAAAATAATTCTCCAATCGTTCAAAAATGAGATATGATCAACATAGAAAACATCATAATTAAATTTTTCTTCCCAACTTATCGCATTGCGGCCATGTACCTGCGCATATCCAGTAAATCCAGGCCGTACCTCGTGTCTTCTTGCCTGGTGTTCATTGTACAACGGCAAATACTTTACAAGCAGAGGACGTGGACCTACTATCGAAATGTCTCCGCATAACACATTCAGTAAAGCCGGAAGCTCGTCAATAGACAGACTTCTAATTACGCAGCCAAATCTGCCTAAGCGTTGCTCATCTGGAAGGAGATTGCCATCCAAGTCTGTTGCATTACTCATACTCCTGAACTTATATAATTTAAAAATTCTCCCATTTAATCCTGGTCTCTCTTGTGCAAATAAAATCGGGGAGCCAATATTGATCTTCACAAGTATTGCAGTAATTATCAATACTGGACTCAATATAATGCAAGCAATTAATGCCAATATAAAATCCTGTGGACGTTTTATGTATGTTTCATAAATACTTTTCTTTTTATGCTTACTCATTCAAAACAGCTCCTAATTACTTCAATTACCCTCTCCTGCTGTTCTACTGTCATTTTGTTATCACTTGGCAGACACAATCCTCGTGTAAAAATATCCATGCCTATATCTGCAGCACCGCCTTCCATATATGCGTTTGATCTGGCACGACCATTGCCTTCTCTGACAATGAATGGGTTCGATCTGTAAATCGGCTGCATATGCATTGGCTTCCAGATTGGCCTTCCTTCCGCGTTTATCGATGCAATTGCTTCAAGAATCTCTGTAGGACAAGTTTTTCCCTGTTCTTTTATATAGCAAACATCCTGTTCTCCACGAACCTGATTACACATAGCTTCTTTATTGATCATTAGACAAGACAACCAGTAATTCGGTTCAGAAGTTTCATAATCGATCGGATTCATGAAAACAGGAAGATCTTTAAGTCTTTCTTTATATCTTTCATAGACTGCTTTCTTTTGCGCAATGTGTTGTTTCAGATAAGGAAACTGACCACGAACGATGCCTGCAACCACATTGCTCATTCGATAATTATAACCAAGTTCTTCATGCTGATACCACGCTGCATTTTCCCTTGCCTGAGTAGACCATTTTCGCACCTTATTTGCTGCATCTTCGTCATCTGTCAGAAAACATCCTCCAGAACTTCCGGTAATAATTTTATTTCCATTGAAAGAAATGGTGTTATATTTTCCAAATGTGCCAGTTTGCACTCCTTTGTATGTAGCTCCCATAGATTCAGCCGCATCTTCCACTAGTAACGCTCCATGCTTTTTAATAACCGCATTAAGCTCGTCAATTTTAGCGGGCGTCCCATAGAGGTGTGCGACTACGACCACTTTCACATCTGGATATATCTCAAATGCTTTTTCCAATGCCGCCGGATCCATGTTCCATGTATCATATTCAGTATCTATAAATACAGGTTCTCCTCCCTCATAGACAACCGGATTTACCGTCGCATCAAATGTCATATCAGAACAGAAAACTTTTTTTCCCTCTAATGCTCCATGACCAACTTTCGGCATTCCATATGCAGCGATGCCAGCCAACTTCATGGACATATGCAAAGATGCTGTCCCAGCAGACAACGCTACTGCGAATTTACATCCGATATGCTCACAAGCAAGCCTTTCCACCTCATCGATATTTTTTCCTACTGTAGACATCCAGTTTGTCTCGTATGCTTCTTTGACATATTCCATTTCTGGTCCATGCATCGTAGGACTGCTGAGCCAGACTTTTGACTCAAATTTTTCAAATTCTCTTTTTCCTGTAAACATCATATTCTCCCTTTATATAATATGAATATTCTGTATCTATTTTTATCTATTTTTATTTAGCTATGACACGCTATAACGTAAAAAATCTCCTTTTAGTGGAACTCCCAAGAGCATCTTTCTTTTCTATCAACAATTGATCATTTTTCTTGCTGGCACTCCCACATAAGTGCCGCTCTCTTCAATATCACTGACTACTATGGCCCCTGCTCCAACCATTACGTCTTCGCATATATGAATATTATTACTAACCACTGCCCCTGCTCCGATCCATGTGCCGCTGCCAATTTCCACATTTCCTGCAAGATGAGCACCCACTGCAATATGTACATAGTCACCAATCTTACAGTCATGGTCTACACTAGCTGCAGTATTGATTATTACTCCCTTTCCCAGCACTGCGCCAGGCTGAACCACGGCATTTGCCATTACAACCGTTCCTGTTCCAATCTCTACGGATTCCAAAGAAAGGCTGGCACATGGATGAATCAATGACACAATAGATACTCCACCAGACTCATACTCTTCCTGAAGCCTTTTACGTATCTTCGAATTTCCTATGGCAACAAACACATCGTTCTCTTCTTTATATTTGAAAACATCCTGACTCCCTCCTTTTACAAAATCTTCTTTCTGCAAATGTTTGGGATCATCATCCATAAATTCTATACTCTGATAGCACTTCCATTGACAAACCAAGTCTTTAATCACTTTTCCATGACCGCTCTGTCCCACAATCATTAATCCGCTATACCCCCCCCCTGTATTTTTACAGGTTTTGCAGGCATTCCAACTGCAACGCATCCAGATGAAATATCACGAATGACCACAGCTCCAGCACCCACTATCGTATTACTACCTACTGCGATTCCTTGTATAATTTTGCTCCCCGTTCCCAGTTCCACCCCTTGCCCTATCTTAACGCAACCAGAGATATTTACACCTGGATAGACTGTTACAAAAGACTCTATCACTGCGTCGTGTCCTACTGTGCAAGATAAATTCAGAATCACAAAGTCGCCCAAAACAACATTTACTGTCAAAATATTTCCTGCACAAATTATGTTTCCCTCCCCCATTGACACAAATGAAGACATCTGTACGTCTGGATCAATGAGATTCGGAAATTCAAAATCTCCTGCTGCCTTGATGGAAGATATTATGTTTTCCCTTGTTTTCGCAGCTCCGACAGCGCATACTACTGCAACAGGATCCTGGTATTCTTTTAGCTTTTCTATGCCCCCTAAAACCTGATAGCCATTGATCACCGTTCCTACATCTATGCCATCGTCCAGATAACCCTCGATGTGCCACATAGGTTTCTTTTCATTAATGCGCTCAATAAGCCACTGTACCTCTCTGCCAAAGCCCCCAGCGCCATATATCAAAATTTTTTTCATATGATCCATCTCCCTACATGTTGCGTTTTATTATACATAGAATGGGGAAAATCATAAAATGACAAATACTTGTAATAATTTCTATAATTTTATATTTTCCGCTTGAAATCTCTGACATCTTACGATATAATACACATTATAGAAGAATCACATTCAAAACAGCAAGTAAACGAATTACTTTTACCAAAGATAAACTGTTTTGAATGTGTTTTCTTCTTTTTGTGTTTTATCACTGTAACTCCCAGCTATATAAGGAGCCGGCTCTCAGGCGCTTCAAACAAGCTACACGCCGCACATGCAAGCCGGATCCTTATGGATTATAGCTTAACCATTCCTCACCGCTGTCATAACGCTTTCACAAGCCAGCAGATTCGTTTCAAAATTTGCTTGGCTCATCCTAGTATCACTCGGCATACAACCAACTTATTCAAAAAACTTTCTGCTTATGCTATAATCTATCCTGGTCTTTTAATCTATTACATCCAAATCATTCATTGTATTTACATTTTTCTCGTTTATTCTACTACAGTTTCTATTGATTTGCAATCAGGAAAAATATTCTTGTCCAAGAATCACTGCCTGTCATGCCACATTTTACCTATTACTGGCTTGCGCTTTCTCACACTTGCGGCACATGTTCTGGGTGATAAGTGGGAACCACGTCCTGCACCCGTTCCCGGATATCCTCTGGCTCCTCCACCACATATTTCGCAAGATTTTCCAGCTTCATCAAAAATTGCTCTTCATCGATCCGTATCGGCTTCCCAATGTGTATCAATTTGTTTTCGGTGTCCTGCAAGCCCTCTTCGTCCATCAACATTTCTTCATAGAGCTTCTCCCCCGGCCTTAGCCCCGTATATTCAATGGCAATGTCTTCTTCTGGCTTATGACCAGACAATAAGATCAAATTGCGAGCCAAATCAGCGATTTTCACTGGCTCGCCCATATCCAGGATAAATATTTCTCCCCCCTTGGCATAAGCGCCTGCCTGGAGCACCAGAGAAACCGCTTCTGGGATGGTCATAAAATACCGGATAATATCAGGATGGGTAACTGTCACCGGACCGCCCTGGGCAATCTGTTTCTTAAATAACGGAATCACGCTCCCGTTGCTCCCTAGCACATTGCCAAAACGGACTGCCACAAATTCTGTCCGGGAGCGGTTATTATATGTCTGTATGATCATTTCACAAATCCGCTTCGTAGCACCCATGATATTGGTAGGATTTACCGCCTTGTCAGTAGAAATCATCACGAATCTTCTGACTTTCCACTTATCCGCTGCCTGTACTACCTTCAAAGTACCGAGCACATTGTTTTTTACAGCCTCGTTGGGGCTATCCTCCATCAATGGCACATGCTTATGTGCTGCCGCATGGTAGACGATGTTGGGACGGTATTTTTCAAAAATGATGTCCATCCGCTTCGTATTGCGCACTGAGGCAATCAAAACTACTAATTCTAAATTCGGATACTTATGTTTTAATTCATTTTGTATATCATATGTCGTATTCTCATAGATGTCCACGATAACCAGCCTTTTGGGATTATGTTGCGCCACCTGGCGACAGATTTCGCTTCCGATGGACCCTCCTCCTCCCGTGACCAGAATCGTTTTTCCTGCCACATAATCTAAGATAGCCGACAAATCCACTTTCACCGGTTCCCGTCCAAGCAGGTCATTGACATCTACTTCTTTTAACGTGCTGACGCTCACCTCGCCATTCACAAGCTGATACACCCCTGGAAGGCGTTTCAGCTCGCATCCTGTCTCCTTGCAGATATCTAGAATCTGCTTGATCTCCTTAGCCGGAGCAGATGGAAGCGCTAACATAATCTCATCCACTCTGTATTTCTTTACCAGGTGAGGAATCTGCTCTCTGCCTCCCATAATTTTGACGCCGTGGAGAAAGCTGCCCTGTTTTGCTTTTGAATCGTCTACAATACATACCACGCGCTTATTGACATGACCGCTGTTGCTGATCTCGCGCACTAGCATATTTCCCGCGCCTCCTGCGCCTACGATCAGTACATTCGAACATTCTTTGGCATCCTTTTGCCGTTTAATGACGCTTCGGACTGCCCGATAGGAATATCTGCTAATGGTCACTAATACAAACAAGCATCCAGCGTAAAACACATAATAACTTCTTGGCATACGCATATCAAGCAGTACCATCACAGCCATCTGCACTCCAGCGGACAACACGCTGGCAAATGCAATATTCATAAGCTCGGTGGCACCTGCATAACTCCAGAGGCTTCCATACAGCCGAAGCGCATAAAATATAATCACCGTAATGATAATCACAATGTAAATGTATTGCTGACTTACTTCTACATACTGCCTGGGAATCGCATCCCGCTCTCCTTCAAAGCGCAAAAACAGCGCAAGCAGGCTTGCCACTATCACGGCGGCACTATCATAGATTACTAAAATCAATTTCTTCAGCAAAAGCTGATTGTTCTCTAATTGTATCCTCAATTGACTTCCTCTTTTCCTAATATTTCGATTTCATATGTTTTCACTTTTCCGTTTGTCACAGAATTACATAGATGCTTTCGTCATTCATGCAAATGGGAAGCATTTTACCAATTCTGTTTGTTTTTCTGTATCATCTCTTCCAGAATCTGATATTACTTACAAATATCCTCAATGTTTGGAAATGCTACTTTAAGCAAATCAAGCGATTTTGCGTCTATTTGTAATGACCAATCTACATTAGTTGACAGAATCGTTTTGCATTGCGCCATGCCCTTTAACACCTCCCCTGGAATCTGATCCTCTTTTTTCAAGAGACTGTTCTGAAAATCATTGATGTCATTCCTGCTTCCTTGTTCATGATAGAGTCATACAATGTCTGAAGTCACTTATTTATGCATTTCCAAATGCCCTGCCTTTCGTCCAAAGCAGTGCTTTTTCATTGTATCACATATCTCCATCCTCGGCAAACAAAGAATCACTCCTTATACAAGTATCTTGTCCTTTCATTTGTTCTAATCCCCTGCTTGTCACGATTATTTTGAATTATATCATAAAACTTTATACTAGGCAAACAAAGACATCCATACCTTACCAGAATAAGATTGTCCTTGAAAATCCAAAATATTATGGTATAATTTTGAAGACATTATAATATACCAAGGAGGAGGATATGTGCAAAATTACAATTGTAATCCCAATCTGTAATGTTGAAAACTATGTTAAGACATGCGTAGAAAGCGCAATGAAGCAGACTCTGCAAGATATTGAGATCATCTGCATAGACGACGCCTCAACAGATATGTCATCAAAAATCCTAAAGGATTGCGCCAAACAAGATCCGCGTATCAAGATAATCTCATACGACGACAACAAAAGCGCGTCGCAGGCAAGAAAAGACGGGGCGCTGGCAGCCACAGGCGAATATATCATGTTCCTGGACGGGGACGACTATCTGGAGAGCAACGCATGTGAAGAATTATATAGATCAATCAAAGAAAAAGATGTAGACATCCTACAATTCGGAACAAATGTTCTTAACGAGGGAAGCTTGCCAGAACGCCGAATTGAAAATCTACAAAACTTTTTAGCTCCATATCCTGAATTATTATCAGGAAAAGAGGTTTTTGACGGATGCTTCATAGAGATGAAATACCGTTTCACGCTCTGGAATAAAATCTACCGCGCCAGCCTCTGCAAAAAGGCGTTTCAATCGATAAAGGACGGCTACTTTCCTAAGGCACAGGATCTCTATGCCTTTTTCGTGCTGTGCTATTTTGCCGAATCATATCAGGGAATCGAGAACGCTTATTACAACTACAGGTTCGGCGCTGGAATTACCGGAAAAAAGGAATTGTCCCTCCCTCAATTGGAACGTTACTGCCACTCTGCATACATCGCAGACGCCATGGAAGAATTTATTACGCAGCAGGAGCCGGTCGAAGACCAGTATATCGAAGTTGCGAAGACTTTACGAAAAAACTTGTTAAACGAATCTGTCAATAGCTGGCTTACGCTCGTTAGCCCTGACGAATCTGCAAAAGGTTTTGACATTATCTGCCAATACTGGAATAAAATCGAACTCATCTCCCTATTATGCGAAAAACATTATGCCAAAAAAAAGTATTTAGCAGAAAAGATCCTCGGAGCGGAATGTATCCAATTTGAAAAAAATCATGATGTCAAAACGATTGGCATATTTTACCACCGTTACACTCCTGGCGGCGTACAGCGGGTTATCTCTCTGTTGATTCCCATTTACATGAAACTTGGCTACAAAGTGGTGCTGTTTACAGATGAGTTTTCGGAAGAAAACGAATATGCGCTGCCAGAAAGCGTCTTGCGGATCGTGCTTCCTTCTTCATTGACAATCAAGAAAAGCGAATACCACAAGCGGGCAGAAGCGTTTCTCACTGCCATAAAAGAGCACAACGTGGATGTTGTTTGTTACCAGGCCGCCTCTTCCCAAAAGCTTTTATTTGACATGCTTCTGCTGAAATTATATCAGGTTCCCGTGATATTGACAGTTCATGAAGTAGCTTTTCAAAATATGCTAACCATGAATCCTGAAATGGCAACCCGTCCCTCAATCTACCATTTGGCAGACTTTGTGACCGTTCTTTCCAGGGCAGAGCAAAAATATTGGAGGTGTTTCGGCGTAAACGCAATCTACGTTCCCAATCCCATCAGCAATCAATTGATCCACAGAGATCCAGAACAGATAGAAAAAAATACCATCCTATGGGTCGGGCGTCTGGATTCTACCACAAAGCGCTGTCTAGAGGTGGTTGATATCATGAAAGACGTCGTCGAAGAAATCCCGGACGCAAAATTGCTGGTGGTCGGAGGAGAATACTCTTCTGGAATCTTAAAGAAAATGGAAGAGCGCATTGCAAAAAGGGAATTGGAACATAATGTAATCTTATGCGGCTATGACACCGATATAGATTCCTATTACCGCCGCTCGGAGCTGCACATTCTGACATCTATTTCAGAAACATTTCCAATGGCAATCGCCGAGAGCAAATCTTACGGAATGCCATTGGTGATGTATGAGTTGCCATTTGTGGAACTTGTCAGAGAAAGCAAAGGAAAAGGAATCGTCAGCATACCGCAAGGAGACATTAAAATGATGGCGAAATCCATTGTCAAAATTCTCAAAGATAAGGAATATAAAGAACGTCTTCAGAAAGAAGCGCACGACAGCTTGGAAGCATTTTTGTCAGTTGATCCCAAAAGCAAATGGCAGGAAATCTTTTGCAACCTCGGAAATAGAGAAACATATATAGAAGAAGATCAGACAGACAGCATTTTATTACGTTCTTTCTTGCAACACTATGAGTACGGCGCATCGGTAAATAAAAAGCAAAAAGATTTTCTGCGAAAGAAATCATCTGATCTGCAAGAAAGAATTGACTATCTGGAAGAAAGATTGCAAAACTCTGGGCAACAAATAGAAAAGCTAAAAAGCAAAAAGCTCTCATCAAACCATAAACCCGGGCATGAGCTTTTGTACCGGCCCAAAGCCATTCTCTCACACCTAAGCAAAATTTTGAAATCGCATCAATAATCACGACAACACGGACAAGCCCGCCATTCTCTCCATGATGAGCAGAGCGACAAAAGGCTGTCTGAGAGAAGCTTGACGCTACTCCCAGACAGCCTTGCTTTTTCCTATTTGAAGCACTACCCTTTTTCTAATAAATCAACAAACTCCTGATAAGCCTTTCGATTATATTGATCGACGTCAAAATGATAATCATTGCGAACTTTCCCATCAAGATAGGCACGCATCCCTTCATAGATTGCATCTGCGTCTGTTCCACGCAAAACATACTGTTTATCTTCCATTAAGACAGACTCCACTGCCGGATAATTGCTCACAATAATTGGCAATCCTACAATCCTGGCTTCCAACACCGCATAGGGCTGTGCTTCATAGAAAGACGGAAAAATAAAGCAGTCACATTCTTTCAAAACAGCAAAAGGATTTGCGATGAATCCAGTAATCATCACATGATCCGAAATCTCCAGCTCTGCTGCCAATTCTTCCAGCTCTTCTCTCATATAGCCGTCTCCAACGATATACAATTGGCAGGAAACGCCCTCCTCTATGAGGCGCTTTATTGCCAATATGATATTTCGATGATTTTTTTCTGACACACACCGCCCCACTGTGACAAATTTCACAGATGACGATTTTTCATCATAAGGAATAAGCATAGCCTCTAATATCCCGTTGACGCTGCTTTGATTTACAATTTGTATATATTGTTTATCCCAGCTTCTGCAAATTCCTGTCTCATTAAGCTGCTCTGCGATTCGCTGTGAATCCAGCAGATTGGTGCAATAAACAAACTTATCCCTTGTCATTTTTGTGGCAAGCGCTTTCTGATTTATATCACAAATTACTTTATTTACTGAAACGATTTTTTGATAAAAAGGGTATACGGATACCTGACCCTCAATGGTAGTATTTATATTTTTCCTTATCCGTCTCACTTCATTCTCAAATTCATGCTTCATATCGCTATGAAGCCAAATCAACTTTCTTGCCCCGATACATTTTTTCAAAACAAGACAGGAAAACATAAGCGTTCCAGAAAAATTCAAAATATAATCAAACTGACTCCCTCCAAAAGATCTTATATATTCTCGTTCCATCAAATAATCCTGCATCGCAATATTCTCTTGCGAAATATTAAGCCCATAGATCTTGGTATCATCAAAAACCCTTTTCTGCGCCTCTGTCATAGAAGGAGAATTACACCGCAACAAGACACGGACCTTTTTATGGATTCTGTTAAAGTTTTCGATTTGACCATCATTGGGTAGATTCATGACAAACAAGCTGACGTCAAATTTCTGATAGTCTATGGCATTCAGCAAGCTCAACGCTGCGCTAGTGGCTCCACCTGTAAGCAAACTGCCCGCATACATTAAGATCTTTTTCTTTCCCGTCTGCGCCGTCTGACGAACAACATGCGGATCTTCCTGACCGCAAAATACGACATCGATGATTTGATCTGCGCCTGCACGTTCTTGCTCTTGGATAGCCTGTTCCTTTGCCTGAGCAACGGAACAATCCTCCAAAGAGCCTTTTTCGATACACTTGATCTGTTCTAGAAGCTGTTCCAGACACTCTGTATAGATTCCTGGCAATTCCTCTAAGTGATAGTAAAAACCTGACTTCGCTTTTTGTCTCTGATAATCCGGCGCATAGAGCAAGACAGGCTTTTGATTCTGCGCGCACGCAAAACAAATGCCAGAATAATCTGTAATCAAAAGATCGACAAAGGGCAGCAATTCACTTTCATCCACTCCACCTGGAATATAACAACCCATAATTTGCTGTTCTTCTCTTAGCTGCTTGTAAAGATAAGGATGAAGCTTCACAAAAATCTGATATTCTTTCATATTAATATGGCGCACCAGATCTTCATAAAAGTCCTGAGATCTTTTTATAACGGCTGACTCTTGCTGCTCCTCTGTCCAAGCAGGCGCATACAGAATCACTTTTCGATTCAAGTCAAGCCGCACTCCGCGCAGTTTCAGCTTGTGGTAGAGTGCTTCCTTGGTCATAGATTCTAAACCTACGCCGTTTTGCAAATCTGCGTCAATATATTTTCCTGCAAATAAGCCGCCCAGCCGAAAAGCCTCTTCAAAAACTCTTGTCATCAAATCATTTGCTGATACAAGGTAGTCACACATCAGAAGATTGCGTACCACGTTTTTTGCCAGCCTTCTTCCATCCGGCAAATCATAGCCTTGTTTCTGAATCGAAACGCCATGCCATGTATTTAGACATACCTGCCCTTCTTTTTTAGAAAACGTTTCTGGATACGCATGGTTATTGATCAGATACTTTGCGCTTGCAAGAAAATAAGCATAAGCCTTGCTTTGGTAATAGATAAAAATTACGTTCTTATGATCTTGGTATTCTTGCTGTAAAAGCTTCGATTCTTGTTCCTCGTCCACGACCCAGATATGAACGTAATCTGAAAAATCTGACCGCTTCATAAATGCCTGAAAAACTACGTTCGGCGTTGATACCAAGCCGCCGCCTGCATATGCCTCATACAAAATCCAAGATTCTTCTAGGTCCAGGGTTTCATGAAATTCCGCATAAAATTTTCCCCAGCCCTTTATTTTTACGCCCTCTAAAAACTTTTTTCTTTTCGCTTCTTCCTCTTTCCTTTTTTTCTGCTCTTCTTTTCTTTTCCGCTCCTCTGCCTTACGCCTTTTTTCTTCTTCCTCTTTCTTTCTGCGCTCCTCTGCCTTACGCTTTCTGGCCTGCTCTTTTTCTTTTTCTCGTTTCTCCCGCTCTATCGCTAACTGCCGTTGTCTCTCTTCTTTTTCAATCCTCTTTTGCTCTAATGCTTCTTCTCTTTGCTTTTTACGGCGTTTTTCCACTATTCCATAGGGTACGAAATCAACCAAGACCGTTTTCAAACTTTTCATATATGGACTTTTCTAGTGTACTGACATGTTGATATTTAACAAAATTACGCAGGATATTTGTCTTTCTGCAAGGCAGACTTTCGACGGCGTAGCGGTGGCTACGGCTAGAAAATCTAACGCAGCAGATGGGCAAATAGGCAAGTAAGTTTGTCTATTTATCAGCATGTCAGTACACTAGGACCTTTCTTTTCTTATTTATTTGTTAACTTGTTTTTCACCTTTTTGACAAACCTTACAACGCCTTTCCCTTTCTCTTTTCTTTGCATTGTTCTATGCCAAGATTTTAAGTCTGCATACAGTTTTTTCATTCTTCTATCGTCATGCAACTCGCTGGCTTTCCGATACTCTTTAAAAATCGGCAGAACTTTATCCAAGGTGACCGCCATTGGCTTATTAATTTCTTCAAGATATCCCTGTTGCAAACATGTGTCAAGAAGCTCCTCTAATCTTTCCACTTTGTGATTCTGAATATAACATTCCATCAACAGTAAGACGCCATTCCTCTTATAGGCATTTCTCTCCACCAAATATTTCTGATAAGGGCGCGAAATTACCTCGTCCACATATTTCTCCAAATAGGTTTCAGCTCCCCTGTAGTTCTTCCTGTTATAATAAATCACGCCGCAAAAGTAGTTGAATCCACAATTGCCAAACCCTTCCTTGGATCGAAAATCAAGCAACTCGTCATATTTTCCTGATGTAAACAAGGCTTCATATAAATATACCCTGTCGAGGTCATTATCCATCAATGCATCTGCGTTTTCAATTAAGTAATTATATTTCGCTTTCTTCAAAATCCTCTTCATAACTGTAAAGCCAACGATGCCCTTGGCTGCTTTATTACAAAGCTCATATTGGTATCGCAAGAAAGGCTCCCAGTCAATTTTGACAGAGATGGAACGGCACAACGCAATAACGCTGCCAGCCAGCACATACATACGGTTTCCTTTTAAAAGTTCCAGATTCAAGTCAGAATCTGCTCTCATATCCTTTTGATATGTCTCATAGGAATAATCTTCAATAGCGACATACTTTCCTTTTGCGATGAATTCACCAAACACATATTCCATTACCTCTACAACCCGTTTGGAGACATCATCCATATAAGTAAAGGTCTCTTTGACATGTTCCGGCCTGCATTTTTTTCCTGAGGGCAAATAGTTGCACACGTCTCTATAATCGACGACGCAGCCGCTGCCCTCTGCATAGTTATAGACTCTGTCAAAATAATCCGCCCGCACCTGATACATATCTTCATTTTCTACTCCCCTGGCAACTAGCAGCCCTTTGCCACGCAGCGCTACGTCAAGATATGCCGTGGTACACAATGTCACCACTGACTCACTGCTGTCTATCAGTTGCTGAAGGTCTTTATGCTCCATCAGAAGCTTCAAATTTGAAGGAAGCTGATGTTTGCATTGGTCTGCGATCAAGTCATATAAATGAGTAGCGTTTGCATGCGTCATTGCCTGTGGATCGCAACCTTTAAGCCACCTTGGCTTTACGCATACTTCGTAATCTGGGAAAGAACGCGCAATATTTAAAATCATTTCAGCAACCTGCTCTTTTCCCTTTTTGGCAAATGGAAAGTGACCGCTGTCAATTACCAATATGCGTTTTTCTTGCTTAACAGCAACGGATGAATCTGTGTCATTTTTCGGCAAGCCGACCGGCATAGAGGCATACGTTTTAATGTTCCTCTCCCCAACATCGCTCAGCGTAAATACAAAGTCAGCTCCTCTTACCTCGTCAAACTTGGGATTCATATTGCAAAAGGAAAAAATATACTTGTCTTTTTCCCACACTCTGTCCAAAACCTGAACTGGGCAAAAAATGCAATCGGCCTTTTTTACAACTTTCTCTGTCATAGATTCCATGGGTTTGATCTGCAATCCCATGTCAAAAAACATTCTGATACTATTGTCATCCATAAACACGGCAAACATATCAATCTCATGGCCTCTACGATTAATTTCTCTGACAATATTCTCAATAAACAGATTGGGACCATCTCGTCCTACAACTATTAAAAATCTCATATCCTTCGTCCTTCCAAAATCATCTACTATTTTTTCGATTCAAAACTTCATCCAAATCTGCCCTTGGAAATACCTCTAGCATCCCGCCCCTGGTGGCATTATATATTTTTCCCCCATGCGACTCAATATAATCTTTTGCAATCCGGTAACCTTGCTCTGATCTTCCTAAATCCCCTACATTTAACACTTCTCCCGCCCTCACATAATTACCGACAAAATAGTCAGTTTTCGTCTCTTCATTGGCTTTGACGTTTATCGTATCAACATTTTGGAATCCGCCATAGTTGTGGTCACATCCAATCAGATATATTTCACGGAACCCCATAAGCCATGCCAAATTAATCATAACGTAAGTAACCGTTCCACCACTATAAATATAAGTGGCAAGCGGGTTAAATTTTACTTTCTCTATGGGCTTCATTCCATATGTGATAATATAATGGTTGTCTTTTTCACGGATTGCTTTTTGCATGGTCATGTTGGAGAAGAATTTGGGATAATCACCTTTCTCCAAAATACTATAATAATTCTGCTTAAACAACAAAGCATCTGTGCAAGCATAATAGTCTGGACGCCATTTTGTCTTGTCGAAAACTTTATAAATCTTATTGCTTGCAAAGCATATATCGCCGTTTGCCATTAATCGGTCCAAATCTTCAATCTGCAAGCTCGGCCCATTGCCAAGGATGAAGCAGCGTTCTCCGAGATGCTTGTCCTTAAATGACAGAATTCTACGCTCATCCTTCCTGTAAATATGAAGGCTATTGAGACATTGGCATAACCATATTTTCGCTTTCCGCCTTTTTCTATTATTAAAGACGCTTTTCAACACTTCCTTGACAGATTTCTTTAATCGGGATATTTTCAACTTCATTTTGATAATTGCCGCTTTTCCACGCCAAAAATAGAAATCTGTAATCAATCTATATTTCAATGCCTTGATTGGCTTTTTAAGCTTCCAACAAGCACTCGCTGCTTTCTTACTGGAAAAAACCATATGAACGCTATAATTGCGGTCTCTTCCAACGCTTTTTACAATCATCCGATATGCATCAACTAATTTCACACATGCTTGATATTCTTGCTGATCATTCGTTTCTTGTATTTTTGCCATTAATGTATCATAAAACACTTCCCTGTTGTGGGGATTCATAGATTGGATCAAAAAATAGGCGTCTTCGCATTCCACGGTTAATGGATCAAACACCCCTATCATCGCCTGCTCATAAACATCCCTTATCATCTCATTATTATACAGCTTGCGAATACGCTCTGGCAATTCCGTCTCAGAGGCAGCTAAGGAATAGTACTGTTCCAGGCAGTCTTTACAATTATCATAGTCTGACAAATAATAGGACGCCATCCCATGCGCATAGTACAGAAAACTATTTTTACTAATATAATCATTGTGATAGTTCAGCACTTGATCATAATGACCGCTCTCGAGGCATATATATTGCAGGGCACAAATGACCTCGGTATCCCTTATGTTCAAAAATGCGCTCTCGCTCTCTTTCAGCAAGCCATAGAGAACCTCGTCACTGCCGTTTTCTATGTCTTTTATGATCTCAAAAGCTTTTTTTTCATCGCAAAATTCTCTATCTACCGCCTCTGTCAAAGCAGCATAGTACGGCTCTAAATCCAAAATCCTGGAAAATAAATCCGCAAATCTATTTTTCATGATCAAGTGCCGCATCCTGTTTTTCTTGATCTGCTCCATGGAAAGCTCTTCATCAACACTTATGATCCCATCTTTTAAATCCTGCCGCATGATTTCAGGAAACGTGCCATTGGACATGCATTGGCGCTTGATATCTCCGATGATCTGCAAGATCTGTTTGGCATTGTCTTCAATATCATCACCGTTCATCAAACAGTATGCCGATCCCTCTACGCTTCCCTCTCCCGTCATAAATAAAAAATCTGCCCCGCAGAATACTGACTCCTGGTCTGACGAAGCATTGAAATAACTAGTCAAATAAATATTTCTCGTTGTTAATCTAGGCAATATGCCATACAAGCAAAAAGCCAACTGATAATATTCGATAACTGCCGGCGTCAGATCTTTTACATATTCAACTTGAGTGCCATATCTTGCCATAATGTCTGTTTGGCTTTTTCTTCCTATGTCATATACCCCAACAGTATTTTCTTTGCAGATCATCTTTCTCGAGATCTGTATGAACGTTTGATCCGCTCTTCTATCATCAGTAATAATTAATATTTTCATACCGCTTCCTTACACTTTCCTGTTATTGCAAACACCCTTCCATATATAACAGGAGAATTCTATATAGAATTCTCCATGATATATTCAATAAATTCCCTGACAGCCCCTCTTCCACCCTTTTTTGCACACACATAATGGACAGTGCTCTTTATCTTTTCACAGGCATCTGCGGGACACGCAGTCAGTCCTGCCGCCTCCATGCAAGAAAGATCATTTAAATCGTCTCCAATATATGCGACATTTTCAAATGTAAAATTTCTTTCAGATAATAGCTGTTCCAATACCGTTTTTTTCTCGTCGATTCCCTGATGCAATTCTTCTATCTTCAATTCTCTACAACGGTGTTCTAAAATCTCTGACTTTCTTCCGGTAATGATCACCGGAAGGATGCCCAGTTGCGGCAGCAGATGGGCAATGCCATAACCATCCTTGATATCGAAAGCTTTCATAAGCTCGCCGTCTTTGCCCATGTATATTTTCCCGTCCGTCATGGTTCCATCTACATCCATGACCAGAATCTTTATCTTTCCCACGTTCATCCCTCCAGGGGTTCTCTGACCACATCGTACACTTTGACAATCCTTGCAAGCATCTCGTCCAGCTCATCCAGCTTCACCATATTAGGCCCGTCTGACAAAGCCTCGTCTGGATTGGGATGAACTTCCATAAATAATGCGTCTGCGCCCACGGAAAAAGCCGCCTTTGCAAGATATTCCACATACTCACGGTTCCCTCCCGTAGCTGTCCCCTTGCCGCCTGGCTTCTGCACGCTGTGGGTTGCGTCAAACACCACAGGATATCCAAGCTTCTTCATCTCCATGATTCCTGTCATATCCACCACCAAAGTGTTATAACCAAACGTCGTTCCCCGCTCGCAGAGCATAATATTGCTGTTGCCGCTTTCCTCCAGCTTTCCGACGACGTTTTTCATGTCCCATGGCGCCAAAAACTGCGCCTTCTTTACATTGATCAACTTCCCGGTTTTGGCTGCCGCAGCCAACAGATCCGTCTGGCGGCAAAGAAATGCCGGTATTTGTATCAAGTCGCATACTTCAGAGACCTGGCTTGCCTGATATGGCTCGTGAATATCCGTGGCAATCTTGACCCCATATCTTTCCTTGACTTTCTTCAGTAATGCCACGCCTTCCTCTAAGCCTGGCCCCCGAAAAGAATGAATGCTCGTCCTATTTGCCTTGTCAAAAGACGCTTTGAAATAATAATCAAGATCGTACTTTTCTGCAATAGCCTTGACTTTCTCTGCCACCTCCATCAGAAGCTGCTCTGATTCAATGACGCACGGTCCGGCAATAAATTTAAACCTGCTCATTTTGCTTCTCCTCTCCAATCAATCTCAGTGCAAATTCATAATCTTTCTTTTCATCAATATCAACTGCCTCAATATCAGAAACCTCTTGAATATAAGGATGATAACCAATCCTGCGGTGGTGTTCTGTAAATATTTCCTTTTTAAAGATAAAAAATGCGCTGGTCTCCACATAGATCGGCTCCATATCCTGCGTTCTTGGAACATCATTGATATCATAATTCACAGGCTTTCCCTGATACCATGCGAATGTCTGTATCCTCTGAGCCGAAAAAGCAGAGTCATGAGAGCCGTCCAAAACATGGGCAAGCGCATTCTGTATGGTCTCTGTCTTAATTAATGGAGAAGTAGTATGTGCCAGCACATAAACGTCTGCGTCGACCTGCTTGATGAATTCCGCATAAATCTCAAATCCTTTCACCTCGTCACGGTCGAGCCTCGGATCCCTGATCAATACTTTCGTCTCCTCTGGAATATATTGTTTTACCTTTTCATCGCTACAGAAAACATATACCTCGTCAATCCCTTTTGCTCCATTAAGCGCATTACAAATATGCCAGCATAAGGGATGCCCTGCGATCGGCAGTATATTCTTATGCGGCAGTCTCTGGCTATTCAATTTAATTGGTACTAAAGCAACTGTTTTCATTATCCCACCCTTTCAATCCTTTCTTGTTCCTTTTTCTAGTACGTGATAGAAATCCGCCCTTGGAAAGACTTCGAGTTTTCCTCCATGGGTAGCATTATAAATCTTTCCTCCATGAGCTTCTATATATTCCTTTGCAAGCTGGTAACCCTGTTGCGCCCGTTTCAAATCTCCTATCAGCATGACCTCTCCCGGCCTCATATAATTTTCTGTAAAATAATCCTGATTGACCTCGTCTGTCACTTCTGTCTCGCCGCCGCTTTTGCCATCAAAAAACTTGTACTCATGGTCGCATCCAATCAAATAAAGCTCCCGAAATCCCATCATCCATGCCAAAGTAATCATTACAAACACGACGCTTCCCCCACTGCAGATAAATGTGGCGCGGGGATTGAATTTTGTTTTTTCTATCTTTTTTACTTCATAATTCAAGATGATATTTTCTTGCTCTTGCCTGATCTGCTTCTGAAACGGAAGATTGCATCCCAAAAACTTAGGAAACCCCTTTAAGCTTAAGATCTCAGAAGCATTCTGCCCGAAAACCATGAAGTCTGTGCAAGCATAGAAACTTGGTCTCCAACTGGTCTTTTCAAATATTTTATATATTTTATTACATGCAAAAGAATATTCGCCTTTTAATTGAAGCAATTCCAAATCCTCAGTCTTAAGGCTAGGACCGTTTCCAATGATAAAGCAGCGTTTCCCTGCATATTTGTTCTGATATTGCAACAGCTTGCGCTCATCTGCTCCATAGACATGCAAGAAATTACACGCCGCTTTGCATTTTCGTCTAACATATCGTCTTACCCTTGTAAAAAAAGAGAGATTTTTCCTTTCCATGACTTTACAATACGATCCCTGCCGCTAATATCTTCTGTAATCCCACAGTCCCCACTGCCTTTCCAGTTTCATCCACAACTGGCGCCGACGAGATATTTCGCTCCTTTAACATTTTTAAGGCGTCGATCGCAAACTTTCCTTCATAGATCACGGACGGGCTCTTGCTCATCACTTCTTCCACGCCGAGCGTATACACATCCACGCCCTTTTCCAGAAACCTTCTTAAGTCTCCATCGGTAATGACTCCGGCAATCATTCCCTGACTGTCCACCACAGTGACGATTCCCAATACCTTTTTGCTAAGCTCCACGATCGCTGTCTTCAACGTTTCTTCCTTAGATATGATGGCGTTATCGTCTCCCTTTGCCATAATATCTTTTACTTTGATAATTAATTTTTTACCTAGCGCCCCAGCAGGATGGAACATCCCAAAATTCTCTTCCTTAAATCCATAGATTTCGGAAGCAGTTACCGCCAGCGCATCGCCATATGCCAGGGTAACCGTCGTGCTAGAGGTTGGTGCAAGCTTCAGATGACATGCCTCGTCAAAAGCTGGAAGTACTTGGACATAATCGCTCATTTTAGCCAGCGTGGACTCACTGTTTCCAGTAATTCCTACTAAAGACGCCCCAATCATCTTGATATTGGGCAAAATCCGCGTGATCTCCTCGCTCTCTCCGCTGTAACTGATCGCAATCACGACATCTTGTTCTGTAATCATGCCAAGATCCCCATGAAGGGCTTCTGCTGGATGCAGCGCAAAAGAAGGCGTTCCCAAGCTGGCAAATGTCGCAGCGAGCTTACGGGCAATATGGCCTGGCTTCCCCATTCCCGTTATAATCACCCGTCCTTTACATCCGGTAATCAAACTTAAAATGTCTAAGAATTCCCGTCCCAGAACGTCCCTGGTCTGCTGCAATGCATTGATTTCCACGTCAAAAACTCTTCTGGCTTCTTCCAGCTTCTCTCTCTCATCCATTGTATCTCTCCTTTTACATATCTTTTTCTGACTCGTTGATATCCATAAATTCCATATAATGCTTGATTACTTCTTTCGCATCCCCCTGCATCATCACTTGACCGTCATTCAACCATAATAAAGAGTCGCATAATTTCTGCACAGATCCCAAACTGTGCGACACTATCATTACCGTCCTGTCCTTATTCGAAATCAGTTCTTTCATTTTACGGTAACTTTTCTTCTTGAACTTGGCATCCCCTACGCTTAATACCTCGTCAATTAAAATCAAGTCTGTTTCCAGGGACGCCGTAATTGAAAATGCAAGTTTCGAATGCATGCCGCTGGAATAAGTGCGGACTGGCATGTCTATAAACTCTCCCAGTTCTGCAAACTCAATGATAGAGTCCATCCTTTCCCGCATTTCCTGCTCTGAGAATCCCAACAGCATCCCCGACAATATGATGTTTTCCCGTCCCGACATTTCATTCTGGAACCCAACGCCGATGGACAGCAATGACACCGTCTGCCCCTTTAAATCAATTGTGCCCATATCAGGCGCAAATATCCCTGCCATGGTCCGTAGCAGCGTGGACTTGCCGCTTCCATTTTTTCCTATTACGCCTACAATGGCTCCTTTTTTTACAGAAAATGAAACTCCTTTTAACGCTTCAAATGTTTTCGGCTTTTCTCTGCCTTTCATTAAATTTTTTATTGATAAACGCTTTGTGATGCGGTATCCGACATGTAAATCATTAACCTCAACTGCATATTCTTCCATGATTTCCTCCATTCTGTGCGCTTTTCAGCACAAACAGGTAGTTAGGGAAAGAATCAACAAACTCTTTCCTCCATTCTGTGCACGTTACAACACAAACAGGCAGTTAGGGAAAGAACTAGCAAATTCTTTCACTCTTATATCACCTTTACATAATCATTTTCGTGCTTATAGATCAAATTTGCTCCAATTACAATAAAAATAATTCCAATCCCCAGCCATATCAAAAGCAGCAGCCAATTAACTCCCGTATCATAAAGAACGCAATTTCTCAATGAATGTATAAAGAATGCCATAGGGTTTACATTTAAAAGAATTTTATTGAAAGGCGCCGGCACCCTGGTTTCAACGGAATAAAAAATTCCTGTAAAATAGAATAAAAACCGTAATATAATATCCAGAACATTTGACAAATCGTCAATATAGACCCCCGCATGCAACGCGATCAGGCTAATTCCAAATGTAAAGATAATCGCACTAGAAACAATAGGGATCGACTCTAAAATCTTCCAAGACAACGGCACGCTGTACGCCATAAACAGCACCGCCACGATTCCAAAAGAAATCATCATTTTAAATAAATTCACCAACAACAGCTGAATCATCAGAACATGCTTGGGAACATATACTTTCGTTATGATTGACTTTTTCTTTCGAATAATGTTTACGCCCTGTTTCAAACTACGATTAAAAAAAGTCCATACTGTTTGTCCTGAAAATACAAATACCGGAAAATACGGCTCTGATCTTTGAAATACAATCTCTGCAACAAACACATATACAAGCATCATGCCCAACGGATGCAGAATCCACCAAACCCAATTCAAATAGGAATTTGCAACTTCAGATTTAAGTTCCGCTTTCATTGCATAAATAGAATATTTCCTATATTTTGCTATATCCTGAAAAAAACGCATTTCTCTATGACTCTCCTTCCGGTCTGCCTAAAACTGTTTCTAAGGTACCTCTTTCAAATACTTCTAATCTCCCGCCTCTGGTAAGATTCTGAATGACGATATGCTTCTGATCACAATACTTTTTTGCTGTCTTATAAGCATTAGTACTGGTTTCAAAATTCTGCACGCAATATTCTTCCGACGTCAAATCCCCAAAATAATCCTTAATATTCTGATCGACCGTCAAATTCCCTCTGGAATCCATTTTCTTGGAATAATTATGATCAACGCCCAACAGATAAATCTCTTGAAATCCCATATAAAGCGCCAATTGGATCGCTGTATATGTCACAGTCTCGCCAGCCACGAAATACTTTGACACATCCTGGCTGATCTTTACCTTGAGCCTTTTATAGCGATTTACCAGGTAAGGATAATAATTATTGATATAAATCACTTCGCTGTCGATGTTCTTCAGTCCGTATTTACGGTTTTCCATCTGAAGAAATATCATTGGAACCTTTATTTTCTCTATATTCCTGGCGATATCCCGAAAGACATAAGAATCCACGCACAGATAGCTTTGAGGCCTCCAGGTAGTATGCTCAAACATTTCATAGATCCGGTTTGCCGCAAAGCAGTATTCGTCTTTTAACTTTTCCAAATCCTCTGCCCGCAGGCTCGGACCGTTACCGATGATGAAGCACCGTTCCTTGCTGTGACTATCTTTCAGCGCCCGAATCTTGGCGGCATCTGTGCCAAAGCGATATGTTGCAAGGCGAAATGTGCGCAAAGCATTGATTACAGGAAACGCCAGCACTCGCATCAGCTTGTTTTGTTTCAACCGGAACAACGTTGTCTGTTCTCCCATCATTCCCTCCATACTGCGCGCTTTTTACACAGCGCCTATACTGACCCCTATCCTATCATACATCCCCTGCTATGTCAATTTTCTATTTAAGCAGGCGCACTCCTCCCTAACGTGTCGTCTTTCAATGATACTTTCTGATTCCATGTAACGCATACTGTATAAAGTAGTAGCAAGAGCGCAGGATGCCAAAGCCCATATAGCGGTAAACGCCAAACTGCATCCTGGCGGACTTTAGCTTGTTGCGGGACTTTCCTCCTTCGCTCATCCTAGATTTCAGCATTGGAGCATTAATGCCGCATGCCGGACCATATTTCTGCAGCACGCGCAGCCACAAAATATAATCTTCATGGAGCTCGTCGTGGCACATGTAAAACTCCCTTGCGGCCTCGGTTCTCATCAATACAGAAGAACATGGAATGCTGTTGGTCCTAAGCAGCATCGAATATGTGATTTCCTGCGGCACCCCGATCACTTTCCCTTGGCTTGTGCCATCCGCATTCATTAATTCCCTTCCCGTACAGCACAACACCTGCCCCGTCTCTTCGATCTTACGGCACTGCGCTGACAGCTTCCCCGCTTGCCACCAGTCGTCGGCATCCAAAAATGCCACATATTTTCCTAATGCCTGACGTATCCCAGTGTTGCGGCTTTCTGCCACGCCCTGGTTTTGCTGATTGCGGAACAATTTTACTTTTTTGCCATCCGCATAGTTCTCCGCCACCTCTGCGGTACGATCTTTTGAGCAGTCGTCAATGATCAGCAATTCCAGGGAAACATCCTGGGATAACACGGACTCAATGGCGTGGACGATATAGCGTTCTGCATTATACGCCGGCATGATCACCGACACCAGAACTTTTTCCTGCATTTTTCCTCCAATCTGTGCTTTGACCGCAAAATGAAATCATCAGTGCTCCTTCATTGTGGTTATTTCTTAGCCGCCGTCACCTGTCCTTTATCGATGCCTTCCGTATTCTCTTTCTGGAATATGATTTTAAATGTCATTATCATCAGCTTGATATCCTGCCAAAAAGAATACGTCTCAATATAAGTAAGATCCAGCTTCAGTTTGTCATAAGGCGTGGTATTATATTTTCCATATACCTGGGCATATCCAGTAAGCCCTGCTTTCACTTTGAGCCGGAAACTAAATTCAGGGATCATCGCCTCATACTGGCTGGCAATCGATTCCCGTTCCGGCCTTGGCCCCACAAAAGACATCTCTCCCTTTAATATGTTGAAGATCTGGGGCAATTCGTCAAAATGAGTCCTGCGGATCAGTCTGCCGATGGGCGTAATACGGTCGTCATTTTTCTTTGCAAGCTGCGCCCCGTCCTTTTCTGAATCGATGCGCATGCTGCGGAATTTGATAATCTTAAAAATTTCACCGTCCCGGGTCAGCCGTTCCTGCGTATAGAACACTGGACCTTTGTCATACAGCTTGATACATGCTGCAATCAACAACAGCACGGGCGAAGAAATTACAATCGCCCCCAATGAAAATACAATGTCCATGGCACGCTTCGCAAAGCGCTGTTCTATGGTAAGACCGCGATTCCTAGAAAGCATCAAAGGCGAGTCAAACAAATGAATCCGTTCTGTGCCCGTCAAGATTATATCAGATATCTTAGGAGTGATATAAGTACGTTTTCCCTGGTCAAAGCAAAACTTTAAAATAGGATTGCGCATCTTGGTCGGCAGGTCGCAGAGCACTACCGCCTCATACTCCATAATCTTTTCATATAAAGCTTTATATCCCATATACACACTGGCAGTGGCACAGACATTGTACTTGTCTTTCCTGGAATTGATCTTTTTAATCAGGTCTTTTGGCGAATGCTGCCCATAGATCACGATCATCTTCCGTGGGGGATAGAGCCGGGTATAAACAAAACGTACCAGATATACTCCTGGCAGTATGATCAGAAGTTCCAACCCCGTCAAAGCCAACATAGGGGAAACTGGCATATAATCATTGGCAATCAGGCAGACTTGGAGATATCCTACCACATTAGCGCAAAATATAGACAATATCTGCGACAGGCAGATATCCGTAATGCGCAGGTAGCCAATGCGGTAGCCCCCGAATGTCCTGGTAAAAAAATACATCAACAGCACATACATGCCGATCATCGCCCAATTTCCCCGGTTCCAGAAACGTTGTTCTTTCAAGAGCATGGGATAATAGATTTCGTACCAGATATATGCAAACAACGCCGCCTCACATGCCAGCATGACATAGTTTGCCGCCAGATTCAATAAATGTTTATATTGTTCTCTTCTTCTCATATTTTTATCCTTTTACCAGTCCCTTAAGCTTCTTCTTCACTCGTCCCCTGGTATTTATTTTATCCATAAGAAGTACTGCTGTCTCTTCCTCTAAAATGCTGATTTGATAAGAAACCTCCACCCTGCCGCCGCCTTGTGGAATTTCTTCTATTATAATCTTTGGATCACAATTGTCAAATAAAAAACTATTTTTTTGCAGTTCAAATCCTGTGGTATGATACTTTACAGGAGCATCCTCCCCCTGCCAAGAGAGCTTTAATCCCTTTAAGATGCAAGGGCTTAACGCCGGGTCAATCCAAAGCCCGCTCGTATTTTCTGGCACACGCACAGTATAACGAGGATTTTCTCCCCAGGCAGCATCGATAAAATAGGACTGCTCCTCTGAGAATCCTTGTCCACGATCCACATAAACCTGCACCCTTCTGCGGTCCGTCTCAGCAAGCAGCTTTGCCACAGGCAGCGCCCGCTTGCCCATCGTGTGATACAGGCTTCCTGGTGAAACGCTGCCTTCCGAAATGTAAGCCTGAAACCTCTGCTCCATTTTCTGATAAATCTGCCGCTGTTCTTTTGTGATGCCAAATTCCTGGTAAAAATCAAACTGTTCTTTGATCTTGGCGCGCAAAGAGGCGCCCTCCAGATAATAATGCAGCGCCCGGTAGAGGATAAATGCGACTGGAACTGGAAAGAAAAACGTCCACTCATAATCTAGCACATGAAAGCAGCCATCCTTTGTCTGCAAGAGATTTGAAAAAATCAGATCTATATCCGCTACGGAAACTGCCTGTTCCGTAGAAAGCTCTGCCTCCCCGAACACCTGGCAAAATTCCGGGGTCATAACAAACAGCTGCGTTTTAGCGCTGTCTTTGATTCTTTTTACTGCATCACGCAGCTTTTCGCAAGCCTCCTCGATTCGTCCTTGTTCCAGAAAGCTGTCCAATTGTTCTTCCAAGGTAACGCCTTCTAAGTATTCAAACGCAATCCTGCCCTGTTGCAGATCACAACGGTTCACCTGTAGCAATCCTTTTTCGCTCCACAATCTGGCAAGTCTTCCCGCTGCTTCCGCCATATGTGCAATATGCGCTTGCCCTTTTGGATATTCTGCGAGCTTATACAACATATTATTCCCATCAATGCCCTTTGCAATCCTGGTCTGAATTGAAAATTGCGGCGCTCTGTGGCTGGAATATTTTGTATACAACATTTTCATAGCAGGTTGTTTCACAGTCCCTGGCTTGCGAATCTCCACAAAGAACGAATTGGAATAAAGCGGAAACAGCCCGTCTTTTAAAAGCTGGTCAAATACCTTGCCTTCATCCATCAAAACCAGGCGTTCCCTGTCAAAGTTACAGATATTATCATATAATTCTCCCACTTTTGGAAGATATTGATCCGAATAGATTACTCTCGGAAACTTATAATCGGGATAGGGATAATAAAATTGATAATCCGTGTAGCCGCATTCTTCCATAATTTGAATCAGCTCAGGCCTAGAAAACGTCCGCACTCCGCTGGTATTTTGATATCCTTCCAGTCCTTCAAAATAAGTTCCCACATGGTCTTCTCTGCAGCCTGCCCAATACTTTAATCCTAATTTATTTTCAATCGCCAGCAAGAGCTTGCCGCCTGGCCGAAGGTGGCTCATCACCGTCGTGAGAAATCCGTGGTAGGGCTTTTGACCACCGATATAGCCGCTTCCATATTCAAAAACTCCGATCAAGGTCGCATAATCATAATCATCATCCAGCTCTTTCTCCACATCCTGGAAGTTCCCCAGGCAGATTCGGATATTTTCATACGCCTTATGACGCTCCGCATTGATCATGCTGCGCTTCTTAGAAAGGTCAATACAAGTCACTGAGGCTGACGATGCCGCTACCGCCCCTGTCACTGCGCCGCATCCAGATCCAACCTCAAGCACTTTCGCCCCAGGTTCAAAAGGATACCAGCTAAGGATATTCTCCCGTTCGTGAGCAAGATGATACAAAACTGCCCAATCCTGTTCACTGGCAATTACCTGGGCATATTCTTGCTGCGGAAAGCGTCGCACCAACTCTAAGATATGGTCCTCGACATCCCCGTCACTGTAGAGGTCTTCCCCCGGATAATGGGCATCGTCTAGAATGACGTTTCCAATTTTCTCCATAACATCCTCCATTCTGCGCTGATGTAGCGCACGAAGTTCCTTGACGCCTGACGCGCTTAACGTACTGACCGCTTGTAATTCTTACGAGTCATTACACCTGTTTCAGTGAAAAATCTGCTTTTGACAAGGTTAGGTTCGGATTGTAATAAGGATCTCCCTTGTCCATAAATGCTTTCCATTTTGTCACAAAATACTTCATTTCTTTATAATAACGTTCCTGCTTCTCAGGGGAATCCTCCAGCCCCCTGGATTTTGATTCATAATGGTAGAGCTGGGCATAGGGATTATAGACCACCAATTTCCCCGCCTGGCGCACCTTCATGCAATAGTCGATGTCATTGAAAGCCACCGCCAGCTCCTCGGTCAGCCCTCCTACCTGCTGATAGACAGATTTTTTAGTCATCATGCATGCCGCAGTCACCGCACTGTAATCCTGGGCGCAGATAATCCTCGAAAAGTAGCCGTTTGCCTGGCGGTCAAATCCTATAAACGTGTGACCTGCGATTCCGCCGAAGCCAATCACCACCCCTGCATGTTGAATGCTATCGTCCTCATAGTAGAGCCTCGCTCCCACAGCCCCCACGTCTTCTCGCATGCAATAGCCCAAAAGCTGCCACAGACAGTCCGGATTTATCATCTCTGTGTCATTATTCAATAGTAGCAAATATTCCCCATTGGCATGTTCTGCGCCAAAATTATTAATGGCAGAATAGTTAAAGCTTCCCTCCCAATAGATGACATGCGCTTTCTGATGCTCTGCTTCCAGCCTTTTATAATATGCAAAGGTTTCTGGCAACTCGCTATTATTTTCAATAATGATAAATTCATAGTTGTGGTACACAGACTTCTCTTCTATTGACTTTATGCACTGATCCAGATCTTTCACATGGTCTTTGTTGGGAATTAAAATCGAAATCAAAGGCTGCTCTTTCCACTGCCAATAAGTTCTATAAAGCCCTGGATACTCTCCCATTTCCACCTTTGCAGGAAGATTTCTCCTGGCATAATGAGCCTCTATCGCCCGTCTGCCTGCCTCAAAAGCATATCGTTTGCTTTCTGGGTTCTCTGCCGTGGAATCCTCATGGGCGCGCCAATGATACAACACTTTGGGAATATGATGAATATTCTTCGTATGCTCCGTACATCGCAGAACGAAATCATAGTCCTGGGCTCCGTCAAATTCCCCGTTTAAGAGTCCTGTACGTTCTAAAAGCGGTCGGCTTGCCACCACCAAATGGCAGAAATAATTCATGCTGCACAAAAGATCCGGGTTATAATCCGATTTAAAATGGGGTTCAAAATACCTCTTTCCATTGATGGACACTTTATCCTCGTCCGAATAGATCAATTCTGTCTGCGGATGATCCCGCAAGACGCAGGCACATTCATATAATGCATTCTCTGACAACAAGTCGTCATGATCTGCAAATACGATGAAATCTCCGTCTGACGCTTGTATCGCCGCATTGGTATTATCAGAAATCTGCAAGGATACGCTGTGACGGACTATTTTTACCCGCTGCTCTCTCTTTTCGAGCTTGTCCAGATAGTCCTTAAGCGGCGACGGAAAACCGCTTCCATCTGAGAGACAAAGTTGCCAGTTCTCATAAGTCTGAGCAATTACAGATTCCACGAGCTGTTCCAAATATCTGACAGGAGTCTTATACAATGGCACCACGATGGAAAATAAAGGCTTCTGGTCCCAAGTTTGCTGCCGCTGCCTTAAAAGCTCCTCTTCTGTAGGCGCCACTGCCTGACGGTATTTCTGATAATCTCCCAGGGAAGCAGACTTCTGCGCCAGCACTTGGATTGTTCTAGTACAGAACTCCTTAAATCCATGACGCTGTAAAAACCGCATTCCTTTTCCCAGATAACTGCTCCCCATCACATTCTCAAACAAAAATGTCGACGCCACAGGCACTTTCGTCTTGGTGCTGCGCTCCCCATTGGAAAATTCCAACTGTACCCCAGACAACCCGTGATGGGCAAGCTTTATCTCAAAGCCAGCGTCTGGCAGGCGGGAAATTTCCCGGTAAACTTGCGCTACATCCCTGCGCTCATGCCAGGAAGCTTCACAGGGCAGCTCCTTTCCCCCAGCTCCGAACGCTTTCACCAAAACAGGGGTGGCGGAAGCTGCCCACCCCTTGATATAACATTGATCTTTCTCAAGCACAGTCTGTTCCAAAAACACATCCAGTTCCTCTCTCTGCCGGAGCAACTGCAACGCCTTTTTGCGGTAAACTAGGCAATCCCCCGCCCAAAGCACGAATTCCTGCTTTACTTCCAAATCCTCTGGCAATGCTACATACAGAAAATATTCTTCCTCAATGCCCAGATCATAAATCATATAACGCTGACGCACTTCCATGCCATCGTATTTCTTGATATGCCAAGGGAGTTCTTCCCCGTCCAGGACAGGCTTAAGCTCCTCATCCTGCCCCCTGCCATGCCAAAAGCCCTGAATCACCAGAACCTGTTTCTCTTCTATGTGGAATCTGACTCTTACTACGTTAAACTTCTCCAGCATTTTCCCGTCCCTCTAATTTCACTCGATCTCCACCGCAGATTCCATGTCGAAAAAACCAACGGTATTCTTTTCCGAAATCACGCCCAGGCTGCACACGTCATACAGTCTGTGATGTACTTTAAACTCTTCCTTCTCGTATCCCGTACATCCCAATGACAACAGGTATTCCCCTCCCTGCAGAATCATTTTCTGGGTAAAGCTGACAACCTGGATTTCTCCCTTTTTCTTAGGTTCTACGATCTGCTTTTCCAACAGCGTATTGGTGCCCGTAAGCTCAATGCCCATGAGATTTTTCAGGGTAAAGGCAAAAATCGGCTCCGCCACGTCCTGATGAAATAACACTCTCATCTTGATCGTGCACAGCTCTCCCTTTTCAATCACATTGGTAATCTTTCCTGTCTTGTCAACAATCGCAAAATCCAAGATTTCCGCCTTTTTGTCCCCATACTCCAGCGTCTGCGGATTGACGCTGAGGCTGTCACGCCACTTCTCTCCTGTTTCCCCTGGCATCCACCGGGAAGCGTTCTTACTGCGCTGCGCCTCTTCCTGTTCCACCAATGCCATTTTGAATTGATCCACGGCCTCCTTGGGCGTGCCCTCCATGACTTTTACGCCTTTGTTTAATAGAACTGCACGGTCGCAGTATTTGGTAATGCTACTAAGATCATGGCTCACAAAAAGAATCGTCTTGCCCATCTCTTTAAATTCTTCAAACTTCCGGTAACATTTTGCCTGAAAGAACACGTCCCCGACAGACAACGCTTCGTCGACAATCAGGATTTCCGGTTCAATATTGATGGCGACTGCAAAGGCAAGCCGCACGAACATTCCGCTAGAATACGTTTTTACAGGTTGATTGATAAAATCCCCGATGTCTGCAAATTCCAGGATTGCGTTGATTTTCCGGGCAATCTCCTCTCTGGAAAATCCCATCATGGTCCCTTGCAGATACACATTCTCAATTCCCGTATACTCTTGGTTAAAGCCAGCGCCCAGTTCCAGCAATGCAGAGATTCTCCCCTTTACTTCCACTTCCCCGCTGGTCTGACGGATGACTCCGGTGATAATTTTCAAGATCGTGGACTTGCCGGAACCATTGGTTCCGATAATCCCCACAGTCTCCCCTTTGTGGATCGTAAGGCTTATTTCTCTTAAGGCTTGGTGTTCTCTGTAATTCCGTTTTCGTGAAAGCCCCAGGGCGTCCTTCAGACGTGCAGAAGGCGTATCATACAGTTTATAGATTTTGCTGACTTTTGTCACCTTGATTGCTGTCTCTTCCATATGCTTCCTTTCTACATCATATCTGCAAAATGTACTTTGAGCCGTTTGAATACCGTTACGCCCAGCACGCATACAGCCGCTGTAAAGCACCAGAAATACAATGTCATGCCCGGATGTTCAAAGAACCACGCCTTATCAATCAAAGCTTCCCGGTAACCCTGCACAATATAATACATCGGATTGAGCTTGAGTACCGCCATCGCCGCATCTGGAATCTTCTCTTTCATGTCATGAATGCTCCACATAATGGGCGTCGCCCAAATTCCTACTTGCAGGGCAATATTCACAATCTGGCGCATATCTGGAAAAAACACAGAGATGGCGCTGGTAAGATAGCTGATTCCCAGTGCAAGAATTAAAACGCCTAGGCTGTAATAAACTACCTGCAGTACATAGAGATCTGGCAAGTAACCATATGCTACAAATAAGGCCAGCATGAACGCCACAAAAAATGCATGTACGAAAATTGAGGCAAACACCTTGACTACTGGCAGAATATCTATATTAAAAACCACTTTTTTAACCAGATAATTGTATTCTGCCAGCACGGCCGTCCCAGCGCTGACACAGTCAGAAAAGAAAAACCAGGGCACAATTCCTGCGACCAGCCACAAGACATAAGGAAGCGGAAGCGCTGTCTGCATATTTACTCTTGCGCCGATCGCCTTGTCAAAGACAAACCAGTATATCAGCACCGTGATCACCGGCTGCACAAAAGCCCACAGGGTTCCTAGATAAGAACCTGCAAATTTGATCTTAAAATCGTTCTTTGCCAGGCTTTTGATAAGCTTGCGGTTTTCGATCAATTCTGCAATTATATTTTTTGACGTCCCATTCATATGCCGACTTCCTTTGATTATTTTCGAATCGTAACTGCTTTGGCACTGCCCCAGTCACCATATACTTTCTTGCCTGCCGAATCCAGTTTCCATGCCCTTGCCTGGACATAATACCGGGCGCCTTTTTTGAGCCCGCTGATAGTCTTTACTCCTGATTTCGCCTCTTTCTTTTTGGCAGAACTCATATTGGAGTTGAGCGAATAGCGAATCTCATACCCTTTTGCGCCACTGATTTTCTTTACCGTGACTTTCAGCTTTCTGCCAGACTGATTTTTCAAACTGACACTGGTCTTGGCGACTTTCACCTTGTTCCACTTTGCATAAACCGTGGTATTCTTGGTGATCTTGCTCTTAAAATTCCACTTGCTTTTGCATCCCTTTTCCTTGTACCATCCTGCAAATTGATATTTTGCACGCTTGGGATCCGCTGGCTTTTCAACCGCCTCTCCCGGCCAAACTAGCTTAGAAGAAAGCTTCTTGCCCCCCATGGTATTGAATGTGACGGTATACATCTTGCCGTTTACTTTCCCGTCACTGACCTTGCTGTCCCATTGCCCGTCCTTCACAGCCACCGCTTTTACTGTCACATTAGCGGTCACCTTGAACGGTCCCGTATAATGGTAACTTCTGGTATAAGAAGAGGATGGAGTTTTCCCATCAATCGTATAATAGATGTCTGCACCCGGAGTAGCCGTCTTTAAAGTCACAGACATGCCGCTCTTGGTCTTATTCTGCTTTATGGTCACAGCCGCCGTGGTCGCCGTGGGCAGATATGCGGTTCCTACCTGCAGCTCTGTAGAGCCAAGATCCTTGGTACATACCGGAATCAGCCCTGTATAACCTGGCTCTTCCTGATGAAAGCCCGTCGTATCCAGCTTCCTGGTAAGGGTCGTCTTGCTGATGCCAAAATAAGTATAAATCTTGCTTCTGCCGCCTGCCCCGTCCTGATCGTCCCAAGTAAGATCCACGTAATACCAGGAATCATTGAGACAAATCATATTCCAGGCATGGCCTGTGGTAGTCTTCTCTCCAAAAATATCTGTTTTTTCGATCAGGCTGGTGACCCCTATCGTGTCAATCCCCACGCTGTTCATCAGAATGCTAAAAGATTTCGTATAGCCTGCGCACACTGTGTAATCGTCCTGGAACACGCTATACGCACTTTGATGGTAGGGCGTATAATAGTTCCCCGTATCATATCCCCTGTCATACTGGATCTTCTCGACAATCAGATCATGTGCAATCCTTGCCTTGTCGAGATCATCGGTCCCTTTCTCAACTTTGCTTTTCATAGCGTCAATCTGCCGCTTTACTTTCTCGGTCTCACTTATTCTGTCGACTCCCCTGGCAAATTTAGCATAAATGACCGGACACATGCTTCCCTGTCCGAACAAATAACCATTTTCCAGAAAATAGTACTGAGGATTCGAATAGGTGAACATGGTATACAAAATACTGAGCTGCCACTCTGATAACCCCAGGCTGCTATAACTGATCCACTTATCTGCGATATAATAGGTATTGCCTTGCAGCGTCTGCGCAGACGCATTCACTGTAGTAACAAGGTACCTTCTGCAAAGCGCATCCAAAAGATCCCAAAATTTACGCTCATTAGCGCTAAGGCGGTTATAAATATAATTGGAAGAATAGATATCCCAAGAAGAGTCATATTTCTGAGAGCCATAAGACTCCGAATGCAGTATCATCCTTCCATTCTTGATCTCCACATCCTCTTCCTCGATAAGCTCTATCGATTCTGCCATCTCCTCTGAAATCTCTATCGCCTTGGGAGCCTGAAACCCTCCGTCTGGGCAAGCCCCCTGATCTGGAGTAACGCTGTCGTCAAATGCTTCTTCTGTCTCTGTATTTTCTGTCGGAGCCGCCAGCGCTTGCTCTGCTCCGATCCCAGTCAGAAACAATGCGCCTGCCAGTAAAAATGCCAATGCCTTCTTTCCCATGGTACGTTCTCCTTCCCAACTGCGATAATTATTTATTTTTATTGTCGCAGTATTCTTCTATGCCACCCCACGCTCGGTCTTTATCTGATAAAATCAAATCATCCTCTGTCATTCCCTGGGGCATAGGCCATTGCACGCCGATCTTCTCATCTTTCCATAAAATCCCGCCCTCGTCATTGGGATGATAAAAATCAGTCACTTTATAGCAAAATTCCGCATAATCAGACAATACTACAAATCCATGCGCAAACCCCTTGGGGATAAAAAACTGTTTTTTATTCTCCGCTGACAATGTGACGCCAAACCACTTTCCAAAAGTTTCTGATCCTTCCCGCAGGTCAACTGCTACGTCAAAGACCTCGCCATTTACCACCCTTACCAACTTATCCTGGGGATAATTAATCTGGAAATGAAGCCCGCGAAGCACTCCTTTCTTGGAAGCCGACTGGTTATCCTGCACAAATTCACAATCAATCCCCGCCTCTTTGAAATCATTATAATTATAGGTTTCCATGAAATAGCCCCTCTGATCGCCGAATACGGCTGGCTCTATCACTTTCAACCCTGCAATCCCATTACAGTGATCTGTCACTTTAATCTTACCCATCTTAACATAAACCTCCTGCTGTTCTCTTCTGTCAAAGCTGTCCTCATTCCCCCGCTCTTACAGTCCTTGCGCAATCTCCATCAAATACTGCCCATATTCTGTCTTCATTAGAGGTTCTGCCAACTTCTCTAACTGATCTGCGGTGATAAATCCCCGTTTATATGCAATCTCCTCAATGCAAGAAATATATAATCCCTGCCGTTTCTGGAATGCAGACACGAAATCCGCGGCTGCCAGAAGCATATCATGATTTCCAGTATCCAGCCATGCAAATCCCCTGCCAAGAGTCTCCACTTTTAAGCTGCCTCGTTCCAAATAAGCATTGTTAACACTGGTGATCTCTATTTCGCCACGGGCGGAGGGCTTTACATTCTTTGCAATCTCTACCACGTCATTGTCATAGAAATACAGTCCAGGTACTGCATAGTTAGATTTCGGATGTTCTGGCTTCTCTTCAATGGAAACCGCCGTGCCTTGCTGATCGAATTCTACCACGCCATACTCCCTAGGATCCCTGACGTAATAACCAAAAATTGTCGCCCCTGGCTGGCTCTCTGTGCGCTTCGCCACATTTTGAAGCACCCTGGAAAAGCTCTGTCCATAAAAAATGTTGTCTCCCAGCACCAACGCCACAGCGTCCGTTCCGATAAATTCTGCGCCTATGATAAACGCATCTGCCAGTCCTCTTGGTTCCTTTTGCACAGCATAGGAAAAACACATGCCAAGCTGCGTCCCATCCCCTAGCAATTCCTCAAACATGGGAAGATCCCTAGGCGTGGAAATAATCAGCACTTCCCGAATCCCCGCCAGCATCAGGGTAGACAACGGATAATATATCATGGGCTTGTCATACACTGGCATTATCTGTTTGGAAATGGCTTTGGTTAATGGGTACAATCTTGTTCCGGAACCTCCGGCTAAAATAATTCCTTTCATGGATCAACCTCCAATTCTTTTTTGATGCTACTCTCCACGGATATCCACAGCGTTCCCCTATCGCCAAACCCCTGCCCCTTGATATCCATAACGTTCTCTTTAAAGCTCTGCTCCCTATTCTTCTTTTCTGACATATACGCTTCTTTCCAATGTAGTGCCTAACAGTTCATAGCCTACTTGCTCCAGATAATCGCTCATCTCATAGAGCGTCAATGTCACGACATAGTCCACTTTTTTCTTTTTGAGAGCCTTGGATAAACGCTCTTCTTCCCCCTTGATGCCATAATTGACTGCGCGGATCATCGCTTTTTCAGCTATATATTTTTTTACATCCTCATACCCTGCTGTATTATTATGGGTTTGATAAGCTTTACGGCTGATCCCCCATATCAAAGAGGGATCATACAGCCTCGACTGCATCTGGCATCCTAGGTCAAAAATAACCACTGGACGTTCCTTGTCCTTGTCTTTTTCAATCATCTCACAAACCTGTATCACATCCTCTGCCAGATTGTAAGCATTTTCTGGAATCCGTATGGTTCCTTCTACGACAAAGCTATTTTTGCCCCCCCAGAAGAGACATGCCAAAAGCCCGAGAACCATGGCTCTCTCCCAAAGTTTTTCACGCTCCGACACTGCCTTGGTTCCTGCCCATGCAATCATCGGAAGGATAGGCACCGCCCATAGAAAGCGGTAATATGTGGCGATGCCTGTGATCCTTCCAACCAATTTAATCGACAGATCATTAAAAATAAACAAAATGCTCAGCAGAAAAACAAATGTCAAGCGTTTCTTCTCCGACTCTTTTGTGCTGCAGAAAGCATAAATCACGCAGATTAAGAAGGCCGGCAAAAACATAGTGAACCCTCCATATGTCTGGATCATCTGCTGTATATTCTCTACATTATACATATTCTTTCCTCTAACTCTGCGATTTCTTTTATTTGTGAATCATAATCTGAAACCCCCGGGTATACAGAAAATATAGAATCAAATACATCCCATTGGGCACTGCATACCAAATGCTGTGAAAGATAACTTTCGGCGATTTGATTACGAGTCCATGCGCTGTCACGGCGATCACCAGCATTGCCGGAATAATCGCAAGCGAAGACATTGATACTGGAATGCTAGAAAAGCAAACCACAAACAGCAATGCCCGATGCTCCCGTTTCTCCCAGTCCTGCCAGAAGCGCAATATCGCATAAAACATCGCAGGAATCACCACATTGGCACAAAACCCTTTTGCCTCGTAAGCACGGATCATCAGAAAATCCGATACGGAATAGTTGGTATAAAATCCGAGATGCATCACGAATGCCAATCCCGTAAAAAACAGCGCTTTCTTTTCCTTTTCTGGAAACAAATGCCTCCCTATCGCAAATAAAATTCCTGCATGCATCAAAACGCAAACTGTGCCTATGATATACTTCTGCACGATCATGCCGCCTGCAGACATCAATTTGCACAACAGCGCAGAATGCATGTAAAATGCCGACAAGGCATATCTCAAATCCAATTCTTTCGCCATGGCGCCGGAATTTCCTTGGTATACATACATGGTATCTGTATATACCGTCGTATTCACTGTCCCAACATAATCCACGGTGTCCCAACCCACATACGGCTGGGTTCCCTGGAACCAGCATACAAAAAACACCAGTAAAACCACCGCTACAAGCAAAATCCCTTTGATACGCCATAAACCTGCAAAGATGCTTTTTAGATAAAACGCAAGCGCTTTGCCTGCCGTCAGCAGCACGCAAAGATTCACGAGACAGGCAGTGCCTGCCCACAGCCATGCCAGTTCATGAAAAGGCCTTTGCAGCAAAATCAGCGGCAGCGCTTCGATCTGGAAAAAACCAAAGTATACAAAAAAACCTAGAATTCCTGTCTCATATGCCCGGAATTTCAAACGAAATAGTTTGCAAAATCCATTGCCAAAGACTGCGAATTCTAAAAACAACAACGCAATCATTAGCAGACATAATGCAAGCTGTACCATATTTTCTCTCCTAATTCCGTCTAAATTTGCTTTATTTGAGTTTCCGTATTCTGTAATTTTATCTTATCAAAAGGTCTTGCTGCCTTTGGCAACATAGATATCTTGCACAATAAGTGTTTGGAAAGCTAGCTTTCCGTAGCGCTTTTCTGTGCGAAGTGTTTCCATCACTTTGTAATGGAAACCTTTTGATACGATAAAATTACAGAATACGGAAACTCAAGCTGCTTTATTATAGCATTTTCTCACAGTAATTGCAAATTTATCCATTCCATTTAAAGTTTCTGATTAATCAATGAGAAATAATTGCATCAGGTGCTGGATCATAATCAAAATGGCGCCAAAATCACCGCTGATGCAAGTGCTTGGCGCCAAATTTTCCTATTTTACATACATTTTATAAATTCTATTGGTCTTATATCCTGGCACGATTTTCTTCCACGATTTTGCCCCAACCATCTTCAGATAGCGTTTGGTATATTTTAAAGACTTGGAGGTATCCATATATTTATACACTTTGAACGCCTCCTTTCCCTTGATGCCCATACGCAGTCCTTGGGCGACTTCCACTGGGTGATCGTCATAGCTGCGAATGATAAAGGCATCGATCATAGGGTTACATGCTGCAATATAATAGCTGTATGCCAGGGCTGCAGCCTGATTTGCATATCCCATCGTGGAACTATATCCTTGCTCTGATAAAATAATTCTCACAGAGGAACCATATTTTTTCTTGATATAATTAGTCAACACGTTCAGATTTTTCATTGTCACATAGGGCGTATCTGCTTTGTTGGAAATCCCAAATCCTTCCCAAAAGTTTGTGTAGGTCAGAGGGTACGAATAGGCATGGTAGGCAAGATTCCATTTAATTCCTCTCTGAATCTTCTCAAGCTGCTTCACAAAAGAAGTAATGGAATGCTTTGCGCTATACCCCCCTGGTACTGCGGTATTCCAAAGATTATCCATGCAGATGAAAATACGGGCATTGGAATACTGGCTTCGAATTGCATAGTAAAGGTTACGGAACGCATATGCATACGTTTTAAAATAAGATCCTTGTGACAAAGTCCCCGCATAATTCCAGCCCCCAGGATTATTGATCTCATTCCCGAGAATCCAATTAGAAACATAACAGTTCTTCTTTGCAAACACGCTGCCCAGATAGCAGAAGATCGCTTCCATCTTTTCCCGAGCTCCATTTTGATAAATATTCCAAGTATAATAAGGCGCAGCTCCCTGTTTCCTTGCCTTCGTCGCAATTAGATCTGTATTGCCGTCTACCCAGTCTAACATAACCTGCATCGTGACATTGATGCCTTTCTTATTACATTCTGAAACAATTTCCTGATATCTTGTCATGCGGTTAAAATAATAGGTTTTTCCATTATACTGGTAAGGCACAGCGCCATTTTTACACACCATGGAAGCCGTGAGGTTCAAAAAATTATTTTTAGCCCCGCAAGAATCAATCTCCTCCATGCTTTGAAAAAACTGCATTCCCTTTTTCGTTTTGCCAAGCTTATACTTCGACTTATTGCTTGCTGCTTTTTCAGGATTTTTGACATAAGAGCTACTGCTGATCAACTTAAGCTTTCCGTTTTTTTTGACTGCGATACCGTACATGGATACCGCATAGCCCTGATTCTGTGCTGTTTTTAATTGAAATACAACTTTTTTCTTTTTATAACTTTCTGCCGCGATTCGGTAAGGCGTCCCATTGACAGGGTTTACATAAGCCAGATAATAACGGTCGTCGTCACTGAGAATGCGGCTCTTTATGGTAGCCGCAACCTTGACTTTGCCAGTCCCGGAAGCTTTGCAGGCAGTAATCTTCGCAGCGCTCTTTGTAGGCTTTTTGCTACATCTTACCCATTTCGCATAAAACGTCTTGTCGCCCACGGTTCCAGCATTTATCTGCTTGACGCGATTCTTTAGGCTTTGATCTTTATACCAGCCGTCAAAATCGTAGCCGTTTCGCTTTGGCGCTGGCAAGGAAATCGTTTTACTGGCAATCGTATAGCTTTTTTTTGCGGAATTAGGCAAAGCGCCGCCTTTCAGCTTATAGTTGATTTGATATTTCGTGGTCGTCCATTTTGCATAAAGTGTTACCACGCCGTCTGCCTTCGTAGTAAGTTCCTTGACCTCCTCGCCTGCTTTGTAAGTCTTGCCTGTTCCGTTGGCTTTGGTATTCCATCCGGCAAACGTATAACCTCTTTTCTTAAAGTGATTCGCCGCTAATTTGCTTCCTGTTCCATATACATGTTTTGTATATCCAACCGTTCCACTGTCTGCGCCGTTTCCATTATATTGCACCTGATAGGCGTTTCCTTGCCACATAGCAAACAGCACAACGGTACTGCCATGTTCCTGGCTCAAAGAACACACTTCTTCCTTGTCTGCATAACTTTTCCCTTTTCCATCTTTTTGGGTATTCCATCCTGTAAAGACGTATCCTGACCTCTTGTACTTGTTCTTATTCAAGTTCTTACTTTTTCCACAAACAAAGGATTGCTCTTGCATGGTCCCATTGCCTCCGTTAGCGTCAAAGCGTACCTTATAATTAGCACGTTTCCAAACTGCCTTGAGCGTTACCACCGCCCCATCCTGATCTGTGAGGTTTTTTACAGGCTCTCCATCGGGATAAAATTCCAAATTTTTCAACCTCCACCCCCAAAATGCATATCCTTGCTTTTTCCCGATCTTCGTAGGCAGCAATTCCTCTTTGTCGTAAGTAAAAATCTGCTCTGGGATCTCCTGCCCCTCCCCGCCGTTTAAGTCAAACTTCACGCGGTAGGTGATCGGCGTCCAGGAGGCAAGCAAGGCAATGTTCTCTGTGATTGGCTGATCAAATTTGTAATATGCCCCGTTCTCGTCTAGCCAGCCCTGAAAGAAATAACCTTTTCTCTGCGGCATCACCACAGCCCCTGCGTTTGGAAAGCTTCCTTCGGGCACCTGGATGGTAATGCTGGACGCCCCATCCTCTGTAGTTCCACCAGCAAAGTTAAAATAAATGGCGTATTCCTGCTTGCCCTGACTGGGATCTTCTCCCGAGGCTCCTGGTTCCTCTGGCTCTGGAATTCCTGGTTCCTCAGATTCTGGAATTCCTGGAAAGCATTCTTCTTCTGTTCCCCCATCGCCTACCCCTTCTGGAAAGTCGTCATCATCTTCCAGACCTGGTTTAGATTCTGACACTGCTTCCAGCCCGGCCTTTGCCTGATGTAAAAGTCCGTTGGCATACAGGCTGACCCCATCCATGGAAAACATCATAACTGCCAACAATATCAGTAACATTCTCTTTCTCATATTTCATCCTTTTCTTCTGTTAAAATTTCTAGCAACATATCCTCATTTTTTATTATAACGTTACAATGTGATGGAAACAAGAATGCTACTTTCTTATTTTTGTAAAATAAATATTAAGTTTTTCTGAATACAATGGTTTGAGTTTCCCGATTTTGCAATTCATAGTGCCAAAAGGTCTTGCTGCCTTTGGCAGCATAGACATCTTGCACAAAAAGCGCTCTGAAAAGTTAGATTTTCAGAGCATTTTTATGTGCAAAGTGTTTTCATCACTTTGTGATGGAAATCTTTTGGCACTATGAATTGCAAAATAGGGAAACTCGAAATGCAATGGGTATTTACAACGAACTTTGCTATTTGATAACATAAAAAGACTCTGCATCAAAGAACAAGCCAGGCATCTTGCACCTGGCATATTCTCCATGCGGCATAACAATCTTTATAGATTTAAAGAAAAGCTAACTCACTTCAATTTTTACATGCAGTACCCATATAGGGAATATATGGAATATAACAACAGCATACACATAATTCCTATCACTTTCCCTGTAAAATGCCTGATTTTATTTTCAAGCCCCCTCTGGCTGACTGCGGCAAATAACACCGGAAGCGCAGGAATAAAATACCTCCCCTGAATCCCCTGTGCAATCAGCGCTCCCACGGGATTCAAGCTGCCATCGCCAATATAGATTCCCAGGACCACTAGCAGGCAGGCAAGCAAGAACACGACAAAGCACAGCCACTGATCCCGCTTACGAATCCTCTCACAGGCATCGTTGCGGTCCAACGCCCCCACATAGACTGCGTACATTGGCACAAGATAAATCAGGGGTCCCAATTGATAATTTAAATTCCCCAGGGTATTGAGCCACAACATCCAGTCGTTAAACTTATTCAAAAATGTGGTAATTAACATCTGGAGGATAAATTTAGGATGTTCCAGCAGATATTGCGTCTGCGACATTCCTTCCGCTCCCGCAGACGCCTGTCCGCCAGAGACAATAGAAGCTGCTGCAAGCAATGCGGCTCCTCCAAAAATCACCAGCAAAACGAGCCCGATCCCAAAGCTTTTCCAATATGCCTTTCTATTGACAAATTTTTTTACAGGAATCAAAAACACCAAAAGCCCCAGGCAAACATACACATATTTACAAAGGAATACCATGGACAAAACCAGAGAAAGCTTACACGCATCTTTCCAATCCAGGCTCTCCTTTTCCCCATATGCATAAAAAAAGCACATCGCAATAAATAAAAAGCAAAAACCATTGAGCATGGCGTCTGGAGAATCGGAAGCCGCCTGGTACAAGGTAATCGGAAATAAGCCAATCACGGCCATTGCATGTTTCAAAATCGGCGTGATGCGAATCGCAAAATAAGCCAGCGCCAAGAACACCAGCAGATTACAGATCCTGGAAAATACCACGCCTCCATATACGCTGAAGCCAAAAACTCTGCCTAAAAACAGTCCCAGTGCCTGAGGATAATAAAACAGGGAAGACGGCACATTGATTAATTGCAGCTTGGCCGTTTTCAAAGACGGCTTGACTGATTTCAGATATTGGATATACGTTCCGCCCTCGCCAGTACCTGGCTTGATTATGCGGTAACCGAATTCGTTAAAGTTCTCCGGCACCAAGACCACGCCGTCTTCATGAGATAAACTTGTCACCGGACTGGCAAGATTTCCAAACGATACGTCCGTCGCCCACAGATAATGCATCCAACCGTCGCATTCCTGGAACGGAGGGTTGATGCACGCCATGACAATCCCAAAGCACAACGCTAGAATCAAAAATAAATTTGCCTCCTTATGCCGGGAAAGCTTTCTTTGCATTTCCTTTATGACCGTTTTACATCCCGCCAGTTCCATTTGAACCTCCCACTATCTATTCTGGTACATATCCTCATAGTATTTCTGATAATCTCCGCTGGTAACATGCTTCATCCAATCTTCATGTTCAAAATACCATGCAATCGTTTTGCGGATGCCTTCCCGGAACATCGTCTCCGGCTGCCATCCGATTTCTTCCTTGATCTTGTCCGGCGCAATTGCATATCTTCTGTCATGCCCCTTGCGGTCTTCCACATAGGTGATCAGCTCCTTGCTCACCAGCTTCCTTCTTGGATCGTCTGACGCTAGCATCTCTTGCAAAACCTCAATAATGGTCTCAACAATTTCAATGTTCTGCTTCTCATTATGCCCGCCGATGTTATAAGTTTCTCCCAGCTTTCCATGTTCCTGAACCATGTCAATGCCCTTTGCATGATCGTCCACATACAGCCAGTCACGGACATTTTTTCCATCCCCATAAATAGGCAGCTTCTTTCCCTGAAGCGCATTATTAATCATCAGCGGAATCAGTTTCTCCGGAAATTGATACGGCCCGTAATTGTTGGAACAATTGGTAATGTTCGCTGGAAAACGGTAGGTATCGATATATGATTTTACCAAAAAATCAGAGCTTGCCTTGCTTGCGGAATAAGGACTGTGGGGATCATACGGCGTAGTCTCATAAAAATAAGCTCCGTCTTCTTCCAGGGAACCATATACCTCGTCCGTGGAAACATGCAGAAACTTCTTTCCTTCCCGAAAGCTTCCGTCCTCTAGTTCCCATGCCTCTTTTGCACAGTTGAGCATCACTGCCGTTCCCAGCACATTCGTCTGCACGAACACTTCTGGATTTTTAATGCTTCGATCTACATGGCTCTCCGCTGCAAAATGAACCACGCGGTCAATATCATTCTCTGCAAAAATGCGGCTGATCGCTTCTTTATCACAGATATCCGCCTTGACAAACGTATAATTGTCCCTGGATTCCACATCCTTCAAATTCTCCAGGTTCCCCGCATATGTCAATTTGTCCACATTGATGATTCTGATTTCTTTATCATATTTACGAAACATATAAAGAATATAATTTGTGCCGATAAATCCTGCTCCTCCGGTTACTAAATAAGTTCTCATAGTCTCTATTCCTCCTTCATTTTAATATACGTCTCTAAAATATCAGATACAAAGAGACGTTGAGCATGTATTTTATTTCTTTATCTTATTATGGTATACAACGCTCTTCTCATTCTTATATACTACTTCAAATTTCTCAAAATAATCCTTATTTTGCTGAAAAACTAAACTATCTATCAAAACCGCAAAGTGCTTTTCCTTGCGCTTTTTCAGTTTACCCTTTACTTCCCTAAAATCATAGTCCCAGCCATAATACTCCGAACAATCATTTCCTGTAAGCGCCTCATACCAATAACATTTTTCGTACCTGTCATGCGAAGATATTAAGGGCACGTTTTCCTCCCTGCCCAGTTCGTCCACCACATAACGGCACATATCCATATATTCGTCTGGAAATGTACTGCCTGTGATCATCAGATAGCTTTTATTGTAATCATAAAGGTGAAAAAATTGATCCGACCGATAAGCTTCCTGAAAATTCGACTTGTTCAAAACCACAAGTTCCTCCAGCTTTCCATAATGCATCACAAACAGGAACAGGAATGTCAGACCATAGCTCGCCAAAATCTCCCAATGTTTATCAAGCATCTCTGCAATCCCTTGTATTGCCAGCACGAAGGCAAAAAACCATAACGGATAATAAAATTTGTAAAAATAATATCCAGATGCTATTTTTACTCCTGTGAGCACAAACAATACCAACACAAAGATGGATGTCGTTCCAAAAAAGATCATGTTGATATCCGCTTTTTTCCTATGGATGGCACGAATTACCATATATGCCACGACCGGCATCAGCAGTAAGAAATTGACATACAACTCCCTGTAAATCCCGCCCTCGATGGCGATCACCTCCGAGGCCGTCTTTCCCTCCTTGCTCAAGAACTCAAAGTAACAGTAATAAATCGCCAGCAGTGTGGGGAGCAGAAAAACCTTCAGCGCCAAAAGCACATTTCCCTTCGTCACCAGCTTTCCCTCGTCTTTCACAATGGAGACAAGTCCAAGAAATGCCGCAATAAACGCCATTGGCGCAATCAGCATATAGCACATGACCGTTCCGTTGCAGCAAAGCATCAGTAAAAACAAAAGATACGAACGATTAATCTGTTGTCTGCGGTACATGCGAAGCAAAAGGGCGGCAAATCCCATCAGCATCACGCCGATAGCCCAATAATAAAAGGTAAAAAGATAACTCAGCAGCGGATAACCTGCAGCATAAAAGATACACATGATGACGCCGACCGCCTTCATACGCCAATTTTTAAAATATTCCCTGCAAAACTCAAAAAAGAATACAACTTCGACTGCCAAAAAAACAGCGTCCACAACGATAAAGATCTTATAGAAATCATAGATCGGAACCGCCGGCATCAGGACTTCTAGTATCATGCCCAATTGAAACGGCGCAAAATACATCACTGGAAGCTTTTGCGACTGCACAAGAGACACGGCGTTCTTAAGATGCACCGCTGCATCACTGTTGATAAAGATAAGGTCAAAGCCGGGACCTGCCTTTGCATACACCATGACAGCAACTGTAAAAAATACCGCCAAAGAAAACAGGATGTCCAAAAGATGCCATTCATATTTCTGGACGCATTTCTCTCGATAAATTTTAAAACCTAAAAGCGCCGCCGTAATCAGGTACACCAGCCCGATACTGTAAATATTGATGGGAATATGTACGATATTGATAATTCCTGCCACCAATCCTCCCCAGCACAGTTGCGCCAGCAATGAAAGGATAAGCCACATCACGCCATTTAATTTTCCGTCGCTTTTTTTCAGCAAGAGCACTGCTGAAAAACATAATAAAAACCCTGTCACATATAATATTGAAGCTATGATGGAACCACTCATTTTCTAATCCTCCTGTATATCCTGTTGCTTGCTGCGAACAAGAACTCTTCTTTTGTCCATATGCGCAATCGGTACTTCTACCAACTTATTCAGTAAGAATCCACAAAAAATGGCAATTGGCAATGCCAGGAAAAAGTTTGCCAAGGGGTTCATTCTCCCTCCAAACTGCATACAGAGCACCTGTTGAATCGGCCACCCGCACAAATAAATTCCATAAGACACCTCCCCATATTTGGAAAAATTACTGAATTTACGGCTTGTGCCATATCCAATATACAAAAGAAGGTAAGGTAAGAACACAAAAATTACGGCTTCCAGCCATCCCCTCCAGGTAAAGAACAGCAGCGCCAAAAAACATAGCAACGCTGCTTGCCAGCGCAGCTTTATATGTTCCCTGTACACATAATAAAGCATCCCCGCATAAAAAAGCCCTGCCGGGCGCAAAGCAGAAGCAAGCAGGCTGCCAGAACCGAGCATCAGTTTCATGCCGATATATCCCGCCGAAAACGCTAAAGCAGTCCATTTCATCCATTTCTTGTTCATGAGCCCCATTTTCCACACTAGGAAGCACATGACATAGCACAGAAATTCAATCGGAAGCGTCCATAATGGCCCATTGACCGTCTGCCCATAGATATTCCCCTCGAATACGCCTGGCAAGTCATGGATCAATATCATCACTGAATTGAGCAAATACTTCCACGTTCCTATCTGTGAGAAATATTCTCCAGGTGAAAACGTTGTCAAACATGGACCAGCCACAAGTGCAAGAACAAGAGTTACCACGATCAAACATGGAAAAAGCCTTAAGATCCTGGCCTTAAAATATGCGCCTGCAGTCTGTAGCCGCTCGGCGCTTTTAGCTATGAGAAATCCTCCATATAAAAAGAAAATACAGACCGCCAGGTTTCCAAAATGGATCTGACCGCCAGTGATCCTTCCCAAGAGATCCATATGCTCCTCGCCCATACTGATCGGATAGGCATGGCATAAAATAACAAGCAGCGCCGCAAAAAAACGGATCATGTCCAGATTGTTATTACGGCCTGCCGATACTTCTTTGAGCGTCATCCTCTTCTCTCCTATATTTATAATTCGTTGCTTCTCTCACTTGTAGCATACACCCTATTCAAAAGCTTTGCGATTGGCCTTGGCCAAAATCTGCAGAAAATCTCAAGATCCTCTTTCTGCCGGATGTTCTCGCTTAAATTAAGAGTGGTCGTAGACCCTGGATGAATCCGGTGAGCCATAAGCTGCCTGGGCACGCAGATAAACCAGCCCTTTTTCTCTGCCTGCTCTACCATGGCCTTATAATCACAACTATTTTGAAAACTGGTGTCAAAAGGACGGTCTCCCACCCGCTCTTTCACATAAGTAACTGCCGGGCAGCAAATCGGATCCCCCAGTGACAGCATCAAACGCCGTACAAAACGGTTGCCATAAAATATTTTCTTGGTCATCGGCAGATTCATCATGCGCTTAATTTTCAAAAGCTTGTTATCTGTCACCTTCTTATCTATCCTGTATTCGTAATAATCGGAATACACGACAATCACATCTTTGCCCATATTGGCATGACGGATGATTTCTTCTGCATATTCCGGCTCATAGAAATCATCCTGATGAGCCAAAGTCACCAGCTTCGTCTTCGCCTGCTGATACCCAAAGTTCCAATCCCCTGCGATTCCCCGCTCTCCATCGTTGACATATAGGGGAATCTCATACTTCTTGCAGATATCGTTTAAAAATTCATTGGGCGTCGCAGTGGACATTATAATATTGACTGGCACAGTCTGATTTTTTAATGATACTATGGTTTCTTCAATATAAGGGCTTTCCTTATAAGCGCAAATTACAAAAGTATGGTCTTTGCCGCTATATTTTCCCTTATTCTGATTCTTTTGCTTTTTGATATTTCTATTATTCATGTTCCTCCTCTCCTTTTTCCAGCAACGCAATTTTCTGTGTCAGACTACGAATATTATCCGACATCTTGGACACAGCAGCCGTCAGCGTATATATAATTACCAGGGAAAAACAGAATCCGCAGAAAAATATCATATTAATCGGCGTCGTAATCCCAAGAAAATCCGCAATAATAATCAAAAGCTTGGGAAAGCATGTCAATATAATCAATGCGATAATTAAGACAAACCAGGACAGCGAATACTTTAAATCCAGTTTCTTCCTCTTAATCTGAGTAACCATCCCCACCAATAAACAGCCAAGCATCACTAATAATATAACCTGCAATTTTAAACTCATATCTGCTCCTTATTCATACCTGCGCAAACGCTCCACCAAAATAGCCAGCGTCACCTTCACCATATAATATACCGATTTTGCGCTGTGGATCGAAGAGCTCCCGCCCTGTCGTTCCCGCATGATTACCGGAATCTCTTTGACCTGCTTCTTTTTTCGCAACACTGCCACTACGCTCTCCGGTTCTGGATAATCTTTGGGATAATCCCTGGCAAAAATCTCAATTACGCTGCGGTTGATCATGCGCAGTCCTGAAGTCGGATCCGTAATAGTGGTCCCTGTCAATAATTTAATCAACCAAGTAAAATAAACAATTCCAATCCTGCGAATCAAGGAGGACTGAAACCCCTGCTTCTCAATGAAACGGGAACCAATAAGCATGTCCGCCCCCTCTCTTTGCATGGTCTTTGACATTTGTGTCAGAAATGAAGCGTCATGTTGCCCATCCCCGTCTATCTGGACCGCCACGTCATAATCGTTCTCATAGGCATACCGGTATCCGGTCTGAACTGCCCCCCCAATTCCAAGATTAATGGGAAGATTAATTAGATTAAATTCATTCTTTTCACAGATCTCTTTGGTTCGATCCGTAGAACAGTCATTTACAATCAAATAGTCAAATTCTTTCGCATATTTCTGAATATCTCTTACTGTCTGCTCAATACATGCGCTTTCATTATAAGCAGGTATTATTATTAATTTCTTCATCTTTGCCACTTGCCTTTTTTCTTTTCTGTTTATTTGCAGCTATCTCACACATAACAATCATAAACAATATGTAAATTCCCATCACCAAGATCTGCACAATGCTGACCCCGTTCTTGCCAAAGCGCTCAATCAGCGGACTCGCCAGGACCAGGCAAAGCACAAAATCCACTGCCATCCCTGCTACCAGCCAGCCAATCCTGCGCAGGGCGATCAGTATCGCTGAAACGATCCAAATCACCGCCGTAAAAATCGTACACCATACGATAGGCAGAAACAACTCGTAATATTGCAAAATATCCGCTCCGTACAGGATTCGAAGCCCCAGCTTTCCAAATACAAACACGCCCAGATTAACTATCACGCACATGCCTGCAAGTACCAGGTACAATTTATGGAGCGCACGCCGAAACTGCCTCCTGTCCTCCTGATAATAAAGCTCGGTAAATTTTGGCAAAAACGGATTAAACACCACAGAGGCAAACACTTGTACCACCACAGCCAGGTTTGCCATGGCGGAATAGATTCCAAGCTCTGCCTGTCCATACTGTTCCTCTAAAATTTTTTTTGGAATCAAATTCTCCAAGCTCAGCAAAAATGTAAACGCCACAATCGGCAGACATGTTTTCAGCAGTTGAAATACTCTTGCCTGAAACAGGACTGGCGTAATTCGTTCCAAGCTCCCAGTTTTTTTCGTGTCATAAAATAGGGCTGCCGCCAGATTCCCCAGAGCCATCAGGCACAGTGTCAGCAAAAGGTTCCCCGTAAAAAACAGTCCGCCGGAAAACACAATTAAAGAAATCAGTCCCCGCAAGAAATAAGATTTACCAATGTAATCGTATCTCTGATATTTCTGATCAATGCCATGCATGACGTCCACCCAGCCTTCTGCCACACGCACTAGCATAAATGCGTCAATACACAGCATCTGCTCCCAGGAATTGTTATAAATTGCGGCAATGGCACAACAGGTAAAAGCTGCGATACAGGTCATCATCCTGCTTCCAACATATTCATTGGAGCTGTACTCTCCCTTAAGGTCAGACACCTGATAATTGCGCATGCTAAACAAGGAAATTGCAGAAAAACTACTGCTTGTCGTCATTGCCAGGGACAATACCCCGCCCGCCTCATAGGAAGCTCCCCGGATCACAATGGCTGTCAGCAGCCACTGGCACACGCTGTAAAAAACGCTTCCGCAGGTATTCCATATCACATTTTTCTTGATGTTCTCTTGCTGTCCCATAACTCTAAAACCTCGTAACCGCAAATGCAAATATTTTCAACATATGGAAGCGGATCGTCTGCGCAAAGATCCAGATCGCCATTCGGTGCGCGATGGGCAATTCTTTTTCCCCATTGAGGCCCAAATATGGATTTTGGGCATATTGCGGAAAATATGTCCGAATCTCCTTTTCTGCAAAAGCAGACAGTTTCCATATATCTTCCCGCTTTGCTTTTTTGCAGAAGAAAAACAAAAAACCAGCAAAAAAATGTAGCACCTCAAATTCAAAACGGTCTCTAGCTTCTTGAGATTTTGGCATCGTATCCCGGATTGCATGATCCATTTTTTCAAAAGGGAAACGCTTGCATGTCACCTTGGAGGATGACATGGTGCTGGACTCATGCTGCACATAATTGTATCCGATATAAGAGATGGCTTTGACATTTTCTCCTTTAAATTTTGTTTCCAAAGAAAACGGAACATCCTCATAAATCTTACCGCCTTCTGGGAACTGAAAATGATTTCTCAAAAGAAAATCCTTAAGGAACAGCTTCGCCCAGACCACGAACATGCCAGGGCGTCCATAATCTGCCACTGTTGCAAAGGACGACACCGAAGTGGTCTGCAACACCGTGCCGTCAGGCTTCACGCTGCGGTAGCCGCAAGTCACCACTTCAGACTGATGGTCCTTGGCAGTCTGATAAAGCTGTTGCAAATAATCCCTTTCCACATAATCATCACTGTCCATAAAGGCAATATATCTTCCCTCGGCCTGAAGTACGCCAAAATTCCTAGCGGCAGCTTGTCCTGCGTTTTCTCTGGAATACAGGCGGATCTTCAATTGATGAGCATTTTGATATTCTTCAATCAGATCTTTGGTACGGTCCGTACTCCCATCATTGATGATTATGACCTCTATCTCTTTCATGCTCTGGGCTTTCAAAGAATCCAGGCACTTCACGATATATTTCTCTGAATTATAGACTGGGATAATCACGGATATTTCAATATTTTCCATTTGATTCCTCTCATCTGGCAAAAAAGATTTCTATAATGACTGCATATACTCTTCTAAGGCCGCTTCCCATGGCTTCATCCGGTAATCTCCAGTAAGGCGGAGCATATAGTTATCCAATACAGAATATGCCGGACGCCTTGCCGACTGCGGATTGATCTTCATATATTCTTCTGTAGTCACATGGTTAACTGTCACTTTTTTACCTGCCTTTTGAAAAATAGCTTCGGCAAAATCTGCCCAGCTGCAAATTCCCTCGCAGGTAGCATGGTACACGCCGTAGCTCTCCGTAGGCTCCAGATAATGAATCAGCCTTGCCAACTCTGTTGCAGAAGTGGGAGATCCAAGCTGGTCCTTTACCACGTTTAAAGTGTCATGGGTCTCTGAAAGCTTCAACATGGTTTTTACAAAATTATGCCCGTCCCCATACAGCCATGCCGTCCGCAGGATAAAATGTTTCCATGAGAATTCTTTCACAAATTCTTCCCCTGCATACTTTGTCCGGCCATAGGCGCTCACTGGTCCAGGCTGCGCAAATTCTGTGATAGGTTCGCTGGCATCTCCCGAAAAAACATAATCGGTGGATACCTGAATCAGCTTTGCATTGATCTCTGTCGCCGCAATACTTAAGTTCCTTGCTCCAATTGCATTGATCTTATAGGCAAGATCCTCTTGTATCTCGCATTTATCCACATTGGTATGAGCTGCGCAATTGATTATCACATCTGGGCGCTCTTTGCGCGCCAGCGACAGCACCTCCTCTGTCCTTGTAATATCAAGAGCCGTGATTCCCTGGCTTTCTGCCACATCTGTGCGGATAAAAACAGCATCCTCTCCCTGGTACTCCAAATCCAATGCCCTGCCAAGCTGCCCATTTGCCCCCGTAATCAGAATTTTCTTCATTTTTGAAAAATGCTCCTTCCTAAAAAACACCGGGGCGCTGCCAAAAGCCGCCCCAAATATTTCTCTTTATTCTCCTAAACCGCTTTCCACGGCAGATACCACTGCCTTAAGCGCCTCCTGTTCATCATCTCCTTCACACACGAATTCAATCGAATCTCCAGATTTGATACAGGCTCCCAACACGCTGAGCACGCTTTTTGCATTTGCTGTCCCGCCTTTAAAATTAAACGTAACAAGCGCCTGGTATTTTACTGCTTCTTTGCATAAAATCCCTGCCGGACGCAGGTGCAGCCCGGTAGGATTCTTTATCGTTACTTTCTGACTAACCATTCCCAATTCCTCCAATACACCTTCAGCACTACAACATATTTTTTCTGATCAGGTTTGCCAGCTCCTCCGCATCCCTGGTAATTTCTTCCTGATTCTTTCCCTCGATCATTACCCGAACCAAAGGCTCTGTACCAGACGGACGAATCAAGACCCTGCCTTCCCCTGCAAATTTACGCTCCAGCTCCTGAATTGCCTGGGCAATTTCCGGATATTCCATAAAATGTTCCTTCTTATGATTGGGAACCTTGGCATTCACAAGCGCCTGGGGCAACACCTCCATAATTAGCGCAAGCTCTGAAAGAGGCTTTCCTGTATCAACCATCACTTTCAACAAGTGAAGCGCACTGAGCAAACCGTCCCCTGTGGTATTCTCATCCAGAAAAATAATATGACCAGACTGTTCTCCACCTATATTATAACCATTTTCTCGCATATTTTCCAACACATAGCGGTCTCCCACTTTCGTCTGCTCAATATGAATCCCGCAGTTCTCCCCCATCAGCGTGAAGCCCAAGTTACTCATAATAGTTCCCACGATGGTGTCTTTCTTTAATTTCCCATGCTGTTTCATGTCGTTTCCAATAATCGCCATCGCCTGGTCTCCGTCGACAATATTTCCCTTTTCATCCACGGCAAGCATACGGTCTGCATCCCCGTCAAAGGCAATGCCTATATCCGCTTTTTCATAAACCACCCGCGCCCTGAGTTCATCCAGATGCGTAGAACCGCAATTGGCATTGATATTGGTTCCATCTGGACTTGTATGAATCGCTACCAGGTTTGCACCCAACCCCTTGAGCGTCTCTACCGCCGTATAATGAGAAGCGCCTTCCGCGCAATCCACCACGATTTTCAATCCAGATAGATCCACCGAGACTGTCTGTTTCATAAAGAACACATATTCTTCCCTAGCGTCAAAGCGGTAACTGATATTTCCTATTCCTGAACCGATCGGCATGGGTACGTCTTTCATTCCACTGCGGATCAGCGATTCAATCTCATCCTCCAGTTCGTCAGAAAGCTTATAGCCCTCGCCATTGAAAAACTTAATTCCATTAAATTCCATCGGATTGTGGGAAGCAGAAATCACCACTCCCGCATCCACTTTATGCTTTTTTGTCAAATAAGCAATCGCCGGCGTGGGCATCACGCCCATATATACCGCATTCGCCCCTACGGAACAAATACCCGCCATTAAGGCGTTTGCTAACATTCCGCAGGAAATCCTGGTATCACAGCCTACGATAATGGTCGGCTGATGCGCCTTTTCTCTAGTCAGTACATATGCTCCCGCCTGACCAAGTTTCATTGCTAATTCTATTGTAAGCTCTGTTCCAGCTACTCCTCTTACACCGTCTGTTCCAAACATTCTTGCCATAATCTCTTACCTCTGAATTCTATTTTAATTTCACAACAATTCCGCACTACGCAACCGTTGTTCCTCATTCGTCTCTTTGGGAACGATCCGCTTCTTGAGAATCATCCTCGTCTTCCTCTGTGTTTGTGTCATTGTTGAGCGATCCACTGCCAGTGCTCTGATCTTCATCAGCATTGGCAGCGTCTTCCTCGACAGCGGCATCTTGATCCGTAATTGTAATCTGCACGTTCACCTGGCTCACTAATTCATATTTTTCCCCTGGAAGAGTGATCGTAAGCTGCCTGGTATAAGTACCCGGCTCAAGATCTGTGATATCCAAAATCGCCTCTATATTATTCTCTTCCAATACATCCAGGTCTTCTTCCAGCGCACGGACATTTACGGCAACAGTATCCGCGCTGAATGTCACTTCAAAGTTGCTGGGCAGTCCGGTAATCTTAATGTCCTTTGTCTGATAATTAAATATCTTTGTCGCCTTACGTTCAATAATTGCCTTGACTGCAATCTTATTGGTATTCTCATCAACTAGGGCAATCCCCAACTCTTGCAAATACGGCATAATCTCTATGGAAGTCTCCACATCTTTGTTGGCGCCCTCGATATTAATGACATCTGCCGGAATATTGATGGCGCTGATGCTGTTTAGCACGGACGCTTCCCCTTTCACCAGCACAGTCTCCGGCGCATATTCCAAGCCGCGGTATTCATAACCGGAAGCAGGCGTTCCGCTGACCTGGAACCGGACTGGTATATTCTTGGTGCCAAGAATCTCAGTGCGGATTGTCACCATCTGCTGATTAAGCTCCAATAAGTCAGAAGAAATCACAAGTCCATTCTCGTCATATAAGACAGGAGCCACGTTATCCGATACATCGCTGGATATGCCATCGACATTGATCGCAGCCGATACCCGGCTGATTCTGGAAACAACGGAAGCAGGACCAGAAATTTTCACGAGATTCGGCATAACCTCGACGTTTCCTATGGCGCATCCCTCCGCAGGCTCCCCTAGGGTTTCTGGAGAAATGACAAATTTCTGTTCCGACCTGTCTTCTAAGGTGATCTGCAGATTCACCGTCCGCCGGATAATGTCAATCCGCCGTTCGTTTTTTTTCGCCGTAATCTCAATGGGAACCAGTTTCGCCGCTCCGTCCTGGCTTAAATCCACCTGGCTTAAATCTGCTGTCACGCTGAAATCGCTGGCAGACATATCCTCCACCCTGCTTCTTGGACCAGTAATATAAAATATGGCAATATCCGTATCTCCTACCACATTAGGAACCTTCCCCATCTCCGTTATCACATCTTTATTTAAAATCTCCACGGGAATGGAAAAAGACTTGGTCCCCTCTGGATCCGCCACATTGACCACCGCAAGCCAGATGACAACGGAAATTAGGAGGGAGAGCAGCTTGAGGCCCGGATTATTTGCCAGATGCTTCATTATTTTTCGAAACATGCTTCATCCTCCTTTTCCAGATCCGGAACCTGGTCACATCCATTGCGCCTTTCCGAATAAAATTCAGCTTCCCTTTCAGATATTCTGCATCCACATTCCGATACAGCTCCCCTCCGATCGCAATGGACACATTTCCTGTCTCCTCCGACACTGCAATCGTCAGCGCATCGCACACTTCGCTGATGCCCACCGCCGCCCGGTGACGAGTTCCCAGTTCCTTGCTCAATTCCATATTGTCAGAAAGAGGAAGGTAACAGGTAGCCGAAACGATTCTATTGCCCCGCATAATTACAGCTCCATCATGCAACGGCGTGTTATGTTCAAATATATTAATCAAAAGCTGGCTGGACACCAAGGAGTCCAGCGCAATCCCAGTTCTTTCATATTCTCCAAGTACCACGTCCTGTTCTACCACGATCAATGCGCCCGTCTTAACCTTCGCCATTTCATAGGTAGCTTTTACCAATTCATTGGTAACCCGCTCGCTGAACCTTTCCTGGTTCTTTTGAGAATCAAAAGAAAACAACGCTGTCAGGAAATTCTTACGTCCCAACATCTCCAGCGCCCGGCGCAATTCAGGCTGAAAGACAATGATAATGGCAATCACTGCGACATTGATAGTCTTGCCTGCAATCCACAAAATGGTATTCATCTGAAATATTGCGGCCATCAGGATAAAGACCACTACCACAATGATGCCCTTGAGCAGATTCCAGGCCCTGGTCCTTTTAATCCATATCAGGATATTATAAATCAGGAATGAAATGATAATAATTTCCACAATATCAATTTTTGTAATCTGGGGGCTGTCAACCCAAAACAGATATTTGGACGCAAAAGAATTTACGCTTGCGAACAATTCCTGTATCATAACTTCATTCCTTTCTTACTTAATTCAGCAAATCCTGATCAATCTCCAGCTCCTCCGCCAGTTCCCTGCGGCTGACTGTCTTCCTTCTATGGGTAATTCTCTTGACCCGTTTATCTTTTCTCGCCACATACATCTTGGGAACTGCCTTTACAAAATAATAATATTCATCATCTTCAAATTGTACCCTTTCAATTCTGGAATAATCCAAATTATAGAAAAGAAATTCCAAAATCAGAGATACTGCCACTGATATTGCAGAACCTGCAACCACCCAGAAGATTTTCTCCGGCTTTCCAAGCAGGACATACCCTATCAACAAAATAATCATTTGAAGCAGATTACCCAACAGGAGCCCGATTCTCCATGCATGATCTATAGACTGCCTGCGTATCAAATATACCGTCAGCGAGGTAATCAAGAACGCCGCAAGCACCAGGTACATCTCTTTGTTTCCTGTCAGCGTTTTCAAAATTGCTGAAAACTTCGCTAATATTTCCGCTTCTTCCGTAGAAGTAAAGCTGGCAATATTGCCATTGACCCCTTCTAAATAATAATAAGCGGTCACGCCGCATACAATCGATAAATACTCTGCAGGCCTGCGCAGCAAGCCGCAAGCTACCGGCATTACCTGCGGCACTTTGAAAAAGCAAAGAATTGGCGTTAAAATCAAAATACCGTCATTCTTAGACGCATATTTTCCATAAATAAAAAACAACAGCAGAAACAGGCAAAACGCAGTCACGCAGACCTCCAGTGACAGCGCTGATAAATGTATTAAAATCACGGCGCCTGCAAGCAGTGACATTATATTAAGTGGCAGAAAAGAACAAATCAGAGCCAAAATCAATGTTACTGCTGGATGGTCCAGCCGATCCATATATCCCAGCTGACCGTTGATAAGGATAAATACCGCCAGCCCCAATACAAACTTCACGCCGGCCCTGATATAAATCTCACATTTTCCATATAAATTCCGCAGTCTTTCTCTCAGTTCCAACAAACCTGTCATTTCCCATCCTCCAAAGGCCGTGTCCTGTCTTCTTTCTCCTGAAGCTTCTGTGCTTTCTTCAAAAAGAAATAATACTCTTTCACACTTGCCGTCGCCTTTGTATAACGCCGATTATATACCAGAAAAGCAATTATCTGGTATATAACGGCGAAAATGACATACTTAACCAAAATAGAAATTCCAAAGGCTGCAAGATCACCGTTCCCAAGAGCCTCTGTTATAGATTCCATATCGTACAATATCCAGCAAACAAACAAAAGACCGAATGCTATCGTTGAGGTAATCAAGGTCTTTAACATCTGATAACTCACATAATCTCTTCGGTAATATTGTTTGATGGGCATGTATTTTTTGCCTATCCCCTCTTCATAACAGGCCATCTTTGTCATAAGGCGAATCCGTTCTTCATTCAGCATAGCTTACACCATCCGGCAATCCTTAATTATCCAGAAATCTCATCCGGTCCTTTCCATGACTGTCCTTCGGTTTTGATGCCAGCGACCCCGTAGGCCGTTTGATGGCGCCAGACAGGTCATTGTGGAGCGTTGCCTTGCACTTTTCGCAGAATCTCCCAGTTAATACTTTTGCTCCGCATCCTTCACATTCCAGGGTAATCTGAGACTCTTCCGTGAATGAAAGACGTTCTTCCCTTACCCACTGTTTAATCTGTTTTACGGAAACCTCATTTTCTTCCGCCACCACGCTCAATGACGCATTGGGATTATCTTTCAAAAAAGCCTTTACCTGCTGAAACTTCTCTTCGAGTTTTGAAATACAGCCGGAACACAATGGCGGTCCCTGCACATAATTAAAAAGCCTTCCACAGCCTTTGCAATTTCTAACGTCCATACCTTTATTCCTCCTGATAACCTTTTCCGATGCTGATGCTCAGGCAATAAACTTCCGCCACGCCTGCCCGCTTCAATTCGCCCGCCGCTTCATTCATCGTACTTCCTGTTGTGTATATATCATCTATTAATAAGATATGGTTTAATTGTACCTTATTTTCCTTCGTTTTAAAAGCCCTTTTCAAATTATTTTTGCGTTCTGTCTGATTTAATTTCTTCTGCGCCTTGGTGTCACGCACCCGGATCAGCAAGTCCTCATACGCCAGGATGCCGGTGCGGCGGCTAATTTCTCTAGCAACCAATGCCGCTTGGTTGTATCCCCGCCTTCTAAGCTTCTTTTGGGACAATGGGATCGGTACCAGCCCGTCAATCTGACTCCGTTTTATCCATGCTCCATAATGCCGGACCAGCTCCGCCCCGTAATAATGCGCATACTCTCTGCGCCCATGATATTTGAAACGATAAATGGAAGTTTTTGCCACCCCCTGATATACCCACAGTGCCTTTCCCTGCCGAAATTCATACAGGCACCCCTTGCAGTCAAAACAGTATTCCTGGCGCTGGTCACTCAATGGCTTCCCGCATTTCTTGCAAGAAGGCTCCTGGACATGCTCTGGCCTTCTGACACAAGACGAACATACACGCTCTTGGGGAATAAAGAGGGAAGAAAACAGGACTTTGTCACAAAAAGGACACCTGGGCGGAAAGAAAAGATGCCGCAGATTTTCTTTATATATATGCATCACTTACCTAAAAATCTCTCTCGTAAGTCTTTATGATAGTATCACACTTCGCACCATGATTCCATAAATATTTTCTTAAAATATTGTTAATTTCCTAAAACTTAGCAACCTCCTCAAGCCGCTCTTTCAAGCCAGTATAACGCTTCTGCTCACTGGCATTTTCAATCATCTGATGGAACGTCGCATCATTTCCCACCAGGGTCACACACTTCTTTGCCCGAGTTACAGCTGTATAGAGAAGATTACGGTTCATCAGCATCTTCGGCCCTGTAAGCAAAGGAATCACCACAGCCGGATATTCGCTTCCTTGGGATTTGTGAATCGTTATGGCATAGGCAAGCTCCAGCTCGTCCAATTGCTTAAACGTATAATCCACCATTTTGCACTCGTCAAATTCCACCGTCACAACTTCCTGATATGCATTGATTTTGCGGATGATGCCCATATCCCCATTAAATACCCCCATGCCTTTATCAATGGCAATGCCATATTTGCTGCAGATTTCCCATTCCAACTGATAATTATTCTTGATCTGCATCACTTTGTCCCCTTCTCGAAACACGATATCGCCATGCTCCTTTTCCGCTTTGTCTATCTGTGGCGGATTCAGATACTGCTGAAAGATATGATTCAAACGTTCTACGCCAAGCAGCCCTTTCCTCATCGGAGTAAGCACCTGGATGTCAAAAGGTTCTGCATTCACGAATTTTGGAAGCTTCTGCTGAATCAGTTGAATCACCACGCTGATAATGACATTGGCGTCAAAACGTTTCAGAAAAAAGAAATCCATGCTCTTATTATCCAAAACAACTTCTTGTCCTTTATTAATCTTATGGGCATTGACAATAATATCACTCTGAGCGGCCTGACGGAAAATCTTTGTAAGGCAGACAACATGAAACTGCTTAGATTCTATAATATCTTTCAGTACGCTTCCAGCCCCCACGCTCGGAAGCTGGTTCACATCTCCTACCAGGATCAGGCGCGTCCCCGCCGCCACTGCTTTGAGCATCGCATGCATCAGCGAACTGTCCACCATCGACATCTCATCCACGATAATCACATCAGTCTCTAAGGGATTCTGTTCGTTGCGCTCAAATCCGGCATTGCCTTCCACTCCTCCATTCAATTCCAGCATCCGGTGTATGGTCCTTGCCTCAAACCCGGTAGTCTCGCTCATGCGCTTGGCGGCCCGGCCAGTAGGAGCTGCTAAAAAAATGTCCATCCCTTCCTGCTCAAAATACCGTATGATGGCATTGATGGTCGTGGTCTTTCCCGTGCCTGGCCCCCCGGTAATCACCATCAAGCCATTACAGGCAGCTTCGATTACCGCCTGCGCTTGAAGTTGATCTAATTCCATGCCAGTACTCTTTTCAATACCCCGGATCCGACTCTCTATTTCGATTTGAGGCACGTCATAAGCAACGTCCAATTCTTTGAGCATCGCCGCCGTATTCATCTCCATATAATAATGCTTGGCAGCATAAATATACTGCTCCCCCTCCCGCTCCTTGATCACCAGCTTCTTATCAATGGCAAGGTCCATGTAGTGCTTTTCGATGTATTGAGGCTCTATCTCCAAAAGCCGGCTTGACCTCTGATTCAGCGCCTGCCTCGGCAAGCAGGTATGTCCCTCCAAAGACGCCTGAAGCAGCGTATATAAAATCCCGCTTCGAATCCGGAAATCAGAATCCGCATGAATCCCGACTCTGGAAGCAATTTCATCTGCAATGCGAAAACCCACACCCTGGATATCATCTGCCAGGCGGTATGGGTTTTCTTTTAATATACTGTATAATTCCTGTTGGTAAGTCTGGTAAATTTTTGCAGCTAATTTTTGAGAAATACCATATTGCTGCAGGAAAATCATCGCCTGGCGCAATTCCCGCTTTCTTTCCACCTGATCTGCAATCTCCATCGCCTTCCTCTGACTGATGCCCTTGACCTCCGCCAGACGTTCCGGCTCTTCCTCTATGATACGAAACGTTTCCTCCTGAAACCGGCGTACGATCCTTGCTGCTAAAGCAGCTCCGACGCCTTTAACAGCGCCGGAGCCAAGATATCGTTCTATTGACAAGACGTCCTCTGGCGGTTGCACCTCAAAAGACATCATCTTAAACTGTCTGCCATAGGAAGGATGGTCACTGTACTCCCCTATGAGCTCTAGGGATTCCCCTTCTGCTACCCCGTGAAAATTCCCCACGCAGGTAATCTCTTCTTCCTCACTTACCAGATCCAGCACCGTATAACCATTCTCACTGTTCTGATATACGATATGTTCTACATATCCCTTCAGCGTCGGCATTTTTCTACTCCAGACCATAGTTGCGCTTCATCTGCTCATATAGCATCTGCGCAAGTCCAAGCCCCTCTCCTTGTGCTGACTGTTCTGCCAATCCCTGAACCATCTGCTCTTTATAATAATCCTGAAGCTGCCTGTTGGAGGAAGAGACGCTCTCTGATTCTGGGATCATTTTCTGCATCGCCTTAAACATCTGCTCCGTAAAATATGCTTCAAAGTCCTTGCAGACCGCCATCAATTCATCTTCTGTAGCGGCTGATAAATCAGAATTCAAGGTATCCTCCAGCTTATTTGCGGAGTTGGCGGTTGATTTCGTATCATATAATGAACTTAAGCCATCAATCGTAAGACTCATATCATATCCTTCTTTCTTATTGTACTAAGCCTTCTGCCTCTCTACCTGCCGCAGAAAGTTTACTTACATTACCGCTTTAACTGGTTTGCCTGCCCTAACATGTCATCTGACGCCTGGATTGCTTTGGAATTCATCTCATACGCCCTCTGTGCCACGATCAGATTCACCATTTCATCTGCCACCTGCACGTTAGACCCTTCCAAATATCCCTGGCGAATGCTGCTCAACACCAGATTAGGCGTGTTCGCCTCATTCAATGGCTGACCTGAAGCGTCTGTAACGTTCAAAAGGCTGTTGGACAATTTCTCAAGTCCTGCCGGATTGTTAAACTGGAACAAGCCGATAGACTGATTCAAATCCACGAAATTATTCTGAGCGTCCAGATATCCGAAAGCTCCCTCTGACGTCACCATCATCTTGCTTGCATTGACGCCGCCTGGAACTTGTATAGAATTGCCGTTTGTATCCAACACCGGAAAGCCATCGGAAGTTACCAAGGTAAGATTGCCGTCCGCGCCAACACTCAGCTTAAAATCACCGTTTCGAGTGTAATATGTATTGCCGTCCGCGCCTCTCACCGCAAAGAATCCGTCTCCGTTAATCGCCATTGCCGTATAGCTCTCGCTGGCCAGGTGCGGTCCCTGAGTAAAATTAGAGGTAATCGCCGCAATTCTGGTTCCCAGTCCTACCTGGGCTGGTATCGGCTTTTCCTCGCCGTTTGCCGTAGTAGTCCTTGTCTGCAAAGTCTGATACAGCAAAGACTTAAATTCCGCTTTCTCATTTTTATAACCAGTAGTATTTACGTTTGCCAGATTATTTGCAATGGTATCCACTGCCGTCTGTTGCGAAATCATGCCGGATGCTGCCGACCACAATGATCTCATCATCTGAAAACAACCCCTTTCTATGCCTTGCCTATCGTATTAACTGCTTTATCCAGCGTTCCGTCTATCGTCTGGATAATCTTCTGATTTGCTTCATATGCCCGGGTGATGTTGATCATCTCCACCATCTCGGAAACTACATTGACATTGGACATTTCCAATGTCCCTTGAGTAATCTGGGCTTCGGACAGCTGTACCTGCCCGCCTGCTGCCAAATCATACATATTCTCTCCATATTTTTCCAGGAAATTATAATCCGCAAAATCCACCAGGCCGATCTGTCCCAGCAACTGGTCATTCTGATAATAATATCCATTTTCATCGACCACCAAGGGCAGATTCGGATTTACCTGTATGTATCCCGCCTGACCTGGATTGCCTGCCTGGGCAGCGGCCTGATTGAGCACGAAATCTCCGTCTTTCGTCATCAGATAGCCTTCCCGGTTCACGGTAAAGGCGCCGTCTCTGGTATATTTCACGGACGTTTCTCCCGCCTTATTGGTAAAGGAAATGGCGAAAAAGCCATCTCCATCAATTGCCATGTCATAAACATTGTCCGTAACCCGGAAAGACCCCTGTCCATAATCCGTATAACACTCGCCAACTTTGACTCCCAAGGAAACATCTCCCAGCGCTACGGGCAAGCCATAAGCTGACGTATCCTTAATCTTAATCGCCAATTCCTCATCAAAAGACTGAGAGGTGGAACCTTCTTTCTTAAACCCATTGGTCGCTGAATTAGCTAGATTATTCGTGAGTACGTCCATCCTGTTCTGCTGGTTAATCATGCCAGTGTATGCAGTATATAATCCTTTTACCATATTCTCCTGCTCCTTTTCCTGCTATTGCCTGTTAATCTTCTCTCCTGCCGGCACCTGATAAAAATTCCACATATTTTCCTGTGCCGATTGCCACGCAGGTCATTGGTTCTTCCGCCGTCATCGTATTGATTCCGGTCCTGTCCTCGATCAACTCCTCCAAGCCTCTAAGCAGCGCTCCTCCTCCCGTCAGTATGATTCCCCTGTCTGCAACATCCGCTGCCAACTCTGGCGGAGTCTTTTCTAACACGTTGTGGACTGCCTCCACAATTTGAAGAGTCGCCTCGCGCAAGGCCTCTTCCGTCTCCTCAGAAGATACAGAAACTGTCTTGGGGAGGCCTGTCACCAAGTTGCGTCCTCTTACATCCATAGTGTCATTCTGTGCCAACGGAAAACAGGTCCCTATTTTAATCTTAATATCCTCTGCGGTACGTTCGCCAATGAGAAGATTATGTTTCTTTCTCATATATCGGACGATTGCCTCGTCAAAATCATCCCCTGCAATCTTAATGGAAGTACTTACCACAGTCCCCCCCAGAGAAATCACGGCAATATCCGCCGTACCGCCTCCGATGTCCACGATCATGTTGCCACAGGGCTTTGCGATATCCACGCCTGCGCCAATGGCTGCCGCAATCGGTTCCTCAATAATGGATACTTCCCTTGCTCCCGCCTGATAGGTAGCGTCTTCCACCGCTTTCTTTTCCACTTCAGTAACGCCGCTTGGCACGCACACGCTGATTCTGGGCTTGCGGAAGCTTTTCTTTCCAAGAGCTTTCTGTATAAAGTACTTTAACATTTTTTCGGTCACTGTGTAGTCAGAGATAACCCCTTGGCGCAAAGGTCTTACCGCAACAATGTTTCCGGGAGTCCTTCCAAGCATCAGACGGGCCTCTTCTCCAATGGCCTTAATCTTATTGGTATCTCTGTCAAATGCAACCACGGACGGTTCTTTTAACACGACGCCTTTTCCTTTTATATAAACAAGTATACTTGCTGTTCCCAAATCGATTCCGATATCTGTTGACATTTTATCTGTCCCCTTTCGTGTCTTTATAAGAAAGAATCCTGCTTTGCAGGTCACGCTCTCGCATTTACTGGCAAACATAATAACTCTATTTTTCCATATATAACTACATTATATACAATCACGCCCAATTTTCAAAGCATTTTTTTCTAAAATCGAAAAAAACCTCTATCCTTTCACTTTTTCCCAGGATCTTCTTAAAGAAATTTATAAATATTTTATATTCTTTTGAAAATCTTTTTTCTTTTTTCACATATCGGACACAAACTGCGGTTATACTAAATCATGTACTAGCTACCAAGCTAATATAATTTTTCATAACTCATGCTTCCTGGATTCTTGAGAATCCAGGAGGTACTCCCCGAAATTGAGGCTATGCGGCATGCTCCGCATAGCCATTTTATTTCCTCCTGTGCGGTCAAGTTACCACCAATCTTCTCAATAACGCTGTTTCATAATATGTGCCGTGATGATCGTATAGCTGTATGCGTTTACCGTTATCTTTATATTGTCAAGCTCGCAATACCAATTTTTACCTTGCTGGTAAATGATGCAATTCTGATCAATAATCTTATTTTTACAGTATTGCACTACATCATCTTCGCAATCCCATTTTAAATTTCTCTTAATTCTGTCAATTCCCAACTCCGTAGTATGTATTTTATCAATATTATTCAACAGTACTTGCTTTTCCTCCATGATTCTCCATTCTCCAAAGCTCCAGGTTCCATATAAGCTTCATCCGTAACCTGTCAAGATGAATGACACTGTGAATCCCCCCTGTGAATTGGATGAAAATTACGGCTCATTTCACCTGTACTACCCTGGGATCGCCTTTCCTTGCCTGTTCCATCACGGCTGGAACTAATTTTGCAAAATTATCACCAGAATCAGTCGCCCCGGTCATTAGTTCCACCTTAGTATCCTTTTGTCCCTCTATCAGCTGCTGCACATACCGCCTGGTATACTGATTGGGATATGTCCCATCCGTAAGCCCCATATTGTGCATATATTCATTATCCAAAGCCTTGACAAATCCACTGGAATCTTTGGCATTAAATTCCACTGATACAATCGTGTCATCTTCAACCTCAATGCAGACATACTCCTTCCAGCCATGAGAAAACTCCGCCATCTCCGCCTTATAATATCCATCTTTCATTTTGTCACTGCCGCATCCAGGCAACAGTATCATACCTGCCAAAAAGACAGGTATTATGATTCTCTCCTTCATACCAAAGCACCTCCGCATAATTTCACTGACGCAACCGCTTCTTCCAATTTTTCCGCTCGCTGACAATTCTTGAAATAATCGCCATTTCAAATAATGGCAGGTTGTTCTGTTGATAACGGACGGACATCTATTTCTGTAGGTATTTTTTGACATATTTTCCGGTATAGGAACCTTCCGCCTCTGCCACTTGCTCTGGCGTTCCCTTGGCGATCACTTTGCCACCGCCGTCTCCCCCTTCCGGACCCATGTCAATAATATAATCGGCTGTTTTAATCACATCCAGGTTATGTTCAATCACCACCACCGTGTTGCCTCCTTCTGCGAGACGCTGTAAAATCTCCGTCAATTTGTGCACGTCTGCAAAATGCAGCCCAGTGGTTGGCTCATCGAGGATATAAATCGTCTTTCCCGTACTGCGCCTGCTCAGCTCCGTAGCAAGCTTTATCCGCTGGGCTTCACCACCGGATAACGTGGTAGAGGGCTGACCCAGCTTGATATAGGAAAGCCCGACATCATAAAGCGTTTCAATCTTTCTATGAATAGAAGGCACATTTTCAAAAAACTGCAGCGCCTCCTCTACCGTCATATCAAGCACATCGAAGATGCTTTTTCCCTTATACTTCACTTCTAATGTCTCACGGTTATACCGTTTTCCGCCGCAGACTTCACAAGGCACATACACATCTGGCAAAAAATGCATCTCTATTTTTAATATTCCGTCCCCGGCGCATGCCTCGCACCTTCCTCCCTTTACATTAAAGCTGAATCTTCCTTTGGCGTACCCTTTTGCCTTGGCGTCTGGGGTCGCCGCAAACAAATCCCGGATTTGGTCAAACACTCCCGTATACGTCGCAGGATTGGAACGGGGCGTCCTGCCAATGGGAGACTGGTCAATATCAATCACTTTGTCCAATTGTTCCATTCCTTCGATGGACTTGTGCTTGCCAGGAATGATTCTTGCGCGGTTCAGGTCCCTTGCAAGGCGTTTATACAAAATCTCATTGGTCAGCGAAGATTTTCCTGATCCAGATACCCCTGTGATGCAGGTCATGACTCCAAGAGGAATATTTACGTTGATATTCTGCAGATTATTCTCTTTCGCTCCTTTGATTTTAAGAAATCCTGTAGGCTTTCTCCTGTTTTCCGGCACTGGAATTTTAATTTTTCCACTGAGATAGGCTCCGGTAACAGAATGGGGATTTTGCATAATCTCCTGGGCAGTTCCCTGAGCCACTAACTCCCCGCCATGCTCTCCTGCTCCTGGACCGATATCCACAATATGGTCTGCTGCCAGCATGGTATCCTCGTCATGCTCGACTACGATCAGAGTATTTCCAAGTTCTTTGAGATTCCTCAAGGTATTCAAAAGCTTGTCATTGTCCCGCTGATGCAGTCCGATGCTCGGCTCGTCCAAAATATAAGCAACGCCCACAAGCCCGGAACCGATCTGAGTGGCAAGACGAATACGCTGAGCCTCCCCGCCGGACAAAGTCCCTGTTCCCCTGGAAAGCGTCAGATAATCCAGCCCCACGTCCACCAGAAATCCAACTCTGGCCCGGATTTCCTTCAACACCTGAGCGCCAATCAGTTGCTGCTGTTTTGTCAGTTCCATCTCCGACAAAAAACTTTGGAGCTTGCGAATCGACATCGAGGTAACTTCGTGAATATTTTTCCCGGAAATGGTCACAGAAAGCGCCTCCCGCTTCAGCCTCTGCCCTTTGCAGGTTTTACAAGGCGTTACCCGCATAAACTGTTCATATTCCTGCTTCATGATATCGGAACCTGTCTCCCGGTAACGTCTTTCCACATTTCTAACCAATCCCTCAAATGCCACGTCATAGACGCCTTCTCCGCGCTGCCCTTTGTAATGTACCTTGACCTCTTTTCCGCCAGTGCCATTAATTAGGACATTCTGAACCTTTTTAGGAAGTTTCTCAAAAGGAGTCTCAAGGTCAAAATCATATTTTTTTGCCAAAGCCATAAGTATCGCATTGGTAAAGCTTCCCTTGTCCGTACACGACTGCCAGCCCATCACCTGGATTGCACCCTCGCCTATACTGAGCGTTTTATCAGGAATCATCAGATCCAAGTCAAATTCCATCTTATAGCCCAGTCCAAAGCAGTCTTTACAGGCGCCAAAAGGATTATTGAATGAAAAGCTTCTGGGTTCAATCTCGTCAATGCTGATGCCGCAATCTGGACAGGAAAAACTCTGCGAAAAATTGATGGGGTCCTCACCTATGACATCCACAGTCATAAGTCCTTCCGCAAGCTCCAAAACATTTTCCACTGAGTCGGTAAGGCGCTTTTCAATCCCAGGCTTTACTACCAGACGGTCGACCACGATCTCAATATTGTGTCTGATATTTTTATCGAGTGGAATTTCTTCTGTCAAATCATAAATATTTCCATCTGCCTGTACCCGGACATAGCCGCTTCGCTTTGCCTGCTCCAATAGCTTCTGATGCGTCCCTTTCCGTCCCCGTACCACCGGGGCCAAGAGCTGGATCTTGCTTCCCTGCGGCAGTGACATAATCTGATCTACCATCTGGTCTACCGACTGTTTCTTAATCTCTTTTCCACAGCTAGGACAATGCGGAATTCCAATCCTTGCATATAACAGACGAAAATAATCATATATTTCAGTGACTGTACCCACCGTTGACCTGGGATTGCGGTTTGTAGACTTCTGGTCGATGGAAATGGCTGGAGAAAGCCCCTCGATCTTCTCCACGTCCGGCTTCTCCATCTGCCCCAAAAACTGTCTTGCATAAGAAGACAAAGATTCCATATACCTGCGCTGCCCCTCTGCATAGATGGTGTCAAAGGCAAGGGAAGACTTGCCTGAACCACTCAATCCTGTCAGCACGACAAACTCATTTCTGGGTATGTCCACATCAAGGTTTTTCAGGTTATGTTCGTTTGCTCCCCGTATCTTAATGAAATTCTTTTCTGCTTTTGCCATAAGTGGTAAACTCCTTTTTCGTAGATTTGCCATACAAGCTCTCGAACGCCCGAAACGCAGGGGCCAATTTCATTTCTGCATAGCTTTACATATCTCTGAGATTCTTTTTCAATTCTATCATCTTGTCACGCAGATCTGCCGCCGCCTCGAAGTTCAATTCTGCCGCTGCAGACTGCATCTTTTTCTGAATTTCTGCAACCAGTTTTTCTAATTCTTTCTTGCTCATGGATTCTGGATCTTTTTGGAATTGGCATTCTTCTTTGGCAACCTTTTTGGAAATGCTGATCAATTCCCGAACGGATTTCTGAATCGTGGTCGGCGTGATCCCATGTTCTTTATTGTATGCCTCCTGCTTGCTTCTCCTACGGTTTGTCTCGTCAATTGCTACCCGCATGGAATCCGTGATGCTGTCCGCATACATAATCACATGCCCCTCTGAGTTTCTCGCCGCACGTCCAATGGTCTGAATTAGGGATGTCTCAGACCGCAGGAACCCTTCTTTATCTGCATCCAAAATAGCAACCAAGGTAATTTCTGGTATGTCAAGCCCTTCCCGTAGCAGATTAATGCCCACCAGAACGTCAAAAACGTCGAGTCGCAGATCACGGATAATCTCTGCCCGCTCCAAAGTGTCAATATCAGAGTGCAAGTACTTCACCCGGATTCCCACCTCGCGCATATAATCTGTCAAATCCTCCGCCATCTTCTTTGTCAGCGTGGTAATCAGTACCTTATGCTTCTTGGAAACCTCCTTATTCACCTCTCCGATCAAGTCATCAATCTGCCCCTCTACCGGGCGGACATCCACTTCTGGATCAAGCAGCCCAGTAGGACGGATAATCTGTTCCGCACGCAAAAGCTCATGTTCTTTCTCGTAGACATTTGGCGTAGCCGATACAAATAGCATCTGATCTATTTTACTTTCAAACTCTTGAAAATTCAAGGGGCGGTTATCCTTTGCCGAGGGCAGGCGGAATCCATAATCTACCAGCGTGCTTTTGCGTGACTGGTCTCCCGCATACATGCCCCGCACCTGGGGAATGGTGATATGGGACTCATCCACAATGATTAGAAATTCTTCTGGAAAATAGTCCATCAGGGTATTGGGCGCTTCCCCTGGCTGCAATCCGGAAAGAAAGCGGGAGTAATTCTCAATTCCACTGCAGAACCCAGTTTCTTTGAGCATTTCAATGTCAAAATTGGTGCGTTCTGCGATGCGTTGCGCCTCCAACAGCTTGTCCTCCCCTTTGAAATATTTGACTCGTTCCTCCATCTCCTGTTCAATTTCCACTGCAGCCTGGCGGATTTTTTCTGGAGACACGACATAATGAGAAGCCGGAAATACTGCCATATGCTCCAAGTGGCTTTTGATCTCCCCGGTTAGTACATCAATCTCCGTTATTCTGTCCACCTCGTCTCCGAAAAATTCTACTCGTATTGCCGTCTCTCCGTAGTTTGCCGGAAAAATTTCAACCACGTCTCCCCGTACTCTGAAAGTCCCTCTCTGAAAATCCATGTCATTTCTGGTATACTGGATATCGATCAGTTTGCGAATCACCTCATCCCTGTCCCTTTCCATGCCTGGTCTCAGTGACAGCATCATATTCTTGTAATCTATAGGACTTCCAAGACCATAGATGCACGACACACTGGATATGATGATCACATCCTTGCGCTCCACCAGAGCCGCCGTGGCAGAAAGACGCAGCTTGTCAATCTCGTCATTGATCGATGAATCCTTGGCAATATAGGTGTCAGTAGAAGGAACATAAGCTTCCGGTTGGTAATAGTCGTAGTAGGACACAAAGTATTCCACGGCATTCTCCGGGAACATCTCCTTGAATTCTCCGTAGAGCTGCGCCGCAAGCGTCTTGTTGTGGGCGATGACCAGCGTCGGCTTCTGCAATTCCTGAATGACATTTGCCATCGTAAATGTCTTGCCGGAACCCGTAACCCCTAGTAAAGTCTGGAATTGATTGCCCTCCTTGAAGCCTTTCACCAGCTCGGCTATGGCCTGCGGCTGGTCGCCTGTAGGCTTGTAGGGGGCCTTTAAAACAAATTTATTCATAGCAATACCTCCGCATCATGATTTTCACTATAATTCTCAAGACTATTACGAATTTTCGTTTTTACTAACATCCTCTCCCTCTATTTCTAAAAGCATGCGATCAAAATCACTCTGATACATTCGATCCTGCTTTACCCGATATTTCTCAAATTCGCTTAGTGCATGCTGTTCTGCTATTCTGGCAGAAATAGTTCCTGCATGTGTCAAAATTTCCTTTTTTGACAACTTTAAAATCCCCTCAAACTGTTCCGCCCAATCTTCCATCGTCATTGGAATCTGTTCTTCTGCACGCAGTTCTGCAAGATCTAAATAAGCATTTACAATTCTTGACATCGCTGATAACTCTTCCTCGGTCAAATAGTTTTTTGCCACAACAACATCAAACCTCTGAATTTTTCCATTTGGAGAATCTTTCCATGTCTGGAGTCCCATATGTTCTTTCTCACTATGCGCTCTATGATAAATCACTTCTGCCGCTGTTTTCCCATGAATTGCCCAGTGCAGCTGATTCTGCACCTTCGCAAAAAACTGCCTGGTAGTTTGCGCTTTGGAATCATAGTCTATACTTGTAGCGTATATATCAGTAACTTTCTGATAAAACTTTCTTTCAGATAACCGAATCTCCCGAATTCTTTGTAACTGTTCTTCAAAATAGTCTTTCGTCAAAACGGTTCCAAAATTTTTCAGGCGTTCATCGTCCATTGCAAATCCTTTAATCGTAAATTCCTCTATAACTCCATTTGCCCACTTTCGGAATTGAACTGCCCTCGCAGAATCAACTTTATTTCCTACAGCAATGATGGCTTTCAAATTATAATGATTTATATTATAGCATTTTCCATCGGAAGCAGTTATTCGAAATTTTCGAATAACTGAAACTTCTTCCAGTTCACCATCCGCAAAGATTTTCTTCAAATGATAATTAATGGTATGCGTTTCCACATTATAAAGCAAACCCATTGTTTTCTGAGTAAGCCAGACATTTTCATCAAAATAGATTGCATTCACATCACTTTCACCAGTAGCTGTAATAAAAGTCAAATATTCTGCTGCTGAAGAACGTATGATAGATACTTCCTTTTTCTTTTTCACTGATTTGTCCCTCTTAAAATAATTAAGTCTTCACCAAACATATGTAGCGAATTTACTTTGATGACTCTTCATTACATGACCAAATATTACATATTTCTAAATTTTTTATTTGCTTAATCGTTTCTATGCATTCATTCAATTCTTTAAAAATTTGTATTCCACTATCTTTCAAAATATCTACATATTTCTTCATTGTTTCCACACAATTGTAAATACAATCAAGATAAAAACGTTCTCCCTGCTGAGCGCGTGGTAAATATATATCAACACATTTTTCCGCCGTAACGGCAATTATAGCCTGCTCCTCTTTAGTGTAAAAAAACGGATGCTTAATCAATAGAGATAATTCACGCCAAAGTTTTTTTGCACATTCCACATCCATATATTTTATACTATAGATAAAATTGTTTATATGACTCATCACTACTTCTTTTTTTTCATATACTTTATCAATATAGCTTAACAAAAATTCAAGTCCCAAGAATGCGCTTGGATATAATTTATGTTCTCTTGACATAATTATACTTTCAAAAATATTTATACACAAATCGTATTTTCTCTGCTCAATTGATTTAGCCATATATAATGCGCTTCTATTTATTCCTAGAATTTCTAATTTCTTATCTAATGCATCTATATACATGATTACGCTTTCAACCATACTAGCTAAAAAAGCTTCCATATATATCATTGCTAACAATTGTGATAAATTCAAAAATTTTTGCTCTTCTATTGCCCTTTCCCCTAAAAAATCTCGCCTATCTTCTAACGTACTTTTATGTTTCTCAACATAAACTTCTATTTGAGTTAAAAAATTTATAAGAATATCTTTATCCAAAATAGGCTTTTTACACTCTTTAAAACTAAATGAAGAAAATCTATAAAAGACATTGCAATATATATTTACATTATTGCTACCAACCAGATTATCTTCTTTAACACTGCTATTACATAATAACGTATAATATAATTCTGAAAACTCAACCTCTGAAGGATGTGGAAGCCTTTCCCATACATCTGGATAAAAACACTCTGACTTAGGTAATTCTTTTATTACATTATTCCATAATCTTTTCGAAATCTCTTTTTCATATGTTTCTAATGGCAAACTACGCCATAATAACAGCAAATGTTTAACCCCGTAATCTCGAATTTCAGAATCTTCATTGTTCAACATCATAAGTGCATTTTTATAATATTTATCTTTGCTCTCATCATTAATGTTAATATCAATATCTTCAAAAAAAGAAACTAACCCACACTTTACGTTAAACAGAACAAAAATATATTCCTGTAGCTCTGTACCTATTTTCTTATTAAAACGTTTCTTTATCCTATCCAATACTTTTCCTATTTCACTGCATACAATCTCATAATCATGTTTGCCAAACCTGCATAAACGCTTTATAAAATGAATAATATCATCATCATCTAAAAAAACAACTAATCTGGACATAATATCATATACATTTTTTATAGTAAGAATATGCTTTTTATAGATATAAGAATCTGTATCAGCAAAAGTTCTTTCTAGTTCCATTAAATCATCAAAAGTTTTCTTAACCCCATCTACATCAAGTTGTGCCAGCATCTCACGATTAAATATCCGATCTATTATCTTTTCTTCATTCGTCCTCGCTGCCAATGACAATTTCCAGCTTGTATTTAGACTTGATCCTATTACCTTATGAATTACCCTTGGAAATAGTTTTGCTTGATCTCCAAAAGCCGGTAGACATAACGTATCAATTGATAATAAAAAGTTAAAACTTTTCAAATACAAAACATCCATTCCTATATGATAGGTAATCCCTCTGGAGCTATTCAGATTAAATGGTATTACTTCATCATTTTTACAATCGTCATCAAAAAACATTTGACCCAATTCTTCTCTCTGTTTTACAATAATATGCCTTGTATTATATTCTTCCTTATACCACTCCTTATCGGAAAAAATATCATCTATTTCCCATTTATCTATACGATAACATAAATTCAAGTATCCCAAGTAGGATGCATAAACTTTATCCCCAATTTTCATTTGAGCCAATTCTGCTGCACATTGTTTCAAAATAATATCAGCAGATCTTCCTTCATCCAATTGTTTATATAATCCGGCTTTTTTGACCTTATATAACCAATTAATCTCTTCTATTTGATTTATTAATTCTCGTGCATTAGAATATGAAAAATCTGATATATCTTTCTTAATCTTTTCAATAATCAAATCATTTGCAAATTGCTTATCTCCATATAATAATTTCTCTGCAAATTGCATATGTTCTTTGTACTGCTCCTCTTTCCCATCAATCCTTTCCATCTCAAGAAGATACAGTATAAGCGGTTGTAATTGCTGTATATCTGCAAACGATAGTTCCTGAAATTTATCACAAATCATTGCTATTCTTTTCATTATATCATCATCTAACACAACAAGACATTTGCGCAAAATATTTACTATATAACTTAATGCATTTAGATTTTGATATTCAAAACACTTATACATAATAATAGAAAAATGTATGTGAAAATATTGTTCGTATTCTCTACGTTCATTTTCTGGCAACAGAACATATCCTTTTATTTTTCCCCAAACTTTCGAAGCATACTTTTCAATAACGTCTAGATAACCTTGTTTGTCTTTCGGATTCCAAAATATATCTGCTTTTTTAAAAGGTATCTCTATTTCTTCATCTTCCTGATAATCTTTAAGTAGAGTAATAAACTTTGATAGTGCTTCATAATACCTATTTTCTTCTTTTTCTGCTAATACCGAAATATCTATAATAGTTATTTGTTTATCCTCTAATAGCTTTCTTTCTGAAAAACTAATGCTATCATAAAGACCTATTAAATAAATCTTAGGACAGGACTCTCCCATGTTATCTCTTAACCATCCTAGCCAACTTTGAAAATTAGGATCATCTCCAGAAAATCCAATCAAGCATAGCCTCGTTTCTAACATAGACTGTTGAACCGTATTTACTAAAGCCGAGTATTTCACCGGATATGTTCTATAATCTTCATCACATATGATATATGGTTTTACTTGGGGTATGCTGCCATGCAGTTTTATAATTCTAGGACGATTACTGCCATGTAAATCATTTTGAGAATATACAACATGATATTTCTCTGTTCCTCTAAAGCCATCATTCGCACGTTCTAATAAAGAATCATAATTTGTTGTAAATATATCATCCCATTTTAACTCTAACAATCTTTTATGCAGTTCGCTTGGAACAAAAAGGTCATCTGCAATTTCCTCTTCAATCATCTGTTCAATCTGATTTCTTCCAAAACAGACTATATACTCCTCTGCAAGTTTGGTAACATTTTTCCCAGAAGTTTTTATTATTCTTTGTTTATTCCAATCCTCTTGTTCTTTATCTGTACCTTCTACTTTAGGATATAATTCTAAAAACATCTTATCTGCAAGCTCATTCCAATTTGGAGGCACAATCTTTCCCTCACCACAATATTCTGCATTTTTTGAAAAACCTGCACCTATCATAACTGATGCGGAACCATACTTTCTTTTATCCTTTAATCGCCTTGCAATATCGTTTATATACGAATATACTAAACCTTTTTCCATATACAACTCCCTCTAAATCTTCTAAGAACACTTTTAAATCTACAAAACCTCTGCTCATTAAAACATCTTTGAATTATTCTACTCATTATACTTTCATCCAAACCAAATTTATCTTTTCAATTAGTTTTATAAGCTATCCACCTGCTTCCTCAATCCACAAACGAATAAACCTTCACTACAAAAAGTCACAAATTCCATTCATCCGTCTAATCTGCAACAGTTCATTTCGTCCGCAAAATCCGTATTTTCCAGTACAAATCAACACCAAATATCACGCATCTTTGTCTCAAAACACTCTAGGACACAAAATACTCCACTGCATTCTCAGGGAACATCTCCTTGAATTCTCCGTAGAGCTGCGC
>CAJTJY010000002.1:167833-181919 GCA_910576975.1 uncultured Lachnospiraceae bacterium
CCAGTACAGATAGTATTATCCAGTCATTTGGTTTTTCATTATAACATATAAGTCAAAAAAAGTACAGACCAAAATCGAACTTTTGTTCTGTACTTTTTTACACCTTATCGGACGGTAGTCCGCCCGCCCCGTCAGGGGCATGTATTACGGGATGCCTGATAGAAAAAGTACAGACAAATTTGAACATTTGTTCTGTACTTTTTGATCTCTTTTTTTATTGTTTGTAAGAAAAAGACCTAAAACATGCTCTGTTTAAGGATATTTACAACAAAAATCACAAATTAGCAAACGCTATCGTTTCCGTTTCCAATTCGGCCGCAACCTTATGATTTACGTCCATGCGGTTTGTGATTTCCGCCATATCTGCTACCAAGTGCTGAGCGCTGCCTGCGACGCCGGAAATACCTGAAGCGCCGTCGTCAATGGCTTTTGAAATTGTATCTATTGACGCTACAATTTCTGCCATCGAGGTCTTCAAATGGTCGGTGTTGTCATTAAACGCAGCCATAACCTGGCGGATATAGGCGGCGTCGTCTTGGTATTGTTGCCCGCCAGCAACGAAAGAAAGAAATTCTTTTAAAATAGATTCCTCAATGTAATTGACAAGACTCTGGGAGCTTTCAGAAAGGTTGTATACGGCATGAGTAACCGTAGAATTAACTTTTTGAATACGGTTTGCTGTCTCGCTGCTGGAAGCTGCAAGCTGACGAATTTCTTCGGCCACTACCGCAAAGCCTTTTCCTGCTTCCCCGGCTCTTGCCGCTTCCACAGAGGCATTTAAGGCAATCAAGTTCGTCTGCGAAGCAATTTCTAAGATCGCATGAGTAAGGCTGTTTACCTGGTCGACGCTACGGCTCCCTTCAATGGCTTCGTTTAGAATATCTAAAATTTCTTTTATTTTGACATTGGTATTATTCAAACTTACTTGTGCAGAATGCCCCATTTCCTCAGCCCGTGTGTTCATTTCGTTGCAGTAGTCAGTAATTTTTGCACATTCCTCAGCCATGCTTTCTGCATCCTGTTGCACATTTTTGGCATTTTGATTGATATGCGAGGCATTGTTTGCTACTTCCTGAATTGTCGCTGACAGTTCTTCGGCAAGAGCGGATAAATCCATAGCGCTTTTGCTGGAAGTACGCGTCCGTGACAAGACCTCGTCAACCACGCTGCTGATGCGTCCAGAACATCCTCGAAGTGTTTCCAAAATATTTTTAATCGGTCTGACGACGGATCTTTGGATAAGGGAAATTGTGATGAATACAAGTATGATAGAGGCAAAAGTGGATGCACTGTTCGTAATCATAGAGCCAAGGTAAACAGAAGAAAGCCGTGCTCTTGCCTCAGTCGTCCGACTGCTGATGGAACTGTCCAAAACAGCGATATCGCTTTCAACTGCGCTGTTGAAAGACGCCACATCGCCATTGGCACAGGCATAAGCATCCTGTGTTTTGCCGGATGCGCTGGCGGATACGAGGAAAACAAGAGAGTGTTTTAACGAATCACAATCAGAAAGCAGCGCCTGATAAGCTTCTCTGTCATCATCGGTAATATAGATTTCGTATTTCGTCAACATATCGTCTAGATTTTTTTCCTCTTCTTTTATATCGTTGACTAGAGTAATCATCGTACTATAATCTGTAGCTACAATATGGGATAGCGCCAATTTATGTATGTTCATCACAGACTGGCGGAGTTTTGCCAGCTGAGTTTTTCCCTCCATATAATTATCTGCAATGTTGGCAGCATTGTCATTGACGTTTTTGATATTGGAAACTGCAAGGAGATTTGAGATCAGCGCTACAATTCCAAGCAAGGCAATGGGTAAAATTAATCGATATTTGATGTTCCATTTTTTCTTCATAATCCCTGTATCCTCCAAATAAAATAGATCTATTCTCTATGGTGCGGTAATCCCTTCTACCATTGTATCAAGCTGTTCCTGTAATTTTTTTGCCCCTGGATTTCCAGAAGCCATATTTGTGGCAAATTCTGACACCGGATCCCAGAAGTTGCTGCCGATGCGCTGTAGACAGGAAAATTGCGACTGTTCAATCAAAGCGGTAATGGCAGGGGAATCCTGGACGCTGGCAGACGCCGCAGCGTTTTTATTTGCAGGGCCCTGACCACGCATATCGAACCGAAGCTGCTGGTTTTCTTCATTGGAAATCCATTCTGCCAGCCGGGACGCCCATGCATACTGTTTGGAATAGGCGTTAACCCCAATTAATTTATAACCAGAAAAAGAGGCCATTTGTATTTGACTGTTTGCGCAGGTATACGTAGGAAGCTTGGCTGCGCCATAATTTGCACCCAGGACCTCTTTCATGGCAACCGCATTCCATACGCCGCTGACTCCGGCAATTACGGAGCCATCCTTAATTCCAGCAAGAAACCCAGACTCTTCCGTGCTCAGAAACGCAGGGCTGCTGGCAATTGCGAGCATGGCGTTGGCAACATCTACCCCTTTGACGTCTCCATCCGTTTTGTTCCAAGTACAGTAATTCGTAATTCCGTCATCGTTTAGTCCCACTTCTAAACCAGTATTGCCAAAGAAAGCGTATACATACCAAGCAGAAGACCAGTCCATGGTAACTCTTTTTTCGTTTTCTGCTGCAATCTGCAGTATGCGGTCAAATGTTTTTACATCTTCCTGATTGAAATATTGCTTGTTATAATAGAGGAAATAGCCATTGTCCGCCGTTAAAGGATAAGCGTACAGATCATCTTCAACAGAAGCAGCTTCTATGGCGCCAGGCAGATTTTCTACTTTCAGTTGGTCGGCATTTTCTATTGGTTCCAAAGCGCCTGCCGCTACCAGGGCATTCAACTGATCGTCTGCAAAAGCAAAGACATCGGCTCCGGCTTCCAAATCTGCCAATAAAGCGTCCTTGCAGCCCGCTTCGCTTTGGGCGGCAAACGTAATATTGAAATTTGCCTCTGCTTTGTATTCTTCCTGAAAACGTTCAATAATTTGCCTTAATAGCGTCTCATCTTCCTCGGCTCCCCAAACGACCAGTTCTACATTCTTGTTATCTGGCAATGGCTTTTCTGGATCAATGTTTTCATTGCCGTTTTGTAATGCAGTGTCAGGATTTGCAATTTTGCCTTCTTCTCTTGATCCGTCACATCCGAACAACGCCGTAGCTAATACAATGATTAGAAACAACATACTTAATCTTTTGCCCATAATGTTCCAACCTCTCATTCTGTTATTTTTATATTAGCATTATATAAAGATTACAGCGTCAAATTTTGACACCATAATCTGCTTTACAAAGTACTGATAATACAGTTTTAGAATATATTCGTTTGATTTTTTAGTTTATTGCAAAATAACTCGTATGTATACAGGATTTCGTATTCAGAGCGCGTCAATCTCATCCATATATTATAGATAAACTAGATATTGCGGCAACCTCGTTATGAACCATGCCGCAAGATTATTTTTTATTTCTGATGATATTATATCGACTTGCCTATTTTTATTCAATCTTTTTTGTGGTTTTTCTGTAATTTCAATGAAATTTTCTAAGAATATAAAAAAGGAACTGCCGTATTATTATTGATCGGCAATTCAGGTTTGCTTGCTTGGACGAGCCTATCAACGGTCTCGATCCAAAAAGAATCATCGAAATTAGAAATATCATTACTAAATCTAAATGCTCAAAAAACATTGAAAGAAATTCTATTTTATGTTAGTATGTTACTCGGGAAATATAGTTCTCCCATTGGAATCCTAGACTGCTTTCTAAGCTGATGACTTCTGCAAAAACATGCAGAAATTATCAGCTTTTTTATCTTCTAGGATCAAGGTGTCACAAGGTCTAAATTAGCATCCAAGGGAATTTCAGCGCTTGTGACACTCTAATACACACAGGAAGCAACCGATTCAGGCAAGAGTGTTCAGTGGACTTGCGCGCTTTATTCTTTTGCGCAATAATGCAAGGAGGAATTTGTATGTTGACAAGCATAGCAATGATTTTATTATTAGGATTGCTAACAGGCACGATATTCTCTAAATTAAGGCTCCCAAGCCTCTTAGGAATGATTATCGTGGGAATCGTTCTAAGCCCTCATGCGCTTAATCTGATTGACCCATCGCTTTTATACATTTCAGCAGATTTGAGACAGGTTGCATTGATAATTATTTTGACAAGAGCTGGATTATCACTAAATCTCACAGATTTAAAAAAAATTGGCAGACCAGCAATTCTGATGTGCTTTATCCCAGCCTGTGCCGAAATATTGGGGGCAATTATTTTAGCGCCGCTATTACTGGGCGTAACGACATTAGAAGCCGCTATTATTGGCAGCGTGGTTTCCGCGGTATCTCCCGCCGTTATCGTTCCAAGAATGATCAAGCTAATTGACGAGGGATACGGAAGAGAGCGCCACATTCCACAACTTTTGCTGGCAGGAGCCTCCGTAGACGACGTTTTTGTGATTGTAGTATTTACTGCGATAACTTCTTTGGCATCTACAGGCACGGCATCTGCTGGCAGTTTTTTACAAATACCTATTTCTATTTTAACTGGAATTTTAACAGGAGCTTTTACAGGAACGATACTGGCAATATTTTTCAAAAAATTTCATATCAGGGACTCTGTTAAGATTTTGATTCTACTCAGCTTTTCTTTTTTGCTTCTTGAATTACAACGCCGCTTAGAAGAAATCATCCCAATTTCTGGACTTTTGGCTATTATGAGTTTAGGAATTGCCCTAAAGCAACGCTATTCTAAATTAGCCGAACGGTTATCCATAAAATATAATAAGCTTTGGATAGCTGCAGAAATTTTTCTATTTGTACTTGTTGGCGCAACTGTCGACTTAAGATATGCCGCTGCAGCGGGTATTTTTGCAGTTCTGTTTGTTGTGGGAACATTGATATTCAGAATGTCAGGGGTAGCTATATCATTGTTCAAGACAGGACTTACGAAGCACGAGAAATGGTTCTGCATGATAGCATATACGCCAAAAGCCACCGTCCAGGCGGCAATTGGCGCAATACCTCTTACAATGGGATTAAGATGCGGACAAACTGTATTAGCTGTTGCCGTCTTATCTATTCTGATTACTGCCCCTTTCGGGGCAATCTGCATAGATAATCTGCATAAACGATTTCTAAGTACCCAAGAATAAGAGCTTTTCTGTATCAAATGTTGCATGCATGACATCATTTCCCCTCTCAATTCTGCCTCCCTCTGTGCCCGCCCCCTCCAAAGCCGCTACGCCAGCCTCTTCCATGTCCTTGCGCATCTGACTGACCATGATCGCTTCCTCCGCCACTTTCAGAACCGCCACGCCAGCCTCTTCCATGTCCTTGCGTACCTGGATGGTCATAGCCGTTTGCTTTGTCCTCTTCTGGCTGACCCGTCTCAGAGCCGCTTTCTTCACCTGCAGGCTGTTCCGTTGCCTCAGGACTGGTTCCCAGTGCATCCGCAACGGCGTCCATAATGCTATTACTGGAAAATGTGGCGCCGCTGACTGCACTGACATCAAGCGTTTGCTCTGTAAGAATCGCATTAATCACGGCAGATTGCGCTTTTTGAAAAAACTCCTTGTCATCCAAAAATGAAAGCACCGTAATATCTGAAATATATCCGTCCTCCACGGTAACCTGCACCTCTGTAGTTCCCCGAAACCCTTCTCCTATGCCCATGTAAACACCATCTTTGTAATTTCCTCTTTTCGTTTTTTCTATTTTTACTGCAGGCTGTTGCGATACAGTTTCCGTAACAGAAAAGGATGCCAAATTTCCAACAACGACTGTACCGCCAATCGCTGCAGCGGCGGCAGGATTTACAGACAGGCTGTCTTTGGGACATATCGCAAGGCACTGCATACACTGAATACATTCCCTGGAGACTACTGCGTCATTTTCGGGTATCTCGATTCCCATGCTGCATGATCTTGTACAAAGTCCACAATTCGTGCAGGAATCACTTTGGCGTCTTATTTTATAGAGCCTCTTTCCAGATACTACAGCAAGCAACGCCCCCAGCGGACACAGATACCGGCAGAAAAAACGCTCCACAAACAAAGAGCCGGCAGCTATTGCTAAAAGCAGCGCAAATCCCACCGTAGGTATAGATGAGGAGACGAGAGAAAAATTTCCTGAAACCAACATCCCAAACACGCCCCAGGGATTCCACGAAGAATCTACAGGCAGAGCCAGTAACCACACGCCTGCCGTTATCAATACAAGGATCACATATTTCAGAAATTTCATTATGTAGTCAAATCGTTTTGGAATCTGTACTTTCTTTAAAATAATCCGTTTTGAAAAAAAGAAAATAAGCTCCTGAATCATTCCAAAAGAGCAGAGAAAGCCACAGAAAAAACGTCCCCATAGCATAGTAATCAAAAATACCATGAAAACAAGGATTATCTGTGGAAACAACCCGTTAAAAGAAAAACTGCCATCCATAAATGCTGTCAGTAAATCTCTTACTGCTGAAAACACCATGATAAACAATCCCGGAAACAGGATAAAAGCGGCAAACTGAATCAGGTGCCGGATCAATTGTGTGAAAAAACCTCGCTTCTTACTCAAAAACAACTACCTCCCAAACATAATTCATTTACTCTTCAAAAAAAATTTCTCTTGCAATCCGCATGTGATCTTTATCTCCCCGCTGCTGCTTATGAAAACAGCCTCTATTCCATGTTTTTCCAAAAGAGGCAGACCGCTTTTCTCACCCAATACGCATATGCCCGTTGCCAGCGCATCCAGCGCCATAGCGCCGTCTCCGACCAAGGTTAGGGACAGCAGCCCTGAATCTGCCGGCCAGCCCGTGCGTGGATCAATGATATGATGGTACCGCCTGCCGTCAAGAAAGAACCCTCGCTCATAAGTGCCGCTGGTTATAACAGCCTTGTTTTGTACCACAATATCAGCCATCGGCTCGCCGTTTTTTTGATATGGGCTTTGAACGCCGATCCTTTGTTCCCTGCCGATGGCAATCACAGTTCCACCAAAATTGACAAGGGCGTTACATACCTTGTATTTCTTGAGAATTCTCAACGCCTCATCAGCCGCATATCCTTTTGCGATGCCCCCAAGATCGATCTGCTGGCCTTTGCGGCGCAAAAATGCAGTGCCTGCTGCCTTATCCAATATCAAATCTGAAAGCCCGATTAGCCTGCGACATTCTATGATATCCGATTTTAACGGAATTTTAGCGGAACGGATCGAGTTTCTCCAGAGTCGGTCCATCGGACCCGACGTAATGTCAAACGCTCCCTGTGTTTCTTTCCCATAAGCTAATGCACGGAAAAGAACAAAAAAAGTATCTTGATGAACAGCCACCGGTTTTATACCTGCCTGCTGATTGATTCTGAAAATATCGCTTCCTGGTTCAAAAAATGAAAAACGCCGATGCAGCTGCAGCGCACGTTCTTTTACCTCTTCTGCTATATCTGGATCAAAATTGCCGTAGAGCGTAACCATGTTGACCGTGCCAAACGCTGGAAAAATTTTTTGTAACACTTTGTCTCTCATATGATTCTCTGATTTATTCAAAACCCTAAGAAAAACCTATTATCAACAGTAACATTGCGAAAAACATAAAGCAACTTGAATAACGGAATCTCAAAAATGATTCATAAGATGATGCTACTTATATTATCAGATAATTATGTATTAGTTGTGTTCAGATTTAAAAAAACGTTGTTAATCGTATTTCAAGTCTACAATCCATCTGATAAGAAAAATATTTTTACATTTTAGTGTCGAACGGTCTTTGCTATACAATAAAACAAGAGGCTGTCGCACTAAGATATCTACTTGTTCAAACGGTTTATATCGCAAAGCAATGTAAACAAATATCTTAGTGCGACAGCCTCGCACCTATCTATGTAAAAATAATTTCTTAAAAATTCTGAATTTGCATTATTGGTTCCTATTTCTCAAAAACAACAAAACCACATTCATAAGGATGATCACAATACATACTTTCTTTCTTTTCCGTGCGGTATAACAAGATTTTCAGTAGAATCAGAAAATCTCCACCACCTGAAAGAATCATGATTTCTGCCAAAAAAAATAACAATAATTGATTTGCGATCACCGCAGCCACTGCCACTCCGCCCCCTAAAACCAAGGTAGGCATAGCAACCCCTAACAGATACTGCCACTTTCTCAATGGCTCTGAGCAAGTGCAGTATGGAGAAAAACTACTCCAAATAAATCCAAAATCAATCGAGCGAAAATGATTTTTTGCAAAAATGCCCCAAGTAATTCCGTGAATTATCTCATGCCCAATCGTTAGGCATAGTATTAGCACAAAGGCTGCTACGACAAATCCTAAAGAAAGCACCTCTAAGTCAAAACCGTTCACATAATCATAGACCCAAAATATGACAGCCAGAAATGGTAACACGCTCAAAGGCCCTAGAACATTCGCTTGTCGAATGTCGATAATCCTATTGATCATTTTATATCCTTTTTGCTGCATTTCTGAGTTTAATTTTTCAAAGTCATCTTTACGTTTCAATTCTTTTTCTGTTAATTTTCTTTTATCTTGATCCATAATTGCCTCCATTCTGTGCGCTTTTCAGCACAAACAGGTAGTTCGGAGCTATCGCACGAATCTATAGATTGTAATTCATGTTAGTGTGACAGCCTCACTTAATTCACTCCAAACTCCGATTTGTGTTTTCAATTATATCATGTTGACTTTTGGCTTACAATCATAAAATGCAGGTCATCACAACTTTCATAATTTTAGTATACAGCCGCACCATGGCTTTCTTTTCCATTTCCGCCATATCCTACTACTTCCTATCGATTCATTTGAGAATGCCTCTTCCTGGCCTTTTGGAAGTACTTAAAATTCTATTCCTATAACGCTAGAATTCATTTATAATTATCAACTGAGAAAACATTAAAATTTGGTATTGACTCTCTCGTAACGTAACGGTTTACGATTAAGCGAAAGGAGGAAAAATGAAAACCATAAAAGACATGTCAAAGATAAGCGGAGCAAGTATAAGAACGTTGAGGTATTATGATGAGATTGGACTACTAAAGCCAACGAAATTAACGCAAGCCGGTTATCGGCTTTATGACGACAAAGCGTTAGAAAAGTTGCAGGAAATTATGTTTTTTAGAGAATTGGAAATTCCATTGATGGACATTAAAGTAATCATCGATAACCCCAATTGTGATAAAGAACAGGCTTTATTCACTCAAAAATCTTTATTGGAGCAGAAACGAAATCGGCTAAATGGGATTATTGAGTTAATCACAGATGTAATGAAAGGAGTCAATACAATGAGTTTTGGAGCATTTGACAATGAGGAAATGCAAAAAATGGTAAACCATGCTTTAGAATGCATGTCAAAGGAAAGCCTTGACGAGCAAGTGCAAAGATACGGAAGCATCGAACAATACAAAGAACACTTGATATCCGGCTTTGCCAATGAGCAGGCTGCCGCAGACTTATTGAAATGGTATGGCAGCAAAGAAAAAGCAATAGAAGCAGTGATGCAGTCAACCGGGAATGCCGAAGAAATAAAGCAGGAACAAGCAGAAAATTCTAAAATCTACAAACAATTTATGGCGGCAAAAGAAGCTGACAATATGAATATGGCACATTCCGCTGTTGAAATGCTTGCCGAGAATTATAAGACAATGTTTGCGCTTGATAATGCGAGAAATATCCTGCTCGACCTGGCAAAGGAATATTTACAAAATGTGAAACTTGCAGAGGCAACCGATAGACAATTTGGAAAAGGCTGTTCTAAATACGTCGCACATGCGATTCAACATTATTATGGCGTATAATATGTGTCAAAACGCAAGAATGGATTGTTTTCTTCACTCAATGCAGGCTGAAACGCCATGTAACGGCATTTCTGATGCTGCTCGCCATCCAACAGAAAGGTAAATCCCATTACACATTTCGGATTACAGTCGTAAGGATTGACAAGCCGTTTGCAGACAGACGCTTTCTTTATTTCCTTTTTAACCTTTTCGGGCAGTGTGTCAAGAAAGCTGTGGTATTCCTGAATATGTTCGGGATAAATGCGCAGCTTCATCCCCGTTTTTCGGGATACGAATGTTGCCAAAGTCCTTTTGCCGCTGTTTGACACATAGGACACAACATAACCGCTTTTTTGCAATTTCATGTCGCACTTACAGCCGTTCCCTGTCAGATACTCGTTAATTTGGCTTACAAAGCTACGAAAACGCTCATCAACTGTTTCCATAAACATATTAAATTTCTCGTCCATAAGTCCCTTAGCTATCCCCTTTTCTTTACCACGGGTATCCATACCTCATATTGTGCGTTCTGTGGATCTGGGTTTAAGTAAACCTCAATATCGGGGGCGTTGGCATATTCATATCCAGAGGTCGGAAGCCACTCTGTTATAATCCGCTGCTCCAATTCCTGTATCGACTGGTTTGTACCTGTTCCAGAAAAGACTGCCCAAGTAGACGCAGGCACGGTATAGTCTTCAAATTCATTGCTTATTTTTGTACTGGAAACAGCAATAAAATACTTCCATTGTTCCTCGTCATTGCAGGCGCTCACGCCTAAAAGTGCCTTTAATGGCGTATCCATCATTGATGCCAATTTCTGTATGGTTCCATTTACAGACGCCTCCTGCCACATCTTAGGCACAACCATAAAGTTATTTTCGATTTCCTTATCAAGCGGCGCAGATACGCCAATGATGCGGAAAGCCTCTTTTGTCTCGATTCTATAATTCATTTCTGTCGCTCCTTTTACAGCAATTCTAAACACAATGGGGGAAAAAGTTTTCACGGATACGCCTTCGTCTTTCACGGACGATGGGGCTATCCCGTGAAAAGACTGGAACGCCCTGTTAAATGCAGTCGGGGAGCGATAGCCGTACTTATCTGCAATATCAATAATTCGTTCATCTCCACCCTGCAAGTCCACCGCCGCCAAAGACATTTTTCTTCTTCGGATATATTCTGCCAGAGTGATGCCCGCCATATAAGTAAACATCCTCTGATAGTGATAGGTGGAACAGCAGGCGATCCGCCCAAGCTGTTCATAGTCAATTTCGCCTGTCAAATGTTCCTCAATATAATTCATGCTTTGGTTTAATCTTTCTACCCATTCCATGAGATACCTCCTTATCCGCACATATCGTACTTTATAGAAATAAATTCGTCTTTATTATTATAAGGTTTATTCTTAGAATTTTCCTCTCTATACTTGCACAAAAAAGAGAGGTGGTTTCTCAATAATTGATATTTGCCTTCCTGGCTTGGCTGTATAAGTCACGAGTAGACAGCGTATAGCTTTTTCCATCCTTGATAAAATGTGTCCCACACTGCCGAAACTCAAAACGTACCTTGCGGGTGATACATTGCTCCCTTATGGAAAGCACCCACGCATAGTCAAGCGGTCTGGCGTTTCTGTCTGATTCGCCGCCAACTACGACTAATTCAATGTTATCAAGATAAGCGGCAAGGTTTATTTCCTCAATCAATGGCTGGCAGATAATATATTTATGTTTGATAGGCAGTTTGCCGAGAATGGAAAGCCTGTAATCAGCCCTGTCTTGGTTTTCTACTGTGCAGCCAACTGTAACATTTTCATATCCGTAGAAAAGCAGAGGTACACGATCTGCCCCGATTTGATTTTGTATTCTCCCGATTTATTTTTAGCAACAGGAGCATAAAAGTTATTCGTCTTTACAATATTGTTCGCATCAATGCCTGCATCCCTCGCTATGTTTATGGCAACCACGCCACGGATTCCACATTGCCATATTTATACCCTCACAGTTTTGCAGACCGGGCAGAAGAGCCATTTTATTTTTTTCATTGTAAACCTCATTTCTTGCAATTAGAAAAATGCAAATACGATAAAATACTGATAGGGCAAAAATATAAACACCAAAATTCCAATACCGCTACGCCTATCCATGTTGGACTAGCCGATTTGAACAATCCAAGTATCGGAGCCATCATGCAAGATATAAAAAACACACCGTGTACCATGAGCAGAGATTTTAACCATCGGTCTGCTTTCGTCCTTGATGTCACTGTCAATCCTGCAAAAAAAGCAGCTAATGACATGACGGCATAGCCCAGCAGGTCATAGTTGAACATCAATCCGCATTGCTGAAAGTCAAGAAGCATGGCAGCTTGCTGTGTCAATTCATTTAGTCGGACAGTCGTTAGCTGTGCAAAATAGACTAGTAATATGATGGCTGTATAGATGGAACAAAAAGCCACCGAAACATAGCCCGCTAATTTTGCTCCCTTTTCGGCAAAATAAGCATATCCGCACATCATTGTCACAAAACTAAACGCAATGAACATAGAAAAGAAGTAACTGCCATAATCAAATCTAAATAGCATAGACAGAGCAAAGCAGATAACCGCAATGAAATTAACAACAGAACTGTACGCTCCTATTTTCCTATTCATCAATTTGCACCATCCTTTCAAAAAGAATATCGACCAATTTACTAATATATGCAGCTCCGTCCTTGGTTTTCGTAAAATGATATCCAAATTAATTGTTTGACTGTTTGACTTCCTCAAAATGCCGTCTGTATTGCGGTAGTAAGAATAAATGCAAACATAGATTTATCCTCGTTGGACATGCCATTCTTCCTCCAGATAAAATATTCACTCTACATCTTTTGTCTGCTGTCTTAAATGCAATTTTAAGTTTTATCCTTGTATGAGTTCATTGATTACGTAAATCCTGCAAGTTGAAAGCTGGCTGAAAATAGGCTTATGCAGAAGTGCATAGAGAAGCGGAAAGGTTGGTTTAGGCTCCCAACGATGAAGTCAATAGAGAAAAAAGATCAGAGAAATTAAATGTCAGAGGATTTCAAGAGTAAAATTTACGACCAAATAAAAAAACACGCTCGTAATCAAAAAGCAACATCAAAAGCGCTTTTCATTTTGCAAAGTGCTTTTTGATGGGAAAATATATACTTTATGCCTGGAAGCCTGCCAACCCCTTTACCAGATGGCACTTGCTTGCATTATGATATAAAAAACTTGCTTCAAACGTACTTGCGAACCAAGTCTTGATTAATATTTAAAATACTTTGAGGGCTATAAAAGTTGGTCTGTATCAGAGGGTATATATTGCAGAATATCCTGTACCTGGCAATTTAGAAGCCTGCATAAATCGTTGATAGTTTTTGTGGAAATATCTTTATTATGTTTTAGCCGGTGCAAAGTGCTGTTTGACAAATGATATTTATTGGTAAGCGTATACCAGTTTTCCGTTGATTCTTTCAAAGTTTCCCAAAATGGAGAGTAATCAATCATGATACTACCTCATTACAAAAAAATATAATTTAATATAAATATGATAAAAGATATTTTTACACTTGAATATCTTCGTTAAAAAGAATATAATGGGCATGGAGCGAACAAGAAATGTGAGGTGATGTATTTAGGAAAAATGATAATAAAAATTCTCAATCACGGGCTGAATGTGTTATGGTAAGAATTAAACATTTTATGGTTTCAATGTTTGTTGCCAGTGATTATCGTCAGTTATCACTAGTGTGCTGACACATTTATATTCAGGCAAACCTCCTTGTCCGATTGCCCATCAGACTGCGTTGTCATCAGTCAACGATGCCACCGCATCGTCTCTTTCTTCCGTCTTGCTGATGAACAATCGTTCTGCAGAGTTTCGCCAGATATAAATGTGTCAGCACACTAGCCGTAAATTATTTTACACTTCCACAAACCTTTTCGCTAACTCGAGCTGTTGACAAACCTCCTAATTCGTAAATGTCACAAGATATCATGATAAAAATCTAGCAAAAATAACAGAAATATTCCAAAGAAAAAAGTCATGGTTCTCTATGCCATGGCCTTTATCATCCTTTTAAGATTTAATGCCGTTGACGATAAGAGGCACTGCTGTTCAGCCGCCTCTAATCCTCTTCTATATAAGAATTTCAAGTTATGTCTTGACTTTTGCGCAGCAAAGCTGCCTTCACTCCATATCTGTCGCAGAAGCAAAACCTTGGCGTGTGTTTCCGTACCATCTTTTTCATGATTCTTTTTTACAACGCCTTCAAAAATATTTACTTGAATTCTTTTATCAGAACCTTTTTCTCCTAT
>CAJTJY010000003.1:0-62461 GCA_910576975.1 uncultured Lachnospiraceae bacterium
AGAAGAACAAGGCAAAGATGAAGACGGCGCTGAAGAAAGCGGGCGTCAGCAAGAAGGCAAAAATTAAATAGGCCGTTTGCGGCTGAAACATTTCATGGGGCTGCTGCGCTAAGAAATTGGCGCAGCAGCCTTTTTGAATCTTCTGCCAATTATACTGCCATAGCTTTTTGTGGAAAACTCTCTTGACGATAAGATAGAACGTCGCACTAACATAAATTATAATGTATACCTTATGATACGGCCGCATGGCCATAATGGGATGCCCCAGAGGGTATGGATTAGTGCGATAGCCTCGAACTACCTGCTTGTGCTGTAAAGTTCACAGAATGGAGGAAATTATAATATTACGCATGCTAAAGTGATAAATCTTTCACAATGATTAAACAGATTCTTAATTTTTGCCGATATAAATAACGTAGGCTATACCATTTGGGATGCCCAAGAGAGTATGGTCTTTGCACCATTATGCAGCAGAGCGGTGATTGAAAGGGAATTCAATCCAGCATACGATGAGATTCAAGGAGGAGATCAGATGTCATTGACAGTAAAATTACTACAAAATCAGGTAAATGAAACAGGAATGGCCAATCAGGCCGTGTCCCCAAAACAAGGGGGAGAGAATGGAAAAGCCATATTTGCAGGAGCTCTTGGCATTCCGTCCCAGACAGATAGCTTAGTGGAGGAGAAAAGGCAGAATGCGCAGAAACAGGCGATGAAGCTTGTGGGGGATGCCTGGGGAAGAGATCAGAAAGCAGCCCAGAATATCAAAGATAAGTGGGAGATCTGGGGAAAAAAGCAGGTTGAGATCAAAGATTCCCAAGGCCGTATTTCGGATATCGAGGAGGCGAAGGAGAGACTGATGCAGCAGTATGAAGTTGATCCAGAATCCAGGGAGCAGAAAGATCTGGAGATACTAGAAAGATATCAGGATTATTTGAAAGGGCTGGGTGATCCGGGATTCTCAGAGGAAGAGCTTGACCGCTTGGAAGAGCTGCAGAATATGTCAAGAACAGAGTATCAGGTAGAAGTCCTCAAATTAAATAATGACGCCGGAGATGAGAAAAGAAACATTCGCAAGTTGCAGTCAGAGTCAGAAGGTCTTAAGGATAAAATTTCAAGCGCCAAGCAGGAACAAGTGAAATCTCAGGACATGCTCAAAGCCAATGATGCAGCGCAGCAGATTCTGGATGCGGCAGATAAGGAAATCACAAATCTTCTTATTCAGGAAGGCAAAGACAATATTGATGAAAAGACGGAAGAGGAAAAAGAAGAAGCCGAGGAAACGCAGGAGAAGAAGGAAGAACAGCAGGAACGCATTGAAAAGATTAAGGATAAGACAAAAGAGAACCGAGAAGAACAAGAAGAAATGATAGACGGAGAACTCAAGGCAGACCGGATGGAGATGGAAGTATCCATGAAACAGCAGAGCGTCTCTCATATGGAAACAGCACAGAAAAACATTCAAAAGATCATGAAAGAAAACAATCTTGTGAATGAAGACTTGAAAGGGATTGAAATTGATTTCGGATTTTAATCATAGTGAGAACAGAGATGATAGGAGATTTTCCATTAGATAAAATTGTCGACCCGCTTTTAACTTGGTTTCAGGGTAATGCAAGGGTTTTGCCTTGGCGGGAGGAACCGACGCCTTATCGCGTATGGGTGTCAGAGATCATGCTGCAGCAGACCAGGGTGGAGGCGGTAAAGCCATATTTTCAACGGTTTATCGACGCCCTGCCAGATGTCTGTGACTTGGCGGCATGTCAGGAGCAGAGGCTGCTCAAATTATGGGAAGGACTTGGCTACTATAACCGGGTGCGGAATATGCAGACTGCGGCGCAGACAGTAATGGAAGAGTATCAGGGGCAGCTTCCGGCAAGTTATAAGGAACTTTTGAAATTAAAGGGAATCGGTCATTATACGGCGGGAGCAATTGCCTCGATTGCTTATAAAATCCCAGTTCCGGCTGTAGATGGCAATGTCTTGCGGGTGATTACAAGAGTGGCGGATGACGATTCCGATATTATGAAGCAGTCTGTGCGCACCCGTGTGGAGCAAGCGCTGCAGGCGATTATGCCTGTAGATGCAGCCAGTGAATTCAACCAGGCTTTGATGGAGCTGGGAGCAACCGTCTGTGTGCCAAACGGCGCGCCTAGGTGCGAAAGATGTCCTTGGCAGGACTTTTGCGAGGCAAAACGTCTGAACCACTGGCAGGACCTTCCAGTAAAAAGCAAGGCAAAGCCAAGGAAAATTGAAAAAAAGACGGTATTTATTATCAGGGATGGAGAGAAAATCATGCTCCATAAGCGCCCGAAGAAAGGTTTGCTGGCTGGCTTATATGAATTTCCCAATACGGAAGGCCACCTGTCAAAAGAGGAAGCGATGTCATGGATTCGGGAACAGAAACTGGAACCGATCCGTATTCAACAGCTGGAGCCTGCAAAGCATATCTTTTCTCATGTAGAGTGGCACATGACAGGATACGTGGTCCGGGTAGACGAACTTGTGGAAAATGAATCTGACATGCTTTTTGTGGAAGTGGCAGATTCAGAGGAACATTATCCAATTCCGGCGGCATTTGGGGCGTATAGCAGATATATGAATATGCGTCTTGGAAATGAGCGTTTCGAAATGAAATCAGAGCTCTAAAACGAGCGTTTCAAAATAAAAGCAGAGTTCTAAAATGAGTGTTTCGAATCAAAGCAGGTTTTAAAATGAGAATTTCAAAATCGAAGCATAGTTGCTAAGCAGGAACAAAAGGAGAGACCGATGCATATGCACCGGCCTTCATATGAAAAAGATTTATATAAAAAAGTGAGGATACACTGATTTGACGGGAGTACCTTGCCCGAAAGCAAGGTTTATGAAAAAGATAGTGAAAAACAATTGCTCAATTAAGTGTTTTCTTTTATGATGTTAGTATATCTGTAAATTGTGACTTTGATGTGTTTATAATATGAGAATTGTGTAAATAAAATATGAACAAATTTTGATATGAGAATATAATTTGCGAAATTGCGAAAAATGTGTATAATAAAGGGGAACAAAGAAGAAATGTGTCGATTTCTTCTTGGAGATCAGGGCGTCAAAAGGTCTGTATATCTTTAGCAGGTCAATTTCTCCAATTTTGCACCACGATATCTTGAAAATGTGCTCTGCAGTAAGCATAAGCTTTTTGAGACCCGAATCTCTTTCACTAACGTTGATTTAATGGAGGACATTATGAAGTTATTGTCAATTGCAATCCCCAGTTACAATTCTCAAGATTATATGGAACATTGTATAGAATCTCTGCTTGTTGGCGGTGAAGACGTAGAAATCCTTATTGTGGATGATGGCTCTAAGGATCGGACTGCTGAGATCGCAGACGCTTATGCAAAAAAATACCCTACCATTGTAAAGGCCATCCATCAGGAAAACGGAGGACACGGAGAGGCGGTAAACGCCGGAATCCGTCATGCGTCTGGCCTGTATTTTAAGGTGGTGGACAGTGACGACTGGGTAGATGAAGAGTCATACAAAAAGATTTTAGCAGTTTTGAGGGAGCTTTCCGGTGGAAGCCAGGTTTTAGATATGCTGATTAGCAATTTTGTATATGAAAAAGAAGGCGCTAAGCATAAAAAGGTCATGAGGTATACGGGAACTCTGCCCGAAAACCGGATTTTTGGATGGGATGAGGCAAAACATTTCCGCAAAGGGCAGTATATATTAATGCATTCTGTGATTTACCGTACACAGCTTTTGCGGCAATGCGGCTTAGAGCTGCCCAAGCATACGTTTTATGTGGATAATCTTTTTGTCTATGTTCCGCTGCCCTATGTCAAAAATATGTATTATCTCAATGTAGACTTTTATCGTTATTTTATTGGCAGAGAAGACCAATCGGTGAATGAAAAGGTTATGATTCAACGCATTGACCAGCAGATCAGGGTAAATAAGCTCATGGTGGAGACGGTAGATTTGTGGAAGCTGCCAAATCGCAAGTTGAGGAAGTATATGTTTAATTATCTGGAAATTATCACCGTGGTTTCCACGATCATGCTGATTCGCTCTGGTACGAAAGAAAACCTAGAAAAGAAGCGCGAACTTTGGAAGTATCTCAAAGATTATGATTTACGGCTGTTCTGGCATCTGCGGAAAGGAATTATGGGTCAGGCGATGAACCTTCCAGGCAAAGGAGGAAGGAAGATTTCCGTGGCAGCATATAAGATCTCCCAGAAAGTAGTGGGCTTCAATTAACAGTAATTTGAAAATGCAAGGCTTGACAGTCGCGTCAGCCTGCGATATAATTTCTAGCAGAGTGTGAGACAAAGACCACACGAAGGGGTACACCACCGCGGGTGTAATTCTTTCGTGGTGGTCTTTTTTTATTCTATCGCAAAGCTCTTTTCACGCTAAAGCGCAAAGTGTCTTTCTGGTAGAATAAAATATGCGCAGAGTCTGTCCCAGCGAAGCAAGGGGACTCGCACAAGTGGAAGGAGGAAAAGATTAAAATGAAGATTAATGGCGCAGAAAAACAGTACCCAGACGGCATCACGATATCAGAAATGCTAAAGCGGGAAGGCTTTCAAGAGGAGCAGGTGGCAGTGGAGCGAAATGAAGAGATCGTGGCGAAAGATGATTATGGCACGATGATGCTTTTGGAATCGGATGTAGTGGAAGTGGTAACTTTTATGGGAGGCGGTGCGAGATGAGTCGAGATGCATTGATATTAGGAGGACGGGAGTTTCAGTCAAGGTTTATTTTAGGATCTGGGAAATATAACGTGGAGCTAATCCAAGCGGCAGTGGAGCAGGCGGGAGCGCAGATCATTACCTTGGCAGTGCGCCGCGCCAATTCCAACGGGGAAGGAAATATTATGGACTTTATTCCAAAGGGAATTACGCTGTTGCCAAATACCTCCGGGGCTCGGAATGCCGAGGAGGCTGTGCGCATCGCAAGGCTTTCTAGGGAGCTGGGTTGCGGCAATTTTGTGAAAGTAGAGATTATGCGAGATACAAAGTACCTGCTTCCAGATAATTCGGAGACAGTAAAGGCGACAAAACGGCTGGCAGACGAAGGTTTCGTGGTGCTTCCCTATATGTATCCTGATTTGAATACTGCGCGGGACTTGGTGACTGCGGGAGCTTCTGCGGTGATGCCGCTGGCTGCGCCTATTGGTTCCAATAAGGGGCTGGCTACCCGGGAATTTATCAAAATACTGATAGATGAGATTGATCTCCCGATCATTGTTGACGCCGGGATCGGGCGTCCCTCTCAGGCATGCGAAGTTATGGAGCTGGGAGCTGCGGCAGTGATGGCGAATACGGCAATTGCCACGGCGGGGAATATTCCTCAGATGGCGCTTGCGTTTGGCAAAGCCGTCGAGGCGGGCAGGCAAGCTTATCTTTCTGGGCTTGGCAGAGTCAGAGAAAGAGGAGGGGAGGCGTCTTCGCCGCTTACAGGATTTTTGAGAGATTAATGTGGGATTTATACAAAGATTATAATCAGTGCCAGGAGATGGAGGATGAGAGAGCATGGAACAAGAACAACGCAGGCCAGTCGGCCATATGGAATATATGGAGGGCATGGAACAGATTGATTCAGATATCTTAGCCAAGGTAATTGCAGCCAGGAACAGCTACCTGGCAGAAACTTACGTCGACAAGGATGTAAAGAACGCATTAGAGCATGACGTTTGCACTATAGAGGATTTTGCAGCTTTGCTTTCTCCGTCGGCATTGCCATTTTTGGAGCAGATGGCGGAAAAAGCAAAACAGGAGACAGAAAAGCATTTTGGCAACTCCGTATATTTGTTTACGCCAGTCTATATTTCCAATTTTTGTGAAAACCATTGTGTTTACTGCGGATTTAACTGTCGCAATCAGATTCGTCGTGTGAGGCTCGGCGCAGAGGAGATTGAAAAAGAGATGGAAGTGATTGCCAGCACGGGGCTTGAGGAAATCTTGATTCTCACTGGGGAGAGCAGGAGGCATTCAGACATAAGATATATTGGGGAAGCATGTAAGACTGCCCGAAAATATTTCCGCATGATTGGACTTGAGGTCTATCCGATGAACGTGCAAGAATATGCTTATCTGCACCAGTGCGGCGCTGATTATGTAACGGTATTTCAGGAAACATATGATTCTGACCGCTATCAGAGACTTCATTTGGCAGGGCATAAAAGAGTGTTTCCCTACCGCTTTCATGCTCAGGAGAGGGCGTTGATGGGAGGGATGCGGGGAGTGGCTTTTGCGGCTTTGCTTGGACTTTCCGATTTTCGGAAAGATGCGTTTGCTGCCGGGCTTCATGCATATTATATTCAACGCAAATATCCCTATGCAGAGATTTCATTTTCCTGTCCCAGGCTGCGTCCAATTGTAACCATGGACAGTGCTGGCGCAACAGGGGGCGTTGCTGGCAAAATGGAAGAGAAGGACGTTCTTCCTGTGGTGGAGCCGTTAGGAGGCAGAGAGGTAAGCGAACGGGAATTGATGCAGGTGATGTGCGCTTATCGTTTGTTTATGCCCTATGCGGGATTGACAATTTCTACTAGGGAACGGGCAGAATTTCGCAATCATGTAATCGGGGTGACAGCCACCAAGATTTCTGCAGGAGTAAGCACGGGAATTGGGAGTCATTCAGGGGAACTCGAAAAGCAGGGAGATCATCAGTTTGAAATTGCAGATGGCAGAGATGTATCTCAGGTATGCATGGCTACTAAGGAACAGGGGCTGCAGCCTGTGATGAATGATTATGTGTATGTGTAGGAGCGGAAATTCGTCAGGCTTGTACCGACCATTTCAGCAGATTGCGGTAACGGACTGGGAACTCTGCCGTTTTGGCAGGTGCAAGGGATATCAGGCATGGGAGAAAGATAACTTAGGAAAGGAAAATGCTTCCAGCGTGCCGATGATCGTGCAGGGCGAAAAAGACATGGAGGCGTATGTGGGATTTCTGGCAGGGCTTGCAGTCGGAGAGCGTGACTGCCTAGGTGAAAATCAAAGACCAGACATTTTGATCGTACGAGAAAAGCAACTGACCAAAAGCCAATATATCAAGTTGTTTGTCAGCTTGTGGGAGACTGTAAGCCGTTGCGGCAGGAAAGCGGTTCAGTTGATTCCTCATACCTACCCGGAAGCGGCAAGCAAGACGGGCAGCGGCTGGCTGCATCTACCTTTTTCACTGTATCTTGCATATCAGAAAAGAGGGATGCTTTCTGGTTTGCGGCTTGGGGTATCTATACATTCTGTGGAGGAAGCAAAAGAGGCCTGGAAACTTGGGGCCGCTTATGTAACGGCAGGTCATATTTTTTGCACCGAGTCTAAGAAAGGCATGCCGCCAAGGGGAACAGTATTTTTGCAACAGGTTTGTGAGAGCGTGCCGATTCCAGTGTATGCGATTGGAGGAATTCACCAGGACAATATAGCTCAAATCAAGGAGACAAAGGCGGCAGGAGCGTGCCTGATGTCAGAATATATGCGCACGAGAGAATTGCGCCACAATATCTATTAACGAAGCGTCGTACCACCTTAAGATATCATAGAGCAATCTTAAAAAATTTACGCTGTAATGCAAATCAATCTTTAGACACGCAATTTTTAGAAATAATAAAAATTTTCAGAGATTATCGAAATAAGATTTGTCTTTTAGGCAAAGAGCTGATATAATCGTTATAGCGTATATTATATGTAAGAAAGCATGTTTTTATCATAGGGAATGAGAATTTAAGGAGGAAGGATGCGCATGGATATTGGAAATATGAATAGACGCCGTACCACGCATTTTTTGATAGGAAGCTTTGCTCTTCTTTTGTGTATCAGTGCGGCAGCGTTTTTTTGCCTGGGATATTATGTAAGCAAGATTAGCAAGGAAGCCATTGACGGAGTGGGCGACCTATATATGACAGGAATAAATGAACAAATTTCTTCACATTTCCATACCCTTATGAATTTAAAATTGGAGCAGGCTGAAACCGTGACAAGGGTTGTTTTGTCAGAGCCAGGGAATAAAGAGGATTTATATCATGAATTGATTTATCGGGTCACTGCCAGGAATTTTGATTATCTGGCGTTGTGTTCTGAAGAAGGAGATCTGCAGATGCTTTATGGCAATCAGATACGGCTTGCGGATCCAGAACCATTTTATCGTTCTTTGAGAGACGGCGAAAATAAGGTGGCAGTAGGCAGGGATGAATTTGACAAAGAACTGGTGCTATTCGGGATTGGCGCGGAGTACCCTATGGAAAATGAGGAGCAATCCATGGCGCTAGTGGTGGGTCTTCCCATTACATATATTAGTGAAATGCTGGCTACCGAAGGGGAAGATACATTGATGTATTCCCATATTATCCGCAAGGATGGCAGCTTTGTTACCAGCAACATGCAAGGATACGATGATTATTTTAGCAGCTTGTATGAGCGCTACAAAGGCGAAAAGGATAAAATAGATAATTATATTAAAGAGTTGTCAATGGCAATGGAGAAGAAAGAAGACTATACGGTGGTTATGGACTTTGGCGGCGGCAGGCAGCAGATGTATTGCACCTCTTTGCCTTATTCAGAATGGCATCTGGTAACCATACTGCCTTTTGGACAGCTGAATGAGACGGTTGAAGATCTCAACTGGAATAGGACGGTGTCAACCGTGCTAGTCTTTGTATTGGTTGTGGTTGTGCTTTTGTGCATATTTTATTACTATTATAAAATGTCCTGCCAGCAGCTCAAGGAGGTCGAAATGGCCCGTCAGGAAGCGCTGCAGGCAACGAAAGCCAAGAGCGAATTTTTGTCGAATATGAGTCATGATATCCGTACGCCTATGAATGCGATCGTGGGCATGACGGCGATTGCCACGGCTCATATTGATAATCAGGAGCAAGTTCACAATTGCCTAAAAAAAATAGCATTGTCTGGGAAGCATTTGCTGGGATTGATTAATGACGTGCTGGATATGTCTAAGATTGAAAGCGGAAAAATGACTCTGACGTTAGAACGGATTTCTCTGCAGGAAGTGTTTGACGGGATTGTCAGCATCGTACAGACGCAAATCAAGGGAAAAGGTCAGAATTTGAATGTTCATATCACGGATATTGAGGCGGAGGATGTGTATTGCGACGGCGTGCGCCTCAATCAGGTATTGTTAAATCTGTTGTCCAATGCGGTTAAGTATACTCAGGAAGGCGGCACGATACAGTTGTCACTGTACCAGGAAGAAGCGCCGCAGGAAAAGGGAAGCGATTATGTCCGCACGCATGTCTTGGTAAAAGATAATGGGATCGGCATGACAAAAGAATTTTTGACGCATATTTTTGATTCTTATTCCAGAGCCGACAGTAAGCGGGTGCAGAAGACAGAAGGAGCCGGGCTTGGCATGGCGATCACCAAATATATCGTAGACGCCATGGGCGGAGAGCTACTGGTAGAGAGCGAGCCTCAAAAAGGAACGGAATTCCACCTGATTTTAGATTTGCAGAAAGCAGACATCATGGAAGTTGACATGGTGCTTCCTGCATGGAAGATGCTTGTGGTAGATGATGATGAGACTTTATGCCGCACGGCAGTCGATGCGCTGGAGTCGATAGGCATACAGGCAGATTGGACGCTGAGCGGACAAAAAGCCATTGAGTTAGTTACGAAACATCACAAAATGCGGGATGATTATCAGATTGTGATGCTGGACTGGAAGCTTGCGGATATGAATGGTCTGACAGTTGCCAGGCAAATACGCAAGATTATGGAAGTGGATATGCCGATCATCCTGATTTCTGCATACGACTGGAGCGAGTTTGAAGCGGAGGCAAAGGAGGCTGGAATTACCGGATTTATATCAAAACCGCTGTTTAAATCTACGTTATTCTATGGATTGAAAAGGTACATGGGGATTGAAGAGGAAGAAAACGCAGAAGCAGATATGGATCTGGCAGGGCGTCATGTGCTGGTTGCCGAGGACAATGACCTCAACTGGGAAATTTTAAATGAATTGCTGACGGATTTTGGAATGGAGCTTGATTGGGCGGAAAATGGAAAAATCTGCCTAGAAAAATTCCAGGAATCTGAGCCAGGATATTATGATGTAATCCTTATGGATGTCCGTATGCCGATTATGAATGGCTACGAATCTACGATGGCAATCCGTTCTCTGAACCGTTCCGATGCAAAGGAGATTCCGATTATCGCCATGACGGCAGATGCGTTTGCGGAGGATATCAAGCGGTGTCTGGACAGTGGCATGAATGCGCATACGGCGAAGCCCATCAATCTGGATGAGGTATTCTCCTTGTTAAATAGATTCATAAAATGATAAAAAGGGGCTGTCGCACTAAGATTTCACTTCTTTAAAAGGTCTTGCCGCTCATGCGGCAAAAACAGATTGCACAAAATCACTCTGGGAAGCTAGCTTCCCAAGATAATTTTTGTGCATTTTGTTTGCATTGCTTTGCAATGTAAACCTTTTGAAGAAGTGAATATCTTAGTGCGACAGCGTCTTTTTGTCTAGTTCTTTCGATTAAAGAGGTTGAACATATTTTATATAATTTTAACAATTTCCAGTTCTGGCTTGGCGAGCATGTCAATGATAGAGCCATCATCCATCTGAAGCATCGGTTTCGTTAAATGACTGGGATTGATCATCACAATCGTGGCGCTATGCCCGTTGTTTAACAATACGCGGTTGTTCTGGTATGTGGTGGCGATCCGGTTTAAGAATGTTAAAATATATTGAGGGCTGTATTTTTGCAAACCATCCCGCTCAAACATATCAATTGCTTGAAATGGGCACAAGGGGGAACGGTAAGGGCGTGCCGCCGTCGTGGCGTCATATACGTCTGCAATGGCGATAATTCCGGCGAATTCGTCTATCTCATCACCTTTTAGTGATTGTGGATAACCAGAACCATCACACCGTTCATGGTGCTGCAGGGCGGCTTTTTTAATCCGCTTATCGATGGGCAGGTGTTTTAAAATCTTGTAACTAAACAGAGGATGCTGCTTGATCATCTCAAATTCCTCGTCTGTATATTTATCTGGCTTATTCAAAATTTCGTCAGGAATAGATGTTTTGCCGATATCATGGAATAGGCCGCACAAAGTTATCGTGTCTAGATCTTGATGCGAAAAACGAAGCCATTTGCCCATCATCCGGGAAATCAGTGCGACATTGAGACAGTGGGCATAGACGCTGTCGTCATCAAGCCTCATGTTATGCAGCTTGTCAAAAAGATCTACCGTGGTTTTCGAGGCGGCAATCAGGGCTGCGCAGTCATCCAATATCTGGCGGAAGTCTATGGGATTTTTTGGATTGCTGATAATGGTATCAAACACTTGCCGGATAGAATTGATCTTCTTGGTATATTCTATCTGATATCTCATGAATGCTGGATTTGCCTTGATTTTTTGGGAATGGGAAGGATTCGAAGCGCGGCTGGGATTTGGGATTGCTGCTTTGGATCCTTCAGGATGTTTCTCTGGATCTTTGACATTCACTTTTTGAACACTGTAAAAGGACAGACGGTAAATTCCCTCGGAAGTCAGAATCGTGTCCGCTTCCATAATCCGCTGTCCTCCGCTGGTGTAAATTGTTTCAGCAACGATCATTCCAGGTTGTAGATCTTTGACTTGTAAACTTTTCATATCATTTCTCCCTGTTTATATGTAAAAGAATAGCTCATTTCCAGAATGCCAGAGACATTCCCGCTGCGGTAGAACTCCTAAGACTTGCTGATTTAAAACTTCTTACCTTAAGTATAAAAATAATAAGGACATTTGTCAACAAAGAAAAGGGGCACTCAAAGGGCAAGTTTACACAAATTTTATACTTTTTAGAAAAATTGAATAGGATTTTATCAATAACACTGATATAATATAAAATATTCAATATCATGCTAGAAAAATTGAATGGGACTTTATCAATAACGCTGATAGAATATAAAATGTTTTATATCGTGGCAGAGAAATGGGATAGGATTATATCAATAACATTGATATAATATAAAATATTTAATATCATGCTAGAAAAAATTGAATGGGATTATATCAATAACGCTGATATACGGATATTCTATATCATCTCATAAGAAGAATCGAGGAAATCAATATGAGATTACGCACAAGGCTGATTATCTCCTTTTTTATTATTATAATAGTTCCGGTTTTGTTAGCTGGCGCCACAATATGGGGATTTGGGCATTACCAGAAGAAAGCGATCCATCAGCTCTATAACTTAGAGGAAAATCCTTATGACTACTTTGTAAATTCTTTTAAAGTGTTAAGCCGCATCACAAAATCTACTTACGAGGAGTTGCAAAAGACGGCGAAAGAAGCGCCGCAGAAGCTAGAGGATCCTGGATATTTAGATAAGATCAACAAAGAATTAGAACATAAATACTCCTACCTGATACTTCGCCGGGGGGAAGAGCTGGTGTATGAAGGAAAGCAGGCGTCTTGGGATTCCCTACGGGAGAGCCTTCCAGAGTATGACAGCGTCGTATTGCAGAATCCTGGCTCTGGATATTATCTCGAAGGAGAAGGACAAGCGCTACTCAAGCAGATAGATATGGAGTTTCCAAATGGAGACAAAGGCAGTGTTTTTATCATTACGTCTTTGGAGCGCTTTTTACCAGATGTCAAGGAAATTATTCTCGACTTGCTGATTTCTATTGTGCTGATTTTGATTTTTACCGCAGGAATGCTAACGGTCTGGATTTATCAGGGCATCATTAATCCGATCCATAAGCTGCAGGTGGCGGCGCAGAATATCAAGGAGGGGAATCTGGATTTTACAATTGAGACAGATGGCAGGGATGAGATCGGGGAACTTTGCAGGAATTTTGAGGAGATGCGCTATCGGCTGAAGCAGTCAGAAGAGGAGATGCTGGCGGGAGAAAAGGAAAACAGAGTATTGATTAGCAACATTTCCCATGATTTAAAAACGCCGATTACCGCTATCAAAGGGTATGTGGAAGGGCTGATGGACGGGGTGGCTGATACGCCCAAGAAGCAGGAAAAATATATTCGTACCATTTACAATAAAGCCAATGAAATGGATACTTTAATCAATGAATTGACATTGTATTCCAGGATCGACACCAACCGGATTCCATATAATTTTAACCGTATCAATGTGGCGGATTATTTTGACGACTGCGTAGAAGAAGTGGGGCTTGACCTGGAGGCAAAAAACATCAAGCTCACTTATATAGATTATGCAGATAAGGACGTTCTGATTATTGCGGATCCAGAACAGTTACGGCGTGTAATCAATAACATTATAAGCAACTCCGTCAAATATCTGGACAAGAAGCAAGGATTTATCAATATCCGTATCCGTGACGTGGGGGACTTTATCCAAGTGGAGATAGAGGATAATGGCAGAGGGATAGCAGGAAAGGATTTGCCCTATATTTTTGACCGTTTTTACCGGACGGACGCTTCTAGGAATTCTTCCACTGGTGGAAGCGGAATCGGACTGTCGATCGTAAAGAAAATTATCGAAGACCATGGGGGCAAGATTTGGGCAAACAGCAAGGAGGGTACGGGAACAATTATGTATTTCGTGATTCGGAAATATCAGGAGGTAATAAATTGAAGAAAATATTGATTATTGAAGATGAAGTGGCAATTGCCGATTTGGAGAAAGATTATCTGGAGCTCAGCGGTTTTTCTGTAGAGATAGAAAATAACGGCGATCAAGGGCTGGTCCGGGCGTTGAATGAAGAGTTTGATATGTTTATTTTAGATTTGATGCTTCCTGGCGTCGATGGATTTGAAATATGCAAAAAGATTCGCGAGAACAAGAATACGCCTGTCTTAATGGTATCGGCAAAGAAAGATGACATTGATAAAATACGGGGGCTTGGCTTGGGAGCAGATGATTATATTACAAAGCCGTTTTCTCCCAGTGAGCTGGTGGCAAGAGTCAAAGCGCATCTTTCTAGATACGAGCGTTTGATTAACAGCAACATCCAGGAAAACGATATGATTGAAATCCGCGGGTTGAAGATTGACAAGACGGCGCGCAGAGTCTGGATCAATGAGGAAGAAAAACAGTTTACTACCAAAGAGTTTGACTTGCTTGCGTTTCTTGCCCAGAATCCGAACCGGGTATTTAGTAAAGAAGAGCTGTTTAGCGAGATCTGGGATTTGGAATCAGTGGGAGATATTGCGACCGTGACTGTGCATATCAAGAAAATTCGTGAAAAGATTGAAGTGAATACGGCAAAGCCTCAGTACATTGAGACGATCTGGGGCGTGGGATATCGCTTTAAGGTATAAGAGATGATTAAAAAAATAGAGATTATTTATCAGGACCAGGATATTGTGGTTTGCCATAAGATGCCTGGAATCCCGGTGCAAACGTCGAAAGCAAGGCAGCAGGACATGGTAAGCCTTTTACGCAATCATTTAGCAGAGCAAGGAGAAGATTCCCAGATCTTTATCGTGCAACGTCTGGATCAGCCGGTAGAAGGCCTTATGGTGTTTGCCAGGACGAAGCACGCCGCTGCTGACCTAAGCAGGCAGTCAAAAGAGAGGGGAATGGGCAAACAGTATCTGGCTTTGGCAGAAGGGCGATTCAAGCAGCCTTGTGGTACGTTAGAAGATTACATGCTACGAGACGGCAGGGATAATATTTCAAGCGTTGTTTCAGGTGGTATGAAAGGAGCCAAGCTGGCAAAGCTTTCCTATGAAGTGATAAAGGCATGGCAGCCCAAGGAGACGCCTGGGCTGATAAGCCTTGTACGGATTAAGCTTAATACCGGGCGCCATCATCAGATTCGGGTACAGTTAGCACATGACGGACATCCGCTTGTGGGGGACAGGAAATATAATCCCAATTGTGCCCAAGGATATCTCCCAGTAGCATTGTGTTCCGTGAAGCTAGCGTTTTGCCATCCAAAAGATGGCAGAGTGATGGATTTTGATATTGAAAAAGAGCTTAAGATGTTGGGAGGAATCCCGTTGAATACTGCAGAGTAGATCACCATCAGGTATTTTGAAACAATGGCAACAGAAGTTCAAGAATGCAAAGCAAGCCATGTCATGGGTTGAAAACAGTCAGGCGTCTTGCAAAAAGAGCATATGAAACGGTGAAGATAGTATAAGTAAGAAAGAATCCGCACATACTGATAGCATGAAGAGCGAAGTAAGAGAAGGTGGGCGGAGAATTGGAAAGATTTTGGGGATTACCCTGGCAGTATATGTTTGTATCCGCTGGCTGCTGCCTTTGGTGATTCCTTTTTTTATTGCTTTTTTGCTGGCGAAGCTTCTGAATCCTCTGGTGGAAAAATTAGAACAGAAGTTAAGGTGGAAAAGGACCATATGGTCTTCGTTGCTGGTAAGTTTCCTATTTTTGCTTCTGGCAGTATTGCTGTTTTTTTTCTTGAAAACCTTGTTGGATCAGGTTGTGAATGTAGCAGACAACCTAGAAGCGTATAAAAAGCAGGCACAGGTATTTTTTTATGATTGCTGCGGCCAGGTAGAGGCGTTTACCGGGATAGAAGCGCAGGCCATTCGGAAAGGAGTGGAGGAACAGCTTCCGGGACTGATGCGGAATATGAAAGACAAAGCAGTTCCAGTGCTGATGAATGGGACAATTTCCTATGCAAGGAACATGTTTATCTGTGTTGGCATTTGCTTCGTGGTGATAGTCAGCACGATTTTGATTTTGAAAGATTACAAAAAAATACGTTCTTCACTGGAACGCCATCCCATTGGCCAGATCAGTCTTAAAGTCTGCCGCAGGACGTATGAGGCAGGGGGAGCCTATATTAAGGCACAGCTTATGATCATGCTGATCATTTCTGTTGTCTGTGTAGCAGGATTGTATTTATCGGGCAATAAATATGCATTACTGGCAGGCTGCAGTATCGGTATCTGTGACGCCATGCCTTTTTTGGGAACGGGAACCATATTTGTCCCTTGGGCATTAATTGTCATGATGCAGGGCAAATATATGTTGGCGGCGATTTATACCGTGATTTATACGATCTGTACCCTTTTGCGGGAAGTATTAGAACCGAAGCTTTTAGGGAATAAATTAGGGATGCATCCGCTTTCAGTGATAGCCAGTATGTATGTGGGACTTGGAATCTACGGTCTGTGGGGATTTGCCTTGGGTCCTCTTTCCTATATTTTGATACGGGAAATTTACTTGACAATCTGAGGAAAGTATCATAAAATAACGATTACCAAAATAAATATCAAGCGATGAAAAGGAATAGTACGGATAGGAAGATGCACAGAGAGGAAATCAGAGCTGAGAGATTTCACATACTAATATTCGGAACCCGCCTTGGAGCTGCGTGTGAGCCGTTTGTCCGCGTTAAGGATGTTGAGAGAATGTCAGTTGTGCATTAATCAGGGTGGTACCGCCGGAATTCCGGTCCCTATGGGATTGGAGCTCCGGCTTTTTTTCTTAATAGGAAATTCAAACCTTTTGACACTCTAATCCTATAAGAAAAAGACCCTCTAGGCAGGATTCTTTCTTACGCAGCAGCAACCTCATGTGCGGCAGCAGAAAAGGAGAGTTAAATCATGGCAAAAGACAAGAAATTAGTAGAAGCTATTACGTCTATGGATGTTGATTTTGCGCAGTGGTATACAGATGTAGTCAAAAAGGCAGAGCTGATTGATTATTCCAGTGTCAAGGGCTGCATGGTGATTAAGCCTGCAGGATATGCGATTTGGGAAAATATTCAAAATGAACTTGATCGAAGATTTAAAGAGACTGGGGTCGAGAATGTTTACATGCCCCTGTTTATTCCAGAAAGCCTGCTCCAAAAGGAGAAGGATCATGTGGAGGGATTCGCACCAGAAGTTGCCTGGGTCACTCATGGGGGATTGAATCCTTTGCAGGAAAGAATGTGCGTCAGACCTACCTCTGAGACACTATTTTGTGATTTTTATGCAAATGATATCCAGTCTTACCGTGATCTGCCAAAATGTTACAACCAGTGGTGCTCGGTTGTGCGTTGGGAAAAAGAAACCAGGCCTTTCTTGCGCTCTAGGGAATTTTTATGGCAGGGGGGGCATACGGCGCATGCAACTGCCGAAGAGGCAGAGCAACGGACGATTCAGATGCTGAATTTGTATGCGGATTTTTGCGAAGAAGTGCTGGCAATGCCAGTGATTCGGGGGAAAAAGACGGACAAGGAGAAGTTTGCAGGTGCAGAAGCGACGTATACCATTGAGGCCTTGATGCATGATGGCAAGGCGCTGCAGTCTGGAACCAGTCATAATTTTGGGGACGGATTTGCAAAGGCGTTTGGGATTCAATATACGGACAGGGATAATAAGCTGCAGTATGTGCATCAGACATCCTGGGGAATGACGACCCGTCTGATTGGCGCTATCATCATGGTGCATGGGGATGATTCTGGCTTGGTACTGCCGCCCAAGATTGCTCCAGTCCAGGTGATGGTAATTCCAATCCAACAGCATAAGGAAGGGGTGCTGCAGAAAGCGGCTCAGATAAAAGAAGTTTTGAGGCAGGCAGGCGTTCGTGCGAAAATGGATGACAGTGAAAAGAGTCCGGGATGGAAATTTTCTGAGCAGGAAATGCGTGGGATTCCGATTCGGGTGGAATTGGGACCGAAAGACATCGAGGCTGGAAAATGTGTTTTGGTTCGTCGTGACACCAGAGAGAAGACAGAATGCGTATTAGGTCAGATTACAGAGAAAGTGGAAGAGCTTCTTGCGCAAATTCAGAGAGACATGTATATGCGTGCCAAGGAATATCGGGATTCTCACATTTGTGATGTAAAATCTTACCCAGTCTTTAAAGATGCCGTGGAGCATAAGCCAGGCTTTATCCGGGCAATGTGGTGTGGAGACGTGGAATGTGAGAATAAGATCAAAGAGGATACCACGGCGACTTCCCGGTGTATGCCATTGGAGGATCAGGATCAGATTTCTGATGTATGTGTCTGTTGCGGAAAACCAGCGCATAAATTGGTTTATTGGGGAAAAGCATATTAATTCTTTGTAGCTCGGATATGACTTTTTAATCCTAAACGAAGGCTGCACCGATGTGAACTCATCTGATGCAGCCTTCTAAACTATGCTGTCCATGGGACTTTACCTCATTCTTTCCGAAATTCTAAGTATTTTCTCTGAAATTTTGTTACCTCTGAATGATATTGTATGCATCCATATCTGAATGTTTTCGGCTGGATCATCATACTCTTTTTTCGATCATGTTAATTCAGGGCTTCTTATTGAAAATTCTCTAAATTTCTTCTGTAAGGTTGATAAATTCTTTTTGAAAATCATACATCTGCAAACTGTAGGCTTGTGTTCTTGTCATGAATGCTTGGCATCTGTAAAAGGCTCTACCAATTCCTCCATTCCGAAAATACAAGATCGGATGCTTTCACGCTGTACCCTTGGCTTGCTGACCTGTTCATGAAAGATGTGACAGATATCATTTCGGATAAGCCGTTCCTGTCTTTTATGAAATGATTCAGCATTCCTTTGATCAACCGGGAGAAGAACCTTATTGTAATTTCCCATTCCAGAAATCTGGTGCCTAGTTACAATGATCAAATCTTTCGATGCAAAGAACTTGCTGCTGTTGGATGCGTCTGTAAACTTTCTTTTAAGAATTTAATGGAAACTTTTCTTGTACCTCTGTTTTAGTTAGAGGGAAGATAGCTTAAGTTTTTGGTGGTCCGTACCTCTCTTTACTTAAATTATAAGGTAATTCATGTTATTTCCAATGGCCTGTACCTCCTGTTTGTTAATGTTGTTGTGTTTCTTTTGATGAGTTTATTATATCTAACAAAGTGAGAAATGTCAACACCTTTTTTTGATTTTCCCATATTAAACATGCTTATAACTGAAATATGATAAATAAGTGTAAAAATATTCTGAAAACTTAGAGCCGTAAAGGATTTGAACTTATGGGAAAGTTTATAGCAAAAATGGGGCTGCCGCAGGAATGTATTTAGCGGTTCAAAAGGTCTTGCCTCTGGTACGGCAAACAAAGAATGCATAAAATTATTCTGGGAAGCTAGCCTCCCAAGATAATCTTTGTGCATTTTGTGTTCATTGCTTTGCAATGTAAACCTTTGAAACAGGTAAATACATTCCTGTGGCAGTCCCATTGTAGGCATACGTTCTGGAATGGGGCCGCCGGTGTTAGGAAAGGGAGGCTTCATAGGCGGCGCGGCAGGCTTTGGCAAGCTGGTCTCCGCAGGAGGTTCCTCTGCCGTTGCAGGAAATGCCGCTAATTTTTTGTTCCACCTGGGCCACGGTAAGGCCTTCGACCAGCTTGGGAATTGCCTGTAAATTGCCGTTGCATCCTCCAGTGAATTTTACATTTTTGATGATGTCTCCGTCTAATTCCACTTCGATCAAAGTAGAACAGGTTCCTCTAGGCTTGTATAAGTAACTCATAAGCAAACTCCTTTCTGATTGGCAGTAAAAGCAGTGCCGTCTTATTTTGGGTACTTGACTTTTAAGACATTATATCATGAAAATATCTGACGTAGAAGAGGATTTCATAGAAAATTCATAATTCGTTCACGCTATTAAGTATTGTTAATGAAGTAGGAAAGTGATACAATATAAGAAGTTGTCCGCAAAGCGGAAAAAGTGGGGCAATTTTGCCCGGAAAATAATAGGAGCATTGTATATGAGTATTGTGAGTAAATTGTTCGGCACGCATAGCGAGCGGGAACTGAAGAGAGTATATCCGATTGTGGAGAAAATCGAATCATATCGTCCGTCAATGATGGAACTGGAAGATGAGCAGTTAAAAGACAAGACGAAAGAGTTTAAAAGCAGGCTAGAGAATGGGGAGACCTTGGATCAGATTCTTCCCGAAGCCTATGCGGCGGTTCGTGAAGCCGCAAGAAGAACTCTTGGAATGGAGCATTACCCAGTACAGCTGATTGGAGGCGTGATCCTGCATCAGGGACGTATTGCGGAAATGAAGACAGGTGAAGGAAAGACCCTGGTTTCCACCCTTCCTGCGTATCTGAATGCGTTAGAGGGAAAAGGAGTTCATATTGTCACAGTAAACGATTACTTGGCGAACCGAGATGCGGAATGGATGGGAAAGGTTCATGAATTTTTAGGTTTGACAGTAGGCGTCGTGCTCAATTCCATGGATAATGATGAACGGCGGGAAGCCTATAATTGCGATATCACCTATGTCACCAATAACGAGCTTGGCTTTGATTATCTGCGTGACAACATGGTCATTTATAAAGAGCAGCTTGTGCAAAGAGATTTGTGTTATGCGATTATTGACGAGGTGGACTCCGTGCTGATTGACGAGGCGCGTACGCCTTTGATTATTTCAGGGCAAAGCGGAAAGTCTACCAGTTTGTATGAGGCTTGTGATGTTCTGGCAAGGAAGCTGGTCCGGGGCGAGGATTTGCCGGAATTCAGCAAAATAGATGCGATCATGGGCGTAGAGCAGCAGGAGACAGGAGACTTTATTGTCAATGAAAAGGATAAAGTAGTAAATCTTACTGCAGAAGGCGTCAAGAAGGTTGAGAATTTCTTCCATATTGAGAATCTTGCAGATGCAGAAAATCTCGAAATTCAACATAATGTGATTTTGGCTCTTCGCGCTCATAATTTGATGTTTCGTGACCAGGATTATGTGGTACAAGATGAGAAAGTCGTCATCGTAGATGAATTTACTGGACGTATTATGCCAGGGCGCCGTTATTCTGACGGCCTGCATCAGGCGATCGAGGCAAAAGAGCATGTGAAGGTAAAGCGGGAGAGCAAAACGCTTGCCACGATAACTTTCCAGAATTTCTTTAATAAGTATCAGAAAAAATCCGGCATGACAGGTACGGCGTTGACAGAGGAGAAGGAATTCCGTGATATTTATGGCATGGACGTAATTGAAATCCCTACCAACAAGCCTGTGCTGCGTGAAGATTTGCAGGATGCGGTTTATAAAACTAAGAAAGAAAAATTCCACGCTGTCGTCGACGAAATTGAAAAAGCGCATCAAAAGGGACAACCTGTGCTTGTGGGAACGATTACCATTGAGACGTCTGAATTACTCAGCGAGATGCTCAAGCGGCGCGGCATTCAGCATAAAGTGCTGAATGCAAAGTTCCATGAGATTGAGGCGGAGATCGTGGCCGAGGCGGGAGTGCATGGCGCAGTTACCATTGCTACGAATATGGCGGGCCGTGGTACGGATATTAAATTGGACGAAGCTTCCAAGGAAGCAGGCGGGCTTAAGATCATTGGCACGGAGCGTCATGAGTCGAGGCGTATCGACAATCAGCTCCGTGGACGTTCTGGGCGACAAGGAGATCCAGGTGAATCCCAATTCTTTATTTCCCTGGAAGACGACTTGATGCGCTTGTTTGGCTCTGAAAAGCTGATGAGCATGTTTAATACCCTGGGAGTGCCCGAGAATGAGCAGATCCAACATAAGATGCTTACCAACGCCATAGAGAAAGCGCAGATGAAAATTGAGAGCAATAACTTTGGCATTCGTAAGAATTTGCTGGAATATGACCAGGTAATGAATGAGCAGAGGGAAATTATCTATGCAGAACGCCGCCGCGTATTGGATGGCGAGAGCATGCGGGACGTGATCTATAAGATGATTACAGACCGGGTGGAGAATACGGTGGATACTTGCATCTCCAACGACCAAGAGAGTGAAGAGTGGGATTTGAATGAATTGAACCAGCTCTTATTGCCAATTATTCCATTAAAGCCTGTGATGCCAGAGGATGTCAAAGGCATTCGTTCCAATGAGCTGAAACACCGTTTAAAAGAACAGGCTGTGAAACTATATGAGATGAAAGAAGCAGAATTTCCAGAACCGGAGGCAGTCCGTGAGCTAGAGCGCGTGGTATTGCTAAAAGTGATTGACCGCAAATGGATGGATCATATCGATGATATGGATCAGCTTCGCCAGGGGATCGGTCTGCAGGCGTATGGTCAGCGTGACCCGCTGGTGGAATACAAGATGAGCGGATATGACATGTTTGACGGCATGATTGCCAACATCCAGGAAGAGACGATGCGCCTTTTGTTCCATGTGCGCATAGAGCAGAAAGTGGAACGTGAACAGGTGGCAAAAGTAACCGGGACGAATCGTGACGAGAGCTTGCAGAAAGGTCCAAAGAAACGGGACAAGGCGAAAGTATATCCCAATGATCCATGTCCTTGCGGAAGCGGTAAGAAGTACAAGCAGTGCTGCGGCAGGAAGTAGACAAAGAATATTGCGGTGCAATAGCGCCGCTTACGGGGGATCGCATGTGCGGTTCCCCGCTGTGCTTTCTCTTAAATAATATGAATGTGAATGGCGATGACAGTAAAAAATAAACGATATGTACTCTCGGATTCTCTTTGTGCCTGATTTTGCGAGAAGATTTTTTGCCAGATGTGCACAAATTTATGAGGCGTACCTGGATGGTACGTTGATTGAATTTGTGTGCATTTGGCAGAAAATCAGCCGTAAAAGCAGGTATAAGAGAGAATTCGAGAGTACATACGATAAATAAAGGAGGAAGAAAGATGTTAAAAGGAAAAGTGGCAGTCGTCACTGGCGGTACCAGAGGAATCGGCTATGCAATTGTCAAGAAGTATCTGGAAAACGGGGCGAGAGTAGTCTTGTTCGGTTCTAGGGCAGAGACGGTAGAGAAAGCGCTGGCGTCATTGAAGGCTGAAAATGCAGACTGGGTCGTGGAGGGAGCGTGTCCAGATCTTGCGGATGCGTCCCAGGTGGCAAAGGCTATCGAAAAGGTAAAAGAAACATACGGCAGGCTGGATATTCTGGTGAATAATGCCGGCGTGTCCGACAGCGCCAAGATTGAAGATTATCAACCAGATCAGTTTGAGAAGGTGATGAAACTCAATGTTAATGCTATTTTTCATGCGGTACAGCCTGCCGTAAAAATCATGAAAGAACAGGGTGAAGGCTGTATACTGAATACAAGCTCCATGGTGAGCATTTCAGGGCAGCCTAGCGGCGTCGCCTATCCTACGAGCAAATTTGCAGTCAACGGGCTGACCCTTTCTTTGGCGAGGGAGCTAGGACCCAGCAATATCAGGGTGAATGCAGTGGCTCCAGGAATTACCAACACTGATATGGTGGCTGCTCTTCCAGACGCCATGATTGAGCCGCTGATAAAGACGATACCCTTGCGCAGGGTCGGGGAACCAGAGGACGTTGCCAACGCATTTTTATTTTTGGCAAGCGATATGGCCAGCTATGTTACTGGAGAAGTGCTGTCAGTGGACGGGGCGGCAAGGGCATAATACGGCGGAGAAAACGAAAGACAGGCAAGGGGCAAGGGAAATGTCCTGCCCCGCTCTGCCTGCTCTTTAATTTTAAAACCGGCTCCTATTTTGAATATCCTCTTAAAATCTGTCGTTTCATCTCGAACAATTCATCTGAGAGATCTACATATACTTTGCTAGGATAGGCAAATCGCTTCGTCTCATTCCAGAGCGTGTCCTTTTCCTGCTGGCAATAGTTTCGTATTTCCATGACGCTGGGAGACTGATAAATGCACTGTCCTTTGTCAAAGACCTGTACCGGAAGCCTGCGCATAGTGTATGTGCCGCCTTTTAGGTTTGTGTATTTCCAGGTCTCAATGGGATCGAAAATGCGCAAATCTTTTTCACAGTCGAAAGCTTCCCCTTCGAGACAGATTAAATCGGCTTTTATTTTGCCAGAATCCTTTTCGTAGATCCGATAAATCGTTTTATTACCAGGGTTTGTGACTTTCTCCGTATTTTCAGAGAGCTTGATTTTTGGAATGAATTCCCCCTGTTGATTTTGGATGGCTGCAAGTTTGTAAACGCCTCCGAAAGCGGGGCAGTTCTTGGAAGTAATCAGGTTGGTGCCCACGCCCCAGGAGGTGATAGCCGCCCCCTGTGCCTTTAGATTTTCAATGAGGTACTCGTCTAAGTCGTTGGAAGCAGATATCACGGCGTCAAAAAAGCCTGCCTGATCCAGCATTTTCCGGGCCTTTTTGGAGAGGTAAGCAAGATCTCCGCTGTCCATGCGGATTCCATAATTGACAAGCGCAATCCCTTGTTCCCTCATCTGTTGAAATACGCGGATAGCATTGGGAACGCCGGATTTCAAGGTATCGTAAGTGTCCACCAGAAGAATGCATGACTCAGGATAGTACTTGGCATAGGTGGAAAAGGCGGTGAATTCGTCTGGGAAGCTCATGATCCAGCTATGGGCATGCGTGCCCTTGACTGGAATGCCAAAAAGCTTGCCGCAGAGGACGTTGGAGGTTCCGCTGCAGCCTCCGATTACCGCTGCCCTTGCGCCATAGACTCCGGCGTCTGGGCCTTGTGCCCGGCGCAGCCCGAATTCCATTACGCCATCTCCTTGGGCGGCATAGCAGACCCGCGCCGCTTTTGTGGCGATCAGGCTTTGGTGGTTTAAGATATTTAAGATGGCGGTTTCGATTAATTGCGCTTCCATGATGGGGGCGATTACTTTCACCAATGGTTCTCTGGGGAAGATCACCGTGCCTTCTGGGACGGCGTAGAGATCGCCTGAAAAGTGAAACGTTTCCAGATAGGATAAGAAATCTTCTTCGAACATGCCCAGCGACCGGAGGTAGGAAATGTCAGAGCTGTCAAAATGAAGCTGTTCTATATATTCAATGATCTGGGCAAGTCCTGCGCATATTGCGTAGCCGCCATTGTCTGGGTTGGCACGGTAAAAAGCGTCAAATACTACGGAGTCCTGATTTCCTGTTTTGAAGTAGCCCTGCATCATGGTAAGTTCATATAAGTCCGTCAGCAGAGTCAAATGGTTTGTAGTCATCGTGGGATCGCTCCTTTTAAATTTTTGTAGTCTATTGTACCACATTTTGCTTCAGGAAGCAAAAACTCCTTGCATGAAATGAATGCGTTGCCTGAGATTGTGATTTATTTGTGATTTGTAGCAAGGAAGCCTTTCCATTTTAATGAAAATGTGCTATTCTTAGTAACTGTGAAGAAATAATAATTTTTGAAAGAAAGGTAAAGAATTCATGAAGAGGAAAATAATAGTATTGCTTGCCGCAGTCTGCGCATTATCATTGGCTGGCGGCTGCGGGACGAAACAGAAAGAGAACGGCAAACAGCAAGAAGACAACAAGCAGGAAGAAGATGGCAAACAGGGGGAAGACGGTTCTCTTGTATCAAAATCTGAGATAGATTATAAGGTAGAAGATTGTGTGGAATTAGGGCAGTATATGGGACTGGATATTGTTTTGGGCACCTATAAGGTTACAGACGACGAGGTAAAGGACGAAATAAGAAAGATGCTTATCTCTCATCCAGTATATGAGGAAACGGATAAGACTACGGTGGAAGAAGGGGATTTCGCCAATATCGACTATGAAGGCTTAAAAGACGGCGTGGCTTTTAACGGCGGAACTGCCCAGGGAGTGAATCTTGAAATCGGTTCTAACAGTTTTATCGAAGGCTTTGAAGAGGGGTTGATTGGAAAAAAAGTGGGAGAGAAAGTGGCGCTAGATCTGACGTTCCCAGAAAATTATCAAAATGAGGAGCTTGCAGGGCAGGCAGTGGTGTTTAACGTGACCATCAATAAGATTGTCAATCAAGTGGTTTTAACATATGATGACATGACCGATGAATATGTGAAAGAAAATTTCACTGCGGAAGGATATAATAATATTAAGGAGCTCAAGAAAGGAGTCAAAGAGGATCTCAATGACAATAAAGAGCTTCAAAAAGAGAACGATATCAAGAGGGAGCTTTTTGTGAAGCTCCAGGAGAATTGCAAGGTGGAATTGCCAGAAGGGCTGTTGGACGCCAAGCTAAGCGAATATATCGAACAATTTAACGTAAGTCTCGAATACAGCGGCATGGAGATGAAAGATTATCTGGCGTCTACCAACTCCACCCAGGAAGAATTTGACGAACAGGTGAAGCAGACGGTAGAGGACAGTCTCAAAAATCAGTTGATCATGGAGGCTATTTCTAAAGCGGAAAAGATTGAAGCCGATCAAGAAGGATATGCAGCATACAAAGAAAACGTGGTTACAAATTATGGCTATGAGAGTGAAGAAGCGTTGATAGAACAGTACGGAGAAGCGTATGTGAGAGATGCCTATATCAGCGACAAGACGTTGGAGCTGCTTCTTGATAGTGTCAAGGTGACCTATGATGCCAAAATGGATGCCGCAGAGGACGAGCAATCGCAAGAAAAGTAGAAATAAAGGAGAAGGGTTATGGATTTGGTAAATATTAAAGATTTGTACCGCAAAAAAGAACACTACCTTGAGAAAGAGGTAACCATCGGCGGATGGGTAAGAAGCATCCGCAATTCTAAGAATTTTGGGTTTATCGTGATCAATGACGGTACGTTTTTTGAACCGCTGCAGGTGGTTTACCATGATGAGCTGGAAAATTTCGCTGAGATAGAGAAATTAAACGTGGGAGCAGCCGTTATCGTGACGGGGAACCTGGTACCGACTCCTGAGGCGAAGCAGCCTTTTGAGATTCAGGCAAAGGAAGTCATGGTGGAGGGAAAATCTGCGCCAGATTATCCATTGCAGAAGAAGCGGCACAGCTTTGAATACTTGCGTACGATTTCTCATTTAAGACCGAGGACGAACACCTTTGAAGCGGTATTCCGGGTCCGCTCCCTGATCGCATATGCAATTCATAAGTTTTTCCAAGAACGTGATTTTGTGTATGTGCACACGCCCATCATTACCGGAAGTGATTGCGAAGGCGCCGGGGAGATGTTTCAAGTGACGACGCTGGACTTGAAAAATGTTCCTACCAGTCAGGATGGAGCTGTTGATTTTACGCACGATTTCTTTCGCAAGCCAACCAACCTGACTGTGAGCGGGCAGCTCAACGGCGAGACTTATGCGATGGCATTTAAAAATATCTATACCTTTGGACCGACGTTTCGCGCTGAAAACTCCAACACTACCAGACATGCGGCGGAGTTTTGGATGATTGAGCCGGAAATTGCTTTTGCGGATCTAAAAGACGATATGATTTTGGCAGAGAGCATGTTGAAATATATCATCAATTATGTATTGGAACATGCGCCCGAGGAAATGCAGTTTTTCAATAACTTTGTGGACAAGGGCTTGCTGGAACGGCTTCGGCATGTGGCGGATTCTGAATTTGCCCATGTGACATATACAGAGGCTATAGAGATTTTAGAGAAAAATAATGATCAGTTTGAATACAAAGTGTCCTGGGGGGCCGATTTGCAGACAGAGCATGAACGCTATCTCACCGAGGAAGTGTTCAAGCGTCCGGTGTTTGTGACGGATTATCCCAAGGAGATTAAGGCGTTTTATATGAAACTCAATCCTGATGGAAAGACAGTCGCAGCCGTGGACTGCCTAGTACCTGGTATCGGGGAGATTATCGGGGGCAGCCAGAGGGAAGACGACTATGAGAAATTGTGCCGAAGAATGGAGGAGCTGGGGCTCAATCAGGAGGATTATGACTTTTATCTTGATTTACGCAAATATGGTTCGGCAAGACATGCAGGCTTTGGCCTTGGATTTGAGCGGTGCGTGATGTATCTAACGGGGATGACGAATATCCGTGACGTGGTTCCTTTCCCGAGGACGGTCAATAACTGCGAATTATAATGGGAGCGTAAGCCTATTCAGACCTTTTGAAGTTCTAATTCTATTGAGTAAAGTTGCTCCATAAAAAGGGGCTGTTGCAAAATATAGCTTATATACGAGATATAGATGGGATTTTTTACTTTGAATACCATTTCCTGTATATAGCAGTTGTTTTGCAACAGCCTCATTTTCTTTGTCTGGATAATTGTAGAAGTTAATTTAAAGACTAAACGTCTTCTCGTCAGGCTTCTTTCTTTGTCAGATAAGATAAAAGTCTTCCAGCCGGGATCGCCCTGCAGTGGACGAAAAAGGAATTCTTACAATGCTCTGCATGGCAGGTCCTATTCCATTTTTTCAATAACTTTTAAGAAAATATTCTGTATTGAATTGTGGATGTCCTCGCCAAGCAGCGGTATATTTGCAGATGGAATCATGCCTCCGGACATCGAAGGGTGTCCGCCGCCGCTTCCGTAAGGAGCCAGCGCTTCGGCAATCAAGTTCCCGGCATGGATCTGGTCTAATTCACTTCGGATTGAGAAACGAATGCCGTCTTTTTGCAGGGCGTAAATCACAGCCACATTGACCACGTCCAATGCTAGGATAAAGTCGGAGATAATGGCGATCAGCGCTTGGGCGCAGTTAAAGGGGATATAAGCAAAGCCTGTCCGGTCAAAAATCTGTATGTTCTGAATGGCTGCGCCATAAGCCCTGAGATCGTCAAATTCCATGGTGTTGCTATACATGCTGACTACCAGCTTCCAATCTGCCTCGGGAAAAAGAAACGAGAACATTTCCGTATCCAGAGCAGTAGCGCCTCGGGTGAAGTCTGCCGTGTCCATTTTGATGCCGTAAGCGAGAGCGGCGGCGCATTTGGGGCTTATCGGGGTGCCAGTGGTTTTAAAATAGCTGGCGATAATACAGGAACAGGAACCTACGGGGCGGATGTCCTGGTACTGATAATCATAAGGAAAGAAAATGGGATGGTGGTCGATACATGCCACTTCGTCGCCGATCAAGTCTGTGACATTGCTGTTCATTTTCTGGGAATCAACTAATGCAATGTAATCCTCCTCTGTCATGTGAGGCAGTTCATCTTTGGAAAACATAGAAATGCCAAAAGTTTCCAGCATTTTCTTGGCGCTGAGACGGTCGATTTTCCCGTCATAGCAAAGAGACGCTGCAACGCCGTGACAAGCAAGGAATTCCTGAAGCCCGAAAGCGCTGGCAATGGCGTCTGGATCAGGAAAATTGTGGGTTTGAATATATACAGTGTGACCTTTTAAAAGTGCAATTAAGTCTAATGGATTCATATCTGGTTCCCTTCTATTCTATATAAATTTTCGATTGCCGCCGCAGTCATGTGGGGATCGATTGGCGGTTGACTGGGAACAGTTAAGCCTATATGATTCGCCCCTGATATTGGCAATAGCGATACTGTTCCCGATTGAATTTTATATTATCACATTTTCTTGAAAAAGTCATTACATTTTGCTATGATGGGGAAAGGTTAAAAATTTAGTAAAAGTGAAGCAGGAAAGGCTGCAAGGTGAAAGCGGCTGTTCCAAGGAAAGGAATAAAATTTTGCAAAATTACAAAATCGTGATAGCGTATGATGGTTCCCGCTATAAGGGATGGCAGAGCCAGAAAAATGTAGATGCGACGATTCAGGGCAAGTTAAACCATGTGTTTTCCACATTGGAGAACCGCTGCGTAGAAGTGCAGGGGGCTGGCAGGACAGACGCTGGAGTCCATGCGACAGGGCAGGTGGCGAACGTCAAGCTTGATAAAAGGTGGACGCCTGAGGAGATTATGGAGTATGCCAATCACTATCTGCCAGAAGATATCGGGATCATGGAGATTGAAAAAGCGCCGGCAAAGTTTCATGCAAGATTATCAGCAATAAGAAAGACATACTGTTACCGGATCTTTAACAGCAGCGCCCCCAATGTGTTTGAAAGAAAATGGATGTGCAAGATTGCGGAGCCTTTAGATCTGGAAGCGATGCGCCAGGGCGCCGTGATTTTGGAAGGGACACATGATTTTTCTGCGTTTTGCTTTCGGGCGTCTAAGAAGAAGTCTGCCGTGCGGACCATAGAGCGGATAGAAGTGAAGCGGAAAGGAAGAGAAGTCGACATTATCATCACCGGAGGCGGATTTTTGCATCATATGGTGCGCATTATCGCAGGGACTTTGGTGGAGGTTGGCCTGGGAAAGCGGCAGTTTCAGGAAATGGAGGAGCTTTTAAAGCGAGGCGTTCGTGATCAGGCAGGCGTGACCATGCCTGCCCAAGGACTGGTGCTTTTAAGCGTGGAATATCAGCAAGGACAACAGCAAGGAGAATGAAAGGGTTTGTCAGATTCTTTCACGAGCTACCTATTTGTGCTGGGTTGCGTAGAGAATGGAGGAAAGCATGATGGAAGAATGGGTAGTGGCTGCCAAAAGAGCAGATTTTAAAGGAATCGCGCAGCGGTTTGGCATTGACCAGGTGACGGCGAGGATTATCCGCAACCGGGAGGTGACTGGGGAGGAGGCTATTGAGCAGTATCTTCACGGAACGGCAGAAGATCTCCATGACCCCAGGAAGATGAAAGATATGGAACTGGCTTGCAGCCTTTTGCGGCAAAAAATAAAGCAGGGAAAGCGCATTCGGATTTTGGGAGATTATGATATCGACGGGGTGCAGTCCGTCTATATTTTATATTCTGCGCTGCATCGCTGCGGCGCAAGGGCAGATTTCGTGATTCCAGACCGTATCATGGATGGCTATGGGGTCAATGAGCGCTTGGTCCGGCAGGCAGAGGCAGAGGGAATCGATACGCTTTTAACGTGTGATAATGGAATCGCAGCACAGAGGGAAATTGAGATCGCAAAAGAGCTTGGAATGACGGTGATCATCACGGATCACCACGAGGTGCCATACCAGGAGGATGGAGGGAAAAGAAACTATCAGATACCGCCAGCAGATGCGGTGGTCAACCCCAAGCAGCCAGACTGTGCTTATCCGTTTAAAAACCTCTGTGGCGCGGCGGTTGCTTTTAAGCTGGTGCAGGTTTTGTATCAGGAGATTGGATATCCGAAAGAAGAAGCGTTTTCTTATTTGGAAAACGCTGCGTTTGCCACGGTGGGGGACGTGATGGATCTTCAGGGAGAAAACCGCATTCTGGTGAAAGAAGGACTCAAAGCTTTAAATGAGACTAGGAACTTGGGGATTCGCGCGCTCGCCTTGCGCAATCAGATTCCGATGGGAAGCATCAAGGCTTACCATATCGGGTTTGTGCTTGGTCCCTGCCTCAACGCAAGCGGGCGGCTGGACACCGCAAAACGTGCCCTGCGAATGCTGCTGGCAAAGGATGAATGCGAAGCGGCAGCGTATGCGGGGGATTTATTTGACCTGAATGTAAGCCGCAAGGAGATGACGGAACAGGGGCTGCAGCAGGCAAAGGAGCTGGTGGAACATACAAAGCTGAAAAAGGACAAAGTATTGGTGATCTACCTTCCTGACTGCCATGAAAGCCTTGCGGGGATTATCGCTGGGCGTATCCGGGAACAATATAACCGTCCAGCATTTGTCTTGACAAAATCTGAGGACGGAGTCAAGGGCTCTGGACGCTCGATCGAGCCATATTCCATGTATGAGGAAATGTCAAAATGTAAAGAATTGTTTACAAAATATGGCGGGCATCCGATGGCAGCAGGCTTGTCCCTGCCAGAGGAACATGTGGAGTTGTTGCGGCAGAAATTAAATCAAAATACCAATCTAACCGATAAAGACTTGAGAGGAAAAATCGTGATTGACGTGCCGATGCCTTTGGATTACATTACCCGGGAACTGATAGAGGAATTTAATTTATTGGAACCTTTTGGCAAGGCGAATGAAAAGCCGGTATTTGCTGACCGTGAGATTCATATCTTATCGATGCGGATTTTAGGAAAGAATCAAAATGTCTGCAGGATGCAGGTGAGAAGCCGAAATGGCGCAGAACTGACAGCGCTCTATTTTGGCGAGGTGCAACAGTTTCTAGATTTTCTGAGGGAAAAATACGGCGATGGCGCGCTAGAACAGGCGCTTGCCGCAAAAGACAGCGGCATGTTGGTTTCTTTTGTATATTACCCAGAACTCAATACATACAACGGCAGAGAAAGCATCCAGATCGTAGTAAAAAAATATCATTAGAAAAAGAAAGAAGGGCGGTCATGAAGACAAATGAGTTTACATTCCCCTCAGCAGATGGGAAGACGCAGATTCATGCGATAAAATGGGAGCCAGAGCAAGGAGGAGTTGCGGCGGTTTTGCAAATCAGTCATGGGATGATAGAACATGTAAAACGCTACGAAGCGTTTGCAGAATTCTTGACAAATCAGGGATTTGCAGTTGTTGGAAACGACCATCTGGGACATGGGGACTCTGTGACTTCTCAGGAAGATTGGGGATATTTTGCGCCAGAGCAAGGAAGCGACTTGGTGGTCGAGGATTTGCATCAGCTTCGCAGCCAGATTCAAGCTGTGTATTCTGGCACGCCTTATTTTATGCTGGGACATAGCATGGGTTCTTTTCTTTTGCGGAAATATTTGTCCTTGCATGGAGAGGGACTTTCAGGAGCTGTGATTATGGGAACGGGGACTCAGAAGGATATGGCAGTTCAGACAGGAAAGGCTGTTTGCAAAGCGCTGGCATTGTTTCGTGGCTGGCGTCACCGAAGCAGCTTGGTAGATAAGCTGATTTTTTCTGGAAATAATAAAAAGTTTCAGGGCGGTTCTGTCGATTCCTGGCTTACGAAGGACGAAAAGATCGCAAAAGCTTATTATGGCGATCCCCGCTGCACGTTTAAGTTTACATTGAATGGCTTTTACAACTTGTTTGACACCATACATTATATTAATCAGAAACGACATATCGAGACAATTCCAAAGAACCTGCCGTTGCTGCTGGTTTCTGGGCAAGATGATCCAGTGGGCAATTATGGTGCTGGGGTAAGGAGCGCCTATGAGACGTACCAGGCGGCCGGGATCAAAGACATCAGTTTAAAGCTTTATCCGAAAGACCGGCACGAAATTCTCAACGAGACGGACAGAGAAACGGTTTACGAGGATATTTACCGATGGCTTTGCGGTCATTTGCCCCGATAGAAAAGGGCAATGACATACAGAATGGAGGAATTTATGAAGAGACAGTTTAAACAGTGGACGGCGTTGCTGCTTGCGTGCATCATGGCAGCCGTTTCGACAGAAAGCATTTATGCCCAAGAAGATGGAGAGACAAAGCTTCCAAGCATCGAGGAGGATGCCAAAGATTCGCAAAGCGGCGTTGCAGATGTTCCTGCTCAGGAAACCCTTGACGCATCTGGTCAGGAGGGAGAGGTTACAGAGCCTATTACTAAGGCAGATAAGCCATACCTTGCCTTGGGCGCGAATCTAAGGTCGGAACAGAGGGACTCGGTGCTTGCCCTTTTAGGCGTCAATCCGGCTGAGCTTTCTGATTATGACGTGATTTATATCACCAACGATGAAGAACATCAGTATCTTGGAGAATATGTTGCCGCAGACAAGATTGGAACCCGTTCGCTGTCTTCCGTTCTCGTGGTAAAACGGGAAAAAGGAAATGGGATTCACATCACCACTAAGAACATTTCATACTGCACCATTGGCATGTATAAAAATGCATTGATTACGGCAGGAATCACGGATGCGGACATTATAGTGGCGGCGCCCTCCGCAATCTCGGGGACGGCGGCATTGGTCGGAGTACTGAAAGCGTATTCCGATATGACGGGGGAAACGGTGACTGAGGAGAGCATGGATACGGCTATGAATGAGCTGGTGCTTACCGGAGAGCTTGCCGATACCGTAGGTGATTCTGAAAAGGCAGAAGAACTGATTGCCTATCTGAAACAGGAGGTCATTGGCAGAAGGCTCAAAGAAGCCGACGAGATTGAGGAAGCGATTGATAAGGCTTCCAGGGAATTTAGCATTTCGCTGTCAGAAAACGAGGTACAGCAGCTCACAGGCTTGCTGCAGAAGATCGGCAACCTAGATTTGGATCTCGACTCCATCAAAGACCAGGCGCAGGAATTGTATGATAAGCTTTCAGAAATTGATACAAAGAGCTTTTTTGATAAGGTCGCAGGCTTTTTCCAATCCATCTTGGACTTCTTTCAGGGATTGTTTTCATAAGTGCTCAACGGGCAGGAGGCTAGAATAAGACGCCTCCTGCCCAATTTTTTGTCTTTATTTCCTGCGCAATTTTTGAAATTTTACGATAATCTTTGCTAAATGCAGGCTTAGCCGGTAATGCTGCATGCTGCGCACTTTCAAGCGGTTCTCTTCGCTAAAGCCTACCAGGATGTCATGATTGGCTTCTGAGAGATAATCAATGATGCCGTCGATGTCGGATTTCTCATTTTTGGGACATTGTATATAAAAATGCCGGCTTGCGTTAATGTGCAGCGTATAAGAGATATTAAAATGATACCAGAATATTTTCTTTAAGGTGGAATATTTGTAAATCCAGATCATTTCCTCAATGGGAACCAGAGCTACGCCGTAACGGGATAGGGCGATAAAAAAATGCTCGGTAATAAACATGTCCTCTGTGGTGAGCTGAGGGAGCGTCGCAAGTTCCGTTTCCGCTTGAGAAAGCAGCGCAGAGGGCTTTCCGAAAAGCCTTAATTTGCGGCAGGCAGGACAGCACGCCGGGACGCAGGCATAGAGAAGATAACACAATAGCCGTACCAGGGCGTAAGCGCCGGTCACAATATAGACGGCGGCAAGCAGCCTGTTTGCCGAAAGTCCAAATGCGGGCTCGCTGATAAAATAGCCGTTTACTTTTTCTAAGATGCCCTCCGTCGTCCAGTTCAGATCCTGGGCGAGACTGTCAAGCAGAGCGTCGTAAGCGCCGTTTCCTTTCAGCACCCGTCCCCGGATGTCCACCGATTCTATATGGGGAATGCCTTCTTCGCAGGTATCTGGAGCAAGCAGCACAATGACGCACTGATCCTCCCAGAACGTATAGTAAAAATAACCGTTGGTCTGCCCGAAGACGGTATTGGCGTAACCGGTAAAATACAAGTCCGTCAGTCTCAATTCTACGTAGGAAGCATGGGAACTGCCATATTTCTCCAAAGAACCAGGGTTTTCCATCGGTTGGGGAAAGAGGATCTCATATAATGGAAAAACCAGCCATAGCGCAGCAAGAAGCAGCAGATACAAGATGGGAGAAATCAGTCGCTGGCAGTATATATGGCGGATATGCTTTGTAATATAGTGGTCGTAAGTTTCAGTCATAAAAGCTCCTTTTCACTTTTGTGGGCGTTTGTTTCTTATATAACCATATACTATCATAAATCCATGATTCTTCACAAGCAGGATTTGATAACATTTGAATTTCCGCATTTTGCAATTCATAGCGCCAAAAGGTCTTGCTGCCTTTGGCGCTATGAATTGCAAAATGCGGAAACTCAAAGATAACAACCTTGATTTTTCGAGGCAAAGTTGATAGTATTTAGATTAGAGCATGGAGGATCAAAAGATTATGGAAGCATATACAGGATTTGCAGAGGTATACGATCTGTTTATGGACAATGTCCCATATCAAGAATGGTGTGATTATCTGGTCAGCCTCCTTAGGGATTATCAGGCAGGCGATGGCTTGGTGCTGGAGCTGGGCTGCGGCACGGGGAAGATGACCCGGCTGCTGGCGCAGGCAGGATATGACATGATCGGCGTGGACTATTCGGAGGAAATGCTGCAGATTGCAAGGGAGGCTGCATGGGGGGAAAGGGGGCCTCAAAACACAGATATCTTATACCTTCTTCAGGATATGCGGGAGTTTGAATTGTATGGAACGGTAAGGGCGGTAGTCAGCGTCTGTGATTCGTTGAATTACATTTTAAAGGAAGAGGAGCTTCTTAAAGTGTTCCGCTTGGTGAATAATTATCTCGATCCGGGAGGGGTATTTATCTTTGACTTGAATACTCCTTATAAATACAGGGAAATCTTAGGAGAGAACACGATTTGCGAGAACCGCGAGCAAGGGAGCTTTATCTGGGAGAACTTTTATGAGGAAGAGGAGCAGGTCAATCAATATGATCTGACCTTGTTTATCCGGGACAGGGAACATCCAGGATTGTACCGGAAATATGAGGAGACGCATGTGCAGCGTGGATATGAAGCAGGCAGGATTGAGGAATTGCTGCAACAGGCAGGCATGGAATTTATTGCAGCTTACGACGCCTTTACCCGAGAGCCAGTAAAGGCGGACAGCGAGCGGATTTATGTGATTGCAAGAGAGAAAGGAAAATAGGATCAATGAGTGCATACGGAGATTATATGGTAAGAGCGACGGCGGCGGACAGCCAGGTGCGTGCTTTTGCGGTGACTTCCAGGAATTTGGTGGAGCAAGCGAGGATTTATCATAATACTAGCCCAGTGATTACGGCGGCGCTTGGCAGGCTTTTGACTGGCGGGGTGATGATGGGGACGATGATGAAAGGGGAGAAAGACCTTCTGACGCTTCAGATCAAATGCGGTGGCGCTGCAAAGGGACTTGCCGTCACGGCGGACAGCCAGGGGAATGTCAAAGGTTATCCCATGGTAGCAGATGTAATGCTGCCACCCAATGACAAGGGCAAGCTGGATGTAGGAGGGGCGTTGGGGCTTGGCATTTTAAGCGTAATCAAGGACTTGGGGATGAAAGAGCCTTATGTGGGGCAGGTGGAGCTTAAGACGTCGGAAATTGCCGAGGACTTGACGTATTATTTTGCTGCTTCTGAGCAGACTCCCTCAGCGGTGGGCCTTGGCGTGCTCATGAATCGGGATAATACTGTAAAGCAAGCAGGAGGATTTATCATTCAGTTAATGCCAGACACCAAAGAGGAAGTGATACAGGCATTGGAAGAAAAGGTGGCGGCGACAGGCTCTGTCACGGATTTGCTGGATCAGGGAGTCATGCCAGAGCAATTACTGGAACAACTATTGGGAGGGCTTCAAGTGGAAATAACAGAAAAGATTCCCGTGCAATATGCCTGCAACTGTTCCAAAGAACGTGTAACCCGGGTCATTGCCAGCATTGGAAGAAAGGATCTTCAGGAGATGATCGATGATCAAGAACCGATCGAGGTAAACTGCCAGTTCTGCGACAAGCGTTATATGTTTACCCCTGAGGAGTTAAGAAAATTGTTGCAAGATGAGTAACTGGAAAGGAGCCAGCCAATGAAAGACGGATTTATCAGGGTGGCGGCGGTGACCCCGAAGATCAGGGTTGCCGATCCCGTATATAATCAAGAAAGAATTATGGAGAAGATAGCCGAAGCGGAGGAGAAACGGGCAGTGGTGACGGTATTTCCAGAATTGTGCATCACAGGGTATACCTGTGGCGATTTATTCTTAATGGAACCGCTGCTGCAGCAGGCAAAAGAGGCGCTTCTTCGGATTGCAGAGGATACGGCAGGCAAAAATATGCTGGTGTTTGTGGGTGTCCCCATAGCTCATAAGGGGCGGCTTTACAATACGGCAGCGGCACTGGCGAATGGAAAAGTACTGGGGCTTGTGCCTAAACGGTGTATTCCCAGTTACAATGAATTTTATGAAGGGCGGCATTTTGCAGAAGGGATGGAAGGAACCGTGGAGGTTGATTTGGCAGAAGGAGTGCGCGCCCCCATGGGCACGCATCTGATGTTTATGCCAGACAGCCTGCCGGAATTTAAGATTTGTGCGGAGATTTGTGAAGATCTCTGGGCGCCGAATCCCCCCAGCATTGCCCATGCGCTTGCCGGGGCAAACTTGATCGTCAACCTCTCTGCCAGCAATGAGTCTACGGGCAAGGACCGTTACCGCAAGAGCCTGGTGCAAGGGCAGTCGGCACGTCTGATCTGCAGTTATGTCTATGCCAGCGCCGGAGAGGGAGAGTCTACCCAGGATCTGGTATTTTCTGGTCATAACCTGATTGCCGAAAACGGGATTATGCTGGCGGAGGCGGAGCGTTTTCAAAACCAGTCTGTCTATGGAGAAATCGATATCCAGAAGTTGAATGGACAGCGTCGGCGTATGACCACTTTTCAGGAGAGGACGGACAGCCACCAGGAGATTTCTTTTCATCTAAGGCGGGAAGATACGACGCTGACACGGGCGGTAGATCCTATGCCTTTCGTGCCGACAGATGCAGAGGAGCGTCAAAAAAGATGCGAAGAAATTCTTGCGATGCAATCAATGGGACTCAAAAAACGTCTCGAGCATACGCATTGTTCGTGTGCAGTGGTTGGAATCTCTGGAGGGCTCGATTCTACCCTTGCGCTTTTGGTCACTGTCCGTGCGTTTGATTTGCTGGGGCTTCCCAGGAACGGGATTTGTGCAGTTACCATGCCAGGATTTGGCACTACGGACCGGACATATGACAATGCGGTGAATTTGATTCAATGTCTTGGGGCGAGGTTTCAGGAAGTAGACATCAAAGAGGCAGTGCGGGTGCATTTTTCCGATATCGGGCAGCAGGAGCAGGTTCATGACGTGACGTATGAAAACGGACAGGCGAGGGAGCGCACCCAGATCTTAATGGATATTGCAAACAAGGAAAACGGGCTGGTGATTGGTACCGGAGACATGTCTGAGCTGGCGCTTGGCTGGGCGACGTATAACGGCGACCACATGTCGATGTATGGCGTAAATTCTTCCGTGCCAAAGACCTTGGTGCGGCATCTTGTAGGTTATTATGCAGATTGTTGCAAAGACAGGGAACTTGCTGGGATTTTGAGGGATATTTTGGATACTCCGGTAAGCCCAGAGCTTTTGCCGCCGCAGGACGGGAAAATTTCTCAGAAGACGGAGGAACTTGTGGGACCTTATGCGTTGCATGATTTCTTTTTGTACTATATGCTTCGCTTTGGGTTTGGACCGCAAAAAATTTTCCGGCTTGCAGAATGTGCGTTTTGCAAAGAAGGCATAGAAGACTCCTATGCGCCAGAAACGATCTTAAAATGGCTTGAAATATTTACCAAAAGATTTTTCAGCCAGCAGTTTAAGCGCTCTTGCCTGCCAGACGGACCGAAGGTGGGCACTGTGGCGGTGTCTCCCAGGGGAGATCTGCGGATGCCAAGCGACGCCAGCGCTGCATTATGGCTGGAGCAGATTCACAAGATGCGGACGCACCGCGGGAGGTAGAAATGGATTATATGGTGTTATATGCCAGTGTAACCGGAAATACCAAGAAAGTCGCCACTGAGATCTTCAGCGCTTTGCCGGGAATGTCCAAGGATATGCAGAATATCGAGGAATACAGGGGCAAGGACGCAGATATATTTTTCATAGGTTTTTGGGTAGACCGCGGCACCTTGGGCATGCCGGTGATCAATGTGCTTTCGGAGCTGCATAACAAAAAGATCGCCCTCTTTGGCACCTGCGGCATGGGGCGTGGAACGGAATATTACAGGGACATTGAACAGAAAGCCAAGGTTTGGATTCCAGATGATTGTGAATACTTGGGAATGTTTCTCTGTCAAGGCAAGATGCCTATGAAAGTCCGGGAGAAGTATGAGATTTCCAGAGAGGATCCCAGAGAGGAGGCATTTCGCAAGCAGATGTTGAAGAACTTTGATGAAGCCTTGTTTCATCCCAATAGCCAGGACTTGGAGGACGCCAGGGCGTTTGCAGAGTCTTTGACAGCGCAAAAAGATAACTAGAAAGCGGCTTTAAAGCTGGATGGGAATCGTCAATGAGAAAAATATTGAACAAATTTGCGGGGGCGTATATACTGGAAGAAAGAGGAAAGTTGCCATGAAACGGATTTCTTTGGAAACGTTGATGAAACGTCATCCGAATGATGAGTATGAACAGCAGTATGCTTATATTATGAGGCTTCTCGCCGAAGGAACATTGAAACCAGTTAAGAGCGCCGGGACGAATGGCAGGAAACCGGCGCTCTGTCTTTCTTATTGGGTAAAGGAGGAAGCGGACGAGTCTTTGAAAGAGCTGGAAGAAGAATTAAAATTCCGGCTTGTGCCTCTAATTGCTACCGACTATTACTTGTCTCATTTGAAGGAATATCAAAAGGACAGGGAATGGGTGTTGAGACTCAATCAGTACTTAGCGTCCAATCGGGAACAGTTACAGCAGCAAGAATCACTCAATGAGCGCAGCTTTGAGATCTGGAACCGTGAGAAATTCCTGACCAGGGAACAGGGAGCAAAGATTCTCAGGCGGTGTGGGCTTATGCAGGACTTTCTCAATACCTATGAGACGGCGGAACCGATTGCCTACTATTGCCATAGTAGACAGGTTCCTCAGAATATGCTGGTTTTGGAGAACAAAGATACTTTTTTCAGTATGCGCAAATTTCTTTTGCAGGGAAACGGCAGGATTTTTGGAGAGCAAATTGGTACGTTGATTTATGGCGGGGGAAAGAGGGTGATTAAGTCTTTTGAGGACTTTGAGAGCTCCGTGGAGCCTTATATGGCAGCGGAGGAAAATAAGATTTATTATTTTGGCGATTTGGATTATGAGGGAATTGGGATTTACGAAAGCTTGATACGCCAGTGCCAGGGGAAGAGAAAGCCGGTTCCCTTTCAGGCAGCCTATGAGCGGATGCTTGAGAAAGCGGCACAGGTCAAAGAATTGCCAAAGACGAAAGAACAGCAGAATCGCAATCTCACAGGCGGGTTTTATACATATTTTGCCAAGGAAACTGTGGAGCAGATGCAGGAAATTCTTGAAAAAGACCAATATATTCCCCAAGAGATCTTGAATCTTTGGGATTTTTAGACTATGAATGCGTTAGCAAAAGCTGTTCAAGCAGGACTGCTGCCTGCATTTTAGAAAAGAGGTGTAAATAAGATGGATCAAGAGAAGAGAGAAAGGTATAAAGAAGTTTTACAGAGAGCTTATCTCGACGGGGTATTGAAAATCATTTGGAGCGGTTCAGGCTTTTCGATGGCTGTTGATTCGAAACAGAGAAAACTGATTCCAGAGATAAATGAAGAAGATTTTGTAGAATATGCGTTTTCAACGATTAAGCTTGTGATTGATTTGGCGGAAGAAAGAGATGTCGGAAAATCAAACGGTGATTTGGAGACCGCTAAATTAATTTTTCAAAAAGAGCATGACTTAAGGAATCATCTTTATATCAAAAAGAATAGTAAAATTGACTGTTTTAAATTATTGGAATATGATGTAATCAGTCATAGAAATGAAGAAGACCCGGGGAAAATAGAAGCTACCTCTGTGATTTTAAAGATGGTTATTGAAAAAGATAATGAGGAAAAGATATATTCATTTGAGGCCTCCCAAAGAGATTTAGAAGATATGATTGATAAGTTAGTGGGATTAAAAGAAAAACTGGATGCTATTTAGAATGGGGGAATAGAGATGACAGAATTTGTAATGAAAGCATCTATGAGAGAATTTCCAGAGATGCCGTATACATATAAGAAACAAAATTTGGAACAAAAGGATTATGAAACGGGATTAAACTTGAAGTATAGCGTGTATAATAAAAGTATGAAACATAAAATTATACTAATAAAGAACGCTCATATAAAAAATCAGGAAATTCGGCAATATTTTAAAAAAGTTGAAAAGAATTTTACTCATATTGAAATAGATCATAAAAAATTGGGTGGTATGCCTGTCATTAAAAATACCAGGATTCCAGTCAGCTTGGTTGCTGCATGTCTCAAAGACGAGATGACATTACAGGAAATTTGCCAGGAATATAAATTGGCGCAAGAAGATATCGAACAGGCGATGGAATATATCATTGAAATCCTGGATATTCCATATCAGGAAGGATAAGTATGAGGATATTATTGGATGAAAATATCACACAAAAATCAATTCCGGTTTTGGAGAAATATGGACATGATGTCATTCATGTGCTACATAGATTTTATGCAGGAGAAAGTGATGAGGATGTATTTCGGCTGGCTTTGGAGGAACAGCGGGCGCTGATTACCCTAAATGGCAAAGATTTTGTGATTTTAATTCCACCCAGAGCAGAGTTGGAGCTGCATTATGGACTGATATGGCTTAGAGGATTTCAGGTCACAAATAAGACTTATGAATGTATTATGGATGCGATTGGGCTTTATTTGAAAAATAAAGGAGAATCCATTGTAAATACATATTTTGTGGTAAAAAAGAGAGAGGGAGTTTATGAGATGATTCAGAGATTCCCCCGCTTTTCCCACCGAGCTGCATCTCTGGAACAATAAACGGAGGAAGCCATGCAATACGATTTTTTAAAGCATTTCCCCAGGAGAATGAAAAATGTAGGCCTCTATGCGGTGCTGGTTCAAAACAGCCTGCAGAAAGCAACCTGGAAGAAATATGATTTTCAAAAGATGGACGAGCAGTTTAACCTTATCTTTACGGTGCTTCTCTATATCATGGAACAGTCCCTGAAAGAGGAGCCGTGTACCATCGATGATATCGGCGCCTTTTTGGACACGGTAAACGCACAGTATTTCCGAAAGAAAATGACTTATGAAGACTGCCGCAATTTAGGGGATTTTATTGTGAATGTGATTCTTTCCAACGAAGGAAAGGGAATGAATTTTGACGGATTTCATTTTGAGCAAAACGTGTATCAAACCATGACGATCAGCTATATTGCCAATCGGGTTGTCTACAGTGACCAGGATGTGAAGCGCACTTCTTATTATCTTACCGATGACGGTTACAATCTTTTGCTATCCACGCTGGAAATTGAAAATAATATGAAGCTCACCATCCATGAGATGATTTTTCAAATGCATCTGGAAAAACAGAGCTATGACAAGGCGGCAGATGAGATTAAGAATGTCTTTCACCTTTTGCGGATTCAGCTTCAGAAAATAGAGGAGGCAATGAGGAAAATCCGCAGGAATGCCCTCAATTATTCTGTGCAGGACTATCAGGAGATTTTAAATGAAAACTTAGAGACGATCAGTGAGACGAAAGAAAAATTTAAGAATTACCGGGAATTGGTAAAAAGCCGGGTGCAAGAGTTAGAGGAAGCAAACATCAATCTGCGAAAGCTTACAGACAAGGAACAGGAAAAGCTTTGTCATTTAAAGGTGATTGAGCAGTATCTAAGCCGCGCTATGGAGGAACACCAGAAGATTTTGAACAGTCATTTCGATTTGAAATTTTTGTATACCAAGGAACTGGAAGCGCTGTCGCAGATGTCCCTGATTCAAAGGTTTCCGTTGCGCAGCAGCTTGTATGATAAGATTTTAGAACGGCCAGACGCTTTGGAACGGTTGGAATATTTTCTTCGGCCGTTATTTTACCAGGAGGCAGAGAAATCTTATAATCTCAAGAAAGCGTTCCAGCTTCAGAGGCCGCTGCAAAAGGTCCAAGAGGCAGAGCCGGAAGAACGGCTGGATTTTGACAGCGGAGCCTGGGAACAGGAGCAGCAACAGATGCGCAGGGAGAAGTTAAGCCAGTATCAGAAAAGCTTGTCCTTTCTGCTGGAACAGGTAGCAGAAGCAGGGGAACTTTCCTTAATGGAGCTATCTGAGCGAGTCAAAGGAACAGACAGGCAGCAGGAGTTGATTCCGAATGTGGAAATATTTAAAGAAATCATGGTGGAGCTGATCCGTAATAAAGAGATTGATATTGCCGTCCTTGGGAAAGAAAAGAGCGAATATATTCAGGAACCGTCCAAAGATTTCCAACTGAATGTGACCTTGCTGCAGATTGTGGAAGAATCACCCCGGTTTCAGGGGATTTTGGGAATAGAAGCATTCCGTCTCCAAGATGGGAAAGCAGTGGAATTTACAGATGTGCACGATGAATTTGGAAATCAGAAAACGATCCGCTGTTCCAATGTGCTGATACGAGTCAGGGAGGATGACAAAGCGCAAAAATTTACTGATTTTTGACAAGATGCCAGTATGCGCCAAGGAGGGCAGAACGGAGGAAATCATGGAATATGAAGCTACAAGATGCCAGTATGCGCCAAGGAGGGCGGAATGGAGGAGATCATGGGATATGAAGTAGAAGAGATCCGGCAGAGTCAGGAGATATTTTATTATCTGTTAGAGCATCATGAACTGCAGGAAGAAAAAGAGCAGTTATTGTACCGTGCATACACAGAACAAGAGAAGGTGCAAAGCCTGGTGAAGTCCCAGGGAGAAATCGCCCTGTGCAGCGTGGAGCGGTATGGAAATGTGATTTACCTGATTCCTAGGGAAGAAAACAATTTTCTGGGGTTTTCCAAGGCGCAGCTAAAAAGTGTCTTGTGTAAATCAAACGCCACGGACAAAGATTATTACCTGTCTCAATTTGTGATTTTGACCTTATTGGTAGAATTCTTTGACGGTCAGGGAAGCAGCAGCAAATCCCGAGAATATATGCGTGTCGGAGAACTTCAAAATTGTATTTCCAAGAGATTGAAAGAAGGGGTGCGGCATGTGCCGCCTGAGGAAGAAGCACAGGCAGGGATTGCGTTTTCGAATATGATGGAAGCTTATGAGGCGTTACGCTCTGATGAGAAAGGCTCGCGCGCCAAGACGACCAAAGAGGGGTTTTTGCATCATATACTGATGTTTTTACAGAAGCAGGGATTGATAGAGTATGTGGAAGAGGATGAAATGATCAAGACGACCAGGAAGTTGGACAGCTTTATGGACTGGAATTTGCTGAATCAGAATCATTACCAGAGAATCCAAAAAGTGCTGGGAGAAGCGGCGAGGCTGGAGGGAGGCGAAAATGAGTAAAATAAATGCTGTAAGGCTGATCAATATTAATTATAATCACAACGCCATACGCATCAGTGACGAGACTTTTCATTTTAACGGCGAGAGCACCTTGATGTCTTTACGCAACGGCGGCGGGAAATCAGTGCTGGTGCAGATGATGATGGCGCCGTTTGTTCATAGGCGTTACCGGGACGCCAAGGACCGTGCTTTTGAGAGTTACTTTACCACCAGCAAGCCGTCTTTCATTATGACGGAATGGGCGTTAGACCGAAAGGCAGGCTATGTGCTTGCGGGAATGATGGTGCGCAAAGCTCAGGACAGCGAAGAAAACGAGAAAGAAAGCTTAGAAATTATCAATTTTATCAGTGAATATCCAAGCGCCTGCCTGCACGACATTCATCGTATTCCAGTGGTGGAGAAAGGAAAGCGCGAGATAATCCTCAAAAATTACGGTGCCTGCCGCCAATTGTTTGAAGAATATAAAAGAGATCCAGCAATGAGGTTTTTTTACTATGAGATGTCAAACAGCGCCCAGTCCCGACAGTATTTTGAAAAACTGCAAGAGTATCAGATCAATTACAAAGAATGGGAAGGGATTATTAAGAAAGTCAACTTGAAGGAATCTGGGCTTTCGGATTTGTTCGCTGACTGCAGAGACGAAAAAGGATTGGTGGAAAAGTGGCTTTTGGACGCAGTAGAGAATAAGCTCAATAAAGATAAGAATCACATGAAGGAATTTCAGGTAATCCTTGAAAAATATGTGGGGCAATACAAAGACAACCAGTCTAAAATCAAGCGGCGTGACGTCATCCGCCTGTTTCAGCAGGAGGCAGCTGGCATAGAGGAGCGCAATCAACAGTATCTACAGGCTGGGCAGGAGCTAAGAGCACAGGAGAACAGGATTGGATGTTTTTTGAAAGAATTGCAAGTGCTACATAAGAAAGCGTCACAGGAAGAACAGGAAAACCAGCAACAGACAGAGGCGATTGGCAGGGAACTGGCACAGTTGGAATATGAGAAGCTTTCACAGGAATATTATCAGCTCGAAGAGAAGAAAAGATTCCATATCAGCAACCGGGAAATGATTGCTATGGAGCAGGAGGGCTTGGAGCGGGAAGCCGAAAAGCTGCAGCAGAATTTATATCTGCTTGCCTGCGCCAGGCAGCAAGAAATCGTCACTCAGGAGCAGGAAGAGTGGGAGCTTGCGCATCAGCGCCTGAGCGTTGCCAGGGAGCGGGACAAGGATTTGGAGCCAGAGCGCAACGGTCTGGGATTTTTATTGCGCGCCTGTAGCGTTCAGGCTTTAGAGGAGACAAATGATTGTCTCAAAAGCAATGCAAAGGAGTCTGCAACAACAGCAGAGGAAATGAAAAGAGAACAGGAAGCGCAGCAAGAACTAGAGCAAATCCTTCTTGACAATGCCCTTGCCCTGGGAGAGCATAAAAGCAAAATGGAGAGCTATGACAGACAGGAGGAGCAGTTTCATGTAAGATATCAGGAACGTTTAGTCAGAAATATGTTAGGAGAGTATCAGCCAGGCAGCTTAGAAGTTTTCGCAGAAGTCTGTAAGAAAACGCTGTCAGATACAGTGAGGAAGAAAAAAACAGCAAATCAGGAACTGGAACAGGAAAAAAATAGGAAAGCCATCCTGGAACGCAAAATTGCCAGCTTAAGGGAAGAGAGGACACTTGCGCTGGCAAAGCAAGAACAACGGCAGCAGTTGCAGGAAGATTATGAGCAAGAATTGTCGCAGCGCAGGGCGATACTGAAATATCTGCAGCTGGAGGAGTCCGCCTTGCTTTGGGAAGAGAAGATTTTTCAGGCAGCAGACCGCAAATTAAATGAGATAGAGACGGCTTGCCGCAGCTTGGAAAAAGAAGAAAACCAGCTGCAAGGGGAATATCAAAGACTGGCAGAGGGCAGAGTTCTGGAGCTGCCTCCAAAGCTTTTGGAGGAATTTGAAAGCTTGGGCATTCATACGGTGTATGGCATGGAATGGCTGGAGAATAATGGCTATTCCGAAAAGAAGAACCTAGAGCTGGTGAGAAAGAATCCGTTTCTTCCCTATGCCTTGATTTTGTCCGAGAAAGAAGTGGAAAAGCTGTCGCATATTACAGGGACGGTTCCCATGGCGTTTCCGATTCCGATCATCCTGCGCAAGGAGCTGGAACAAAAGATTTCGCCTAAAGAGGGAAATGTCATTCAGTTTCCGAATCTGAGATTTTATCTGCTCTTTCAAGACGAATTGCTGGATCAGCAGAAGCGAAAAGAGCTTGTGGCACAAAAACAGCGACAGATTCAACAAAAACAGCAAATGATTGCTGTGCGCAGGCAGGAATATCAGCAATATTTTGCATGGAAGGAGCAAGTCAAAAATCAAAAAGTCCGCAGTGAGAGATATCAGGACAACCAGGCGCATTTGGAAAATTTGTCTCAGGATATCAAAGCGCTGGATCATGAAATACCCTGCGCTGCAAAGGAACTGTCTCTGTGTCAGGAACGCAGGCGCGCCTTGGAGCAAGAGATCCGCAGGATTGACCAGGAAATTGAGATGCAAAAACGTAAAGAAGCAGACTTTCAGGAGCTGTTTCGCGCATATCAGGAGTACCAGGAAAACCGTCGCAATTACCAAAAATGCCAGAAAAAAGAAATGCATCTTATAGAAAAGCAGAAATTATCCCGTTTAAAGATGCAAAAGCTTCAGGAAAAGCAGCAGAGCCTTCAAAATACCAGGGCTATGCTGGAGCGTTCGAGAGAGCGCAGGCAGGAGCAGTTTGCACAATATCAGGGATATAAAAAAGCTGCGCGCCATGAAGTGGCTGCAGCTCTGCAAGCAATTTGCTTCGATCAGGGGCCAGTACAGGCTTCGGATCTTTCAGGGCGGATCGGAGATTTCCAGGAAAAACTGCCACAGATGGAAGCCCGGTTTGCGGCGGTGACTGCCAGGGTATCCCTAAAAATTCAGGAACTGGAACTTCAGGAGCAGCACAGCAGAAAACGGTATCGCAAGGCAAAGGAGGAATTAACGCATCTTGCAAAGAAGCATCGTCAGAAAGAACATCAGTGGCAGAAAGTTGCCTACAGCCGCAGGCAAGAGAATGATCTGGAAATTCGCTTAGAAGACCGCAGAATGAAGATCAAGCTAAAAGAAAGCCTCTGGAATCAGGAGGATAAGCAGGCGGCGCTGTTTGAGCAGCAGATGCAGGACAGAGTCCATCGGATGGCAAATGAATATTGCAAAGAAGCCCCTTTGTCTAAGGAGGAGATTCCCAAAGAAGATTTTGAGACAAGGAAAGCTCAGCTCGATTATCAGCGCAAGGAACTGCAAAAGACGGGAAAGGAGCTGAGCCTCAGGCTGCAAAGTTATGATGAAAACCTTACGGCATTGGCAGAATACGGCGAATTTCCGGCAAAGGGACCATCAGACTGGGAAAGAGATATTTCATCCATGGATGTGCAGACACTTCGAAATTTTAAAGGAATCTTGCTCCGGGATTATAACAGGCTGTGCGGCGACCAAAGAGACGCAAGGGAACGCCTGGTGCATCTTTTGAACCAAGTGGCGCGCAAGGATTGTTTTCAGGAAGACTTTTACCGGAAGCCATTGGAAGCAATGCTGGAGCTGTCAGCAGACGCCGTCTTGATACAGCGGCAGCTCATCACGACGCTACAGTCCTATCGGAGCCTGATGGAAAAGATAGAGGTGGATATTTCCATGGTGGAAAAAGAAAAAAGCAAAATTGTGGAGCTTTTGGAAGAGTACCTTCTGCAAGTGCACCGCAATCTGGGAAACATTGACCAGAATTCCACGATTAGCATTCGGGAACGTCCGGTCAAGATGTTGAAAATCCAGCTTCCTTCGTGGGAGGAAAACGAGGGCATGTACCATGTCCGGCTTGAGGATTTTATGGATCAGCTTACCAGGAAAGGGATCGCCATTTTTGAGCAAAATGAGAATGCCCAGGAATATTTTGGCACGCAGATGACGACCAGGAATCTTTACGATACAGTGGTGGGCATCGGCAATGTGCAGATTCGTCTCTATAAGATTGAGGAGCAGCGGGAATATTCGATTACTTGGGCGGAAGTTGCCAGAAATTCCGGCGGAGAGGGGTTTCTTTCTGCATTTGTGGTGTTGTCCAGCCTGCTTTATTTTATGCGCAGGGATGATTCGGACATTTTTGCTGACCGAAACGAGGGCAAGGTTCTTTTGATGGACAACCCTTTTGCCCAGACAAATGCGGCGCATCTGCTAAAGCCGTTGATGGACATGGCGAAAAAGACAAACACACAGTTAATTTGCTTTACTGGGCTTGGAGGGGAATCGATTTACAGTCGCTTTGATAATATTTATGTGCTCAATTTGATCGCTGCCAGCCTTCGTCAGGGAATGCAGTATTTAAAGGCAGAGCATATGCGCGGAAGCGAGCCGGAGACCATTGTTGCTACTCAAATCGAGGTGGTAGAGCAGCAGGAGCTGGTGTTTTAGGATGATGATTTGCGCAAAATCAGGGGACATAAAAATGGGCTGTCGCATGAAAGAAAATCCTGCCTAGAGAGTTTTTTATCCCTGGGTAAACCGCGCCAAGAACTGCCGGGTCCGTTCTTCTTTGGGATGTTCAAACACTTCCAGAGGCTCTCCCTGTTCCAGGATATGGCCATTGTCCATAAAGATTACATGGTTTGCCACGTCTCTGGCAAATGCCATTTCATGAGTGACGATGACCATTGTGGTGTTTTGCTCTGCCAGCTCTTTCATGACCTTGAGGACTTCTCCAGTCAGTTCTGGATCGAGAGCAGAAGTGGGCTCGTCAAAACAAAGGATATCTGGTTGCAGGGCAAGCGCTCTTGCGATTGCCACCCGCTGACATTGTCCTCCAGAGAGCTGATGGGGATAATTCGACATACGGTCGCTTAATCCCATCTGCCTTAAAAGCTGTTCTGCTTGTGCTTCAATTTCTGCATGAATGCTTTTCCTGTTTGCTTTATAGTCTGGCCGTTCCTTTGCCAAAAGCTCTTTTGCAAGCATCACGTTCTGCAGGGCGGTATATTGGGGGAACAGGTTGAAAGACTGGAAAACCAAGCCGAAATGCAGTCGTTTCTTGCGGATTTCGGCTTCCTGGCGGGCAGCAGGATTATCAGCGTCAAATAAGATTTCTCCGTTTACCCGGATGACGCCTTTGTCTGGACGTTCCAAGAAATTCAAACACCGCAGCAGGGTGGTCTTTCCGCTTCCTGAAGATCCTATAATGGACACTACCTGTCCCTGCTCTAAGGAAAAGCTGATATCTTTTAATACTTCGATGTGATCAAAATATTTCCGTATATGTTCCACTTCTAAGATTGGCATAACCGTTCCTCCTCTTTCTATTTAAAATAATCCAGCTTTTTTTCTAACTGTCCAAGGAGAACTGTCAGAATGCCATTGCAGATTAGATAATATACCGCGGTGAAAAACAGGGGCCAGATGGCGCCGGAAATGCCCTGGGAACCTTTCATAAATGCCTGTCCTGCCCAGATGATTTCTTGCAGAGCGATAATCCGGGCAAGGGAAGTGTCCTTTACCAGCGTGATAATTTCATTGGACATGGGCGGGACGATTCGCTTGATCATTTGCAGCAGGGTGATTTTAAAGAAGATTTGGCCTCTGGTCATGCCAAGGACCAACCCAGCCTCTTCCTGTCCGATCGGAACGCCCTGAATGCCGCCCCGGTATATTTCAGAAAAATAGCAGGCGTAATTTAGGATGAAAGACACGGAAGCTGCAACGAAACGCCCAGTCTCGCCGCCGCCCCAGACAGGGTTATGTAATACCAGCCCCGGGAAATAATAAATGATTAAAAGCTGAATCATCAGGGGCGTTCCCCGGATAATCCAGACAATGATTTTGGTGAAATAACTCAAGGGCTTAAACCGGGACATGGAGCCGAAAGCAATGACCAGTCCCAGCGGAAAAGCGCCGATCAATGTCACGAAGAATAATTTTAATGTCTGTAGAAAGCCGATATTCAGTGCTTTCAGTACGATAGGAAGTTGTTCCAGAATCTGTTCCATGAGGGTTCCTGCTTTCTTAATTCATAATTGACGAAAATGGGGCTGTCGCACTAACATAAATTACAAGACATGAATATATTAGTGCGACAGCCCCATAAGCTTTCTAAGTACGATCGCGGTCTACTGCTCAATCACAGCGGCTTGCACGCCATAAGTTTCTGCACGTTCCGTCATGCTTCCGTCTTCATAGCTGGAACGGAAGAAGTCGTTGAGTGCCGTGGTCAGATCGGAACCTTTGCGGAAGCCAACACCATATTCTTCATTGTTCAGCCCTATGGTGTAGGTCAGGCCGTCATAGCTTGTGCCTTCGCCTACCATGGCTGCGGCCATCAAAGAATCAATGATTGCGGCGTCAGAGGTTCCAGCCGCAACTTCCATCAGGGCGTCTGCCTGTGCCTTCACTGCGGTATAATTCAAGGAAAGGGCTTTTACCTGTTCTTCCCCGGCACTGCCAGCCTCTACTGCAAAAGTCAGATCAGACAGGCTGTCCTTGTCCTGATATTGGTCCGCCTTGTCTTTGGGGACGATTACGATCTGTGCGTTGTTACAGTATGCATTGGAGCAGGACATGGAGCTTTTCACTTCATCTGTCAGGGTCATGCCGTTCCAGACGCAGTCGATTGTTTTGCCGTCCAATTCCATAATCTTGTTGTCCCAGTCAATTTCTACAAATTCTGCTGTTACCCCGAGACTTTCTGCAAAGGCTTTCGCCATGTCTGCGTCAAAACCGATCCACTCGCCGTTTTCATCTTTGTAGTCCATCGGCTCAAAATCAGTGATGCCCACCACTAAGGTTCCCTTATCTTTTACATAGGCAAGGTCACTGTCTTTTTCGGAGGCGCTTCCAGAAGCTGCTTTCTCTTCTTTGGGGCTGCCGCAGGCAGTCAGCGACAATGCTAGCGTCAGTGTCATCATTAGTGCAAGTATCTTTTTCATGATAAATAGATCTCCCTTTCATTCTTATGTACTCTCGGAATCTCCCTAATACCCGCTTTTATGGCTAATTTTTTGACAAATGCATACAAATTTAATCAACGTGCCATCCAGGTATGCTTTATAAAATTGTATACATTAGGCACAAAGGGACTCCGAAAATACATTCTTTTCAAATTTAAATGCCACGTCAATATACTAACAAGTTAGTATATTAAAGTCAAGAGTTTATTTTGCACAAAAGTCAGTGATATGACAAGAGCAAGGTGCAATTTTAGGTGCATAAATTGCTTTAGATGGCTTGCCAATCATTGGCATGGAGGCAAAAAGAATGCGGATCCGTCAAAGCAAACTCTGGAGGATCCGCATTCCTTATGTTTTCATCATTTTATGTCAATTAAATAAAGTCAGTGAAACGAGAGCTTCCCTGCACGCTATATGCTCCGGCAGCTGTATAACCGCTGGCGGCGTTCGCTTTGGTAGTCGTATAATAATCTACAAGCGATGCATTGGTGGCAATCGAAGAACCATAATCCTTGAAAAATTTCTGTACCTGGGACATATCTGATTTCTTGAATGTGTCCTCATCGATCTTCATTCTGCCTTTCTGATCAACGCTTATTCCGAATTGTTTAAGGATATTTGCATTTTGCGCTGTCTTTTCCCTGATATTGGACAGATTTGCCAATACGCCGGAATTAGTGCTGGACTCGGCAGCGTCAAACATTCCGTTGTAATTGTTTACGAAGCTCTTGGCTGTGGAAAAGATTTTGTCGATATCATAGGCATCGGTCTCCTTGCCATCCTTATCCTTGACTTTTTCATATAACTTGTCAGACGCAAGCGCTTCGCTGTCTGCTTTGAGAGCGGCTGCGCTGGAACCTGCCGTGTTATCTTTGTCCGTAGCGTCTGTAGTGGAGCCAATGCCTGCAAACTGAAGACGGGACATAACCGTAGAGCCGTAACTCATGGCGTCTTTGCTTGAGAACAGTTCCTGTACTTTAGAGATGCCTGTGGCTTTCATCTTGCCTTCATTGAATTGAAGCGTTCCGTTTAAATTGATCGTGACGCCGATCTCTGCAAGCTTATCTTCATTTGCTTTCGAGGTTTTCATCATGTTAGCGATATATGCTGTTTTGTTTGACAATGTGGAATGTTTTGCTGCATTCACAACGTCATTATATTGCGATACAAAGTTCTTCATCGCAGATACTACTTTGTCTGTTGCATTCTGCCCAGTCTGTCCATTTTGATTCGTCTGCGTATTTGTGTAAGTGTTGTCATTCTGTAAGGCTGCAACAGAATTCTTCAATGTAGAAATTCCTGACGTCAGATTGGCATTTGCCTCTTTTACGTCTTCGGAAACTTTCGGGTTCCTTCTCTCTTCAAGAATGCTCTCCAAGATGTTATTTGTGCGGGCTTTTGAGCCGGAGGACACGGAACTTGAATCCTGTCCCATGCCATAGTAGGATTTCATAAGCCTGCCGTAGCTGCCGCTTTTAATGCTGGCATAGTCTGAGAGAAAGTTGGTATTCCCGGAACTGCCCTTGGAAGAAATGCTTCCAAAAAGTTGAGAAAGACCTTGATTCATACTCATTATCATCACTCCTTTGAATAAAATTTGGACTTCCCTATCCTGATAGTAGATATACTATATATCGGTATAAAATCTTCTATAGTTAACAATTAGTATAGCATACAGGTTCCGAAATTGCAAAACTTTCTATGTTTGAGTTTCCTTATTTTGCAATTCATAGCACCAAAAGGTCTTGCTGCCTTTGGCAGCATAGACATCTTGCACAAAAAGTGTTTTCATCACTTTGTGATGGAAACCTTTTGGCGCTATGAATTGCAAAATAAGGAAACTCAAACGTTCCCGGATATTGATTGCATGATTATAGTATGTTATGATTAATGTTGGAGATCGATGATCTATGTAACATGTAGGGAGGAAAGTGCAAAAGAGTCAGAAAATTCTTTTGCAGACTGCCTATTTGTGTAAAAATGCACAGAATGGAAGGAAGAGAGGCTGTCGCACGGAGGTATTAACTTGTTCAAAAGGTTTGCATTGCAAAGCAATGCAAACAAAATACACAAAAGTCATCTTGGAAAGCAAGCTTTCCAGAGTGATTTTTGTGCATTCTGTCTTTGCCGCATGAGCGGCAAGACCTTTTGACCAAGTAAATATCTTTGTGCGACACCCCCGAACTACCTGCTTGTGCTATAAAGCGCACAGAATGGAGGAAATTATAAAATGTCGGCAGAATTTGAAGTAACCATTACAGATAAAGATATGTTTCATTTTAACATTTATCATGCATACCATGGATTTCAGGGAATTATAGCCACTGTGGTAGGCGTGTGGGTGCTGATTATGGCAGGTTTGACTTTTGGGAAAATTGAGGCGCTGTATACGGTTTTATATCTTGTCCTTGGAATCGTGTGCTTGGTCTATGTTCCGGGGAACCTCTATCTTCGTTCCAAGCGTCAGCTCTCATCCTCCCAGACTCTCAAAAACGCCCTGCGGTATAAGGTTGATGACGCGGGGATCCACGTGTCCCAGGGGGAACAGAGCGCAGATCTGGAGTGGAAGCAGATTTACAAAATGGTTTCCAATAAAAACCAGCTTCTGATATACAGCAGCCGGGTAAACGCCTATATCATTCCCAAGGAAGCCATCGGAGAACAATATCAGACGATTGTCGGCCTGGCGATTAATCACCTAGAAGGGTTCCGGTTGAAACTGAATCCGTTCAGTATATAAGATGGAGGAAAAAATGAGAGTAATTGATAGCTTTTCCCCAGAAGAAACCTTTGAGCTTGGCAGAAAGCTGGGAGAACAGGCGCAGCCGGGGGACGTATATACAATGGTCGGTGATTTGGGTGTCGGCAAGACGTTGCTGGCGCAGGGGATTGCCAGAGGGCTTGCCATAGCAGAACCAATCTGCAGCCCTACGTTTACAATTGTGCAGGTATATGAGGAAGGCAGAATGCCTTTTTATCATTTTGACGTCTACCGCATCGGTGATATTGAGGAGATGGAAGAAATCGGATATCAAGATTACTTCTATGGTCAGGGGCTGACTCTGATTGAATGGGCGGACTTGATACAGGAAATATTGCCAGAGTGCTTTCTTGAGATCCGGATCGAGAAAGATTTGGAGAAAGGATTTGCATACCGCAGGATTACGATAAACAAATATGGAGGCATGGAATGAAAATATTAGGGCTTGACAGTTCCGGGTTGGTGGCAAGCGTGGCAGTGACGCAGGAGGACAATCTTCTTGCAGAATACACGGTTAATTATAAGAAAACCCATTCCCAGACCTTGTTGCCGATGCTGGATGAGATTGTTAAAATGATTGAGTTGGACTTAGACGCCATAGACGCCATTGCGGTTGCTGCAGGACCAGGTTCTTTTACCGGGCTGCGCATTGGTTCTGCAACGGCAAAGGGACTGGGGTTTGCTCTGGGAAAACCACTGATCCATATTCCCACGGTAGATGGTCTTGCCTATAATCTCTGGGGCAGTAAAGATTTGGTGTGCCCGCTGATGGACGCCAGAAGAAATCAGACTTATACAGGGGTGTATGACTTCCGGGGAGGAACGATGCAAGTGTTAGAACCCCAGTGCGCTGTGGGAATTGAGGATATCGTTCATAAAGTGAATCAGAGAGGACATTCTGTGGTGTTTTTAGGAGACGGGGTGCCTGTCTTTCGCACTTTTATACAGGAACACTGCAACGTGCCGTTTACGTTTGCTCCGCCGCATCTGAATAAACAGCGTGCCGCAGCGCTGGCAGCGCTGGGAATTTTGTATTACCAACAAGGAAGAATCGAGACTGCGGCGGAACACCGTCCGGATTATCTGCGCCTCTCGCAGGCGGAGCGGGAACGGCTGGCCCAGAACAAGGAGTTGTGATCCCCAGGGGGTAAGCCTTGTGAGTTTGGCGGGTTGCCATGCTTGGATGTCCAGAAAGAAAGCCTTGTGCGCTTGGTGGATCGCCAAGCTTTGGCGCCCCAGAGAGTAAGAGGGTACATCATATGAGACAGAATCGAGGGATTGCTATGTCAGAACTTCAGATTTCCATACGCAAGATGCACACAGAGGATATACCCTTTGTGGAAGAGATTGAATCTGCGGTGTTCTCACGTCCCTGGTCAGCCAGGGCTTTCCTTTCAGCCATGCAGCAGGACACGCTTTTTGTCACAGCGCTGGCTGACGAAAGGATCGTGGGATATTGCGGCATGTATTGTTCGTTTGAGGAAGGTGAGATTACCAATGTAGCAGTGGATCCGGCACATCAAAATTGCGGAATCGGAAAGGCTTTGATGCAGTACCTTTTAAATCAGGCGCAGCAAAAAGGCATTACAAGAGTGATTTTGGAGGTGCGCATTTCCAATGAAAATGCTATGCGCCTTTATCGCAGCCTGGGATTTCAAAACTGCGGGATCCGAAAGAATTTTTACGAGCTGCCCAGAGAGGACGGGATGGTCATGGCATGGGAAGCAGACCGCAGATGAGCAGTGGCATGGTTATAATTCCCTCTTAAACAGGATTGCCTTTGGAGTTATAATAGGGCTGTGGGACTTTAAGGCAGCGCAACGGCCTTTGCCATTTAAAAGCAAACCTTGTGAACAGGTCGGCTTAAGATGCCCCGGAGGGTATATCTTGTGGGTCGCCCCAGAGAGTGTGATTTGCCAGAATGGCAAGCGGCTGGCGCGCAGGCTTTTAGCTGTCCCTTGAAAAGTTTGCCATTAGGGAGGATAACCAATGAAAAAAGAAGATAAGATCATCTGCAATTGCTGTAAGAAAATGATTCAGGAAGGAGACGCCATTCCTAGGAAGGAGTATCTTCATGTAGAAAAGGAATGGGGGTATTTTTCAGACAAAGATGGAGAGCGGCAGGAATTTGACCTTTGTGAGCCATGTTACGACGCCTGGGTCAAAGGATTTCAAATCCCAGTTGCCTCCCAGGAGATCACAGAGCTGATCTGAAAGGACGAGGTATGTTAGATGTATGTTTATTAGGAACTGCGGGAATGATGCCGTTGCCGTACCGCTGGCTGACGTCGCTGATGACCCGCTACAATGGAAGCAGTCTATTGATTGACTGCGGAGAAGGAACGCAGATTGCCATTAAGGAAAAAGGATGGAGTGCCAAACCCATTGACATTATCTGCTTTACACATTATCATGCAGATCACATCAGCGGTCTTCCAGGACTGCTGCTCACCATGGGAAATGCAGAGCGCAGCGAGCCAGTCACGATGATTGGGCCAAAGGGCTTGGAGCAGGTAGTCAGAGCCCTTCGCACGATTGCGCCAGAGCTGCCGTTCGAGATTCGTTATCTGGAACTGAATCAGCCTGTGGAGCATTTAGAGGCGCAGGGATACCACATCACGGCTTTTAAGGTAAACCATAATATTACCTGTTATGGATATACCATCGAAATACCGCGGGCAGGGCAGTTTCAGGTGGAGCGTGCGATACAGCTTGGCATTCCAAAGAATTGCTGGGGCAGGCTGCAAAAAGGTGAGACGCTTACGCTGGATGGGAAAGATTATACGCCCGACATGGTGATGGGACCGCCCAGGAAAGGGATAAAGCTGACTTATTGTACGGATACGAGGCCGGCGCCTGCTATTACGGAAAACGCCCAAAATGCCGATTTATTGATTATAGAAGGAATGTATGCGGAGAAAGAAAAAGAGGCGAAAGCGAAGCAGTATAAGCATATGACGTTCTATGAAGCGGCAAAGATTGCCAAAGACGCTGATGTAGCGGACATGTGGCTGACCCATTTCAGTCCTTCCCTGGTACGGGCGGAGGATTACATGGACAAAGTCCGCAGCATTTATTCTAACGCCAAGTTAGGAAAAGATGGCAAGACAGTGGAATTGGATTTTAAGTAGGGAGGGATTTCCATGAAAAAAAACGGTCTCAAAACTATCATTATCGTAGTGTTTTGCGCCTGCCTGTGCGTGGGATATTACTTTTATCTGACGCAGAAAAACAGCGGGAAAGAGAAGAATTTGTCAGAAGTAGAGATGATCATTTCTAAGGATCTTAGTCTTTCTTATCCGAAAACAGCCCGGGAAGTGGTCAAATTTTACAGCCGGATTATCAAATGTTTCTATGACGGCGGGTATACCCAGGAGCAATTGGAAAAGATGACCGAGCAGTCCAGAGAGCTGATGGATGAAGAGCTGAAGGAGAAAAATACCAAAGAGGCATATTTGGAGGCAGTCAAGGAAGACATTGAAAGCTACGGAAAAGAGAAAAAAAGCATTTCCAGCGTAAATCTGGAAAGAAGCAGCGAAGTTATTTATAAGACGGTAAAAGGCAGAGATTGCGCTTATGTGGATGCCAACTACTATCTGATGAGCAATAAGAAAGCGCAGAGGATAAAGCAGACGTTTATTCTCCGCAAAGATGATGACAACAAATGGCGTATTCTTGGGTTTTATGGGAACTAATTCTGGAAGTTCGGACATGCGGTAGAATGGAGGAGATCATGGATAGCAAGAAAAAGGATGTGGTGATTCTGGCCATTGAGAGTTCCTGCGACGAGACGGCTGCGGCAGTGGTGAAAAACGGGAGGGAAGTATTGTCAAATATTATTTCTTCCCAGATTGCGCTGCATACGCTATATGGAGGCGTGGTGCCAGAACTTGCATCCAGAAAGCATATAGAGAAAATCAATCAGGTGATGGAGGAAGCGTTGTCCAAAGCGCAGATGTCTCTGGCTGAGATGGACGCTGTCGCCGTTACTTACGGTCCGGGACTGGTAGGGGCGCTCCTGGTAGGGGTGGCGGAGGCAAAAGCAGTAGCCTATGCGGCAAAAAAGCCTTTGATCGGAGTCCATCATATTGAAGGGCATATCAGCGCCAACTATATTGAAAATAAAGATTTGGAGCCTCCTTTTCTATGCCTGGTAGTGTCAGGAGGGCATACCCATCTGGTCCAGGTGGAGGATTATGGCCGCTATCAGATTGTAGGAAGGACCAGGGATGATGCGGCTGGGGAAGCCTTTGACAAGGTGGCGCGCGCCATTGGGCTAGGATATCCGGGAGGACCAAAGATTGAGAAGGTTTCCAGAGAGGGAAACCCAAACGCAATCGCCTTTCCTAGGGCAAAAGTTGCGGAACATCGCTATGATTTCAGTTTCAGCGGCGTCAAATCGGCGGTGTTAAATTATATCAACGGATGCCATATGAAAAATATCCCTATCGTGCAAGCAGACGTTGCCGCTTCTTTTCAGAAAGCAGTGACAGATGTGTTGATCGAACATGCAATGATGGCGGCAGAAGAATTTAAGGCAGATAAATTTGCGATCGCAGGCGGCGTCGCCTCTAACAGCGCATTGCGCAAGGGGATGCAGCAAGCTTGTGAAAAGCAAGGAATTGCGTTTTATTATCCGTCGCCACTGCTGTGTACCGACAATGCGGCGATGATTGGGACGGCCGCTTATTATGAATATCTTGCGGGCAGGCGGGACGGCTGGGATCTCAATGCCGTGCCGAATCTGAAATTGGGGGAACGTTAAGATGGAATACAAGAGATATGCCGCCGTTGTGTTGTCGGCAGGAAGAGGAAGCCGTATGAATGCCAACATCCCAAAGCAATATCTGATGCTGGGCGCCCATCCGGTGATTTATTATTCCCTAAAGGCTTTTGAAAACAGTGCCGTGGAGGATATTATTTTAGTGACTGGCAGCGAAGACGTAGAATTCTGTCAGAAAGAGATCGTGGACAAATACGGGCTTACGAAAGTGAGAGCAGTGGTACCCGGAGGAGAGCAGCGCTATCACTCGGTTTTTTGCGGATTAGAAGAATTGAAAAAAAGGGGCGGTCAGCCAGACTATGTGATGATACACGATGGCGCCCGTCCTTTTGTGGATCAGGCAATGATTGAACGTTGCGCCAAGGCGGTTAAGCAGGACCAGGCGTGCGTGGCAGGAATGCCTGTCAAAGACACGATAAAGATTGCCGATGATTGTCAGTTTGCGAAAGAAACGCCAAAGAGAAGCCATGTCTGGCAAGTGCAGACTCCGCAGGCATTTGCGTTTTCGATGATTTATGATGCTTATCAAAAGCTGCTGCATCGGGAAGAGCAAGGGGAAGCGCTTTCTATCACAGACGACGCCATGGTGGTGGAGACGGTTCTAGGAGAGAAGGTACGTCTGGTGGAGGGTTCTTATGAGAATCTAAAAATTACCACGCCGGAGGATCTTAAGATAGCGGAGCTGTTTTTAAGGGAGTAGGATTATTTACGCTTGTTGTTCCTATGATCTAAATAGGCAAGCAATGCAATGAGAAACGAACCGTCGAAAAACAGCAGGCTTAAAACTTCGTATGTACTCATCTGCATCACCTCCCTTCTCGTAATATAAGGGAGGCTACCACCTTGTAACACGACTGCTCAGGATTAGATTATAACATATCCAATGCCGTACGGCAAACCACTTTTCATATCTTTTGGAGATATTGGAAATAATTTATCTTATGGCAATAGTTTAACTGATTGTTTTTTTCTGTTTTTGGATTTATGAATGAGGCATGAAACTGCCAGTACTTTTGCTTTTTATGTTGATTTTCAGAAACAGAAATGTTATATTATAGAAAAGGAGCAGCCGCCCAAGTGGTTAACCTCCATGCAGGACTTATAAGCCTACCTGAATCCGGTCAAGAAACAAGGTAGGCTTATTTATTTGCGCTTGTTGTTCCTATGATCTAAATAGGCAAGCAATGCAATGAGAAACGAACCGCCAAAAAACAACAGGCTTAAAACTTCGTATGTACTCATCTGCATCACCTCCCTTCTCGTAATATAAGGGAGGCTACCACCTTGTAACACGACTGCTCAGTATTAGATTATAACATATCCAATGCCGTACGGCAAACCACTTTTCATATCTTTTGGAGATATTGGAAAAAATTTATCTCATGGCAATAGTTTAACTGATGGTTCTTTCTGGTCTTTTATTTGATGAGTTTTTATAAAACTAACGGGATTTTTTTGCTTTTTATGTTGATATTTAGATAGAGAAATGTTATATTATAGAAAAAGGAGCAGCCGCCCACAAAGTTGTTAGTCTCCTGGATTAGTTATAAAAGCCTACCTGGATTTGAATTGCACTCCAAATGTTGGACATGAGAAAAAAATCATGTATAATATTTGGAGGTGCATATTTTTATGTCAAACTAAAAATGAATGAAGGGAGAATCTTATTATGCTAATATCAGAAAGAACTTTACCAAAAACAATAAAACCTTTAGATATAGAAAAAACAATGTAGCAAATCAAAAAATATTTAGAAAAGTCTAAATGGAGAGATTCAATTCTTGACGAAGAAAGGAACCTAATTGACAGTCCTTTTAAAGCACTAATCCCAATTTATGCAAACTAAATGTACCAAACAACTTAAAGGGAAAGCAGAGACAAAACCAGATAAAAAAATTCAAAAGATATTTTACATGGAGAAAAACAGGAAAAGGAAACGAGATAGAAATAGTCCAAAAGTTTTCAAAGCCAAAAGCGGAATCGTTAAGAAACAGGGAAAAATCAATCTGTATAAAGCATTTGGAATATCTTTTATTAGCTTACCTGTACCAATGCAGAGAACATACAAACGAATTATCCCCAACTGATATTATGATTAGGCTTGGATTTGTGAAAGAATCATTCAAAACCTTGGAAAATCGTACTATTTTTTCATCTAAGGAGAGGGCAAATAAAGATTTACAGGAAAAAGCATCAGAGGACTTTGTGCAAAATGTAAGAAGTATTCTAATGAAGAAAAATATGCAATTTATGATTTAATGGTAGATGATAGCAGCATTGAAAGTGAGGAAAAGTACTTATCAGAGTATGAAGACTGGTTGTGTAGATATGTTCCATTGATACCATTAAGGGATGCTGACAAAAAGGTGTCACTTTGAACAAATCCCTATAATTATATATATTCTTTCAAAGTGACACCTTTTTCCGTTAGATATCAGATTTGTTTGATAGGGAAAAGCAGGTTGTGACGATTATGATAAGTTTATTTGATGAAGAACAGATAATGAAGTCGTTTATCAAGAGTGAACGTGCAGACGAAGCAAGGAAAATGCAAGGATAATGCTAAAAAATGGGAGAATTTCGGTAGAAGAAATACCAAGTTTTTCCAAAATTAACATCGGAAGACGCAAAAGAAATTGAAGTCGAGATTATGCAGTTGGCGTAATCTCGGCTTCAATTTGATATCAAAATAACATGGAAAGGGATGGGAGCGCTATCATTTGCCGTATCAGGGATTATTTCTTAATCTTTCCGCTTAGCATGGACCTGCTCCATGTGCCGCACAATGTTTCTTTGCCTGACTCCTTGTAACTGCGGAGCCTTACATAATATTTCTTTCCTGTTTTCAGCTTCGTGAATGTGTAAGAAGCCACCGGGACTTTCTTGGTTTTTACATCTTTCTTGAAATTCTTATCCGTGCTTGCCTGCACCTGATATCCTGATGCCGTTTTGTCCTTTGCCCATTTCACAGTCAGCTTCCTGCCTTTGCCTGCAGTCGCTGACTTTATGGACGCTTTCTTGGGGCTGACCTTGACAGTCACCTTGACGGCGTCCTTTCCAGCCTTGATGGTTATCACGGCAATTCCGGTATTCTTGACGGTTACCGTTCCCGTATTCTTATTCACGGCGGCAATCTTTGGCTTAGAGCTTGTAAAAGTCAGCTTGCTCTTGGAAGATGCGTTGATTTTAAATGGCTTTGCGCCGTATGCCACCTGATAGAGATTTTTTTTGCAAGTAATCCTTGAATCTGCCTGACCGGACGCCTTTGTGATTGTAAATGTTACCGATTTACTGCCTGTGTACCTGCCCATGCCAGTGACAGTCGCTTTGGCAGTTCCTGCATTTGTATTATTACTGTAGGAGACGGTATAATCCGTATTGACAGTTAAAGTTTTCCCGTCCAGCTTTACGGTCACGGAAGGGGTCTTGGGCTTCCCATCATAAACGTAATTACTCTTTTCCAGGGTTATCGTTGCCTTGGAAATGTCGTTGTTAAGTGGCTTGTTAAATCCAAAGCCATTCTCCGCTGCATACCGTTCTGCCTCTGAACCATGATCCCCATATATGATAAAACCGGGGACTGGCTGGTAGCCATTGACATAATAAAAACCAAAAGCATGAGATCCGATAGATGAGACAGAGGCAGGAATCGAAACGCTGGTTAGACTGGTGCAGTAGGAAAAAGCCTGCTCTCCGAT
>CAJTJY010000003.1:62469-134217 GCA_910576975.1 uncultured Lachnospiraceae bacterium
AAAGCAGAATCTTTGATAGATGTAACAGAATCAGGAATCGAAACGCTGGTTAGACTGGTGCATTCGAAAAAAGCATGATCTCCGATAGATGAGACAGAATCAGGAATCGAAACGCTGGTTAGACTGCTGCAGCTCTGAAAAGCATGATCTCCAATAGATGTAACAGAATCAGGAATCGAAACGCTGGTTAGACTGCTGCAGCCGTAAAAAGCAGAATCTTTGATAGATGTAACAGAATCAGGAATCGAAACGCTGGTTAGACTGCTGCAGCCGTAAAAAGCAGAATCTTTGATAGATGTAACAGAATCAGGAATCGAAACGCTGGTTAGACTGCTGCAGCCGTAAAAAGCAGAAATTCCGATAGATGAGACAGAATCAGGAATCATAACGCTGGTTAGACTGCTGCAGTCTAAAAAAGCCCGATATCCGATTCCGATTACTTTTTTCCCATCGATCTTTGATGGAATCACAACGTCGCCGCCATTCCCGTTATACTTTGTAATTTCCACTCCATCTTCTTTTATCTCGTAGTCATAATCCCCTGATGCTTCCGATATCCCCGCCTGCACCTCGATGCGATACGTTGGCATTCCTGCAGGCAGCATTACCATTGCCAGCACGATCATCAGTAATTTCTTCCAATTTTTCATTCTCTTTTCTTTCATCATGTTTCCTCCATTTCTTTGTTTTCACTCCTGTTGCGCTGGTAAACCAAAGAAAAGGGCAGACTAACGAAACCGCAGTCTGCCCATAAACTCCGATTCCCCACTCGGAATACCTCGCAGACAGGTTCCATGCCCTGGCTGCGAAGATACCCCCGTGAGAAATCAAGAACAAGGCGCCGATATGCGTTCCACGCCAGACGCCTTGCTTTTATTTTGAAGGCTTTACATCACTCCTCCTAAATTACACGTTCCTTATTGTAAATTAAGCGGATATCGCTTATAATGAGGAAGTGTATCGCAGAATTGTTCTGTACTGTGTGGTAGCGGATTTACCAACCTTTGCCTGGCGCTACGGCAATAGCGCCAGGTGGTACACCTATGTCGTTCTTGATATTCCCAACATATATTCTACCATACAATAGCGGCAATAACAAGCACAACTTAAGTTTCCGCTTTTCTGATCTATCATCATTGCAGAAATACATTCCAATCCCTTTTGCTTTATGAAATTTAATTGAATCTTATCAGATTATTAAAATTTGAAATTCAAAGTAAATAATTGTTGACAAATAATATTATATAGCATATAGTATTAAATATAAAATAGTAATATAAATAAAACAATATTATATCAAATGGAGGTATAGTGGAAAAGAGAAAGGAGTGAGGGAATGGTATTTAACACAGGTGCAGCTCTTTTAGACGCCATCGTTCTTGCGGTTGTATGTAAGGAAAAAGAGGGCACATATGGATACAAGATCACTCAGGACGTGAGACAGGCGATTGAAGTGTCGGAGTCAACGTTGTATCCAGTGCTGCGGCGGCTGCAGAAGGACGACTGCCTGGAGGTATATGACATGGAATGCGGCGGGAGGAATCGCAGGTATTATAAGATTACCGAGAAAGGAAGCGCACAGTTGAATTTGTACCGGACAGAGTGGGTGAACTATTCTTCTAAAATTACAATGTTATTTTCGGGAGGAGAGCTGACATGAGCAGAGAAGAATTTATGAGGCAGTTAGAAGCGCTGCTGACAGACATATCAGAAGAAGAGAAGCGTGAAGCGCTATCGTATTATCGAAGTTATTTTGAAGATGCTGGAGAAGAAAATGAGGAACGCATATTAAAGGAACTGGAATCTCCCCAGAAAGTGGCAGCTACGATTAAGGCAGACCTTGGGATAGAGCAGAATCCAGGGATCGGTTCTTATACAGAACATGGCTATGAAGATCAAAGATTTGAGCAGAAACATGCGGTAGACTTAAAGAAGGAAGCAGGACAGGAACGTCAGCATGGAGGCTATGCATATCAGGGGAACCAAACAGCGAAAATACTTTTAATTGTCGTCCTTGCATTGATTACCAGTCCCATCTGGGGCGGCTTGCTGACTGGGATCTTAGGCACAATATTCGGAATTGCGGTAGGCGTTGTAGCGACGGCAGCCGCGCTTTATATCAGCGGCGGAGTGCTGTTTGGAATTGGAATCGGTGAGTTTGCAGTCGGAAGCCTTGGCATAGGGTTTGCGCTGACGGGGGCTGGAATGCTGGTATGGGCAATTGCGGTTCTTGTGACAGTTTTTGGCGTATGGATTTGCGGGAAAGCGATTCCCTGGATTTGCAAAATGATTGCAAAGCTTTGGCGAAGCTTATTCCCTGGAAAGGAGGCATTATGAAAGGATTTACAAAGGTTGCACTGATCCTGTCTCTGGTCCTAGTCGTATTAGGAAGCACTTTTTGCATGATAGGGCTGGGGATTGGGTTCAGTTTTCAGGAGTTTTGGGAAAATGTGGAAGATGGGGAATTTTCGATTGGATCTGTAAACCATATACCTTTTGTAAACGTGGCAAATTGGTCAGGTTGGAGAGATGACGGAGAGGATTGGAGCAGCGCTGCGACAGAAGATTACAAGTTCGCATGGCGGGGAAAGAAACAGCAAGACAGTGTTGAAAAACTGGATCTCAATGTCTATTTTGGTATGGTGGTCTTTGAGGAAAATACGGAAAACGAGAATCAAATACAGGTGAAAGTGGAATACCGAAAGAAAAATCACAGACGCAACGTGGAAGTATACAAAGATGGGACCACTTTAAAAATTCAGGAAACCGGAAGCCGCAAAGGCACCCACGACGACAGCGCCCGGATTACGATTCAGATGCCGGATGGCATGCAAGATCAGAAACAGGTGTTGCAGGAATTGAATCTGGAACAGGCTGCGGGAGGGATTTTTATCGATATGCCATTGACATCAGAGGTAATTAATATTAATGTAAAAGCGGGAGAATGCGAAGCATCACAAAAACTTACAGCATTAAAGAACATCTTTATAGAAGTCGGAGGAGGCCAGATCGATTTAGACGAGGTGTCGGCAGAGGAGATTTCTCTGAAAGCAAATGCCGGTCAGATTGACACCGAAAAGCTAGAGGCAGACGCTATCCGCATCGAATGCGGGGTGGGAGACATACAAACGGAAGTGGCTGGAAGAGAACAAGATTATGATTATGACGTTACATGCAGTATGGGCGATGTGGAAATTGGGGATAACAGATATAGCGGCTTCAGTTCTAAGCGCAGGATTGAGAATGGAGGAGGAAAAGTGATGGAAGTGGATTGCGGCGTAGGCCGGGTAGAGGTTTCCTTTGAAAAATAATCTCAAATCCGAGCAGGTCTGTTTGAGACGAGGAGGAGCCTTGTCAACGGTCAGCCAGACAGCACACGAAGCTATGAAAAAGAAGCAATCGGAGTGAAAGAGATTATTCTTTCTCTCATGAACTGCCTGTTTGTGCAAAGTTGCACAGAATGGAGGAAAAGATGGAAAAACGATTATTTAAGTCTAGGACTAACAGAGTGATTTGCGGCGTATGCGGAGGAATCGGAGAATATTTTCATGTCGATCCTACGATCATCCGGCTGCTGGCGGTGCTGCTTGGATGCACGACGACAGGGATTTTCATTTACCTGGTGGCGGCGGTGATTATGCCGGAAGAGCCCTGAGGATGAGTTTTAATTTTGAAATTTCATGACGGAGCAATATGATGTTGGGGGCTGTTGCAAAATAGCTGATATATACAGGGTATGGTTTCAGAGCGCTTGAGCCTTATCCATATATTGTATATCAGCTGTATTTTGCAACAGCTTCTGCTTGTCTTACAGCAGTTTTTTCATCTGCTGTAAAGACAAGGATGTTGGAAGGATGGCAGGAGATATGAGGGGGTGTCGCACGAAGATATTTACTTGGTCAAAAGGTTTTGATTGCAAAGCAATGCAAACAAAATGCACAAAATTCATCTTGGAAAGCTAGCTTTCCAGAGTGATTTCTGTGCATTCTGTCTTTGCCGCATCAGCGGCAAGACCTTTTGACCAAGTAAATATCTTCGTGCGACACCCCCAAACTACCTGTTTGTGCTGAAAAGCGCACAGAATAGAGGAAAATATGAAGATACGGGAAAAGCTAACGTTTCGAGGACTTATTATTTCCTTGAAAGAATTAAATATTGCCAAGCCAGCTGATCCGGAGCGGTTTGTAATGGAAGATGGGCTGACTGAGCTGTTAGACGGCCTGTACCGCTATCAGGTGCAGATTGTCAATCTGGATATGTATCAGGCAGACAGCAAAGAGAAGCTTTTGGCAGTGCTGCAGCTTTTGAATCTCAAACCGGAGGAATGCTTGCTGCTGGCGGCGACGGACAAGGTCATGTCGCTGGCGCAGGAGCTTGATCTTGCTTGCATGGGTTATCTCAATCCCAGGATTTTGGGGCAGAGACTTTCCCAAGCGCAAATGCTGGCGCAGGGCTTTGAGGAAGTTGATGTAATGTTTTTAAAACGGGTTTACCAGAGAAAACATCAAATCCCATGGACGCTGATAGAGACAAGGCGCTGCATCCTCCGGGAGATTACCTTGGAGGATCTTGATGATTTGTATGAACTTTACCAGGGAAAGGCGATTACAAAATATATGGAGGGCTTGTATGAAAACCGCGTAGAAGAGGAAGAATATACCAAGGCGTATATCCAAAATATGTACCAGTTTTATGGTTATGGCATGTGGGTTGCGGTGGAGAAAGCTACTGGGAAAGTGATAGCAAGGGCGGGCCTTGACCATATGCAACTGCCAGAGGAGACGGTTTTGCAATTAGGGTATGTTGTTGGGGAGCAATATCAGAACCAGGGCTATGCCACAGAGCTTTGCGAAGCAATTCTTGATTATGCGAAAAATCATACCCAATTTGCGGAAATTTATTGTTTCATTCAGAAAGAGAACCATATTTCCATTCATTTAGCAGAAAAATTGGGATTTATTTGGAAAGAAGATATAAAAATACGCAGAAAGTCATTGCAAAAATATGTAAAGTCGTTGTATAATGTGGATTAACTCAAACGAAAAATGAAGGTACATATGGGGAACGGCAAGAGACAGGCAAGATGGAGAAATGCGCATGGAAAAGAATAAAAATCAATTGGAAGAGCAGCAGAATCTAAAAATGCAGGAGGATCATATTAAGCCTACCAAGGAATTTGTGAGTCCGGAAAGTTTATATGAAGATCTAATCGCAGGCGTGAGAAGGTACCATCCTTCCGCAGACATTTCCCTTGTTGAAAAAGCATATAAGATTGCAGACGAGGCGCATAAAGGGCAAGTGCGCAAATCAGGAGAGGCTTATATCATACATCCTCTGTGCGTTGCCATTATCCTTGCAGAACTGGAATTGGACAAAGAGACGATTGTGGCGGGAATACTCCATGACGTGGTGGAGGACACCGTGATGACCGAGGAAGAGATTGCCAAGGAGTTCAGCCAGGAGGTTGCGCTATTGGTAAATGGAGTCACCAAGCTTGGGCAATTGCCCTATGAGGCAGATAAAGTGGAAGTCCAGGCGGAAAATATGCGTAAAATGTTTCTTGCAATGGCAAAGGACATCCGCGTGATCTTGATTAAGCTTGCAGACCGACTTCACAATATGCGGACGTTGAAGTATATGAGACCCGAGAAGCAGAAGGAAAAGGCGCGCGAGACCATGGATATCTATGCCCCGATCGCCCAGCGCCTTGGCATTTCCAAAGTCAAGATCGAATTAGACGATCTTTCTTTGAAATATTTACAGCCAGAAGCATACTATGACCTGGTGGATAAAGTCGCCATAAGAAAAAGCGTCAGGGAAGAATATATCGCCCAGTTGGTGGAGGAAGTAAAAAATCATGTAAAAGGCGCAGGCATCAAGGCTTTCATTGACGGGCGCGCAAAGCATTTCTTTAGCATCTACAAAAAAATGGTAAATCAGGATAAGACTCTTGATCAGATTTATGATTTGTTCGCCATTCGCATAATTGTAAATTCTGTCAGAGACTGCTATGCGGTGTTGGGCGTAATTCATGAGATGTATAAGCCGATTCCGGGGAGATTCAAAGATTACATCGCCATGCCAAAGCCAAACATGTATCAGTCTTTGCACACCACCTTGATAGGTCCCACAGGACAGCCCTTTGAAATACAAATCCGCACGTTTGACATGCACCGTACGGCAGAATATGGAATTGCTGCTCATTGGAAGTATAAAGAAGTTTCCAATGGCAATAAGAATGTAGAAAAAAATCAGGAGGAGGAGAAGTTAAGCTGGCTTCGCCAGATTCTGGAATGGCAGAAAGACATGTCTGACAACCGGGAATTTTTAAGCCTCTTAAAAAGCGATTTGGATTTGTTTTCCGACACGGTTTTTTGCTTTACGCCTACTGGGGAAGTGAAAAATCTGCCGAATGGATCGAGCCCGATTGATTTTGCATACTGTATTCATTCTGCTGTTGGCAATAAAATGATCGGCGCCAAGGTAAACGGCAAGCTTGTGAATATTGATTATGTGATTCAGAACGGGGACCGTATCGAGATTTTGACTTCTCAGAACTCTAAGGGACCTAGCAGGGACTGGCTTAATATTGTCAAAAGTACCCAGGCAAAGAATAAAATCAACCAATGGTTCCGCAGCGAATTTAAGGAAGAGAATATCTCCAAGGGCAAGGAGATGATGAGCCAGTATTGCAAAACAAAGAGCATCGATTGGCATTGTTTGAATCAGCCATGCTATCAGGAACGAATCATGAGAAAGTATGGCTTTCGGGATTGGGAGTCTGTGCTGGCTGCCGTGGGGCATGGCGGTTTGAAAGAAGGGCAGATTGTCAATAAAATGATGGAGTACTATCAGGAAGACCACAGATTAGCCCTCACGGATGAAGATATTTTAAAAAATATCGAACATGGCGGAATGGGCAGAACGGCTTCCGGCGGAGGGAAAGAGAAACGTGTCAGCGTGCGTTCTAAGAGCGGCATCGTGGTAAAAGGCATTGATGATGTGGCAGTACGTTTTTCCCGCTGCTGCGCTCCAGTGCCAGGAGATGAGATCGTGGGATTCGTAACTAGGGGAAGGGGAATTTCGATTCACCGAACCGACTGTATTAATGTGCTCAATCTTTCGGAACTCGACCGGATGCGCCTGCTGGATGCAGAGTGGCAGACCAATGAGGACGAAGAAGGCCGTTATATGGCTGAGATTAAGATTTATGGTAATAACCGCACCGGACTTCTGGTGGATATTACCAAGGTTCTGACGGAACGTCAGATTGATATCAGCGCTGTCAATTCCAATACCAGTAAACAAGGGATCGCAACGATTACGATTGCATTTGGAACCAAAGGAAAAGAGGAACTCAACAGTTTGGTTGATAAGATTCGTCAGGTGGAGAGCGTGATTGATATAGAAAGAACTAGAGGGTAATAAGATATGTACAGATATTGTAAAATTAGAAAACAGCAGTGCCAAAGCTTTTGCCAGGGTACTGCTGTTTTTTTAATGTCACAGAAGTTATGTATCACACGATGACATGTAATTCTTATTTGCTTAAATGGAATACGTCGATCAGGCTCTTTAAGAGATTCGCCTGTTCGCTGAGCTGCTCGCTGGTAGCGGCGCTCTCCTCGGCGGTGGCGGAATTCGTCTGCACCACATTGGAGATCTGCCCAATTCGCTCTTGAATCTGGGAAACAGAATTTGCCTGGATCTTGGCTGCATTGGCAATCTGATTCGTTGTTTCTGCAATTTCATTTGCATTGGTCACTACGGATACAAGCTGAGAGGCAGTCTGATTTGCAATTTTGCTGCCATATTCTACAGCCGTGATGGAGCGTTGAATCAATTCCGTAGTAGATTTGGAAGCTTCTGAGCTCTTTCCTGCGAGTTCCCGTACTTCTTTAGCAACTACGGCGAATCCTTTACCAGCTTCTCCGGCGCGGGATGCTTCCACAGCGGAGTTCAAGGCAAGAATATTGGTCTGCAGGGCAATATCCTCGATGGTCTTGATAATCTTGCTGATCTCGTTGGAACTATCGCTGATTTCCTGCATCGCTTGGATCATCTCCTGCATCTTCTGGTTGCTTTCGGAGATCTGATCACGCAGCAATTCCACTTTGTGACTTGCTTCCTGGGCATTTTCTGCAGTTTCTCCCACATGGTGAGAAATATTCTGCATGCTTCCGTCCAGTTCCTCTACGGCGCTAGATTGCTGCACAGCTCCTTGGCTGAGCGCCTGAGCCCCGATAGACATCTGTGAGGATCCGTTTGAAACATAACTGGAACTTTCGGCTATCTGGGACATGGTACCATTGAGTTTTGTAAGGATGTCTTCCAAGGATTTCTTAATGGAAGTAAAATCGCCTACATAATCCTGATTGATCGTGGACGTCAGGTTTCCCTTGGAAATCTCTTCCAGTATAGAAGAAATCTCTCCAATGTAATTGCGTAGCCGCAGGATCGTGTTTTCAAAAGCTTCGGCAAGAACGCCGATCTCGTCATTGGAATGGAAATCCACCGTTAAGTTTTCACCTCTCTCAAGCCCCAAGTCTCCATTTGATATGGTCTGGGCAAGAGTAGTAATCTTCGAAAGAGGCTTGGATACGGCGCTTCTGATAAAAAGCGACATCAGGAAAGCGCTTATAAGGACAAGAGTAACTCCTGCAGCACAAGACAGCTTAATCGTGAGATCGATTTCTTCGGAAGCCGCCTCCATGGATACTCCTGCAAACACAAGACCGTTGATATTGCCGGCTTCATCCTTGGTAGGCACATAGGAACAAAGGTAATCGGTGTCAAAAAGGTTCAATTCTCCGATATAGGATTTGCCTTGCTCTAGCACGATCTCGGCAATGTCGTCAGCTAGCGGCGTTCCTATAATGCGCTTGCCATCCTGCTCCACGGTAGTGTAAGCCCTTGTGTTTCCTTCAAAGATCGTAAATTCACAGCGCATTTCTTCTTTTAGATCGTCAAGTATCTGGTTTATGGCGTCAGCATCATCTACATCATAATGCTGTAACATATAACTCAGCATGTTGGTGCCGTTGACGCAGCGGTTCTCCAGCATCCGCATGGTTTGGTGATTGAACATGTAGATACACAAGATTACCATAAGCGTCATGCTGACTAGCATCAATAACATTACCAGATTGTTTACTTTGCGTCCAAGATGTCGTACTCTTTTGTTTTTTTTGTTCATAATGCTCACTCCAGTTTTCGTTAAATTAGCTTATCATTTTGCAGCCTAAAAAATGATAAAGTACCATTCATTATATATATTATATAGTATTTGTAGAAATTGCAAGAACAAGTTTAAGAAAAAATACAAAAAATACAGAATTAATAATTTTATCTGGTCAATTTTTCCGGTAAGCGTTATAATGAGATAATTGTTAGTAAGAAAGGAATGCGCATACTATGAAGATTGAGCGATATTGTGTAGGGCAGGTTGGAACAAATTGTTATTTTGCAATTAATGAAAAGACAAAAGAAACGCTGGTCATTGATCCGGGGGATTCTGCGCAGATGCTGGCAGAAAAAATCCGCGAGCAAGGATTGATTCCAACGGCAATCCTGCTGACCCACGGTCATTTTGACCATGCCATGGCGGCAGAGGAACTCGCTGAGATTTTTGAACTAAAAATATATGCCCATGAGGAAGAAAAAGATACATTGCATCAACCAGGAATGAATGTCTCGGCAATGATTGGACGACGGGACAGTTACCGGGCGGATATTTTTGTAAAAGACGGGGCGCTTTTGCAGCTAGCGGGGATGGAGGTCAAGGTACTGCATACGCCAGGACATACGCCGGGAGGATGCTGCTATTATCTGGAAAAGGAGCAAGCTTTGTTTAGCGGAGATACGCTGTTTTGCCAGTCTGTAGGCCGGACAGACTTCCCAGGGGGAAGCATGTCAATGATCGTGCGTTCCATTAGAGATAAGCTTCTGGTTCTGCCAGATGAGGTAAAGGTATATCCAGGTCACATGGATCTTACGACTATTGGCATGGAACGAAGGCAGAATCCGTTTTTGTGAGTAGGAACAGAGGAAGAGTGTAAAATTTGTTAATTCTTTCGCGAACTACCTGTTGGTGCTGTAAAGCGCACAGAATGGAGGAAATGATGACATGATAACTGTATGCTTGAATCGGGCAAATTTTGAATATGATATCCATTCTCTGGTAAAGGCATTTTTTGCCACGGAAGAAGTAAAGGTTTTTGCAGATCAAGATAAAATCAGCAGAATCGAGCAGCAATCGCCGCCCCGGTTCCGTCTTGAGATCTGCTATCGGCAAGGAGAAAACGGACAAAAGGACTGCATAGAAGTCGTCTTGCAAGAACCAGAGGAAAGCGCTGTATACGCCATAAAGCTTAGGGACTCTATAGAGGCGGATTTTTCTTTTCGCATTGAGACGAAGAATCAGTTAAAGAGATGTCTCTATCAGATGCTTTCCAAATATACAGGGCAGCAATTGCCCTGGGGCGCCCTTACGGGAATCCGGCCAGTAAAAATAGCAATGGCCATGTTGGAAGAAGGAAAGGAAGAGGCGGCGGTCAGAGCGCATATGGCGAGTTCTTATTTTGCCTCACAGCAGAAAATTGATCTCAGTATTGAGATTGCAAAGCGGGAAAAGGAACTGCTAGGCACAGTGGACTATCAGGATGGATACAGCCTTTATATCGGCATCCCTTTTTGCCCCAGCATTTGTTCTTACTGCTCTTTTTCCTCTTCGCCGATCGAGAAATGGAAGGACAAGGTTCAGCAATATCTGGACGCTCTGGAAGAAGAACTTCGTTTTACAGGGAAATTATGCCGCAGGCGCAAATTGAATACCATCTATATCGGAGGCGGAACGCCGACCACCTTGTCCCCGGAGCAGCTAAAGCGGCTGTTTGCCGCAATTGAGAAACATTTTGACTGTGCGCGGTTATCAGAATATACCGTGGAGGCAGGAAGGCCAGACAGTATCACCAGGGACAAGCTGAATGTCCTTAAAAGTCATGGAATTTCCCGGATTTCAATCAATCCGCAGACTATGAAGCAGGAGACGCTAGACATTATCGGACGCCGTCATACCCCTGCCCAGGCAGAAGAAGCTTTTTTTATGGCAAGAGAGCTTGGGTTTGACAACATCAATATGGATTTCATCGTGGGTCTGCCGAAAGAAAATATTGATGACGTCAGAGCTACGATGGAAGCTGCAAAGAAATTATCCCCTGACAGCCTCACGGTCCATTCCCTTGCCATGAAGCGGGCGGCAAGGTTTCGGATGGTTCCAGAAGATTACGAGGGCATGGAAATGTCAAATAGCTGGGATATTATTGATCTTACAGCACGTTATGCCAGGGATATGGGGCTTGCTCCCTATTATTTATACCGTCAGAAAAATATGGCGGGCAACTTTGAAAACGTGGGATATGCAGCGCCTTTAAAAGCGGGACTTTATAATATTTTGATGATGGAGGAGAAACAGCCGATTCTTGCCCTTGGCGCAGGCAGCATCTCAAAGCAAATATATCCTGACGGACATATTGAGCGCTGTGAGAATGTCAAAGACGTTGCTCAGTATATCGCAAGGATTGACGAGATGATCGCAAGGAAGAAAGCGTTGTTTGCGCAATGGCGGGAAACTCTGTAAGCGTCACAAGAGAGAATTTTATTGACAATAAATGCAGGATGGAGGAAATGATATGGCATTGGCAAAGAAGCCAGTAAATGGCATGAAAGATATTTTACCAGAAGAAATGCAGATTCGGGATTATGTAATCAATGTAATAAAAGACACTTACCGCAGTTTTGGATTTACCCCCATAGAGACCCCCTGTATGGAAAATATTGGGAATCTCAGCAGCAAGCAGGGCGGAGAAAATGAGAAATTAATCTTTAAAGTGTTAAAACGTGGAGAAAAACTAAATCTTGAGACAGCGCAGACAGAGAATGACGTGGTGGATTTTGGAATGCGTTATGATCTGACATTGCCTCTGGCACGGTTTTATTCTAATAATTCCAACAGCTTGCCAGCTCCGTTCAAGGCGCTGCAGATCGGAAATGTGTGGCGCGCGGATCGTCCCCAGCGGGGAAGATACCGTCAGTTTATGCAGTGCGATATCGATATTTTGGGAGAGCCAGGCAATCTTGCAGAGATTGAATTGATCCTTGCGACTACGACCACGCTTGGCAGACTGGGATTCCGAAATTTTCAAATCCGCATCAACGAACGCAGAATCTTAAAGGCGATGGCAAAATACAGCGGCTTTTCGGAGGAGTCCTTTGACACGGTGTTTATCATTCTGGACAAGATGGACAAGATCGGCTTAGAGGGTGCGGCGCAAGAACTGGAAAAGAATGGCTTTCCAAGAGAAGCGATTGACAAATACCTGGCTCTTTTTAAACGTTTGCAGGGAAAAGAAGACGTGGCGCAGGGAGTCTCCTATCTGGCAGAGGAATTGGGAAGCTATCTTGATCAGGAAGTGGCTGCAAGCTTAAAAGAGATTGCGGCGAGCGTCAATGCTACCAAGGAAGCAGAGTTCGACTTGGTGTTTGACCCCACGCTTGTAAGAGGGATGTCTTATTATACAGGGACAATTTTTGAAATCGCTATGCCTGAATTTGGCGGAAGCTGTGGCGGCGGCGGCCGTTATGATGGGATGATCGGCAAATTTACTGGAAAAGACGTGCCAGCCTGCGGGTTTTCGATAGGCTTTGAGCGCATTATCCTGCTGCTTTTGGAGAGTGGATTCCAGGTGCCAGGACAGTCGCAAAAGGCGGCGTACCTGATTGAGAAGAATTATCCAGAAGACAAGCTTGTAGAAGTGATCGCCTTAGCTCAGGAACAGCGCAAAGAGGGAAAGCAGGTGCTTGTGACAACGATGAATAAGAACCGCAAGTTCCAGAAAGAAAAGCTGACGGCGGAAGGTTACGCTGAAATAAAAGAATTTTTTAACAGGGATTGAAAGAAGGAGGAAGTGAAACATGGCAGAATCAATGAAAGGGCTTTGCAGGACCCACAGATGTACGGAAGTTTCGCATGACAACATCGGGCAAACGGTTACAGTCATGGGATGGGTGCAGAAGAGGAGGAATCTTGGGAGCCTGATTTTTATCGATTTGAGAGACCGTTCTGGCTTGCTTCAGATCGTATTTGACGAGCCGAAAGTGGGAAGCAGGGGATTTGCCAAGGCAGGCACTTTGCGAAGTGAATTCGTGGTAGCCGTTACCGGAACCGTGGAACGAAGAGCGGCGGCTGTCAATGAGCATTTAAAGACAGGGGATATCGAGGTGATTGCGACGGATCTTCGGATTTTATCGGAATCTGAAACGCCCCCGTTCCCGATTGAGGAAAATTCTCAGACAAAGGACGAGCTGCGTCTTCGCTATCGCTATCTGGATTTGCGCAGGCCAGATCTCCAAAGGAATCTCATGATGAAGAGCAAAGTTGCAATGTTGTTGCGCAATTTTATGGCGCAGGAGGGATTTTTGGAGATTGAGACGCCGATTTTGACAAAATCCACGCCGGAGGGGGCGAGAGACTACTTGGTGCCCAGCCGGGTGCATCCGGGCAGCTTTTATGCGCTGCCGCAGTCGCCGCAGTTATTTAAGCAGCTCTTGATGTGCTCTGGCTATGACCGTTATTTTCAGATTGCCCGCTGCTTCCGTGACGAGGATCTCCGCGCGGACCGTCAGCCGGAATTTACCCAGGCAGATATGGAATTGTCTTTTGTAGACGTGGATGACGTGATTGATGTCAATGAGCGCTTGTTGCAATATGTGTTCCGGGAGGCTGTCGGCGTGGAAGTAAAGCTTCCGATTCCTAGGATCACCTGGCAGGAGGCTATGGATCGTTTTGGTTCTGACAAGCCAGACACTCGTTTTGGAATGGAACTGGTGAATGTGTCAGAGGTTGTTGCAGGCTGTGGGTTTGCAGTTTTTACCGGGGCGTTGGAACAGGGTGGCTCCGTACGAGGAATTAATGTAAAAGGACAGGGCGCAATGCCAAGGAAGAAGATTGACAAGCTGGTGGAATTTGCCAAGGGCTATGGCGCCAAAGGGCTTGCCTATCTGGCAGTCAATGAAGACGGCACGTATAAATCCTCCTTTGCAAAATTTATGACAGAAGAAGAGTTGCAGTCGTTGGCAGGACAGATGCAGGCAGAGCCTGGAGATTTGCTGTTGTTTGCGGCAGATAAGAATAAGGTGGTCTGGGACGTATTGGGCGCCCTGCGCTTGGAATTGGCAAGACAACTGGAATTGATTGAGAAAGATCAATATCATTTTCTCTGGGTGACAGACTTTCCGCTATTGGAATGGTCAGAAGAGGAAAATCGTTTTATGGCGATGCATCATCCGTTTACCATGCCTGTGGAAGAGGACTGGGATAAGATTGATTCTGATCCAGGCTCGGTGCGTGCAAAGGCGTATGATATTGTTCTTAACGGGACGGAATTAGGCGGGGGATCGGTGCGTATCCATCAGAATGATATTCAGGAAAAAATGCTGCAAGTGCTGGGCTTTACCAAAGAAAGCGCCTATGAGCAGTTTGGCTTCTTGCTGAATGCGTTTCAATACGGGGTTCCGCCTCATGCCGGGCTTGCCTACGGCCTCGACAGGATGATCATGCTGATGATGCAATGCGAGTCGATCCGTGACGTGATTGCATTTCCAAAGGTCAAAGACGCTTCCTGCCTGATGACGGATGCGCCAAATGTCGTAGATCAGAAGCAGTTACAGGAACTGGCTTTGACGATTGCAGCGTCCGAGGAAGAAACAGAGTAGGACAGGATGACAGGAGCGTTTATGAAAAAAGGAATTTTATTTGACTTAGACGGCACATTGTGGGATTCATCCAGGGAAGTGGCTGCTTCATGGAAAGAAGCGTTAGAAAAGCGTCCCGACATTGACAAAGAGATTTCCATTGAGATGGTGCAGGCAGTCATGGGCAAAAGCATGTATGACATTGCAGATATTCTTTTTGGAGAGTATCAGCTTGACGTTCGGCGTCAATTGCTCAGTTACTGTTGTCAGGAGGAGAACGAATATATTCGCCGTCATGGCGGCCGGCTGCTGCCCGGCTTGGAGGAAACGCTAAAGCAATTAAAAGAGATGGGATATCATCTGTTTATTGTAAGCAACTGTCAAGTCGGCTATATTGAGGCATTTTTGGATTTTCATAACTTGGGGAGTTACTTTGATGATTACGAAAGCTTTGGAGGCACCGGCAGGGAAAAAGGCTATAATATCCGTTTGGTGACGGAGCGAAATCATTTGCAAAGAGCGGTATATGTAGGAGATACGCAGGGGGATTATCTGTCGGCAAAGGAGGCAGGGCTGCCGTTTATTCATGCTAGGACAGGGTATGGCACAGTAGAAGCAGAAGTGCCTTTTATCAATAAATTGCCAGAATTGCCTCAAATGGTAGAGCAGTTGTCAGATTGGAGTATTTAACGTAAAGGAGAGAACGAGATGGAGAAAATTACAAGTTTTACAATTGACCATATAAAGCTTGAGCCTGGGGTCTATGTGTCCAGAAAGGATCATGTAGGCGAGGAAGTGATTACCACCTTTGACTTGCGGATCACTTCGCCCAATGATGAGCCAGTGATGAATACAGCAGAAGTGCATACCATTGAGCATTTGGCGGCAACTTATCTTAGAAACGAGCCAGAGTACAAAGACAAGACGATTTATTTTGGACCTATGGGGTGCCGCACAGGCTTCTATTTGCTGCTTGCCGGAGATTATGAGTCTCGGGACATCGTAAAGCTGGTTACAGAGTTATTCGAGTTTATCCGGGATTTCAAGGGGGAAGTGCCTGGCGCCAGCGCCAAGGACTGCGGCAATTATTTGGATATGAATCTCAACATGGCAAATTATCTGGCAAAACGCTATTTGACGCAGGTTCTATATCAGATTGATGAGAAACATTTGATATACCCGGAATAAAGGATGCGCAAAACGGCAAATTCTTAAATAAACAATGTTTGTATCGAACACACATAGAACGGAGGAGACGATGAAGAAGATCGGGATTATCGGCGCTATGGAATTGGAAGTTGAGGCATTAAAGGCAAAAATGACGATTGAAAACACGGTGCAGAAAGCTTCGATGGAATTCTTGGAGGGCACGTTGAATCAGACAGAGGTGGTAATTGTACGCAGCGGAATTGGAAAAGTCAATGCTGCGCTTTGCACTCAAATACTCTGTGACTTGTTTCAAGTGAGCCATATCATCAATACGGGAGTGGCAGGTTCGTTGAAGGCTGAAATTAACATCGGGGATATCGTGGCGTCTACAGACGCCCTGCATCATGACGTAGATGCAAGGGTGTTTGGTTATCCTTTGGGCGAGGTTCCACAAATGGGATGTCTGTCTTTTGCTGCAGATGATCATCTGCTGAATCTTGCGGTGTCTTGCTGTAAAGAAGTAAATCCTGATATTAGCGTCTATCAGGGAAGAATTGTAAGCGGGGATCAGTTTATCAGCGACAAAAAAGTAAAAGAGAGTCTTATAGAGAACTTTCAAGCATTTTGCGTAGAGATGGAAGGAGCGTCTATTGCACATGCGGCTTATTTAAACCATATCCCCTTTGTGATCATCCGGGCAATTTCAGACAAGGCGGATGATAGCGCCGAGATGGATTATCCTGCCTTTGAAAAGGCTGCCGCAGCACATTCTGCTGCATTGGTGGAACATATGCTCCCGTTGATTTGATAGAGGAGCTTGCTGGTAGGAAGTGAAATTGAGCAAGCATAGCCGCAGACGACGCATGATTCGACAGCGGCAAGAATGATCAGGTATAAATTGGCAAAGGCTGCCGCAGAATACGATTCAAACGGGTATCTCAAAATAGTCCGTCTAAGATTAATTCTGCTGCAGCCTTTTTATGTACTGAAAAGCGTGTTTCTACAAAAATTGAAGAATAAATATTTAGAAATCAATCTCTTCGTCGTAGAAACATGCCTTTAACAGTTTCTCCATTTCTTCCGGAGTGGGAATTCTGGGGTTTGATCCGGTGCAGGCATCGGAAATCGCCAGTTTTGCAACTTCGGGAAGTTTTTCCATAAATTCTTTCTCGTCAATTATGCCGCCTTCATAATCTTTGATGCAGGAGGGAATCTCCAGGGAAGCGTTCATGGATTGTAATTCAGAGATCAAAGCGTCAACCAAAGCGTCTGTAGAGTCGCCTTTTAAACCAATAAAGGAAGCAATCTCTCCATAGCGTACGGCAGCTTCTGCATTTTTCGCATTATATTTGATGACCTTGGGGAGGTACATAGCGTTTGCACAGCCATGCACGATATGCCCGCCGCTGTAGGCAGCTCCCGTTTTATGCGCCATGGAGTGAACGATGCCAAGGAGCGCATTGGAGAATGCCATGCCTGCCAGGCACTGTGCGTTATGCATGCGGTCTCTGGCATCCATGTCTCCGTCAAAGGAAGCTTTCAGATCACGGTGAATCATTTTGATTGCATGAAGCGCCAAAGGATCGGTATAATCGCAATGAAGCGTGGAAACGTAAGCCTCGATCGCATGAGTCATAGCGTCCATCCCGGTATGAGCGGTTAATTTCTTAGGCATCGTCTCAGCGAGCGCCGGATCTACGATAGCGACGTCTGGCGTAATGTTGAAGTCTGCAAGTGGATATTTGATGCCTTTTGCATAATCTGTGATAACCGAAAATGCAGTTACTTCCGTCGCAGTCCCAGATGTAGAAGGAATGGCACAGAACTTGGCTTTCGTTCTCAGCGTTGGAAAATTAAAGGGGGTAATCAAATCTTCAAAAGTAGTCTCGGGATATTCATAAAATGCCCACATTGCCTTTGCGGCGTCAATCGGGGAACCGCCGCCCATGGAGATGATCCAGTCAGGTTCAAATTCCCGCATTTTCTCTGCGCCTTTCATAACAGTTTCCACGCTCGGATCGGGCTCAACATTTTCAAAAAGAGCAACTTCCATGCCTGCTTCTTCCAGATAGCCCACTGCGCGGTCCAAAAAACCGAAGCGTCTCATAGATCCGCCTCCGACAACGATGATTGCTTTTTTTCCAACCAGGTTTTTCAGCTCTTCCAAAGAACCTTTGCCATGGTATAAATCTCTAGGTAGTGTAAAACGTGCCATAAAGTACCTCCTAAAAGTAATTTTTGATTTATAATATACAAAACACCAGAATCAATTGATGCTTTCAACGAAATCTTATCATCGAATTGCATAAAAGTCAATCAAAAAACTGCGGAATCATAAGTAATATATACAAAGAACAGAAAAATTTTTAATAATTTATTAAATCAGGAAAATTTATTGTTTGATAACAGTTCCTGTGCTATAATGCAATTTATTACGGAATATATTAATGATAGGGGCTGTCACACTAATAAATGCATTTGTTCAAGAGGCTTTGCTGCTGCGGCAAAGACAGAATATGTAAATCTATGCCATGCAATTTATGTTAGCGTCACAGCCTCATGAAAAGAGAAATTGTCAAGAAAAGGTGAAGGTCATATGGTAGAGAAAATAAAAGAACTTTTGTATCGTTATCGGCATGGATGGATATTGTCATATTGCTTGATCTATCTTGCATGGTTTGCTTATCTGGAGCAGACAGTGACCAGGCGGTTTCATGTGGTCCATATGGCAATTGATGATTATATCCCGTTTATTGAGATATTTATCGTGCCCTATTTGTTATGGTTTGGATATGTAGCGCTTGCAATAGCCTACTTCTTTTTTAAAAACGTTCAGGATTATTATAAGTTGTGTATTTTTCTCTTTGTCGGTATGACGGTGTTTTTGATAATTTCTACGGTTTATCCCAATGGTCATTATCTTAGGCCGAGAGTTTTTGAACGAGATAACATCTTTATTTCTCTGGTACAGGGATTGTATATGGTAGATACGCCGACGAACTTGTTTCCAAGCATTCATGTATATAATTCTATCGGGGTACATCTTGCAGTGATGCACAGCGAGCAGTTGCGAGAGAAGAAGTGGATTCGCAGGGGTTCTTGCGTGCTGATGACGTCAATTGTTGCATCTACGATGTTTTTAAAACAGCATTCTGTGTTTGACGTGATAACCGGATGCGTTATGGGAATTGTAATGTATACGATTGTTTATGCGAAAGAATGGCAGGCTGGTAAAAAAAGAATATATGGCAGGGACGGGCGAGAGCGCGTGCCTGGCGTCAGGGAACAGGGGCTGTAGCGGCCTCTGTTTTTATCTCGTAATGCCTATGAGATAATAGCTCGCTTGCTGGGGTTTGATATTGAATGAAAAAACCCCGCTGCTTGCAGCGAGGTAATGGATCATGTATAAAGTCGGGGTAACAGGATTCGAACCTGCGACCTCACGGCCCCCAGCCGTGCGCTCTAGCCAAGCTGAGCCATACCCCGAAACAAACCATATTTTATCATAGAAACATAAAGTTGTCAACTGTAAAATATTGAAAAATAGAAATTATTTGACTTTAGGAAAAATATTATTATAATATAAAAGGACGTTGGTATGACGATTGCCTGCTTTGATGCGCCAGGCGCAGTCACCCAGCGACACTCTCTGCTCGTGCGAGTGCGCATCCCCTTTAGGATTGCTATTTACTTTACTGGACTAAGAAAGGTGCTAATCATGGAGACTACGAAATATACAAAGATAAAAGATCTGGGGGTATGGGTTGCAACGGGAAGCGTTCTATTGTTTTTTTTAATATATTTAGGGGCTGCCGTGTTCTTCTGTTATCATTTCCTTCCAGGGACCGTGATCAATGGCATCGACGTGTCAGGAAAGAGCGTGGATCAAGTAGAGCAGCAGATGATAGAGGAAATATACAGTTACGAGATAAAGATAAAAGCCAGGGAAAACAAGGAGGAAACTTTAACAGGCAAGGACATCAAATTAAGATCCATATTTGACGGGACGCTTGAAAAGGAACTGAAAGAGCAAAATATTTTTGCGTGGCCGTCAGCTTTGGCGCGGGAAAGGCATATCGAAGTGCGGACCATGGTATATTTTGACAAAGGCGCCTTAGAGAGAGAGACCAGCAAATGGGAAATTTTAGATAAAGAAAAAATGAAGCAGCCAGAGGATGCCAGGGTATCAGAATATCTTCCAGGCGAAGGATATAAGATTGTTACCGAGAAAGATGGCACGACTGTCAAAGTAAAGAAGTTCATGGACCAGCTGCGGAGGGCGATTTTACAACTTGAGGATACATTTTCTTTGGATGAACAAGGGTGCTATACGAAACCCAAACGAACTAGTGGCTCTAAGAATTTGAAGAAGCAGGTAAAGGTCATGAACCAGTTTGCCCAGACATCCATTACATATCAATTTGGAACCGAAGAGGAGATTTTAGATGGCAAAACCATAAGCGCCTGGATTTTTGTAGATCAAGATGGAGAAGTAAACGTTTCACAAGAGCAGATTACCGCATATGTGGATTATCTTGCGGATAAATGGGACACGGTGGGAAAGTCCAAAAAGCTTGTCACTACTTATGGCACGGAGGTTGTCATAGAGGATGGCGATTATGGATGGCGCATAGATCGTGAAAAGGAGTTTCAGGTGCTTAAGGAACTAATTTTAAGTGGAGAAGTGGCAGTTAGGGAACCAGAATATGACAGATGGGCAAATAGCCGCAATGGGAACGATTATGGGGACACTTATGTGGAAGTCAACCTGGGCACGCAGCATTTATTTTACTATAAAGACGGACAATTATTAATGGAATCTGATTTCGTGTCTGGGAATGACGAAAAGAATTGGAATACCCCTCCGGGAGCTTTTGGATTGTATTATAAGGAGCGCAACCGGGTGCTCAGAGGAGAAGGCTATGCATCTCCAGTATCTTTTTGGATGCCTTTTAACGGCGGGGTGGGGTTTCATGACGCTACATGGAGGAGGAGCTTTGGGGGAAGCTATTACTTAAGGAATGGCTCTCATGGATGTATTAACCTCCCATACAGCGCTGCAAAGAAGTTGTATGACAATATTGAGGCGGGGTGCGCCGTGCTGGTGTACTGACCGTTAGAATAGCGATAGCTTTCAAGTTTGGCTTTGACTAATGCCGTACAATCTTGTAGAATAGAAAGAGAGGCGTTAAGGTTAAGAAACTTGCAGCACATGGATCCAAACAATATCCAAAAGAAAAAGAGGTAGAGGGTTATGGGAAAGATTTCTGAGAAAATGAAGTTTATCAAGGGGATGGATGTCTCCACGCTTCTGGAATTAGAATCATTGGGGGTCAAGTTCCAGGACGAGGACGGGGATCAAAGAGACGTGCTTTCCGTATTGCAAGAATATGGCACCAATGCCATACGAATCAGGTTGTGGAATCATCCATATTCCCAACAGGGAGAACCATACGGAGGCGGCACCAACGATATGGAGTCTGCAATCGCCCTTGCGCAAAGGGCAAGAGACCGCGGCATGTATGTAATGCTGGATTTGCACTACAGTGATTTTTGGGCAGATCCAGGAAAACAGGTCAAGCCCAAGGCATGGGCAGATTTTACTGGAAAAAGGCTAGAGTATGCAGTGCAGGACTTTACAGTTGCGGTATTGCGTAATATGAGAGTAGAGGGCGTGTTACCGGATATGGTGCAAGTGGGCAATGAAATATCCAACGGCCTGCTGTGGCCGGATGGAAAACGTCCCAACTATGAGAATATCGCATGGCTTGTCAATGCCGGAATCCGGGGAGTGCGTTCTATGGACCAAGATACGCCAGTGATGATCCATCTGGGTAATGGCTGCGATAATGCATTGCATAGGGAGTGGTTTGACAATTATTTTGAAAATGACGGATCAGATTTTGACGTGATTGGACTGTCTTATGATCCGTTTCGGCATGGCTCTCTTGCTGATTTGGAATATAATATGAGAGATTTGGCGCAGCGTTATGGAAAGGAACTGGTCGTGGCGCAAGTTTCTATGGGACATACTTTGGAGGATTATGCCGTGCATCAAGGCTTAAAGTCCGCGGAATATGAGGAAATGGCTGACAAGCCTTTTCAGGGCAAGAAAATGGAGTATCCTGTGACCAAGCAGGGACAGGCAGACTTCATGGAAGACTTGATGAGGCGTATTTCCCAGGCGCCCAAGGGGTTAGGCAAGGGATTCTTTTATTGGGAGCCTGCCTGGATTCCAGCGCCTGGCAGCGGCGAGGCGACCAAGGCTTCCCTAAAATACGTTAAAGATTCTGTTCCCTGTGGCAATGAACGCGCGAATCGGGCGTTGTTTGATTATGAGGGCAAGCCGCTTCCAGCATTGAACGTGATCAAAAATTTTAAAGCATAAATGGTAAACGGAACGACAAAAAAGAGCGTGCATGAAAATGTGCCTCTTTTTTTTTGCACTTATTAATGATAGAATGGAAAAGTATTGTGATTTACAGCCGTTTTGCTTTGATAACGAGAACGGCAGAGAAAGGATGATAAGATGATTTCAAAGAAAATGCAGCAGGCCGTGGCAAACAGTTCTGCGATCCGTGCCATGTTCCTAGAAGGAAAGGAACTTGCAGCAAAGGTCGGGGTAGAAAACGTATATGATTTCAGTCTGGGGAATCCGATGACGCCGGTTCCGGCGGCGTACAATCAGGCGATCATTGACGCAGTGCAGAATGAAAATTCCCTGGAGCTTCATGGATATATGGACAATGCGGGTTATCCAAAGACCCGGCAGGCAGTAGCGGATAATTTGAACCAGCGGTTTGGGACAGAATTTTTGGGACAGCATATCGTGATGACGGTGGGAGCCGCTGGCGCATTGAACGTGGTGTTTAAGACGATTTTGGATCCGGGGGACGAGGTGCTTGCGCTGGCTCCGTATTTTGGAGAATATAGAGGATATGTGGCAAACCATCAGGGGATATTGATTGAGGTGACCCCGGATATGGATACGTTTCAGCCGGATTTAGAGGATATGGAACGCAAAATTACGGAAAAGACCAAGGCTGTGATTATCAACAACCCAGTGAATCCCACAGGCGTGATTTATTCAGAAGAGACGATCCAGAAAATGGCGTCTATATTGGAGAAAAAGCAGGAGCAATATGGACATGAGATTTTCATGGTGTCTGACGAGCCTTATCGGGAATTGGTTTACGACGGTAACCAGATTCCTTTTTTGACCAAATATTATCAGAATACCTTTGTGACCTATTCTTTCAGCAAGTCCCTGTCCATTCCAGGGGAAAGGATCGGATATATCGCAGTCAGCCCACGGATGGCGGATTGCGAGCAGACATGCAGCGGCTTGTCTGTGGCAAACCGGATGCTGGGCTTTGTCAATGCGCCCTCCCTGATGCAAAAGGCGTTGATTAGAGCGATTGATTCCACTACGGATGTGGCATATTATGACAGGAACCGGAAATTGATCTATGATAAACTGACGCAGCTTGGCTTTGCTTGCATCAAGCCCCAGGGGGCATTTTACTTATTTATCAAATCCCCGGAAGCAGACGAAAAGAAATTTGTAGAGCAGGCAAAGAAGTATCACATTTTGCTGGTAGGGGGAACCACGTTTGCCTGTCCTGGCTATGTGCGTCTTGCGTACTGCGTTTCCTATGAAATGATCGAGCGTTCCCTGCCTGCTTTTGAAAAACTTGCAGAAGCGTATGGATTAAAATGAAGATCAGGCAGGAGGAATCAAAAATGGCAGCATGGGAAGAAAATGTGAGAAAAGTGGTGCCCTACACGCCTGGGGAGCAACCGGAAAATCCCGATATCATCAAATTAAATACGAATGAAAATCCTTATCCGCCAGCGCCTTTAGCGGCGCAGATTTTAAAAGATATCAATTCAGAAATTTTGAGAAAATATCCAGATCCTGGCGCCCGAGATCTAGTCCGGGCTCTGGCAGGGCGGTATGGGTTGCCTGAGGAACAGATTTTTGTAGGGGTTGGTTCCGACGATGTGCTGGCGATGAGTTTTCTAACTTTTTTTCAGGGAACAAAACCAATCTTGTTTCCAGATATCACATATTCCTTTTATGAGGTGTGGGCAAAGCTGTTTGGCATTCCATATCAATGCCAGCCCTTGGATGAGCAGTTTCGGATCAGGAGCGCAGATTATCAGAAAGATTGCGGAGGAATTGTAATTCCCAATCCCAATGCACCCACTGGGCTGGCAAAGGATTTGGCAGAGATTGAACAGATCATTGCATGCAATCCCGGAGTGATCGTGATTATTGACGAGGCATATATTGATTTTGGAGGAGTGTCGGCGCTATCACTGGTTCCACGGTACGATAACTTGCTGGTGGTGCAGACTTTTTCAAAATCAAGGAGCCTTGCGGGGATGCGGATTGGCTATGCTTTTGGAAATCATAAGCTGATCAAATATCTGAACGATGCTAAGTATTCTTTCAATTCTTATACCATGAATACGGTGAGCATCGCCATGGGGGCGGCATCGCTTAAGGATGAGGCATATTTCAGGGAGACGATTGGCAAGGTGATAGCCACCAGGGAATGGACGAAAAGAGAGCTTTCCAAACTTGGCTTTGTCTTCCCTGATGCAAAGGGGAATTTTATTTTTGCCAGTCATCCAAGATGCCCAGCGAAGAAATTATTTGAGGCATTGAAAGAGCAGGGGATTTATGTGCGGTATTTTGATAAGCCGAGGATAGACCAGTACCTGCGGATTACGATTGGCACGGATCAGCAGATGCAGGCGTTGATGCGGTTTTTGAAACAATATTTAGGAGAGAATGTATGATTAAAATGATTTTAAAGGGCGTGATGATGGGAGTGGCAAATATCATTCCCGGAGTCAGCGGCGGAACTATGGCAGTTTCCATGGGCATTTACGATAAAATGATCCATGCGGCAACCCATTTGTTTTCAGAATTTAAAAAGAGCATGAAGATCTTGATTCCGATCGTTATTGGAATGGGGATTGGAATTGTAGTATTGGCCCGCATTATTGAGTATATGTTTGTGCGTATTCCTTTTCAGACGAATCTTTTGTTTATCGGGCTGATTATCGGCGGACTTCCGGCAATTGCAGGCAAAGTGAAAGGAAAAACCATACGCCTGGGTCATATTTTGGCATTTTTGCTATTTTTTGGGCTCGTGGCAGGACTGGCGCTGCTGGGAGAACAAGAGGGCGCTGCAGCCGACTTGAGTTTTAACGTGGTTAACGTGGTGAAACTGTTTGGCGTGGGCATTGTCGCCTCTGCCACGATGGTCATCCCCGGAGTCAGCGGGTCGATGATGCTGATGCTGATGGGGTATTATAATCCAGTGCTTGGCGAGATTAATGGGTTTATTGATCATTTGATTGATTTTAACGTGCCGGGACTGCTGGATGGATGCAAGGTGCTGGCCCCATTTGGAATCGGCGTTGTCGTAGGAATATTTGCCATAGCCAAGGCGATTGAAATCATTTTTCAAAAATTTCCAGATCATGCGTATTGGGCGATTATTGGATTGATCGCAGCGTCGCCGGTGGCAATTTTTTTGATGAACAACATGGGCAAGATTACGTTTATTTCCATTGCCACAGGCGTAGTTGCCCTGGCAGCGGGAATTATCATTGCGCTGAAGCTGGGAGAAGAATAGGAAATGGAATTACTGAAAACGGACCTGCAAAAAATTTGTATTTGTTATCTGCTCATTTTAAATGCCACAGGATTTTTTCTAATGGGAATTGATAAATGGAAAGCCAGGCATAAACGCTGGCGGATCGCGGAAAAAACTTTTTTTGCAGTCAGCTTGCTGGGAGGAAGCCTGGGCACCTGGGCTGGAATCTACGTTTTCCGGCATAAGACGAAGCACTGGTATTTCGTGGTGGGAATGCCTTTGATTTTCGTGTTGCAGGTATTTTTCTTATTGACATTCAAATGACTGCATTATATCATTAAATGCGGCAGTTACGGTTATCAAAAAATGACAAATATACAGAGATGAAAGGAAAAGAAACATGTATTCATTTGAGGAAGTGAAGAACGCAGATGCAGCGGTGGCGGATGCCATTACGGCAGAAATGGAGCGGCAGAACAGCCATATTGAGCTGATTGCATCTGAAAACTGGGTAAGCAATGCAGTGATGGCGGCAATGGGAAGCCCGATGACGAACAAATATGCAGAAGGGTATCCAGGAAAGAGGTACTATGGCGGCTGTGAATGCGTCGACGTGGTGGAGAATCTTGCCATTCAGCGCGCAAAAGAGTTGTTTGGATGCGACTATGCCAATGTGCAGCCTCACTCCGGCGCGCAGGCAAATATGGCAGTGCAGTTTGCCATGTTAGAGCCAGGCGATACCGTGATGGGTATGAATTTAGATCATGGCGGGCATTTGACACATGGAAGCCCTGTCAATTTCTCTGGAAGCTATTTTAAAATAGTGCCGTATGGCGTCAATGACGAAGGATTTATCGATTACGACAAGGTAAGAGAGATTGCCCTGGAGTGCAGGCCTAAAATGATCATTGCCGGGGCAAGCGCTTATGCGAGAACGATTGATTTTAAGAAATTCCGTGAGATCGCAGACGAAGTGAGCGCATATCTGATGGTTGATATGGCGCATATTGCAGGACTTGTGGCTGCAGGCTTGCATCCAAGTCCCATTCCCTATGCCCATGTGGTGACTACGACTACGCATAAGACTCTTCGCGGACCAAGAGGCGGCATGATTTTGGCGAGCCAGGAGATGGCAGATAAATTTAACTTTAATAAGGCAGTATTTCCGGGAATTCAGGGCGGACCGCTGATGCATGTGATTGCTGCCAAGGCTGTTTGCTTTAAAGAAGCCCTGGCGGACAGTTTTAAAGCATATCAGCAAAATATCGTAAAGAATGCGCAGGCTTTGGCGAAAGGGCTGATGGACCGCGGAATCAGGCTCGTTTCCGGTGGAACGGACAATCATCTGATGCTTGTGGATTTGACCAATTATGATCTCACCGGGAAAGCCGTGGAGAAGCTTTTGGATTCAGTCAATATTACCTGTAACAAGAATACGATTCCCAATGATCCCAAGTCCCCGTTTGTTACCAGCGGGATTCGTCTGGGTACGCCGGCGATTACTTCAAGAGGGTTTCAGGAAGCGGATATGGACAAGGTTGCAGAATGTATTGCCAGGATGATCAAAGAGGGCGAGCGTGCATCCGAAGAGGTGCTTGCGATGGTAAAAGAGCTCACCGATCAATATCCGCTGTAAGGAATAGAGAGATTCTTAGTAGCACTGATCAATATACGGCAAGAATAATTATGCCATTTGCGTAACATAAAAGAGGCAAAGAACCTGCTTAGCAGGATTCTTTGCCTCTTTTATGTTGTATAAGACTAAGAAAGTATTGCTTTGAAATTTACTTGCGCAACTGGAATCTGTTAACAGACACTTTGAGATCCGTGGATTGTTTGTAAAGTTCCTGTGCGGATGCGGCTGATTTCTCCGCCGTGCTGGCATTGGTCTGGACAACCTCTGCAATCTGCTCCATGCCCATCGTAAGCTGATGAAGAGACTGCGACTGCTGGGTGGCGGACTCTGCGATTTGCTCTATCAAAGAAGTTGCCTGTTTTGCGCCTACCACGACGGAAGCAAGCGCCTCTGTGGTCTCGGTAGACAAGGTGGAACCATTCTTAATCATCTTGATAGAGTTTTCAATCAGGTCTGTAATATGCTGCGCAGAGACAGAACTCTTGTTGGCAAGATTCTGTACCTCATCTGCGACAACGGCAAAGCCTTTTCCTGCTTCTCCTGCGCGCGCAGCTTCCACGGCGGCATTCAGAGCCAGAATATTGGTCTGGAATGAGATGTCTTCAATGGTCTTGATAATTCCGCCAATCTGCTGGGAGGCGTCTGAAATATCTTCCATGGCGGAAGTCAAAAGAGCCATCTTGTCATTGGCATCTAAAAGAAGCTTGGCAGCCTCTGTAGAACATTTCCATGCGGTATCCGCATCCGAAGATGTGCTGTCCACCTGCTTGGATAATACCTGGATGCTGGAAGACAATTCTTGTACGGCGGCCGCCTGCTGAACAGCGCCATCAGACAGAAGCTGGGCGTCAGACGCCATGCGGCTAGACTCTTCAGAAACACTCTCGGCAGTCTTATTAATTTGAGAAAGGGCTTTGTTCAAAGAATCCAAAATCTGGCGCATTGCATTCTGGATCGGTAAAAATTCTCCGCGGTAATTGTTCCCGATCGAGAGATCCATATTTCCTGCTGCCATGTCAGCCAGTTTTGAATCGATATCTTTTATGTACTTTTTCAATTCCCGCTTGGTTTCATGAATGGATTCCACCAGCATTCCGATTTCAGAAGTGTCTGATTTCATGGGGAACTCTGCTGAGAGATTACCCTGAGAAATTTCTCCCATCTGGTCACGGACAAATATTACAGGACGTAAAATCCGCATTCTGGTTATGAACATGATAAGCAGTTGCATGATTACTACGATTACGAGAGCGAAAATCATCGAGAATTCAATTGATTCTGCATTTTTCGCCAAGTCTTTGACATCGGAAGAGGTCCGGTTGTCAAGATCTGAAAGGAACTGTTCTTTTAAGGAACTTATTTGGGCAATGGAGTTATTGTATTCTTCTCCATATACGTAGTCGATGGCTTCCTCCATCTGTCCCGCTTCGACGTTCTTCATGGCTTCGTCTTCCAGCGGGATCAGGTTGTTGGATAAAGTAGACATTTCGTCGATCATTGCCTCTTCTTCGGAAGTAATTCCAATTTCCTGCATTGCCTCCATGCCTTTGTCACGGTTCTTTAGGTTGTTGACCTCGTTCCAGTAATTATCATAATGTTCCTGTTTGCCCGTGGAGGCGAATGCACGGACTTCGTTAGTGAGGTATGCGGAACCATTCATAAAACGGTTGGCATTATAGGTCAGCATAAAACGGTTCTCTCGAGCTGTGTCCAATTGACGGTTTACCTTGGTAAATGAAAATAAGGAAAACATTAAAAATAGCAAGGACAAAATGGAAACACCGTTTAATAGAAACATGAGAGTAGACTGCTTTATAGATTTTTTCATTGTGATTTCCTCCTGATTTCATCAAACAAATGATATATCCATAGTTTACAGAAAACCGCATGGAATTTCAAGTCAAAAGTTGAATTTTGTCGTGGAAATAATTAGCCAGGCAGAGAAAGACAATTTTTAAGAAAATATTAATAAAAATAGTTAGGCTTTCGAATGGATTTATGATAATATGGTAACGGAATAAAAATCTTTTATTGCTATGAAGATCAGGGCGCCAAGAGGCTTAAATTTCCTTGCGGGCCATTTAGGCTTTTTGGCGCCCTGATCCTATAAACAGAATACTTTTATAAAAAGCAGGAGGGAAAGAATGAGCAAAAAGAAAATAGGCATTATCATCGCCGTGGCAGTGATTCTTGCTGCAACAGCAGGCGCAGGGGCATGGTATTTGTTAAAAGGAAACAGCGGCGGCAGCAAGGCGGACAAGGTCTTTGTGGAAAAAGTGTCTGCTATCATGTCTTCTGGCTCTGGTGCGCAGAACCGCTATTCCGGGGTCGTGGAAGCGCAAGAAAGCTGGAAAGTAAACAAGGACGGCGAACGTGAGATAAAGGAAGTTTTTGTGGAAGAGGGCGCCATGGTGAAAGAGGGCGATCCTCTGTTTGAATATGATATGGAGGATTTGAAAGCAGAACTTGCCCAGGCACAGTTAGATCTGGAAGGGATGCAGAATGAGATCACGGATTACCGGGCGCAGATCGAGCAGCTCAACAAGGAGCGCAACGCAGCGTCTTCGGATGAAAAATATCAATATACGGCTGACATTCAGGAAAAAGAAAACAGCATCAAGCAGTCAGAGTATAATATCGAAAGCAAAAAGACAGAGATGCAAAAAAAACAGGAAAGGATTGACAACGCGGTAGTGACTAGCAAGCTCGCAGGGGTTGTAAAATCCATCAATGAGTCTGGAAGCGATCCGATGTCAGGCGAGGAAGCGGCGTATATGACGATTTTGGCGGTAGGCGATTTCCGGGTAAAGGGAACTGTCAGTGAAACGAATGTCCAAATGCTGTCAGAGGAACAGCCAGTGATTTTGCGTTCCAGGATTGACGAAGAACAAACCTGGAATGGGACGATTAGCAAGATTGATACGCAGAATCAAATTGAAAATCAAAATGACTACATGTATGATTCTGGAAGCGGCGCAGAAAAGGCCACAAAATATCCATTTTATATTGCGCTTGATTCTACGGATGGACTGATGCTTGGGCAGCATTTGTTTATCGAGCTGGACCAGGGGCAGGCAGAGAAGAAAGAGGGAATCTGGCTGTTTGAAGGATATATCATGAGGGAACAGGAGGCAGGAGAAGAAGCTGATTTGCAGGAAACAGCGGAAACAGGCGCAGAAGATCTGGGAGAAGAAGACTTAGCTCCAGAAGAGGCAATAGAGGATGAGACAGGGGAAGATATGGAAGAGGAAGAAACAGGAGAAGAACTGGATTTAGGGAAAGCCTATGTCTGGGCGGCGGATGCCAGAAACAAGCTTCAAAAGCGCGTGGTAGAATTGGGAGAATATGATGCCGAGCTGGGGCAATATGAGATTTTATCAGGCCTTTCGGAGGACGATTACATTGCATTTCCAATGGAAGGGCTTTATGAGGGCGTGACTGCGGTCACCAATGCGGAAGAAGTAGATTACAGCGCCCCGCTCTATAACCAGGGAGAGGAAGAAGGAGATTTCGAAGGAGACGGTTCTGATGGCGGGGATTCCGAAGGCATGGGCGATGAAGGCCTTACGCAGGACGAGGATTTCTCTTTGGACGACTCTATGGGAGAAGGGGGAGCCGAAGAGGATAGCAAAGATCTTTCAGAGGAAGACATTGACGTTCCCAGACAACAAGATATGTCGGGAGATTTAGGCGATATTGGCGGAGGCGAGGTTGTAGAATAGAAGCCGGAGGGAAGGACAGCTATGATTTTAGATTTAAAGAATATATATAAGGATTATCAGCAGGATAAGCTGGTGGTTCCGGTGTTGAAGGATGTTTCCCTCCAGGTTGAGGAGGGAGAGTATGTGGCGGTTATGGGACCTTCGGGCTCGGGAAAAACAACGCTGATGAATATTATCGGTTGTCTCGACCGTCCTACCTCGGGCACCTATCAGCTTGCAGGAGAGGACGTGCTTCGGTGCAAGGACAGGGAAATGTCAGATTTGAGGCTTAAGAGCATTGGATTTGTATTTCAGAACTTTCAGCTTCTTTCGAGGCAGTCGGCGCTTGAGAATGTCGCCCTGCCATTAAGCTATGCGGGAATTAAGAAAAAAGAGCGCAGGGAGAGAGCTACGCAGGCTTTAGAGCGAGTGGGGCTTAGAGATCGCATCACGTTTAAGCCGACGCAGTTGTCCGGCGGTCAGAAGCAGAGAGTCGCAATTGCCAGGGCCATGGTTAACAATCCTAAGATATTGCTTGCAGACGAGCCTACTGGAGCGCTGGATTCCAAATCAGGACAGCAGATCATGGAGTTGTTTCAGCAGCTCAATGACGAGGGCGTCACCATCGTGATGATCACCCATGACAGAAATATTGCCTTAAAGGCAAAACGCATCGTTCATATTATCGATGGCGAAATTACGGAAGGCGCCCAAAAGGAGCCGGAATTTGAAAACGATGTCAGAACAGGGGCATTGAGCGGCAAGGAGGCGTAGAATGACTAAGAAAGCGATTATTATTACCCTGGTGTCTCTGGGTGTTGCAGGAGCCGGAATTTTTGGAGGAATCAAGGCATATCAAAATTATCAGAAAAATAATCTCACGGCGGAGGTACAGCTTGTGTCCAATATCAGCTCTTATGTCGGGGAAAACGGCATGAGCAGTTCTGGGATCGTGACTAATGATTTTTCTCAGGACGTGTATATTTTGGATGAAAAGACAATAACGGAAGTCTTTGTGGAAGAAGGCCAGTCGGTAAAGGCAGGCGATCCTCTGATTTCTTATGATATGACCATGTCGCACTTGGAGCTGGAGATGAAAGAGCTGGATGTTTCTGCAAATAGCAATCGCATGGAAGCGGCGAAACGTCAGTTGGAAAAGTTAAAGAACACCAAGCCCGTGGCGCCGCGGCCTGATCCTGTGCAAGAGCCGGAGATCCCGGATGTTCCAGTGATCCCGGAAGTGCCGGAGATTCCGGATGTTCCAGCGCCGGAACCGCAAAAAAACGGGGACGCTTATAACTATATTGACAGGGGAGCAAAACCAAACGCAGGAAAGGGAACGGAAGAGGATCCGTATGTATATCTTTGCATGCCAGAATGTTATGTGTTGGGAGATTTTATTAACAGTCTGAAAGAGAATAAGAAGAAGCCGATTTACGTCAGCCTGGAAATTCATAAGGATAACGTGCTGACAGGAAGATTGCTCACGGCATGGGAGATTGGCGGCGATCATGGATTTCCTCATATGGCGGAGGATTCCCGCTGGCTAGTGCGCACAAGGTCACAGCTTCTGCAGGAGGAAGAGCCGGAATTGCCAGAGACCGAGGAAGAGCCAGAACTGCCAGAGATCGAGGAACCAGAACTGCCAGAGCAACCAGAAGGGTATACGGCAGAAGAACTGGCAAAGTTGATCAAAGAAAAAGAACAGGAAATCCGTGATCTGGATCTTCAACAGAGAAAAGAGGAACTGGAGCTTGCGCAGATGAAAAAGATATCGGACGACGGCGTGGTGAAAGCAGAAATCAACGGCGTAGTGAAAAACCTTGCTGAGAAAGATAACCTTCCCACGGACGGCTCTCCATTTTTAACAGTTGCAGGTTCTGAAGGGCTGTATGTCAGCGGCTATTTAAGCGAGCTGCAGCTTGAAGACATAAAAGCGGGGCAGATCGTATATGCCAATTCCTGGGAAAGCGGCAGAAGCTTCGAGGCTACGATTACAGAGATTTCGAAATATCCGGAAGATACTTACAACGCTTGGGGAGACGGGAATCCAAATGTATCCTATTATCCGTATACCGCTTACATTGAGGATACGGAAGGGCTGCAGAATGGGGAATATGTGGATCTGACCATGAACGCCATGATGGGTGCGGAACAGGCAAACGGCATCTATATTGAAAAAGCATATGTAAGGGATGAAGACGGAAGAAAATACGTTCTCAAAGCAGGCGAAGACAATCGTCTCACAAAGCAGTATGTCAAAACAGGGAAAACATACTGGGGCTATACGGTGGAGATAGTCGAAGGCCTGACGATGGAAGACAGGATTGCATTTCCCTATGGCAAAACGGCAAAGGAAGGCATAAAGGTGAAAGAGACAGAGTAATTCAGACAGACATAGAATGGAGGAAGTTATGTTAGAAAATATCAGATTGTCTTTTCAGGGGCTGTGGTCACATAAAATGCGTTCCTTTCTTACTATGCTGGGAATCATTATTGGTATTGCGGCAATCATAGCGATTGTCTCAACCATTAAAGGAACCAATGAACAGATCAAGGAGAACTTGATTGGATCTGGAGATAATACCGTAAATGTGCAGCTCTATCAGGGAGATGAAGTGTACGAGCTGGATTACATGGGTATTCCAGACGGAGTCCCGGTTATTTTAGAAGAAACCAGGTTGAAGATGCTGGATCTAAAGCATGTGGAAGGAGCTTCTCTTTTTACCTCAAGGGGGATATATAACACGGTGTACTATAAGAATTCTGGAATATCCGGGGGAAAGATATTTGGAGTCGACTTAAATTACTTGGACGCTTGCAACTATGTGATCCGCCAGGGAAGGGGATTTACGGCGTCAGACTACAAAAAGTTCCGAAAAGTGGCGCTCTTGGACGAAAGTGCGTCAGAGACTTTGTTTCAGGGGGAGAGCCCTGTGGGCAAGGTGGTCGAAATCCAAAAAGAACCCTACACTGTGATCGGCATTATTGCTAAAGCAAAAAAATTCGAACCTGTAATCAATACCATGGAGGAATATTATACTTATTCTGAAAATAACACAGGGGCGGTGTATGTTCCTGACACTACATGGCCGCTGCTGTATGGCTACGATGAGCCGCAATCATTGGTGCTGAAGCTAGACAGCGTGGACAATATGACAGTCGCTGGAAAAGAGGCGGCGGCAATTTTAAACGGCGGCTTGTCTGTTACGGATGATACGATTAAATATAAAGCGGCCGACCTGTTAAAGCAGGCGGAAGATCTGCAGAAGCTTGGCCAGTCTACTAATACAATGCTGATTTGGATCGCTGGGATCTCTCTTTTGGTGGGTGGAATTGGCGTTATGAACATTATGCTGGTATCTGTCACCGAGCGTACCCAGGAGATCGGGCTTAAGAAAGCCATCGGCGCAAGAAAGGGCAAAGTGCTGGGGCAGTTTCTGACGGAAGCCGCCGTATTGACGAGCCTTGGCGGCTTGATCGGAGTGATTGTGGGGATTGTCCTGGCAGAGGTCATCTCCAAGGTTACTGGGACATTGGTGGCAATCAGCATTCCAGCGGCGGTACTGGCAGTGATATTCTCGATGGTGATTGGAATCGTGTTTGGACTGCTGCCTTCTTACAAGGCTGCAAACTTAGACCCGATTGAAGCTTTGCGTCATGAATAGAGAGTGGCGGTTTGGCCTATGTCTCTTAGACAGATATTGACGATCGCTGAACAGTTAAAAAACGATAATAAAGTTGAAAAAGCCCTTGAATTTTTTAGTGATATTAGTTAAAATAAAAACAGATTGGGTATTATATCCAAAGAAATAAAAATTCATTCAAAATTAGGAGGAATTATCATGTCAGTAAGAGTAGCAATCAATGGTTTCGGCCGTATCGGACGTCTGGCATTCAGACAGATGTTTGGTGCAGAAGGATACGAAGTAGTAGCAATCAACGACTTAACAAGCCCTAAAATGTTAGCGCATCTGTTAAAGTATGATTCATCCCAGGGAAAATATGAATTAGCGGACAAGGTGTCTGCTGGAGAAGACTCTATCACGGTTGACGGAAAAGAGATTAAGATTTATGCTTTCCCAGATGCAAACAACTGCCCATGGGGCGACTTAAAGGTTGACGTGGTTCTGGAATGCTCTGGATTCTATACCTCCAAGGACAAGGCACAGGCTCATATCAATGCAGGAGCCCGCAAGGTTGTTATCTCTGCTCCGGCAGGAAATGACCTTCCTACGATCGTGTTCAACACCAACCATGAGACGTTAAAGGCAGAAGATACGATTATTTCCGCAGCTTCCTGCACAACGAACTGCCTGGCTCCTATGGCAGATGCATTAAACAAGTATGCAGCAATCCAGTCCGGCATTATGTGTACGATCCACGCATACACCGGAGACCAGATGACTCTGGACGGACCTCAGAGAAAAGGCGATCTTAGAAGATCTCGCGCAGCAGCAGTAAATATCGTTCCTAACAGCACAGGCGCAGCTAAGGCAATCGGACTGGTTATTCCAGAATTGAACGGCAAGCTGATCGGTTCTGCACAGCGTGTTCCGACTCCTACCGGATCTACCACGATTTTGACAGCAGTTGTTAAGGGCGCAGATGTGACAGTTGACGGGATCAATGCAGCTATGAAAGCAGCAGCAAACGAGTCTTTTGGTTACAATGAGGACGAGATTGTTTCTTCTGACATCGTAGGAATGAAATTTGGCTCCCTGTTTGACGCTACACAGACCATGGTTTCCAAGGTTTCTGATGATCTGTATGAAGTACAGGTTATTTCCTGGTATGACAACGAGAACAGCTATACCAGCCAGATGGTTCGTACGATCAAATATTTCAGCGAATTGGCATAAGCTGCCCAATTGCAGGTAAGACTCAAAAAAGGGTCCGGTCTATCAAGGACCGGATCTTTTTTGTCTTATAAGGCAAAAGCCCTCTGGGCAGGATCGCCATGCGACGGATTGGTAAAATGTCGCCGTGGCAACCCGCCTCAGGGGGGAGAATCTTGCGCAGTAGAGCTGTATCTTTTAGAAAATTTTAGGAGGAGAAAAGTATGTCTTTAAATAAAGTTTCGGTAGATGATATCAATGTGAGTGGAAAGCGCATACTCTGCAGATGTGATTTTAACGTACCTTTGAAAGAAGGGAAGATCACAGACGAGAACCGTCTGGTAGCAGCGCTTCCTACCATTAAGAAGCTGGTGGCAGATGGCGGCAAAGTGATTCTTTGCTCTCATCTTGGCAAGCCAAAGGGCGAGCCGAAGCCGGAGTTATCTTTAGCGCCGGTGGCGGCAAGACTGACGGAGCTGTTAGGTCAGGAAGTGAAATTTGCCGCAGATCCGGAAGTAGTAGGACCTAATGCAAAAGCTGCAGTAGAAGCTATGAAGGATGGTGATATCGTATTATTAGAGAATACTCGTTACCGTGTGGAGGAGACAAAGAATGGAGAGGCGTTCTCCAAAGACTTGGCTTCCCTTTGTGATGTTTTTGTGAACGATGCATTTGGAACAGCTCACAGAGCGCATTGCTCAAATGTGGGAGTCTCCGAATTGGTGGAAACGGCAGCCGTTGGCTATTTGATGCAGAAAGAAATAGACTTCCTTGGCAATGCGGTAGAAAATCCACAAAGACCTTTCGTTGCCATCTTGGGCGGAGCAAAGGTAGCGGACAAGTTAAATGTTATTTCTAATTTACTGGAAAAATGCGATACGCTGATTATTGGCGGCGGCATGGCATACACATTCTTAAAGGCGCAGGGAAATGAAATTGGAAAATCTCTCGTAGACGACAGCAAGCTGGATTATTGTAAAGAAATGCTGGAAAAGGCAGAAAAGCTTGGCAAAAAACTGCTGCTTCCGATTGATTCTGCAACTATCATGGATTTCCCGAATCCGATTGACGCACCTGTAGAAGTAGAGGTTTATGATTCTGACAAGATGCCTTCAGAGCGTGAAGGATGCGACATCGGACCAAAGACGGCAGAGATGTATGCAGAAGCAGTGAAATCTGCAAAGACCGTGGTATGGAACGGACCGATGGGCGTGTTCGAGAATCCTACACTCGCAGCAGGGACGATCGCAGTAGCAAAAGCGCTGGCAGAGACAGACGCAATTACCATCATCGGAGGCGGAGATTCTGCAGCTGCAGTCAATCAGTTAGGTTTTGGCGATAAGATGACCCATATCTCTACTGGCGGCGGCGCTTCCTTGGAGTTCTTAGAAGGAAAGGAACTTCCTGGCGTAGCGGCGGCAACGAATAAATAGAAAGAGGATTAAGATTATGGCGAGAAAGAAAATTATTGCAGGAAACTGGAAAATGAACAAGACCCCAAGCCAGGCGGTGGCGTTGGTAAACGAATTGAAGCCTCTGGTTGCAAACGACGAGGTTGACGTGGTATTCTGCGTTCCTGCTATTGATATCATTCCAGCAATGGAAGCGGCGAGTGGCTCTAACATCAAAATCGGCGCAGAGAATATGTATTTTGAAGAGAGCGGCGCATACACGGGCGAGATTGCCCCGGATATGCTGACAGACGCCGGCGTGAAATATGTGGTTTTGGGACATTCCGAGAGAAGAGAATATTTTGCAGAGACGGATGAGACTGTCAATAAGAAAGTAATAAAGGCGTTTGAGCATGGGATTACGCCGATCATCTGTTGTGGGGAATCCCTGACTCAGAGAAAACAGGGAATTTACATCGACTGGATTCGGATGCAGATCAAGATTGCATTCCAGAACGTGACTGCAGATCAGGCAAAGACGGCAGTGATTGCTTATGAGCCAATCTGGGCGATTGGCACAGGCGAAACCGCTACCTCTGACCAGGCGGAGGAGGTATGCGCAGCGATCCGTGCCTGCATCAAAGAGGTTTATGATGAAGCAACGGCTGAGTCTATCCGCATTCAGTATGGCGGTTCTGTAAATGCAGGAAATGCTGCCGAGCTGTTCTCAAAGCCGAATATTGACGGCGGACTGGTTGGCGGAGCTTCCCTGAAAGCTGATTTTGGCAAGATCGTGAATTATAAATAATAACTGCGTAGTTTCTTAAAATACGCAGTTGAGTGAAACCCACTTCTAGTTATGGAGAATCATAATGGAAGTGGGTTTTGCTGATAATAGCAAGGTAATTTGGGGTTGTTGCAAAATATAGTTTGCATACAAGATATGGATGAGATTGATTTGCCTTGAATACCGTGTCCTGTAAATAGCGGTTATTTTAAGACAGCCTCAGTGGAGCTAGATCTGGAGGAAAGACTTTATGAAAAAGATACTTGTGGCAGATGATGAGGCTGATATCCGCAGCCTGCTGAAAGAATCTCTGGAATTGGAGGGGTATCTGGTCTATACGGCGAAAAACGGCATGGAGGCAATGGGGGTTTTAAAGCATCAGCCGGACTTGATTCTTCTGGATGTCAATATGCCAGACATGGATGGCTATACCGTTTGTGAAAAAATTCGTGGCTATATAGATTGTCCCATCTTATTTTTGACAGCCCGCACACAGGAGCAGGACCGTGTCAATGGATTGAGATCTGGGGGTGATGATTATATTGTCAAGCCTTTTGGCATGGAGGAATTGTTGGCAAGGGTGGAGGCGCATCTGCGTCGTGAAGAGCGCAGCGTCTCCAACGCCAATGTCTGCTTTAGCGGAGATCTTACCATCGATTTTTCTGGTCATCAGGTATTGCTGGACGGCGAAGACGTGGGACTTACCCGCACTGAGTTTTCAATTGTAAAGCTTCTTGTCACCCACGGCGGGCAGGTGTTTGAAAAGGAACATATTTATGAACGGGTGCGTGGATTTGACGGGGAAGGAGACGCCTCCATCATTGCTGAGCATGTGCGACGGATTCGTCAGAAGATAGACAAAAAGAAAAAACATATCGAGACCGTCTGGGGCGTGGGTTATAAATGGATTGGATAGAAGAGAAAATAGAGCAGATCAGAATTTTCCTCCATGAAAAGTCTTTGGTAACAGCTTTGGTATGTTACCTCTGTATTGGAATGCTTGGCGTCGGGACGTTGTATTGGATCACCAGAAACTTTTGTTTGGCGTGGGCAGAGGTGATTTCTTTGCGTTATCAGGAATTTATGGGATTTCACTCTTTTTGGGGAGGCGTGTGGAGTGCCAATGGAATGGGTGCAAAAGAAAAATTTCTTTTGCATGTTTTGAACTTTTTTTATAGTTCCTCGCTGTATCTTTACCTATTGATTTGTTTTGCTCTTGTGGGAAAGATCTTTTTGGAGAAAAAAATAAAGCCAGCAGTGACTGCCATTACCCAAGGACTGAATTATATCAATATGGGAGACTATAGTCATGAAATTACTTGGCGTAGCCGCGATGAGATGGGGATGCTCTGCAAGGAGTTTGAACAGATGCGCAAAAACATGCTGGCAACCAAGCGAGACCAGTGGAAACAGCAGGAGGAACAGAGGAAAATCAATGCAGTTTTTGCCCATGATATCCGCACGCCTCTGACTGTAATCCGGGGTTATACCGAATTTTTGCAGAAATATGTGCCCAGCGGCAAGGTCACAGAGGAGATGATGTTGGCGAAGCTTGAGACGATGCTTCGGCAAGAAGAACGACTGCTTCAGTTCTCTAATACAATGACCACGATACAAAAAATGGAAAAGTGGCACCTTTCTGGAAGCTGGCACAATGTTTCTGAGATCATCGAGCAGCTGTGGGCGGTGACTGAGGGATTTTCCCACAGTGAAGAGAAGAAGATTAGCCTGCACGCAAGGATTGTGGAACAGAGCTTGTTTTTGGATCTAAATTTGCTGACAGAGGTATTTGAAAATTTGCTCAACAATGCCCTGCGTTATGCGGTAGAAAAAATTGAGGTGGAAATAGTGTTGTCAGGAAGCGATCTCACCCTGTTTGTCAGAGACGACGGGCCAGGGTTTTCTGTGCGGGCGCTGCGTAGCGGCATGAATGCGTATTTCAGTGAAGAGGAGGGGGACGTTGGTCATTTCGGCATCGGGCTCTCGGTCTGTAAGATGCTCTGTGAAAACCATGGAGGGCGTCTTACGCTTAGCAACAGCGTGCAGCAGGGAGCAATCAGCGCAGCCACCTTGTCTGTCGGAGTGGAAAGCTTGTATTAAAACAAGCTCCTTGGCGCAGCATGACATCGCTCCACCAATGTCAGTGAAAAATATAGATTTGTAGGAAATTCGTAGATAAATTCTGTTTATACTGTGAAAAAGTCAAAAACCTGCGGCCAACGACGGTGCTTGGCGCTTGCGGCATTACTTAGATGTCCGTGTAGGCGCAGCGGTCTGTCTGCCTGTAGGAATAAATGGAAAGTGAGGAATGTCATATGGGCATTACGATTGAAATTAATGATTTATCGAAGAATTTCGGAAAAAAACAGGCGTTAAAACATGTGGATCTCAAGATCAGTCAAGGAATGTTTGGACTGCTGGGGCCCAACGGAGCCGGAAAAACCACGTTGATGAAGGTTCTTACCACACTGACAAAGAAGAGCGGCGGGGAGGTAAAGATATGCGGGATTTTGGTGGAGCAGTGTAACAAAATCCGGCAGATGGTGGGATATCTGCCCCAAGACTTTTCCATGTATGGAAATATGGGCGCTTATGAAGCGCTCGATTACTTGGCAGTGTTGTCTGGCATGAAGAAAAAGGAGCGCAGAGAGCGGGTTCCGAAAATGCTAGAAAAAGTAAATCTTGAAGATCAGCATAGGACAAAGGTAAAAGCGATGTCGGGAGGCATGAGGCGCAGGCTTGGCATTGCCCAGGCAATCATTCACGACCCAAGGATACTTGTGGTGGATGAACCGACGGCAGGACTGGATCCGGAAGAGCGAGTACGGTTCCGCAACCTGCTTTGTGAGATTGCCAAAGACCGGATAGTGATTTTATCCACCCATATCGTGGGAGATATTGAGGCTACCTGCGAAAATATCGCAGTGCTCAACCAGGGGGAAATCATGTTTCGGGGAACGGTTTCCAACTTGCTTGAGGCGGTGAGGGGGAAGGTGTTCACGCTGGAAGTCTCTGCGATGGAGCTTCCGATGATACGGGACCAGTTTTTAGTTACTGGGATTTTAACGAACGGCAGTATGGCAAATGTCAAGATTATTGCAGAGCACTCCCCGCTCAAGGAGGCAAAGCCATGCTCTCCCGATGTGGAGGACGCCTACATGTACTTGATGCATCATGCTCCTGTCTGGAATGGCAATTGAGAGGGGGCAAAACATGTTTGGGACATTATTTTTGAAAGAATGCAAACAGATAGCAAAGAGCATGGTGTACTACATTTATGTGGTGGTGTTTGTTTTGTTTCTAACCAGCCAGTTTAGCAGCGGTCTGACTGACTATATGCAAGAACCAAAGCCAGGAAAGGAACATTATGGTTCTGTCACCAGCCATGAACCATCTGCAGTGATCGAAAAGACGCTGGCGGAGCTTGTGCTGGAGGCAAGCGATAACTCTTTTTCGACCTATCCGCTTGGGTTTTATAAAGGCGTGACCTTAAACGAGCAGGAAGAGCAGCAAGTCAAATTCATTGTGGAGCAATGTACTGGTAAGAGCTGGGATCAGACGGTGCAAGAGATGGAGAGGCATTTTTCCAGCTATGAACGAGATACTATGCAAGGTGCGTTGCAGGCGCAGACATCGTATTCCGTTGTTCCCAAAGAAGATTTAAGTTATGAGGAGTTTTGCGGTTTTATGGAGAAAGTCTGCGCAATTGTCGGTCCAGGCAGTTCTTATCGCAAAGAATCTCTGGAGGCGGGAGTATCCGTTCCGATGACTTACGAGCAGGCAAAGGAGGAATTCGAAGATCTTTGTAGCAAGGATCAGATTACTGGGGCGGCGGCAAGGCTGTTCTGTGATTATGCAGGTATTATCCTTGCCGTGCTTCCGATATTTCTTGGGGTGACCCGCTGCCTCAGAGATAAGCGCGCACAGGTGTCCCAGGTGGTGTACGCCCATAAGGCTTCTGCGCTCCATCTCATCGGGAGCAGATATTTTGCCAATGTATTTATGGCGTTCTTCCCAGTGACGCTTACGGCATTTGTGATACAGATGCCTTACCAGTACCATGCAAAGACGATAGGCGTCGCCCCTGATATTTTGGCGTTCTTAAAATACAGCCTCGTTTGGTTATTGCCGGAGATTATGGCTGTTTTGGCAGTGTCCTTTTTAATTACGGAATTTACGGAAAATGTGATTTCTATTTTTATTCAGGTATTTTGGGCATTGGGAAGCTTGTTTTCCACGGTGACCTTAAGGGGGGATTTCGGTCTGAAGCTGACTGCAAGATGGAATTTATGGGGAGGCGCCAATGAATTTTGGCTGCAGCGCAAGGAACTTTTTCTTAACAGGGGCTTTTATTTTGGGCTTGCGTTGACAGCTCTTGCCATGACTGTTGTGATTTATGAGAAGAAACGCAGGGAAGGAGAGACGCTCTATGGAAAAGTATTTAAGCGTAGGAGGTAGGTTTCTTTGCAGGCAGTATGCCCCTCATTTGCTGTTGGTACTTTTGTTTTGCCTGATGTCTGGATTCTTTGTAAGTTTTCGCAATCTCAATGCTTCCCAGGCTGCAAAGGTGATGGAAATGTATCTTGCGTTTACGGGGATTCTTCTGATGACGCCGCTGTTCATGCCAGAACAGGACAGGGAGATTTGGCTGCTAGAGCGGTCTAAGGCAATGCCTCTGTGGCAGCTTTATCTGGTCCGGGTTTTGGAAGCGCTGGTATTTCTTGCGGTGGTAGTCGCAATATTTGTCTTTCTGATGAAGAAAGGCGGCAGCGTTTTTCCTGTCGGCAAACTGTGGCTGGGAGCTTTTGCGGAGATTCTTTTTCTGGGGAGCATTGGATTTTTCGTCAGTGGCATTACCAATCAGGCTGTATTGGGCTACATGGTTTCCGTGCTCTATTTTGTAGCAAATATCGGGGCTTCCAAGTATCTGGGGAAATTTGCCCTGTTCCAGATGATGAAAGGGGATTACGGATTTGCTCCTGCAATGTCTGCGGCGGCTTTGGCATTTCTTGGAGGCGGGATTTTGATTCGGGAGAGGAGACAGGCGTAGCTGGCGTTGGGATTTTTATAAAATTACAAAATGACGAAACTCAAATAAAATTATTATTGACAAATACCTAAAAGCAGAATATAATTGCAAGAACAACGAAGAACCACATGGGTTTTGAGCTCATCCAGGTGGTTCTTTTTTTAGAGAAATTTCGTTGAAAGGAAGTGGCTGCTATGGCAAAAAGTGTGACAAAAGATATGACGCAAGGTTCTCCCATCCGCTTAATTTTACAGTTCTGCATCCCGTTATTTTTTGGAATGCTGTTTCAGCAGTTTTATAATATGATGGATACCATTATCGTGGGGAAGTTCTTGGGAGTCCAGGCGCTTGCCTCTGTGGGAGCGACTGGTTCGATTAACTTCATGGTGATTGGATTCTGCATGGGCGTGTGTAATGGCTTTGCAATCCCGGTGGCGCAGCAGTTTGGGGCAGGAGACTATCATAATTTAAGGAAATACGTGGCAAACAGCGCTTGGCTTGCAATTGCTTTTGCAGGATTCATGACGGCGGCGGTCTGCGTGTTGTGCCGTCAGATTCTGAAATGGATGAATACGCCGGCGGATATCATGGAGGGCGCTTATTCCTATATATTTGTGATATTTCTTGGGATTCCGGTTATTTACTTGTATAACCTGCTTTCTGGCATTATACGCTCTCTGGGGGACAGTAAAAGCCCATTGTTCTTCTTAGTGCTTTCTTCTGGGCTGAATATCATACTGGATCTGACATTGATTTTGATCTTTGACATGGGAGTGGCAGGAGCTGCATGGGCGACCGTGATCTCTCAGGCTGTCTCTGGCATCGCCTGTTTGATCTATATCATGCTTCGTTTTGATATTTTAAAGATTTCCAAGGAGGAATGGCGCGTGGACGGCAGATGCGTGGGCACGCTCTGCAATATGGGAATTCCGATGGGTCTGCAGTATTCGATCACGGCGATTGGAAGCGTCATTCTTCAGACGGCGGTGAATGGCATTGGCTCTATGGCTGTAGCTGCAGTGGCAGCCGGGGCGAAGATCGGGATGTTTTTTTGCTGTCCTTTTGATGCCATGGGTTCTACGATGGCAACTTATGCCGGACAGAACGTAGGCGCTGGAAAGCTGGACCGTGTTTCAAAGGGAGTGAAGTCCACCTGCCTGCTGGGCTTGGGCTATTCTCTGATCGCCGCTTTGATACTGGGGCTGTTTGGCGGAACGATTGCGCTTTTTTTTGTGGACGCTGGCGAGACGGAGATTATCCGCCATGTAACCTGGTTCCTCTGGGGAAATGTTGCGTTCTTTTTCCCGCTTGCCTTAGTGAATATTGTGCGCTTTACGATACAAGGGCTGGGCTTTAGCAAGTTTGCAATTCTGGCGGGAGTGGCGGAGATGGCGGCTCGCTGCCTGGTAGCGCTTATATTTGTGCCAGAATTTGGGTATCTGGCAGTTTGCTTTGCTAGTCCGGTGGCGTGGATTTTTGCAGATTTATTCTTGGTTCCAGCATATATGCATGTGATGAAAAAATTGCAAAAAATGAAGTTGCGGTCCGTGTAATTCCAGATATTGCCAAATTATATCAAATTTTAATGAATCTTTAAGAAATTTTTTGTAAAGAAAGGTTGATTTTTTCTATACATTCATCATATGATAGAATAACAAAAGAATTGTATTACAAAGGGTAAGGGAGAAAGCAAGATGGAAAAGCATCAAGATACTTCGAAAAGAACCATGAGCAGGAGAAAGCAAAAAAGATATATGCAGAGACGGCTGATGATTACGTTTTTTACATTATTGTTTATGACTGCGGCAGGCATGTTGGCGGCGGCATGTGTGTTAAAGAACGAGAATGATGCCGGCAGCGGAAAGAAAGATACCTTAGAGGCAAGCGCCAAACCCGCAGACGAGGAAAAAGACGCACAAGGTCAGACTGAGAAACCGGAGCCAGAACCAGATTCAGAACCGCAGCAAAAAGTGCAATCTGAAGATATGCGCACTGCAGTGATCGCTCAGGCAGATCTTTTGGCGGCAGGATATGACTATGACGGCGCAGTCGAGATGGTAAAAAGTTATCAGGGATACGAACAAGATTCTGAGATGACGGCAAAGATTGCGGATTATGAAGCAAAAAAGGCATCATGCGTCCCGGTGGATATAGACAAAGTGACCCATGTATTTTATCATTCCCTGGTAGTGGATCCAGAGCTTTGCTTTGCCAACCAGGAGACTGACCCTCAGGCTGTGGGCAATAACCAATGGATGACCACGATTGAGGAATTTAATAAAATTACCCAGTCCATGTATGATCGTGGCTATGTGTTGGTGGACCTTCATGACCTGGTGGAAGAGACTACCGATGAGAATGGAATAGTGCATTTCAAAAAGGGGACGATCATGCTTCCGCCGGATAAGAAAGCCTTTGTCTTATCTATTGACGACTTGTCCTATTATCACAGTTATGATGGATATGGATATGCTTCTAAGATGGTGATCGATGAAAACGGAAAGCCCAAATGCGAATACATACAGCGGGATGGGACCACTGTGGTGGGTGACTTTGACGTGATTCCTCTGATGGATAAATTTCTTGAAGAACATCCAGACGCCTCTTATAAGGGCGCAAAGGGAACCATTGCTCTAACCGGATATAACGGCATTCTGGGTTATCGTACAGACATCAGCTATCAGACGGTGCCCGATGATATCAATCAGGATAAGAAAAAATGGCTGCAGGAACACCCGGATTTTGATCTTGATACCGAGCGTGCCAATGCCAAGGCTGTAGCAGACGCCATCAAGGCGGACGGTTGGAAATTTGCCAGCCATACTTGGGGGCATCTGAAAGTAGGAGAGGCGTCGATGGAACGGATTCAGACAGACACCCAGAAATGGAAAGAAAATGTAGAACCTTTGGTAGGGGCTACCGATACCATAATTTTTGCCCATGGACAGGATTTGGCGGAATGGGTTACTGGATATACGCCGGACAATGCTAAGTTTAATTACTTAAAGGAGCAGGGATTTAATTATTTTTGCAATGTAGATTCGAAACAGTACAGTGTGCAGATCGAGGATAATTACTTCCGCCAGGGCCGCAGGAACCTGGATGGTTATCGTATTTATTTTAATACGACTGGGGAGATGGACAGTGTCAGTGATTTGTTTAATGCTTCGGATGTGATCGACCCCAAAAGGCCCCCGGTAAAGCATCTATAAGACGTTGGCTATACGGGATTTTTTCGGGGCTGTCGCACGAATATATTCACTTGTTCGTGCGACAGCCCCGTATCTTGTTTTGATCCTTTGGTGCGAACCATCTATTTTGTCCGTTTGCTTTAGGATTCGCCTTCTTTGACGATCTTCTCCAAAACCTGAATTAAGTCTTGGAGGGTGTTCAAGCGAACGTTACGTTCTAGAATACAATCCTTTAACTCTGGGGACAAAGATTCAAATTTTTCCTGCAGGGCAGGCGCTACATAGGATGCCATAAAATCACCTCTTTGACAGTATGTGAAAGAAAACCTCATTTTATGCAGAATTTTTAAGTTTTGGCGCTGTTACTTCAGATAAAATTTGAAGAATGGTTGTTTTCAAGAAAGGAAAGTATTATAATTGATTTCAGAAAAAGAGCCGATCAGGAAAGGAACAGTACATGAAAGACGAGAACAAATACGCTCTGTTGATTGATGCAGAGAATGTATCATCAAAATATATTGAAATCGTAACAAAGGAAGCGCAGACATTGGGGAATGTGACGATCCGCAGGATTTATGGTGACTGGACGGCAAGCGCTAAAAATTCCTGGAAGGATTCTCTCTTGGAGAACTCCTTGTCGCCGATTCAGCAGTATAGCTATACTGTGGGAAAGAACTCTTCGGATTCAGCAATGATTATTGACGCCATGGACATATTGTATACCAATGACGTGGATGGTTTCATCATTGTATCCTCGGACAGTGATTTTACAAAGCTGGCAATGCGGTTGCGGGAGTCTGGCAAACGAGTGATTGGGATGGGAGAGAGCAAGACGCCCAAGCCGTTTGTCAGAGCGTGTGAACAATTTAAAACTTTGGACGTGTTGTATAAAAATCATCACCCTGATCAAAAATCCAGTTTGCCGGAGCGGACCAGGAAGCAGGAAATCCGGTGCGTGCCGACGGAAAAAGCTCTGCCCAAAGAGCAGCAGCCGAAAGATGCGCAGCCGATTACCAATCTTCGCGCTATCAAGGACACGGTGATTTCCTTGCTGGATGAGAATTCAGATGAGGACGGGTGGATGTATTTGTCAGAGCTGGGAAACATGATCCAGAAAATGTATTCTGATTTTGATTGCCGCAATTATGGGTTTCACAAATTTGGAAAGCTGATTGAGTCGTTTCCAGAACTTCAGACTAGGAAAGATGATTCCAGCAATGGGATTACAAAGATTGTGCTGGTGCGCAAACGCGAGGAATGGTAGTTCTGAAATATGGCTGCAAAAGCCTGTGACTGGCATCTCAGATCATCAGGGGACGGGATATTTGACTTGACAGCAGCAGAGGAATTAAAAATAGAAGGTTTATCAGGAACGATTTTGTGGATTATTAAAAATATTAAAAAAGGTGTTGACAAATTTTGCTTCTATGTATATAATAGCTATTGTGAGTTCTACAGAATAGAAAAGATTTGTGGAACTACATAATTGCAGGAGTGGCGGAATTGGCAGACGCGCAGGCTTCAGGTGCCTGTGGTAGCAATATCGTGTGGGTTCAAGTCCCATCTCCTGCATCAATAGAGAGCTGTTGCTAATGCAACAGCTTTTTTTCTCCTATAAGGATTAGAGTGACAAAGGGTTTGAATATCCCGAAAGATTGAGAGGCAGGGGAGCTAAAGTGGGATGGCCCGCTTTGCTCTTGAATGATACCAGGGTCGAATTAGCATTTGTAATTTGACCCTGGCATTATCTCTATCGAAAATTGCACAGTTTTGGAAGGAGGTTGTGATGTTATATAGGACAAATGCGCGCAATCAGCAGCAGCTATCCATTTTAGGCTACGGATGTCTGCGTTATTCCCGCAAAGGGACAAGCATTGATCAGGCAAAAGCGGAGCAGGAGATGCGGATTGCCATCGAGCACGGCGTCAACTATTTTGATACGGCGTATACTTATGGCGGAAGCGAGGCATGTCTGGGGAAGTTCTTAGCAAAAGGTTATCGTGACAAAGTGAATATTGCAACGAAGCTTCCCCATTATTATGTGAAGGCGCAAGGAGACATGGAACGGTATTTCCAAGAACAGTTAGAACGGTTGCAGACGGATCATGTAGAATATTATCTGATGCATATGCTCAACGATATTGCTGCTTGGGAACGTCTCAAAGAATTGGGGATTACAGAGTGGATTGCAAAAAAGAAAGAAAAAGAGCAGATTATGAATATTGGATTTTCTTTTCATGGCAATACCAATAATTTCCTGAAAATTTTAGAGGCTTATGACTGGGATTTCTGCCAGATTCAATATAATTATATGGATGAACATTCTCAGGCAGGCAGAAAGGGCCTTATGCGGGCGCATGAGAAAGGGATGCCTGTGATCATCATGGAGCCTTTGCGGGGCGGACGTCTGGTACAGGGCTTGCCAAAGACCGCCGTCAGGCTCTTAGAACGGCAAAATCCAAAGCGCAGCCCGGCAGAGTGGGGGCTGCGCTGGTTGTGGAACCAGCCAGAAGTGACAGTCGTGTTGTCAGGGATGAATGATGCTGCGCAGGTCGAAGAGAATGTGCGCATTGCTTCTGAGGCAGATGCGGGATGCATGAATGAGCATGACTTGGAAGTGATAGAACAGGTAAAAGGAGAAATCAACCGTTATATGAAGGTTCCATGTACGGGCTGCGCCTATTGCATGCCCTGTCCGGCGGGCGTGGATATTCCGGGATGTTTTTCTGCATATAATGCCAGGTATACGGATAGCTGGTACCAGGGGATGAAAACATATTTGATGTGCACCTCTCTGAAAACGAATCCTACAAATGCTTCCAAATGTATAAAATGCGGCAAATGCGAACAGCATTGCCCCCAGGGCATTTCTATTCGAAAGGAATTGCAGCAAGTGAAAAAAAAGATGGAAAATCCTGCTTACCACATTGCAAGGGCAGTGTCAAAACGGATTGGAAACTATTGATCGATGTAAAAATCTGCGGTTTTTTAGAAAAAATAAAGGAAATGGAGCATTAATACGGAATATATATATCAGAGATTACAAGACATTCTTAAGCAGAGGTGAGAAAGAATGCACATCAGAGAAAATATGGAACAACTGGAACAGCGGTATTTAAGCCCGTATGCCACGCTCAGTCAGAATTCCAGGGGGCGTGACAGAAATGAGCCTCCCTGCGATATTCGTCCCGTGTTTCAGCGTGACAGGGACAGGATTTTGCATTGCAAGGCGTTTCGCCGCTTAAAGCATAAGACGCAGGTGTTTCTAACGCCTAGAGGAGATCATTATCGTACCCGACTGACCCATACCCTGGAGGTTTCCCAGAATGCCCGCACGATAGCCAAGGCGCTGCGGCTCAATGAAGATTTGGTGGAGGCAATTGCTCTTGGGCATGATTTGGGACATACTCCCTTTGGGCATTCTGGAGAACATATGTTAAATGAGATTTGTGAAGAGGGATTTAAACACAACGAACAAAGCGTGCGCATCGTGGAAGAGCTTGAAAAGAATGGGAAAGGACTCAATCTGACATGGGAGGTGCGCGATGGCATTCTCAACCATCAGACTAGCCTTATGCCTGCCACTTTGGAGGGGAAAATTGTTCGCCTTTCTGATAAGATTGCATATATTAATCATGATATTGACGATGCGATACGAGCAAAAGTTCTGCGTGAGGAGGACATTCCGAGGGCATACAGGGAAATCCTGGGGACTACCTCCAGGAAGCGCCTGGATACCTTGATTCACAATATAGTTTCAAACAGCTTTGAAAAAGACGATATCTGCATGTCGAACGAGGTGGAGCAGGCAATGCAGGGGCTTCGTAAGTTTATGTTCCAGAATGTATATCAGAATCCCAAGGCGAAACGTGAGGAAGAGCGGGCGAAAGAACTCTTAAACAGGCTGTTTTATTATTATGCGGCACATATAGATTTGCTTCCCGAGTGGTATCTTGAGAAAATGGAACAGGGAGAAGCGAAAGAGCGCATCGTGTGCGATTACATAGCAGGCATGACGGATCAATATGCCATTGCCAAGTTTGAAGAATATTTCATGCCCAAGGCATGGCAGGTGAATTGAAAGGAGATTTTGATGCCATTTTATTCCGATGAACTGATCGAAGAAGTGCGTTCGGCCAATGACATTGTGGATGTTATTTCCAATTATGTCCGTTTAACAAAAAAGGGCGGCAATTATATGGGCTTATGTCCGTTCCACAATGAAAAGACCCCTTCTTTTTCGGTGTCTCAGAGCAAGCAGATGTTTTACTGCTTTGGCTGCGGAGCCGGCGGCAACGTCATTACCTTTCTGATGCAGTATGAAAATGATACGTTTCAGGAGGCGCTACAAACACTGGCGCAGAAGGCCGGGATAGAGTTGCCGAAGCAGGAATTGTCGTCGAAAGCAAGACGTGAAGCGGACAAGCGGGCGAGAATCATGGAAATCAATAAGGCGTCGGCAAAATACTTCTACGCCCAGCTTCGCATGGAACAGGGCAAGCGGGGAATGCAATATTTTGTAAACCGGGGCTTAAGCCAGGATACCTTGAAGAAGTTCGGGCTGGGGTATTCTAACAAGTTCAGCGACGATTTATATCAGTATTTGCGCAAACAGGGATATGAAGATTCCATTTTAAAAGATTCTGGCGTAGTCGCCATTGACGAACGGCGGGGAGGGCATGACAAATTTTGGAACCGTATCATGTTTCCTATTATGGACGCCAATAACCGCGTGATCGGCTTTGGAGGCAGAGTGATGGGAGAAGGGGAGCCCAAATATCTCAATTCTCCCGAGACGCCTGTATTTGATAAAAGCCGCAGTCTTTACGGCTTACATTTGGCAAAAAGTTCCAGAAAGCCCTACATCCTGTTGTGCGAGGGATACATGGATGTGATTGCGCTTCACCAGGCAGGTTTTGACAATGCGGTGGCGTCTTTGGGAACGGCGTTTACGCCAGGTCATGCCAATCTGCTCAAACGATATACGAAAGAGGTTTATTGCACCTTTGACAGTGACGGCGCCGGAATCAAGGCCGCTCTGCGCGCCATCCCCATTCTCAAAGAAGCGGGCATTACTGCTAAGATCGTGAAGATGAAGCCTTATAAGGATCCAGACGAATTGATCCGGGCGGAAGGGGCGGAGGCGTATCAGAAGCGGATTGAAGAGGCGCAGAACAGCTTTCTATTTGAAGTTGAAGTGCTGCAGCAGCAGTATGATATGAAAGATCCAGAAAGCAAGACGGCTTTTTATAGTGCTGTCGCCAGGAAGATTTTGGAATTTGAAGAAGAATTAGAACGGGAAAATTACATAGAGTCAGTCGCGCAAAAGTACCAGGTCGGCTTTGAGAATCTTAGGAAGCTGGTACTGCATCAGGGGTCGAGAATAGGAGCCGCCAGTAAGAGTCGTCCTCTGAAATCCGGCGTTCAGGAAAAGAAAAAGAAAGAGAAAGAGAATGGCATGAAACAGTCTCAGAAGCTGATGCTGACCTGGCTGGTTGAGGATCCAACGCTGTTTGACAAGATAAAGCCGTATCTGGGACCCGAGGATTTTACTGAGCAGTTATACCGGCAGGCAGCGGAAATATTGTTTGCTCAGTGTCAGGAGGGCAGTCTGAATCCTGCAGGGATCATCAGCATGTTTACAGATGAAGAACAGCAAAGAGAAATTGCCAGCCTCTTTAATGCCAGCCTCAAAGAGATCACCACGCCGCAGAAACAGCAGAAAGCTTTACAGGAGACGATTATCCGGCTCAAAGAGAACAGCATCAGCTACCGCTCGAAGCATTTGGACCCTGCAGATATGGAAGGGCTGCAGAGACTGGTGGCAGATAAGAGGAACATGCAAAAGCTTTTTCACATCAAATTTTAAAAGGCAAAGGTTGCTCTTTTAAGATGCGAATCCGTATAAAGATACCAAATAAGGACAAAATATTAACAACGAGTGGAAGGAAGAAACGAAATGGAAGAAAAAAGTGCAAAATTTATCGAAAAGCTGCAGGAATTATTATCCATGGCAAAGAAGAAAAAGAATGTCTTGGAGTATCGGGAAATCAGCGACTTCTTTCGTGAAATGGAACTGGATGCGGAACAGTTTGAAAAGATCTTGGATTTCCTGGAGTCCAACAATATTGACATACTGCGGATTTCCGATGACGATGATGATGACGATATTCTCCTGGATGATGACGACGTGGAGGTTGAGAATATTGATCTTTCCGTTCCGGATGGAATTTCCATAGAAGACCCTGTCCGTATGTATTTGAAAGAAATCGGCAAAGTGCCGCTTCTGACCGCAGAGGAGGAGATCGATCTGGCAAAGCGCATGGAGCTGGGAGACCAGGAGGCAAAGAAGCGTCTGGCAGAGGCGAATCTGCGCCTGGTGGTTTCTATTGCCAAGCGGTATGTAGGGCGGGGCATGTTGTTTTTAGATTTGATCCAGGAGGGGAATCTTGGGCTTATTAAGGCTGTGGAAAAATTTGACTATCGCAAGGGGTATAAATTTTCTACCTATGCAACCTGGTGGATTCGTCAGGCAATTACCAGGGCGATTGCCGATCAGGCAAGGACCATCCGTATACCGGTGCATATGGTAGAAACGATCAATAAGCTGATCCGCGTGTCCAGGCAGCTGTTACAGGAGCTAGGGCGGGAGCCCTCCCCAGAAGAGATTGCGGAGGAAATGAACATGCCAGTGGACCGGGTGCGGGAAATCTTAAAAATTTCTCAGGAGCCGGTTTCTTTGGAGACGCCCATCGGCGAGGAGGAGGACAGCCATCTTGGAGACTTTATTCAGGATGATAATGTTCCAGTTCCGGCAGATGCGGCAGCGTTTACTTTGTTAAAAGAGCAGTTGGTGGAGGTGCTTGGTACTCTTACGGAACGGGAACAGAAAGTGCTGCGCTTGCGTTTTGGGCTGGACGACGGCCGCGCAAGGACATTGGAAGAAGTTGGAAGGGAATTTAACGTAACCAGGGAGCGGATCCGCCAGATAGAGGCAAAGGCTTTGAGGAAATTGCGTCATCCAAGCCGCAGCAGGAAGCTGAAAGATTATCTGGATTAATACAGGAGCGAAGAAACAGATGTTACAGTTGTCAAAGAGGCTGCTGGCGGTTGCCGGGCTTGCGGGAAGCGCCAGGATACTTGCTGATGTCGGGACGGATCATGGGTACATACCAGTTTTCCTTGTCCAAAGCGGCAGGATTCAAAAAGCGATCGCCATGGACGTCAATCAGGGACCTTTGGAACGTGCCAGGGAACATATCAGGCAATATGCGCTGCAGGAACAGATAGAAGCTAGACGTTGTGACGGATTGTCTGCGCTTGTCCCAGGAGAGGCGGATACAATTGTGATTGCAGGGATGGGCGGGGCGCTGATGATGCGGATTCTTTCAGAGGGCCAAGCGGTGGCCTGCGCTGCAGAGCGACTAGTGCTGCAGCCACAGTCTGAGCTTTATGCGTTTCGCTGTTTTCTTATGGAGCATGGTTATCAGATTACGGCGGAAGACATGGTGCATGAAGATGGAAAATATTATGTGGTGATGGCGGTGGAATATCGAAAAGATGCAGATCAGAGGCCAGGATATTCTGAGACAGAGAAAAAATATGGTCCGCTGCTGCTTCAGGACCGCCATCCGGTTCTTTTGCAATACTTGCGGTATCAAAAAGAGCAAAAGGAAAAGATATTGCGCAGCTTGGAGGCGAATGCCAGGCAGGATGCGTCACGACGCAAAAAGGAGATTATCAGGGAGCTTGCAGAATTAGGGGAAATATTAAAATAAATATGGAAGGAGCAGGTAGTATGACATGCCGTGAAATCATATCATTATTGCAGGAACAGTCCCCAGAGGAATTTGCCTGTGATTGGGATAACGTCGGGCTTTTGGTAGGCGATTTTGAACAGGAAATCAAGACAGTGTACATAGCGCTTGACGCAACAGACGAGACAATTGCCGAAGCATCGGCACAAGAGGCAGATTTGCTTTTGACCCATCATCCCATGATATTTAAAGGCTTAAAGAAAGTCAATACCCTGGATTTTACTGGGAGGCGGGTCATAAAGCTGATACAGGACCATATCTGCTGTTATGCCATGCACACGAATTTTGACGTTAAGGGCATGGCGGAGCTTGCAGCGCAACAGATGAGGCTCACGGACTGCCAGGTGCTAGAGACAACTTGCCAGGGAGCACAGGGAGCCGAGGGAATCGGGCGTGTCGGGCTTTTGCCCGAAGAGATGTCTTTAGAAACTTGTATCCATCATGTAAAGCAGGCATTTTCTGTGGACACAGTGAAAGTGTTTGGAGATTTAGCGCAGAAAGTGAGAAAGGCGGCGGTCAGCCCGGGATCTGGGAAGAGCGTGATTTCTCATGCCCTGCAGGCAGGAGCAGAAGTGCTAATTACTGGCGATATTGATCATCATGAGGGAATTGACGCTGCAGCCCAGGGACTTGCGGTGATTGACGCTGGACATTACGGCGTGGAGAAACTGTTTATATCGTATATGGTTCAGTTTCTGACAGAAAGGACGGAAGGAATTAGGATCGTGGGACAGCCTGAGAAACATCCATTTTTATTTGTATAGCGGAGGTGGCCAATGAAAAAATCATCGTATCAGATTCGCATCAACGGGGAGGAGAAGCAATATCCGGTGGGAACCGCTTTTCTGGAAATTGCCAGAGAATACCAGCCGGATTATCGGGATGATATCGTACTGGTAATGTTCAACAACCGTTTGAGGGAGCTGCATAAACGGGTGAAAGAGGATGGTGAGCTTGCTTTTGTAACCACCAGTGAGAAAGCGGGGAAGAAAGCTTACCGGCGCAGTGTCACCCTGATGATGCAGCGCGCAGTCAACAATCTGGCAAAGCAAGACGGAAAGCATGTGACTGTGCGGGTGGAACATTCCATCAGCCAGGGCTATTACTGTGAACTGCAGGGGCAGGAGGCAGATGAGGCTTATCTTGCAAGGTTGAAGCAGGAGATGACGCAGCTTGTCGGGCAAGAGCGTCCCATTGAGAAAAGGAGCGTCTCTACGGACGAGGCGGTGAGCCTGTTTCGGGAACTTGGCATGCATGACAAGGAGCGCTTGTTTGCCTACCGCAGAAGCTCAAAAGTTAATATATATAGCATTGGCAATTATAAAGATTATTTTTATGGCTATATGGTTCCCAACACCAGTTATCTGAAGTATTTTGACTTGAAGCTGTATCAAAAAGGCTTTGTACTGTTGTTTCCCAATAAAGATACCAGGGTAGCGGCAGATTTTAAACCTTCCCATAAGTTGTTTCATGTGCTCAAAGAGTCGGTAGAGTGGGGAGAGATGCTAGATATCGGAACTATCGGAGCTTTGAACGACGCAGTGGCCAAGGGGCGGATCCGGGACGTGGTCCTGGTAGCGGAGGCATTGATGGAGCGCAAGATCGGAATGCTTGCCGAGGAAATTGCAGCTAAGCCAGACAAGAAGTTCGTGATGATTGCAGGTCCGTCTTCTTCTGGGAAAACTACGTTTTCTCACAGACTTTCGATTCAGATGATGGCGCTAGGGCTGAAACCGCATCCCATTGCCTTGGATGATTACTATGTGGACCGGGTAGATACGCCAAAGCACCCTGACGGGAGCTATAATTTTGAGTGCTTAGAGGCTTTGGATATTGAATTATTCAATCAGGACATGTCTGCATTGCTCAATGGAGAACGGGTAGAGCTTCCTATTTATAATTTCCGCACTGGAAAACGGGAATATAAAGGAAAATTCAAGCAATTGGGCAAGAATGACATTCTGGTGCTCGAGGGAATCCATGGCCTCAATGACAAGCTCTCCTATTCCCTGCCAGCTTCCAGCAAGCTCAAAATTTATATCAGCGCTTTGACGCAGCTTAATATTGACGAACATAATATTTTGCCAACTACGGACGGAAGGATGATACGGAGGATTGTCCGGGACGCCCGTACAAGGAATATTTCTGCGAGAGAGACGATTGCCATGTGGGACTCGGTGCGCAAGGGGGAGGAACAGTATATTTTTCCTTTCCAGGAAGAGGCGGATATCATGTTTAACTCAGCCTTGATTTATGAACTGGCGGTATTAAAGCAGTATGCGGAACCGCTGCTGTTTCAGATTGATAAAAAAAGCCCGGAATATGCAGAGGCAAAACGCCTGTTGAAATTCTTGGATTATTTTCTTCCAGTTCCAAGTGAGGATATTGCAAAGAATTCTATTTTGCGGGAATTTATTGGAGGAAGCTGTTTTAACGTATAAGCATATCTGAAAGCAAGGGGAACATGCCTTGAAGCGTTGCGCGCTCGTGCCAGAGGAAGACATCGATATTTAACGGTATTTGGTGTGTCAAAGCGTGCAATGGGGCTGTGGCGCTAATATATTCAAAAGGGTCTGTGGCACTAACATAAATTACAAGACATAAATTTGCACAAAAGGTCTTGCCGCATTTGCGGCAAAGACAGAATGCACAAAAATCACTCTGGAAAGCTAGCTTTCCAAGATGATTTTTGTGCATTTTGTTTGCATTGCTTCGCAATGTAAATCTTTTGTGCAAATTTATGTCTTGTAATTTATGTTAGTGCCACAGACCCTTTGTTCCAGGAAAAAGAATTTTTTCTTGCATTTTATTTGGCCATGTTATATGATGATAAAGATGCCTGCCGGCAGGCGTTCAGATTGCTAAATGAAAGATAGGAGGCGTTGTATGCGTCATTTAATGAGCCCGCTGGATTTGTCTGTTGAGGAATTGGACAAACTGCTTAATCTGGCAACTGATATTGAAAATAATCCTCAGAAATATGCTCATGCTTGTGATGGAAAGAAGCTTGCGACCTGCTTTTATGAAGCTAGTACCAGGACGAGGCTGAGCTTTGAAGCGGCGATGTTAAATCTTGGCGGCAGTGTTCTTGGCTTTTCTAGTGCAGACAGCAGTTCTGCATCTAAGGGAGAAAGTGTTTCTGATACGATTCAGGTAATTTCCTGTTATGCAGATATCTGTGCCATGCGCCATCCCAAGGAAGGAGCCCCCCTGGTCGCTTCTGAAAAGTCAAAAATTCCGGTTATCAATGCAGGAGACGGGGGTCATCAGCATCCCACTCAGACATTGACAGATCTTCTTACCATCCGTTCTTTAAAAGGACGCTTTGACTATTTGAACATTGGTCTTTGCGGCGACCTCAAATTCGGTCGTACCGTCCATTCTTTGATTAATGCTCTGATTCGATATCCCAACATTAAATTTACACTGATTTCTCCAGAAGAGCTCCGGGTGCCCAGTTATATCCGTGAAGACGTGCTTGGGAAGAACCGTATCCCATATTGGGAAGTGGAACGTTTAGAAGACGCCATGGAGCAACTGGATATTCTTTACATGACCCGGGTACAGAGAGAGCGTTTTTTCAATGAAGATGATTACGTTAGGATGAAGGATTTCTATATCTTGGACAAAAAGAAAATGGCTTTTGCCAAAGAGGACATGATCGTCATGCATCCTTTGCCCAGGGTAAATGAGATCTCGGTGGATGTAGACGAGGATCCTAGAGCCGCATATTTTAAACAGGCGCAATACGGGGTCTATGTGAGGATGGCTTTGATTCTTACGCTGTTGGAGGTGGATGTATGTTAAATGTAGGCGCTATTACAGAAGGATTCGTGCTCGATCATATCCAGGCTGGTACCAGCCTGTCCCTTTATTATGATTTAAAGCTTGACCAGCTTGATTGCTGTGTAGCCATTATCAAAAACGCTCGCAGTAACAAGATGGGGAAGAAAGATATTCTGAAAGTGGAATGTGATATCGATGCTCTTGACTTGGATGTGCTTGGGTTTATCGATCATAATATTACTGTGAATATCATTAAAGGTGAAAAGATTGTCGAAAAGAAAGTATTGAAGCTTCCGCAAGAAATTAAGAATGTCATTCGATGTTGTAATCCCAGATGCATTACCTCCATTGAACAGGAGCTGGATCAAATATTTCTGTTGACGGATCCTTCCACTCAGACGTATCGTTGCAAGTACTGTGAAGAAAAATATAAAAGTCATAAGCTGCCGTAGGATTTGATTTACGTCATGCTCTGTATTGCTTTTATGTGCATTTTGTTTGCTTTGCAATGTAACCCTTTTAAACAAATTTATGTCTTGTAATTTATGTTAGGCGACAGCCTTCAGGCATACGTTTTCTTAAAAAGCGGGGCGGTAAGCCGGGTTATGTCTTGGATAATCATCTATCTAGCCTGACTGTTGCCAGTCAGGTCGAGCGACCTACCTGAAGCTGGCGGGCCGCGTCAACGCTTCTGTTCGGTCTTGCTTCGGATGGGGTTTACATATGCCCTGTCTGTTGCCAGACAGGCGGTAGTCTCTTAAGCTGCCCTTCCACCCTTACTATGGTCTCATAGCGGTATATTTCTGTTGCACTGTCCTTGGAGTCGCCTCCACCGGCCGTTAACCGGCATCCTGCCCTGCGAAGCCCGGACTTTCCTCACCTGCGGTCTTTCGACACTTGCAGCTGCGATTATCTGCCCCGCTTTGGTATATCTTAACATAATTTTATTTGAGATACAACTTTTTTTGTTGCCCTGGCGGATAAATAATGGTAGAATGATTAATAGACAGATGAAAAGGAGACGGATTTATGAGAAAAATCATAAAAAAAGGTATAATATTGGCTGCAGCAGTTATGGTAGCGGCGCTCCTTACCGGTTGCGGGGATTCCATAATACCCCTTACAGAGAATGAAGAATCCATCGTGATACAATATTCTGCCGGGACACTTGCAAAGCATAACGGTTTTCAGCAGGAGGGGTTGACGGCGGTGTATCCTGAGGAGGAAGATCCCAAGCAGGACGAGGAAGAGAATCAACCAGAAGCTGAGGAGGAGAAAGAAGAGCAGGACAACAAGCCTGAGAAAAAGGAAGATAAGGAATCCGATGCGCAGCAGGAAGAAGAATTAGAACAAACGGAGCAGATTACCCTGACAGAGGCGATCGGCCAGCCTGGAGTCGAATTTTCCTACAAGGACTACTCGATTGTCAGCGGCTACAGCGAGGGGGATTATTTTTCCATCGATGCCCCTGCAGGCAGCGTATTTCTGGTACTGAATATCAATATTACGAATACGGGAGATCGGACGGCAGAATGCAATCTTCTGGCGAAACAGCCCAAATTCACGTTATCGCTGAATCAAGGCGCGAAGATTGAGAACGAGGTGACGATGCTTTCAAATGACGTTTCCACTTATGTGGGCAATTTGGAGGCTGGACAGACGGAGGCAGGAATTTTATTGTTCCAGGTGAAGGAGGACATGGCAAGTCAGATCTCATCCCTTCAGCTTAGCCTTGAAATGGGCGGCAAGACAAATGTCATTCAAATAAAATAATTCTTGATAAATTAAAAAATATTGTGTATTTTTCAGAAAGTATATGCTATAATGAAACAAATAGATTGATAGGCAGTATACCGGAGAGGAGCGATTGACAATTATGGATACGAATATTCTTTTGGAGAATGGAACAAATGAGCTGGAGGTATTGGAGTTTACTCTGGCAGGAAATCATTATGGAATTAATGTAGCGAAGATTCGGGAGATATTAACTTACCAGCCGGTTACTCCGATTCCCAATGCACATCCCTGTGTGGAAGGTATATTTATGCCGCGTGACACCATGATTTCTGTTATAAATCTGCGTGGATGCCTTGGACTTCCTGACAATGAGAAAGATGGTTTGTTTATTATTACGAACTTCAACAAGTTGAATATTGCGTTTCATGTAGATGAAGTCTGCGGTATCCACAGGCTTTCCTGGGCAGACATTATTACGCCGGATGCAACGATCAACATCGAGGAGAATGGGGTTTCTACCGGAGTGATCAAGCTAGAGGACAGATTGATCGTGATTCTCGATTTCGAGAAGATTGTAACAGATATCAGTCCAGAGACAGGACTGCAGGTTTCTGACATTGAAGAGCTCGAGGGGCGCAACAGGAGCGACGAGCCGATTATCGTGGCAGAGGATTCTCCGCTGTTGTCTAAATTAATTACCGACTGCCTGAAGAAAGCAGGATATACCAAGCTGATTATTAATAATAATGGTCAGGAGGCCTGGGACAAACTTTGTGAATACCGCAAGGAAGGCAATCTGGATGATAAGGTACATATGATTATTACCGATATCGAGATGCCGCTGATGGATGGGCACCGCCTGACAAAGCTGGTGAAAGAGGATGAAGAATTAAAGCATATTCCGGTAATTATTTTCTCCTCCCTGGTAAATGAGGAAATGCGCCGCAAAGGAGAGATGCTGGGCGCCGATGCGCAACTTACCAAGCCTGAGATTGGAAAATTGGTAAGCGCCATCGATAAGCTTTTGGACGAGAGGAAACAGAAGCTGGCTCAGAAGCAATAAAATTTTTAGAAAGATGAATAATTTACCTGCCTGGAGAGGGTCAGAGAAGGCGTTTTCCACAGACAGGCAGAGGGATCCTGGGACACAGGATTCCTTTTTCATCTGATTGGGAAATTTTGTTCTGATTATTTAATCAGGATTAGGGCGTCGAAAGGTCTGAAAAGCCCTCTGGGCAAAGTTTTGTTCTACAGCAAAGGAAGAAAGTTGTGGGAAGCGAATGCCGCGGCATGGATGGCTGATAACAATACAAAGGAGGATATGGAGTGAATAGATTATCGTTGGAAGCAGAATTGAAAGGAAATACTTATCCTGGGAGAGGGATTGTAATTGGGAAATCTAAGGACGGGAAATATGCGGTGACTGCCTACTTCATTATGGGAAGAAGTGAGAACAGCAGAAACCGCATTTTTGTGGAAGAAGGAGAGGGAATTCGCACGCAAGCATTTGATCCTTCCAAATTAAGCGATCCCAGCCTGATTATTTATGCTCCAGTACGGGTGCTTGGCAATAAGACGATTGTGACCAATGGGGATCAGACGGATACGATTTATGAACTAATGGATCAGCAACAGACTTTTGAACAGGCGTTGCGTACTAGAAAGTTTGAGCCGGACGCTCCGAATTACACGCCTCGGATTTCCGGAATTATGCATCTGGAAAATGGTGAGTATAATTATGCCATGTCGATCTTAAAGAGCAGCAATGGAGATCCAAAATCTTGCAACCGCTATACATTTGCCTATGAGAATCCTTTAAATGGAGAAGGGCATTTTATCCATACCTATATGGGGGATGGGAATCCCTTGCCTAGCTTCGAGGGCGAGCCAAAGCTTGTGGAACTGGATGTAGATATTGACCAGCTTGCCAGGAATATATGGGATAGCCTGAATGAAGAGAACAAGGTATCGCTGTTTGTGCGTTATATTGAAATTGAGACTGGTAAATATGAAACCCGCATTGTAAATAAGAATCAGTAAGATCAAGGAAGCTTCCTTAATGAATGGCTAGACAGAATGGAGGAAAATATGCAGGAGTTAGAATTAAAGTACGGTTGCAACCCCAACCAGAAACCATCTAGAATCTACATGGAAGGGGGAGAGCTCCCTATCAAGGTATTAAACGGAAAGCCAGGCTATATCAATTTCTTGGATGCATTTAACGGCTGGCAGCTCGTAAAGGAATTAAAGAAAGCCACGGGGCTTCCAGCGGCGACTTCTTTCAAACATGTCTCCCCGGCAGGCGCAGCAGTAGGCTTGCCGCTCACAGAAGTGGAGAAGAAGATCTATTGGGTGGACGATATGGATGTGGAATTTACGCCGTTAGCCAACGCCTATGCAAGAGCCAGAGGCGCAGACAGGATGTCCTCTTTTGGAGATTTCATTTCTCTATCTGACGTTTGCGATGCAGCTACTGCCAAGATTATTAAGCGCGAGGTTTCGGACGGAGTCATTGCTCCAGGGTATGAACCTGAAGCACTTGAGATATTGAAAGCTAAGAAAAATGGTAATTATAATGTTATAGAGATAGATCCGTCATATGAGCCCGATCCCTTAGAGCGCAAGGAAGTATTTGGCATTACTTTTGAACAGGGAAGAAATGAATTAAAGATAGATAATGATTTTTTTGGAAACGTGGTGACGGAGAATACAACGATTCCTGAATCTGCAAAGATTGATTTGGCAATCGCCATGATTACTTTGAAATATACCCAATCTAATTCCGTATGTTATGCAAAAGACGGTCAGGCAATCGGCATTGGCGCCGGACAGCAGTCCCGCATTCATTGCACCCGCCTTGCAGGGCAGAAAGCGGACAATTGGTTTTTGCGTCAGGCGCCCAAAGTCCTTAATCTGCAATTTGTAGACGGTATTGCGCGTGCCGACCGGGATAACGCCATTGATCTTTATATTGGGGAAGAATATATGGATCTCTTGGCGGACGGGGCATGGGAGAAGACTTTTAAAGTAAAGCCGGAGATTTTTACTAGAGAGGAGAAGCGTGCCTGGCTGGATCAGATGACAGGAGTTGCTTTGGGATCTGATGCATTTTTCCCGTTTGGAGATAATATTGAGCGTGCCCATAAGAGCGGCGTTTCCTATGTGGCAGAACCTGGCGGTTCCATCCGTGATGACCATGTGATTGCGACCTGCAATAAATATCATATGGCTATGTGCTTTACGGGAATCCGTTTGTTCCATCATTAATGAAAGAAGAGCGGCTGATCAAGGGGACTGTTTCCATGCAGAGATGTTTTGGGGCAGTCTCTTTGCCATTTGCAGCAGCACATAACTGCCTTTATGTGTTGAAAAACGCACGGAATGGAGGAATTTATATGGCAAAGATAGCAGACGTTATCAAATATGAAGGAGATAACAGTACTTTTATTTGGAAGCATCCAATCGAAGATTTTAACGCATTGACCCAACTAGTAGTACATGAGTCCCAGGAAGCAATTTTCTTTCGGGATGGTCAAGCGCTGGATTTGTTCGGACCTGGAAGGTATACCTTGGAGAGCCAGAACATTCCCTTGCTCGGCAGGATATTGAATCGGATCACAGGAGATCAGACACCGTTTCACTGCGAGGTTTATTTTATCAATAAGACAGAGCAGATGTCTTTGAAGTGGGGCACGGATAGTAAAGTTCAGTACATAGAGCCAATTTATGGCTTTCCAGTTTCCATTGGCGCTTGTGGGGAATTGAGCCTGCGCGTGGAGGACTCCAGGAAGCTCTTATTAAAGCTTGTGGGGACTGAGAGCGTTTTGGGACAACAGCAGTTAATCAGCCACTTTCGAGCGTTTCTTATGACCAGGGTGAAAACTTATATCGCGCATTTCATGAAAGAGAATGCTGTCAGCATTTTTGAAGTTGATGAACATCTTGTGGAATTTTCAGATGCGTTAAAAGGCATGCTTTCAGGTGATTTTGCCGATTACGGCGTATCTTTGGAGCGTTTCTTTGTAACAACCATCTTAAAGCCGGATGGCGAGCGTCAGTATGAAACCTTTAAGGAGCTGCATTTTCGTCAATATTCAGAAGTTGCAGAAGCAAAGCTGAGGCAGCAGGTGGGGATTATTGACCAACAGACCCAGGCACAGCAGATGATCATTGAATCTCAGGCAATGGCGGCAAAGCGTGCACAGGAAGGCTATACTTATCAGCAGGAACGAGGCTTTGACGTGGCATCTCAGGTTGCGCAGAATGAGGCTGTGGGGCAGTTTACGAACATGGGCCTCGGGTTTGGGACTATGGCAGGCGTAGGCGGCGCTGTGGGCGGCATGGTAAGCAATATGATCGGGGACGCCCTGGATGGCACTGCTGCGACATTTCAACAGCGTTCCCAGGAGGGCGTTTGCGCAAATTGTGGCAAGCCGTTACCAGAACATGCCAAATTTTGCATGGAATGCGGCTGTAAAGTAGAACAATCCAAAGATGCTGAAATAATATGCCCGGTCTGCGGCAAGGCAACTGCAAAGGGGAAATTCTGTATGGAATGCGGCGCTCCCCTTGTAAATAAATGTCCGGGATGTGGCGCAACGCTTCAGGAACATGCAAAATTCTGCATGGAATGTGGCAGGAGCCTTACTCCTGAAAATTAATGTTCGGATAGAGCTTGGAAATCATGGAGATATGTCAGAATCAACTTGGAAACGGAGGGATAGAGGATGAAACAGGGATTTAAATTTTATATGGCGATATGGGCGGTGTTTTTGATTTTCTTTCATGTCATTGTGTTTGTCATGCCAAGAGAGGGTGGAATACAGAGGGCTGGCGCTTCGTTTTGGCTTGGATATGTCTTGATTCTGGCTGCGTTTTTGGGGCATCTTGCCTGTGCCTGGCGAGCGTTGCGGCAGGAATGCAAAAGAAAATTGTTTTACCATGTACCGATAGTCACGATAAGCTATGCAGGTCTTTTTGTCTCGGTAGCGGCGGGGGCTTTCTGCATGGCGATTCCTGATTTTCCTATATGGGCAGGAATCCTGGTTTGCGCGGCAGTGTCTGCATTTACAGCGGTATCTGTGTTGAAAGCTGCGGCAGTGGCGGAGCTGGTACAAGACATGGATGGCAAAAACAAGCAGAGAACGTTGTTCTTGCGTTCTCTTACCGTGGATGCTGAGAGCCTTCTTGCACATGCTGCTGTGCCAGAATTGAAAAAAACGCTGCAGGAAGTGTATGAGGCGGTGCGTTATAGCGATCCAATGAGTCATGGAGCCCTTGCGGGAGTGGAAGGGCAGATTACGGTGAAATTTTCTGAGCTATCGAAAGCGGTGGATGCGCAAGAGCCAGAGGCGGCTGAGCGTGCTGCCGAGGAACTGAAGGTTTTGCTGAGCGATAGAAATAAGAAGTGTAAATTACTCAAGTAGAAGGGGACTGGATGTATGTCGATGTTTAAATGCAAGATGTGCGGCGGCACGTTGGAAATTCAGCAGGGCATGACAGTGGCAGAATGTGAATATTGCGGCACGAAACAGACGCTGCCTAGACTGGATGATGATAAAAAAACAAATCTCTATGACCGGGCGAACCATTTCCGGCGCAATGGCGAATTTGACAAGGCGATGGCAATTTATGAACAGATACTAAATGAGGACAATACGGATGCGGAAGCATATTGGTCTTTGGTACTTGGGCGTTATGGCATTGAGTATGTGGAAGATCCTGTCACACATAGGCGGATTCCTACGGTAAATCGTACCCAGCTTACATCAATTTTTGCAGATGAGGATTATAAGGCGGCATTGCAGTATGCAGATGGTTATCAGCGCAGAGTTTATGAAGCGGAGGCAAAAGAAATCGACGATATCCAGAAAGGGATTTTGGACATTTCCAGGCAGGAAGAGCCTTTTGACGTATTTATCTGTTATAAGGAGAAAGATCAGGCAGGAGGAAGGACCCAGGATTCGGTACTCGCCAATGATCTGTATTATGAGTTGACGGAGGCAGGATTCAAAGTATTTTTTGCCAGGATTACTTTGGAAAATAAATTGGGCAGCGCCTACGAGCCATATATTTTTGCAGCTTTGAACTCTGCAAAAGTCATGGTGGTCTTAGGGACGAAGCCAGAATATTTCAAAGCGGTATGGGTCAAAAATGAATGGTTCCGTTATTTGTCCCTGATTCGCAATGGTGCAAAGAAGGTGCTGATTCCTGCATATAAAGGCATGGATCCTTATGACTTGCCGGAGGAGTTTTCTCATCTTCAGTCCCAGGACATGTCCCAGCTTGGATTTTTGCAGGATTTGATCCGGGGAATTAAGAAGATTCTTAATGCTGGGACTGCAGGAGAGGGAGAAACGACGCAACCATTGTCTGCTTCGGAGACTCCTCAGACCGCCCCGCTTCTGAAACGTGTCTTCCTGTTTCTGGAGGACGGGGAATGGAGCAGTGCAGACGAGTACTGTGAAAAAGTCCTGGATTTAGATCCGGAAAATGCCCAGGCTTATCTGGGCAAGCTGATGGCTGAACTAAGAGTTAGCAAACAGGAGCGCCTTGCAGACTGCGACCAGCCTTTTGATAACGATAATAACTATAAAAAGATTCTGCGGTTTGCAGATCAGCAACTAAAGCAAACGGTGCAAGGCTATCTCTCGGACATAAATCAGAGAAATGAAAATCAGCGTCTGCAGGACGTTTATCAGAATGGTGTTTCTAAAATGGATACCGCTTCTAAAGAAGAGGAGTATTTGGAGGCGGCACAGATTTTTCAGAGTATTTCAGGGTATGAGAATGCTAGCGCTCTTGCAGATGAATGTATTTCCAAAGCGGAGGTCATTCAAAAGGATAGGGACTATCAGTGCGGCTGCGTCAAGATAGAAGAGTATTATGCCCTGGTTCATGAGAATGGTTACAGTTGTGATGATGATCAGCCGTTAATTTTGGTGGAAGCTGCCATGGAAGCTTTTCAAAATTGTTTTGATTGGAAAGATGCAGCGGAAAAGATTACGTTATGCCAAAATGAGATTCAGATCATCAAGAGGAAGCAGCAAGAAGACCGCTTGGAACAAGCGCGCAGGGAACAGGAAAGAAAGCTGAAAGAAAAGAGGCGTGCAAAGAGGGGCAAGATTTTGAAATTGTCTATTGCGGCATTCTTTCTTGCAGTGGCTGCATATACAATTTTTTATTCCTCTCGAATTGTGCCAGGACAAAAATATCAGCAGGCAATGAAAGCAGTGGAATCGAAGGATTATGAGGCGGCGGTTGACTTGCTGGAACAAGCTGGAACATATCAAGACAGTAAAGAACAGTTAGAATTAGCGATTCAGAAATTAGAAAACTTGAGGCGCAAAAAAATCAAAAAGGCAAAGTCAGGAGATACGGTTTATTTTGGGAGATATCCAGAAGAAGTTTTAAAGGGTCATGAAATGGTGGAGTGGATCGTGCTTGATAAAAAGAAAAACAAACTGCTCCTGCTCAGTAAGCATTGTCCAGGTGAAGAGCTGTTTGATGTGACAATGGACAATGAAGGCGTCTGGGAAAATTCTTCGATTCGCAATTGGTTAAATAGTGAATTCTTGACGGAAACCTTTGCGGATGATGAGAGAAAAGCTATTTCTAAATCAAAAATAAAAAATTATTCACTGGATGATTCAGGGAAAGAAATAGATAACAGTAGTACAAAGGACAGCGTATTTTTTCTGAGCGTGGAAGAAGTGAAGCGGTATTTTCCCGAAGAAACAGACCGAAAAGCGAGTAGAATCAAACCTAGAGCCTCTGCAGTGGAAACCGGAGGGTTTTGCGAGTGGATGTTGCGAACGGGTTATGAAACATCTTACGATAATGACAGGGTAGTATATGTCGACAAACATGGAATAATCAAAATGAGGGGATCTTGGGTAAGTAATTTCGATTATTTCCGTCCTGCATTATGGGTGGATGTAAAAAAGCTTAAGTAGCTAATCTATGTTCCACTTTTTTATCCATCCGGTTGCTGCTCATCGCTGGCTCAAAAGTGTTTTTAAGGGGCTGTTTGGAACTATCATTTTCCTACAGCCTCTTTCTTTTTGATAAACTAATCTTGGCAGTTTAGCTTCCCCTTGATTCCTTCAATCTCCTTTTCCAAATCTTCCAGCTTGTATTTAAAACCTGAAATTTGTATGTTTTGCAACGCAGATCTATCCTCTTTAAAAGAAGCCTGATTCAGCCTGCGGACAAGGGCGGCGTGGTGTTCCGTAAGTAATTGCAGTTCCTGGCGATTTTGGGTTTCAAGTAAAAAATTCAAATCCATATCTAGGACACGCTGTCTTAATTCAGAGATATCGAAGCTCAGTTTTGTAATATCTGTTTTCAAATCAGCCATATCGGCCTTTAATTCCGAAATATCTGTTTTTAATTTCCCGGCATTGTTTTTTAAGTCGGTGATATCGGTATCCAGACCCGAAATGTCTGTTTCTAAATGCCTTACAGTTTGCTTTAATTTAGCGATGCCTTGATTGATAGGTTGAAAATTTTCTTCTATTTTTTGGTCTATTTTATCTGTTATGGCATGCAATAACGCATGATCTGTCATGATATCACGCTCCTTCGTATAACTGTTATATTAGTATAGCACAGTGACAGTACAAAGTCTAGAAAAGCATTTTTGAAAAATGAAGCTGCATATTTGAAACAAAACCTGTTTATGTTTCGTTATATGTTATGAAAGCAGCTTTTGGCACCAAAGGATCACATTACAAAATCGTAAGAAATTCTTATGCTTTTTGCAAGAATAATGAAAGGCTGCGCTGGTAAAATAAATGTTAGCAACAAAAGATCAGAAACGGAGGAGATGCCATGAGTATTGAGATGATAACAGGATATTTTGAAAATTATGGGGCGATTGCCATTTTTGTGATCGTGCTGTTGGAATATTTGAATCTTCCAGGCTTTCCGGCGGGAGTGATTATGCCAATGGCCGGAATCTGGGCGGCAAACGGGAAGTTAAGCTTTTTGATGACCATGGTCATCTCAGTAGCGGCGGGCTTGCTTGGAAGCTGGATTTTATATTTTTTTGGAAGATTTGGCGGAGATGTGTTTTTAAAGGCATATGTGAAGAAATTTCCCAAACAAAAGCAAGCAATAGACCGGAACTTTCAGATGATACAGCAAAGAGGATGTCTGGGAATTTTTATCAGCAAGCTGATCCCCATGGTGCGGACTTTGATTTCGATTCCGGCAGGAGTGCTTCATATCGACTTTATGAAATATACGGTCAGTTCTGCTCTTGGAATCTGCATTTGGAATTTTTTCTTTGTGGGAGCCGGATATGTACTGGGGGACAAGGTGTTTGAGTTTTTTGGATGATTTGGATAGGAGCGTGTTTTATGAGAATTGCGATGATGACAAATAATTACAAGCCGGTAGTGGGAGGCGTGCCGATCGCCATTGAGCGGCTGGCGCAAGGGTTGCGGGAGAGAGGACATGTGGTCTACATATTTGCGCCGCAATATGAGGGGTATGCGCACGAAGAGGAATATGTGATTCGTTATCGTGCCTTTCGAAAGAAAGCGGGCGGTTATGTGCCGCTTATGAAACCTTTTGATCTGGAAATGGAACGCTTGTTTCAGGCGTTGGACTTTGACTTGATCCATGTGCATCATCCAGTGATGATAGGACAGCGTGCCCAATATCTGGGAAGGAAATATGGCGTTCCTGTGGTTTTTACCTATCACACGCAGTATGAGCAATATCTGCATTATTGGAAGCCTTACCGCTGGTTGAAAGAGAAGGGTGGCAGGTTGGAAAATAAAATCGTGAAGTTTGTGGAACAGCAGTTAGTGCTGGGGGTAATCCGCCAGTTTACAGACAGATGCAGCCTTGTGCTTACCCCTACTAGAAAGGTGCAGGAGATTTTACAAGAACGGGGCTGGCAGGCAGATACGGCGGTGCTTGCGACAGGTTTGCCAGATTCATTCTATTCAGAGTATTGGGAACGGCAGACAAATGAGAGGCTAAGCCGGGAATTTATCCGAAGAACCTATGGCAAAGGGAAAAGGCATTTGCTTTGTACGGTTGCAAGGCTTTCAGCGGAGAAAAACCTCAAGTTCTTGCTGAGATCCTTGGCAGTGCTGAAAGACAGGGCAGGAGACGATTTCCAGTTCCTGGTGATCGGAGACGGGCCTCAGAAAGCGGAATTGGAGTTCTATGTGCAGCAATTGGGAATCAGTGATAATGTCACCTTTTTGGGAACGGTGCCTAATGAGGAAGTGCCAGCGTTTCATTGCGCCAGCGATTTGTTTTTGTTTGCCTCTCAATCAGAAACGCAGGGAATTGTGTTGCTAGAAGCGATGGCAGGGGGCAGCCCTGTGGTGGCGGTGCAGGCTACAGGCGTTCTTGACGTGGTTTTTAGCGGCGAGAATGGTTATGTGACTTCTGAGTCAGAGGAGGAATTTGCAAAGTGCGCAGAGCAAGCGCTGTCGGACCCGGAGCTTTATCAAAGGCTGTCAGAAGGCGCCGCTGAAACGTCAGGGCGTTTCCGTAACAGGACGATTGCCTGGAGGGCGGAGTGTGCTTATGAGCAAGTTGTCTTAGAACATAGAGGCGTGAAAAAGGAACGCTTGTTTTTACATATTTGAGTGAGGATTGAAAGCTTGCGTTCGGAAGATTTCTTTGCAGATTAAATCCGAAGGATTTGACGGCGGAAGTCATATTCCAGGCTGTAATCCCCTTTGGCAGCAAGTCCCAGGCGATAGAGATCCGTAGCTCGCAAATCTATGGATAGAAGCCGCTGCTCCTGCTTAGTCAAGCGCTGCATAGCTTTTGCCGGGCGTGTAATGATCGGCAGGCGGCAGTGGCTTTTCATTGCGGACAGCAATGGCGCTGCAGAGTTGCGGAACCCTAAGATCCGCAGATAAGAGGGAAGTGGAATTGTCTCGTAATCCCTCTTTGTAATGTGCAGCAGCATATGGGTGAACAGGCGGCTTATGCGCGCATAAGTCATATTTCGCGTCTTCATGTGATGGCAAAAGCCCGTCCAGTCTGTAAAATCTTTGCACTCGTTTTGAAGACGGCAGGCAAGCTCCGCAGAACTACCGCCCCATGCAGAGAACGATTCTGCGTCGCCGTTTAGCAGTTCATAGTGAAGTAGAGAAGAGTAGTCGTCCTCAAACAGGAATGGATGAGGATAGTGTTCTAGGATATCAAGAGCTGTCTTTGGCATGGCAGAGGCAGGGATGTTAAGATGCATATTGCCGTGGCCTGTCTGTGAGGAAAGTTCTTTTTTGACATGTGTCCGAATGGCAGAGGCAGAGCAAAAACCCGAACCCAGTTCTGTGTCGTGATATCCGCTACCCTGACGCAGAATGGGAATAGGGAGCATGGGAGATGATAGATCTGCCAGGGCTTTGAGGTATTCCAGGGCGAGAATGTTGTTGGGGGATGCAAGGATCTTGTCAAAGCAGTCTCCAGAGACGTTAGGTCCATGAAAAGCTGTTTCTCTGGAAGCAGTGCTGTTTTTAAAATAAGCATTTAAAGCATCTGCCCGTGCGGCGGGAAAGGAACGGCCGTTTCGCAGTGACTTTTGCAAGGATTCTAGGTAAGAAGAGGGTTGCGCAAGGAGAATGCGGGAAAGCTTTGACAGCAGTTGCATATCTGCTGTCTCTGCGCCAAATCCCAAGTGAGTGACGATTCCAGTGCAATCTAACAAAAAAACGCCTCCACGGGCGAAAGCTTCTGCGCTGGCTGTGGCAAATAGTGCAGGAAGCTCGAGCACAAGATCTGCGCCGCAGTTTAATGCCATTGCTGCACGGCTGTACTTTTCCATTAAGGCAGGAGCGCCCCTTTGGACAAAGTTCCCGCTCATGGCGATGACGACATGCTCTGCATGGCATATCTTTTTCAAAGCTTCTATCTGATATGCATGTCCCTGGTGGAAGGGATTGTATTCTGCGATGATTCCTACAACATTCATAGATCATAAATCCTTTTCTGTTTGAGTATAGTATTTCTTTGCCTCATGAGGATAGTGTCTCCAATTATATCATTTCAATCGCTCTCCTGCAACGGGCTGTTAGTTCGTGCTTTTTTTCTTAAAAATTTTTTGGAAAAAAAGTGAAAAAAGTTATTGACATTTGGACAAGTATCGCATATAATATATCTTGCGTCGTGAGTGATTTGCTTACAGCGTTCCGGGGTGTGGCTCAGCTTGGCTAGAGCGCCTGGTTTGGGACCAGGAGGTCGCAGGTTCGAATCCTGTCACCCCGATGCGTTATGCGGGTGTAGTTCAATGGTAGAACACCAGCCTTCCAAGCTGGATACGTGGGTTCGATTCCCATCACCCGCTTC
>CAJTJY010000004.1 GCA_910576975.1 uncultured Lachnospiraceae bacterium
GCCTTTATTCCACAGTGACCGTGGATACCAATACACCTCAAAATCCTTCCGTAAAAAGCTTAACAAAGCAGGAATGACGCAAAGCATGTCAAGAGTGTCCAGATGTATTGATAACGGACCAATGGAAGCGTTCTGGGGGATGCTGAAATCAGAAATGTATTACCTGAAGAGATTTCAAACATATGAGGAGCTAAAGGAGGCCATATCCGATTACATAGATTATTATAATAATCATCGGTATCAGAAGCGCTTAAACTGTATGACACCGATAGAATATAGAAACTATTTGAAAGATGCTGCATAAAAACTCTGCCAGTCCTCTTTGCGACTGGCAGGTAAAAATTTTTATTTTTTTAACTGTCTACTTGACAGGGAGCGGTTCAACATCCAGTGTCCCGGCTCTGTTATCATTTATGAAGAATGCCTTATTTAGAAAAATAAATCTGCACGAATCAATTGCTTGCGAATCTGCGGACCAATTATGGCGGCAAGAATCATTTTGGCAGCATCTCCGATCAAAAATGGGACGACTCCCGCAAACAGTGCAGATTTCCAATCCATGTGTGCCTGGTAAGCAAGCCATGTGGTCCCAAAACCGTAGCAAACGATGCTTCCTGCGATCATGCCAAGAAAGCAGATCAATTTGTTGCTGGTGAATTTGTCGACGAGAATGCCTGCGATAATTGCCATGGGAATAAAGCCGATCAGATATCCGCCAGTAGGACCGAAAAGTTTTTGCGGCCCGCTGCTGAAGCCGGAGAAGACAGGAACCCCGATAAAGCCAATGAGCAGATAGACCAGATAGCTCACGGTAGCTTTCTTCGTGCCAAGCACATAGAGAGAAATATAAATCGCTAAGTTTGTAAGTGAAATAGGCACAGGGCCGATGGGAACTGAAAATGGCGCAAGAATGCAAGTGACGGCGGTCATAACGCCGATCACTGCGAGCTGCCGTACAGAGAGGCCCTGCTTATTGGGGGTGGATGTGTTGGTATTGATGGTTGTCTGCATAGTGATTTTCCTTTCTGTAACATGAATGATATCATTTAATATTTTTTGTGTTGCTTCAAGTATAAATGGTAATGGCTCAATTGTCAACCTATAAAAATTATTAGGTTAACAATTGAGAAAATGTGAATCCTGGGATTGCTTTTGCCGCAAAAGTATTTTAAAATCAAGGTATGTATGAGTTATAGAGGAAGAGGAGGAACAGCATGTATCAGTTTACGGAAGATTGCATCATAGGAATTCGGGAAATTGACCAACAGCATGAAAAATTATTTGAGCTCATTAATGAGATTTTAGAATTGCTGCATAATGATATTTTGCAAGATAAGCATCATCAGGTTCAGAATATCTTAGAAGAGTTAAAAGAATACGCAGATATTCATTTTGTCAGTGAAGAGGCATATATGGCGGCGATCAATGATCCAGAACTGGAAATTCAGAAAAAACAGCATATGGTGTTCAGGGAACGGATCAATAGTTTGGATTTTATGGGCATTGATGAAATCGACGCACAGCATGAGCTTTTAGAAGAGCTGATGCGCTATCTGACAAGGTGGCTGTACCATCATATCTTAAGCAGCGATTTGATGATTGGAAAAATGCCTCCTCTACAACAGTGGAAGCAAGACGCAAATCCTTGTGCGTTTACAGAAAAGTATCTGACAGGAATCCCTCTGATTGACGGGGAGCATGAGACCTTGTTTGAGATTATTGCAAAAGCCAACGATCTGGTGAGGGCAGAGCTTTTACATGATAAATATGATGAAATCGTGGGGATCTTGGACCAGTTGCAGCAATATACCAAGGAACACTTTGCGGACGAGGAAGAATATATGGAGAGCATTGGCTATCCAGGGCTTCATGCACAGAAAATGGCTCATCAGGCGTTTGTCTCAAAGTTGGAAGAGATTGACTTGGAGCAGTTGGACAATAACCAGCAGCAATATTTAGAGGAATTGATGGTGTTCCTTTTTGGATGGCTGTCCAATCATATTTTGAAATCAGATAAGATGATAGCGGAGGCGCAAGAGTGCATATAGTCAACGCAGGGGGATAGAGAAATGGAGACATTGGCATTTGGAACAAGCCAACGAGAGGAGCCGGCATCTTTATACTTGCTAGAGAACAAAAATCACACCATGATCAAAGTTTCTGATTATGGAGCGACATTGGTTTCCGTCTTGGTTTTAGACAAAAACGGCGTATTGCAAGACGTAGTGCTGGGATATGATAACGCAGGCCAGTACGAGAGCCATAGCTGCTATTTTGGAGCTACCATTGGAAGAAATTGTAACCGTATTGAGAAGGCACAGATGATGATTGACGGCAAGCTTTGTAAGATTGCTGCAAATGAGGATCAAAATAACCTTCACAGCGGGCCCAATGGATTTGACCGCAAGGTATGGGAAGTAAAACAACAAACGGATCACAGCATCACGTTTTTTCATCTTAGTACAGAAGAAGAGCAGGGGTTTCCTGGAAATCTCAAGGTGGAGGTCACTTATACTCTTACGGATCAAGACGCCATAGAGATCAGCTATCGTGGAGAGACGGATAAGGCAACTATCATGAATTGTACCAACCACTCGTACTTTAACCTGGGCGGACATGACAGTGGATCCGTTATGGAACAGAAGCTTCAAATTTTGGCGCAATATTATACTCCAGTCGGTGATTCTAAGTCTATTCCCACAGGAGAAATTTCCCCGGTAGAAGGAACTCCTATGGATTTTCGCATTATGAAACCGATCGGGCGGGATATCGAAGATGATTTTGAGCAGTTAAAGCTTACTTCCGGATATGATCACAATTATATACTCAGCGATCGGGCGGGAGAGATGAAAATTATGGCTCATGCATATTGTGAGCAGACAGGAATTGCCATGGAAGCATCCACAGACTGCTGTGCAGTACAATTATATACTGGGAATTTCATTGAGGAGCAGACAGGAAAAGGAGGAGCGGCATATGGCAGACGCTGTGGATTCTGTTTGGAGTCACAGTTTTATCCCAATGCCGTGAACCAGGCAAATTTTCCGTCCCCCATCGTAAAAGCAGGGGACGTCTTTACCACAAAGACAATTTATCGGTTTTTTGTGAAATAAGAGATAGCCGTCGCTTGGATGGAAGAAGACGCCGATATCGATTTGCCCGATATGCGGAGTAATTTTGACGAAAGAAAGGACATATTTCAATGACCAAAGAAGAACTGGCTTTAGAGCTGATTCAAAGATTAAAGCAGGAATATCCTGAGGCAGGGTGTACCTTGGATTATAATCAGGCATGGAAACTCTTAGTCAGCGTGCGGCTGGCCGCGCAATGTACGGATGCCAGGGTTAACGTGGTGGTAGAAGGGCTGTACGACAGATACCCAGATGTAAAATCTCTTGCAGAAGCCCCGGTGGAAGAGATTGAGAAGATTGTCAGGCCCTGCGGGCTTGGAAAGAGCAAGGCAAGGGATATCAGCGCATGTATGAAGATGCTTCAAGAGGACTATCATGGGATGGTTCCTGAGGATTTTGACGCACTGTTAAAGCTTCCAGGAGTGGGCAGAAAAAGTGCAAACTTGATTATGGGAGACGTGTTTCACAAGCCGGCCATCGTCACCGACACACACTGCATCCGTTTGGTGAACCGCATGGGGCTGGTGGAAAATGTCAAAGATCCCAAAAAGGTGGAAATGCTTTTATGGAAGCTGATTCCCCCAGAGGAAGGAAGCGATTTTTGTCATCGTCTGGTGTATCATGGCAGAGACGTGTGCACTGCGAGGACCAGTCCTCATTGCGACCGATGTTGCGTCCAGGATATTTGTGCCCGTAATGGGGTGGATCAGAAGAAATAAACGACATAAAAACTTTGATTTGAAGAGAAAAGAGGAGAAAAGATGGCAGTAATTAAACCGTTCTGCGCAATCAGGCCAAACAGAGAAAAAGCAGAGAAAATAGCGGCGCTTCCCTATGACGTATACAACCGCAGAGAGGCAAAGGAGGCAGTGAGGGCAAATCCTGAGAGTTTCCTTAAAATAGACCGCGCGGAGACTCAGTTTGGGGATCAGGTGGATACCTATGCGCCCGAAGTATATCAGAAAGCACATGACATTTTATGGAACATGGTAGAAGACGGATCATTTGTAAAAGAGACGGAACGCTGCTATTACATCTATGAACTGACGATGAACGCAAGAGTTCAGACTGGGATTGCCGCATGCGCCTCGATTGACGATTATGAGCAGGGCGTGATAAAAAAGCACGAGAATACCAGGGCAGAGAAAGAGCAGGACCGAATTCGCCATGTGGATATTTGTAATGCCCAGACAGGACCGATTTTTCTGGCATATCGTTCCAATCCGACAATTAATGCGGTAGTAGATGTGGTAAAACAAAAAGAAGCGTTATATGATTTTACAGCAGATGATGATGTTCGTCACAGGGTATGGACAATTTCTGACAGAGAACAGGTCTGCGCCATTGAGACGGCGTTTGCATCTATCAGGGAAATCTATATTGCAGATGGGCATCACCGGGCGGCGTCGGCTGTGCGTGTGGGGCAGATGCGCCGGGAAGCAAGTTCGAATTATACCGGGAAAGAGGAATTTAATTATTTTCTTTCGGTGCTGTTTCCAGATGAACAGCTTATGATTATGGATTATAACAGAGTAGTCAAGGATTTGAACGGAATGACCGAAACGGAATTTTTAAATCAAGTGTCTGTTATATTCGAGGTGGAACGCTTGAACGATCATCCTATTCGGCCTGGCAGAAAGGGAGAATTTTCGATGTACCTGAAAGGTGCATGGTATCGCTGCAAGATCCGTCCGGAGGACATTTCAAATGACCCAGTCGAAGGGCTCGATGTGTCTGTGCTTCAGAAAAGGCTGCTCTCGCCGGTGCTGGGAATTGATGATCCTAAGACAGACGGCAGAATAGATTTTGTAGGGGGCATCCGTGGGATAGAAGAGTTGGAACGGCGCTGTAATGCCGATTGCGCTGTAGCTTTTGCGATGTACCCGACTTCTATACAGGAATTGTTTGCAGTGGCCGACGCTGGGCGTCTGATGCCGCCGAAGTCCACTTGGTTTGAGCCAAAGCTAAGGAGCGGGATTTTCATCCATGCGTTGTAAAGCTTAGAAGTTCTCGAGGCGTTGGCGTCAATCTCGCATCAAGCAAGAACGCATGCCTTTGCTGCTTTCCGATAAGATAATTTCATCAGAAACAAAGGGCCTTACATGCATGAGAAAATGCAGTCCGGCATCTTCCGTTATTGTCACAATTTTGGAAGACGCCGGGCTGTTTTCGGGCAATCCAAGAGCAAGTCCCGTTAACGGATGAAAAAGTTTCTTTTGAGCGATGAAAGGCAGGGAGGAAATATGGATTTAAAGGAATCATTACAACAGGAGGAATTTGTAGTAAAGTGCGAATGTGGAATCAGCTTGATGAATGCCAAGCTGCAGATCATCAATGCGGATTTGGGAATACGCTTTGGAAGAAAGGTCATTCACAGCATGTCAAGCAGAATCAAATCTTATGAGAGCATAGCCGCAAAGTTGAGGCGAAAAGGGCTTGCGGAGGACATGGAGTCTGTTGGCGAATATATCAATGACGTGGTGGGGATCCGCGCCGTATGTACTTATACGGATGATCTCTACCAGATTGCGGAACTGCTTTGCGCACAGAAAGATATGAACCTTTTAAAAGAGAAGGATTACATTAAAAAACCCAAAAAAAGCGGCTACCGAAGCCTTCATCTTATTTTTCAGGTGCCAATTTCACTTCAGGAAGAAGTACGTTGGATTAAAATAGAAGTGCAGCTGCGGACAGCAGCGATGGATTACTGGGCTGGCCTGGATTATCAGCTGCAATATAAAAAGGAAAACCGGGAGGCAAAAAATATTGGCAGAGAGCTGAAAGAGTATGCAAATGCGATTCAGCAGATTGACAGCAAAGTGCTAGAGCTTCGCAAATGGATTGAAGCTATTTGACAAAAGGGGCTGTCGCACGAATGCATTTGCCTGTTTAAAAGGTTTCCATTGCAAAGCAATGCAAACAAAATGCACAAAAGTCATCTTAGAAAGCTGGCTTTCCAGAGTGATTTTTGTGCATTCTGTCTTTGCCGCATCAGCGGCAAGACCTTTTAAACAGGCAAATACATTCGTGTGACAGCCCCTCCTATCTTGATTTTCGATTTAGGAAAGGTCAAATCTTTGAACCATCTTGTTTAATAATTCCGCCTGCGAAGCTAGTTCTTCCGAAGTTGCGGAGGTCTCCTGAGAGGCGGCAGAGTTATCTTGTATTCCGTGCGCCATCTCTTCGATCCCGATGCGTAACTGGTTCATGTTTTCCGCCTGGATTGCGGCGTTTGCAGATGTCTCCTGGATCATTTCATTTACATGATCTACGGCGTGTACGGATTGTTTCAGAGAATCCATCGTGCTGATGGCAATGGAATTTCCTTTTTGAATCTCTTTCATGGAAATTTCAATCAATTCTTTGGTGTTGCTCGCTGCCTGTGAGCTCTCCAGTGCCAGCTTTCCGATCTCATCAGCGACAACGGCAAACCCTTTTCCGGCTTCTCCTGCCCTGGCGGCCTCTATGGAAGCGTTGAGTGACAGAAGATTTGTCTGTGAGGCAATGTCTTCAATGGTTTGAATAATGCCAACGACTTGTTGCGAAGTCTCATGGATGTTGTTCATCGCTTCCATCATCTGCTTCATCTTTTCCTGGTTCTGCTCGATGATCAAGGCGGCTTCTGCTGTTGCTGTTGCTGAAGCTTGCGCCTCTCTGCGGCTGTTCTCCACCTGTTCGGCAACCGTGTTTGTCGTTGCTGCAAGTTGTTCAATAGAAGCAGCCTGTTCTTCCGCGCCTTCGGCTAGGACTAGGGAGGCAGAGGCAAGCTCTGAAGCTCCGACAGATACATGCTCAGAACTTTCATTGATGCCTGCCATAACCTGATTCATGGAATCAGAAATGTTGAGCAGGGCGGTCTTGATTTTCATAAATTCGCCGACATAATCGTTTTTCAGATCAATGCTCAGCTTGCCGTCAGCAAGCTTGGTGAGTACTTCTGAGGTCTCGTCTATGTATACAATATATTCCTTTAGGCGGTTGACAGTCTTTTGGATCGATTCGCCCAGCTCGCCGATCTCGTTGTTGCTCGTGATGTGCAGTGCAACGTCCAAGTCTCCGTCAGCAAGCTGCTGCGCCGTGCGGTTTAATTCCAAAATAGGCTTTGTGAGGCTGGCGGCGCTTTTCTTAATACGCAATGTGATCAGCGTGATTCCAATGGCGAAGATCAAAATCAGTCCGATAACCATTGCGATTAACATCGCATAATATTCTGACATCGGCATACTGCTGAGCACAATATATCCCGTATCTCCGGCATGAAGCAAATAGCCGTATTTTGTAACCCCGCCTGTCTTATATTTTAAAAATGCGTTGGATTTTGAGTTGATGGTATCGGCAACATTCTGTGAAATTTTTACCTCTTCGATATTTTTTTGGATGATGTCGTTATCTGGGTGATAAACAAAGGTGCCGTTTTCCGATAACAGCAGGATGTATCCATTGCGGCCGATTTTGTATTCGCTCATGAGTTGCGTCATATGATCCAGTGAAATGTCCATGCCCACGGCTCCAAGAACCTCTCCGGTAGCGTCGTCTAACACCGGGGATGCAGCGCTTAGAATCATTTTTCCAGTCGAGGAATCCACGTATGGCTCGGTCAAGATGTTTTCCCGTGTCTCAATACAGCCATACCAGCCGCGCCCGGTTATGTCCCATCCCTCTTCGCTGGTAAAGCCGTCAGACTGCGTGAGGGCGCTTGCGTCTAAGTCTGAAATCCAGGCAGCCATCACATTATCAGAGTCGGTAGCCGCAATGTTTACGAGATTGTCCATTACGGTATCCATCTTCTTAGCCTGCCGGATATCATCGCCTGCCTTTATCTCATTCATGACCTCTTTGACCTCTGGGTTGGCGGCAAGAAGTTCTGCGCTCTTTGTATATTGTTCGAGAAATCCTGTCAATTGATTGGCAGCCGCATTGGATTCCTCGATTAATTCGGTTCGTTTCGAGGTAATGCTGAGCCAGCTAACCATGCAAGTTGCAATAATTGCCACTAGCAGAAATACTAAGATGACGCTCCCGCCAATTTGGTAGAGAATTTCATCTGCGATTCTTTGTCTTGAGTTTGCTTTGTTCTTTTTTTGTTTCATAAGTAATCCTCCCAATCTGCCTTTTCCTTCTTTCATTATACTGCTGATTGCCAGTTAGTACAATAGAAAGTTGCTTTTCGAGTCTCCCCATTTTGCAATTCATAGTGCCAAAAGGTCTTGCTGCCTTTGGCACTATGAATTGCAAAATGGGGAAACTCAAAAAAGTTGCTTGTTTTTCAGTTGCAAAAAGAAATCGGCAACAGGGGGATTTTAAAACGTAATGCGAAAAAGTCTCCGGCACAGCGTCTGTCTGGAGACTTTTTCGCTATCTGAAATACTCGCCTCACACAAGTAGTAACAATTGAAACAGACAAAATATGACAGTTTTCAACAAATTTGATTAAAATAATGTCTGTTTCAGGGTATGGAAGCATAGGGGCTGGAACATAAAGGAAAGAGAGAAACCGTGGCAAGAAAGAATTGTATTGTAAACTAGATTGTGCTATACTCTAATAGAAAAAGTCCCCGAAAAGGGGAAAAATCAAGAAATCTAAATTTAATCTATTATTTTTCAGGTCAAAAGCGCCGAAAAATATTAATAATATACCTTTAACTATATACATGATGAATGAGAGAAAAGATGGAAAGGGAGGAACAAGTTATGCACAAGGTATTTGCCCGGAGAATGACGGCGTTGCTGCTGAGCCTTTGCATGGTTGCCGGAATGATTGATCTTTCCGGCTTTACTGCGCAGGCGGCAGATGATTATATTCAGTACGAACGCCTGGAAATTACTGGAGGGCCATACGTCTATACTGGATCGGCGATTGAGCCGACGGTTGAAGTATATGGTCTTGATAGCGAGGGCACAGAGGTCAAAGCGCCTGCTGGGAGCTTTGAGATTGCTTATTCGCCAAGCGCGCCGCTAAACGCAGGCACCTATACGGTCAGGGTAGAAGACAAGAATTACAAAGACAACTTTGCGCGCGGCAGCTTTGAGGTTGAACGCCAAGAACTGAACGGAAGCTATACCATTAAAGCGATTGACGAGGTGACCATAATTAACGACGGCGTGGCACAGCCCGAAGTCAAGCTTCTGGATTCGGCAGGAAGAGAGGCGCCTCTCAGAGGCGTCATGTCTGCATTTGAGGTTACTGGAGTAGACTATATTTACAATTTTGCCAATAACGATACGGATGGAATGGCGACAGTGACAGTGACAGGATGCGGCAATTACAAGGGAGATTTAACAGGCAGCTTTACGGTTAAGAAGCTGACGTCCGCAGATTTGTCATTTACGTTCGGAACCAGCGTCACTGCAAACTATGATTCTGGAAAGCCTGCAATTCCCAGACAGGCTCCCAGAGACGTGACGTGCAGGGGGGATGCTTTGACGCTGGATCAGGATTACCGGATTGAATACGGCAATCACACGAAAGCGACAACGGAAGCCTGGGTACGCATCGTAGGCATAAATGATTATGAGGGGCTTGTCAGTGAGAAGAAAAATTATACCGTTATCAAGCGAATTGGAGAGGAAGCCGAAATTGCAGGATATCCAGAGAGCTTGCGCGTTCGTTTGAAGACGCCTGTGGCAGACCAGCCTTATAAAGGAGGCGCCCCGGTAACGATTACAGAGGAAGACATCGTGCTCTATGATCCTGATTCCGGGGAAGACAGATTGACGCCGGGTGTTGATTACGAAATTGACCCGACGACTTATAAATTCAACTCAGCGGCTACCACGGCAACGCAGAAAGCCCAGGTTGCTGTGAAAGGCAAGGGAAGGTACCGTGAAGACATGGTGATTGAATTTGCGATTGTCGCACCGCAGCTTTCCTCCTGCACAATCGTCATTCCAGACGCCAACTGCATGTATGACGGGACGTCGCAGTTTGACAAACTGGACTGGACCAATGCGGTGACTAATAATGGAATTATCTATGAAAAAGGAAAAGACTACGAGGTCACAGAGTTGGGAGACGGCATTTCGGCGGGGGACCAGAAAATTGAATTGTATCCGCTTCCAGGCGGAAGGCTTCAGGGCGGCTCCGTCACCAAAAGTTATAATATCAAGAAGCGTCCCCTTACGGAAGAAGCGGGCGTTACGATGCAGTTTACAGGAAGCGTGGATGATCTCGTATTTGATAATAAAGCCAAGGAACCCCCGGTACAAGTGCTGTTTGGAAGCAAGGTCCTGACAATGGATGATTATGATGTCGAATACCAGGCGAACAAGGATGCCGGGACAGCAAGCGTGATTGCCAAAGGCAAGGGGAATTTTTCAGACAGTACCAAGCCGCTTACATTTACCATCAAGCCCTATACGCTGGCAATGGACAATGCGGAAGTCAGAGGAATATTGCCGAGTTATACTTATACAGGAAAAGACCATCAGCCGAGTCCCAACGCTGTGTTAAGGCAGCCGCTGAACGGCAAAGTCGCGCTTCTGAAGGATACGGATTTCACCGTGGAATATAATAATAACCACGATGTCGGCACGGCTACTGTGATCGTCAAAGGAAAAAATAACTTTGACGGCCAGATAGAAACTCAGTTTGAAATTACAAAATGTAATCTTGGCGATACTGCATCTGGTGTGCGAATCAATGTCAAGAGCCCCATGTACTATACCGGGGACTTTATCGCGCCTGAAGTAGATATCAACAATGCCGGAACCGCTATGGTGGAAGGTACGGACTATACCATGGAAGTGGTGAACAATCAAAATGTTGGAAAAGCAACCGTTACTTTTAGAGGCATAAATAACTATGAGGGAGAGGCTGTCAGGGAATTTGAGATCCGTCCCCGGAATATCCAGGATGGCGAGCTTGTGGTAGTTGACGCAGAAGACAGTGCGAACCATAACTTTACTACCATGGCTCCCGATGATAACCATTACCCCTACACGGGCAGCGAGATTGTTAAGAAACTGCAGGTACAGTTCAGTAAAGGGGAAGAAGTAGGGCTTAAGACGCTGGAGCAGGGCGCAAAGCCGGAAGAAAAGGAGGAAGGGGATGAGTGCATCATCACTTTCCAGAACAATAAGGCGATTGGAACAGCGCAGGTCACCGTGGAGGGTACCGGAAATTATTCAGGCAAAGTAATCCTGAAATTTACCATAAAAGGTGATCTTTCCGATTGGGAGCAAGGTACGGATCCATTTACCAAGGCAAAGATTAAGAACGAGATTGTTTATACGACTCAGCCGGCGGTGGTCAAGGAAGAAGATATTGACATTACCTTTGACGGGAATCCCCTAAAGCTGGGAACGGATTATGACATCACCAGCGAGGATGTCGATGCCGGACCTGCCTATGCGAAAGTAACCGGAAAAGGGAATTACTATGGCGAGATCAGTAGCCTGCCTTTTACGATCCGGCCTTTGAATCTTTCTACAGATTCGTTATCAGATAATAAATATGTCATTGAAAATGTAAAAGAGGAATATGTCTATACGGGCGGTGCGATCTGTCCAGAACCAAAGATCACTCATAATGGCACGTTACTCGAAAAGGGAACGGATTATGACGTAGAATACAAAGATAATACGGATTATGGAACGGCGACCCTGATTATCAAAAGCGTGAACAGTAACCCAAATTACATTGAAAATTATGAAATGAATTTTGAGATTACGAAATATAACTTTAAGGCAGATTACGCAAAAACAGAGATTGACGTTCAGGGAATTTTTGACGCAGTGCTAGACGCTGTGAAAGCAGGGGAAGACGAACATGCGCAGTTGGATGACCCAGCGGTGAATCCAGACGGCGTCGTCATGAAAGAACTCAAAGTAGCATACAGTCCGTCTGATATTGATGGGACGCCGACTGGCGAGCTGAAAATTCTTGGATTAAAGACCGATTACAACGTGATTTACGATCAAAATACCAAGCCTGGAACGGCGATCGTTAAAATCAATGGAATGGGCAATTTTACTGGCACGATTACAAAAGAATTTAGGATTAGAGGGGATTTGTCCTCTGAAAATACCAAGGTAGAAGTGCAAGACTGGATCTATACGCCGCCAAAGAACGGCGAAATCACGAATACGCCCAAGCCGACGGTTACTTATACGGTGACATATTCCACCGGACGGACAGAAGAGCTTGCGCTTGAGGAAGGCGTAGATTATGTAACCGAATATGATAAACATGCCAACGCCACGTTAGGCGGCGATCCGGCAATTGTGATGATTAAGCCTGTGCTGGGAACGGATGATGTTGTGACAGGGAATTATACTGGGGAGGCGCAGGGCGCGTTCCAGATTCTGCAAAGAGATCTCTCGCAGACGGTAGGGGAAGGCAAGGATCCTTTGCTGGAGGTTACCGGACTGCTGGAGGAAGGGTATGAATATAATGGTTCAGAGATCATACCAAGGCTCCAAGTTACCTGCGACGGTACGGAGCTTCGCTGGGTGATTGCAGGCGAAAGCGGAGACGATTACGATTATACGATTTTTGCAGAGAATAATGTCAACGTCTTTGAATATGCTTATCCAGAAGGTCCAGACGGGCCAAAGGGAGAACGCATGCTTCCCAAAGTAACCGTTGAGGCGAAGAAAGATGAAAGCGGCGCCTATACAGGGAATTACACAGGCAAATTCGATTTAGAGTTTAAAATCAATCCCCGCATCCTGGGCGAAGAGACTTTGGGCACGCTGCCAGGCAAGGTGGAAGGGATTCCAGAGGAGAAAGATTACACCAATAAGCCGATTACTTTCCCGTTGCCAGGAGACGACACTAGAAATGCGATCGACGTAACCTGGGGCAAGATTGACGAAGAGGGCAATCAGGTAGTCAGCCGTCTTGAGGAGCACAAAGATTATACGGTTTCCTATAAGGATAATACCAAGATTGGCGAGGCTACGGTTACGATTACCGCAGTGGAAGAGAGCAATTATGCGGGAAGTTATGATAAGAAGTTTAAGATCATGGCGAGCATCGAGGTCGTGGACGATCCAGATAGCTTCCCTGTAAAATATATGAAATTGGATTTTGATGATGACAAAATTAAACATGACGTGCCCTATGGCATCGTGGACGTCTATCCAGATATGGGATTTGAAGACTACTCCGGCGTTCTCTGCGGCGAGTCCAATGATCCGTATATCCTGCAAGAGGGAATTGATTTTGAGATCGTCAAGGCGGATAATCCGAACCCAGATCCGGTAAAGGGAGCCAGCAAGAACAACGTCAATGTGGCTCGGGAAGATGCAGAAGAAGCCGACAGGCCGACGGTGGTGATCCGGGGGATCGGCTGCTACCGTGGCGTGATTAAGAGATACTATAACATTATTCCCAAGGATCTTGCACAAGATCAGGGAGATATCACGGTGGTCTTCTTGGATGCGATAAGTTCAGAAGAATATGAAAATGCATTCCTCTATACAGGGGAAGCGATCGAGCCGAAAAGGATTGAGGTTCGCAACCATGGTCAGCTTATGACGCCTAATGTTGATTATGTGATTGCGGGATATGAGAACAATACAGAGATTTCCACAGAGACGAAACAAGCTTGCGTGATCATTGAAGCGGCGACTGGAGAAGGGGCGAGCGGCAATTATATCAACAGCAAGAAGGCGTACTTTAATATCATTCCGCGATCCATTGACGGCATGCAGCTTACCATTACCGACGGTCCGCAGATCTTTGACCGTACCGAGAAAAAGCCGGAAGTTGAAGTTTCATTTATGGAAGGCACGACTAAGATCGTTTTGAGCAAAGACGATTATGATGTGGAATACAAGAATAATATCAATGCTGCCTCTGAATCTGCTGGCGAAGAAGCTCCAGAGATTATTGTTACTGGAAAGGGCGCCTATAGCGGAACAATTACCAGGAAATTTACGATTGAGAGGGAAAGCTTAGAGCCACAGGAAGAAACTGATGATTTTGATATCACGGCGACAGACGCAGTCTATACTGGAGAAAAGGTGACCACGGTGATCGAGGTCAAGGCAAAAGACGGCACTCTGCTGGTGGAAGGCAGCGATTACGAGATAGGAAATTACGCCGATGACGTGGAAATCGGAACTGGCACGGTTGAGATTCACGGTCTTGGCAACTACACTGGGACACGACAGATACCGTTCCGCATTTTGCCTCCGGCAGGAAAGATCCGCATAGCGGAAATTGAAGATCAGATATATACCAGCCTCCCTGTCACGCCAAGCGTAGAAGCAGTCCTGGTCGTGGACGACATGGAAGGCGTGGAAATGCCTATGAAGCAAGGTCAGGATTATGAGCTGTCCTACGAGAATAATATTGATGCTGGAACTGCTACCGTGAAAGTTACTGGAATCGGCAATTTCTCAGATATAGAGCCGGCGACAACGACGTTTACCATTCACAGCAAGGGCATTAGCGTCAGCGGCGATGACGGCACGGCGGCGGATATGCAGTTAGAAGATATCGAAGACCAGATTTATACTGGCAATGGCGTTACGCCAGATGTAAAACTTGCCATCCGCAGAGATTTGCCGCCGGCAGAGGGTGAACAAGAGAACGGCGACAGAGAAGAATGGCAATATTTGATCCTTGGCAAGGATTATGAGCTCTCCTATGAGACCAATGTCGCAGTGGGGCTGGCAGTGGTGACCATTACTGGAATTGGCAATTACCATGGAACCATCTATTCTTCATTCCGAATTCTAGGACCTATGAATCTGGCGGATGTTCCAAAGATTCCGGTTCAGCAATTTACTGGGACTGAGATCAGGCCGGAGGTCAAGATTTCGTTTGCTGGCGAAGAGCTGACAGAAGGCGTGGATTATACGCTGGAATACAAGGATAATATAGACCGTGGCACGGCAACCATTGTTGTAACAGGAATGGGATGGTATACGGGAACAAAGAATGTTACCTTTGACATTGCAAGAGAGTTTTCAGAAGAAACGTCAATTAAGGGGGTAGCGGCGGCTTACACCTATACGGGAGCAGCGATTCAGCCCGTAATCCGGGTCGAGGACAGCGGAGTCGTTCTTTCGAATGGAAAGGATTACAAGGTTAGCTATAAGGATAATATTAATACAGGAAAAGCTTCTATTACGATAACTGGCATTGACAAATACCAGGGAAGCAAGACGGTTACCTTTAAGATCACCTCTCAGAATTTGGGAAGAGCGTCTGTGACAAAGATTAAAGACCAGGTTTACGATGGGAAGGAAAAGAAGCCCAGCGTGAGCGTGATAAGCGGAGGCGCAAAGCTCAAAGAGGGCATCGATTACAAGGTGGCTTATGACAAGAACAAAGCGCCGGGAATGGCGAACGTTACCATTCGTGGAATGGGGAATTATGCAGGCGCTATTACCACGAAATTCAAAATTACCGTTCCCAAAGTAACTGGCGTGAAAGTGTCCAAATATAAGGATACCAGCATTACGTTCTCCTGGAAGCGGAATCAGGTGGTCAGCGGCTATCAGATTTACAATGCAAAGAATAAGAGGGTAGCTTTCGTGAAGAAGAATAAGACCACGAAAGCCACGGTTTCGAAGCTCAAAGCGGCAACGTCTGGCACATTCCGGGTAAGGGCATACGTTGTTAAGAGCGGCGTGTATTATTATAGCTCATTTGTAAAGATTAAAGCATGCACGGCTCCCAAAGCGACGAGCATTACCAAGCTTGCCTCCAAGAAATCAAAACAGGCAGTGATCAACTGGAAGAAGATCAAAGGCGCAAGCAGTTACGAGGTATACAGAAGCACGAGCAAGAAAGGCAAGTATAAGAAGATTGCCTCTACCAAGAAGACCTCATATACGGATAAGAAAGCAACTGGAGGAAAGACCTATTACTACAAAATCCGCGTATGCAAGAAGGCAAACAACAAAAATTATTATAGCAGTGATTCGGCAGTGATGTCTGTGAAAGCGGTCAAATAGCTGTTTGCAGGAAAGGATGTTGGTATCAATATGAGTAAAATATACTGTATTGGAAAATTCCAGTTTGATTCCTATATTGAATATCAGGAAGCGTTAGACGATATAGAGAAAATCCGATATATCTCAAAAAAAATGGATATCAATGAACCTGGCGTGGCACAAAGGCTGTATACCCTGATCCGGGAAGGGAAGATTGTCTTTAAGAGCGTGGTAGGCGACGACTACCTGCTCTACCTCTCGGATATGCTGGCGGATGATTACCGTGCCATGTCCAGAAATCCCTTTTCCAAAAAGCTAAAATACAAGTTGCAGCGGGTATCTCCTGGTCAGGTGGTGGGCGCTGTCTGTATGGCTGGCGCCGTGGTCTGCTTCCTAGTGTTTTTGGGAAGCGAGTACCGGGATCAGCAAAAGACCAAGCAACTGGAGCGCCTCAAGAACGAGCAGGAGATTTCCGCAGCTTCTGACTGGCTCTCCGCCCAGGTTCTGGACGTACTGAAAGATGGAGAGAAGGAACAAAAACAAGAGTCAAAGAAAGAAAACTCAGTGCAAGCAGAGACAAAGACAGTGGATAATGACGTCTACGCCGCTGAAAATACGGAGCTAGATGGACCTGAGATTCTGCCAGAATTTCAGGAGTTATATCAGCAAAATTCTGATTTTGCCGGGTGGATTGCCATACCTGGGACTGAGATTGATTATCCGGTGATGCAGGCAGTGTCAGAGAACAGTGATTTTTACCTGACGCATGATTATACTGGGAAAGAGGACATCAATGGCTCTATTTTCTTGGATTCCAGAAACAGCCTCGAAAATCCTAACGACAATATGATTATTTATGGTCATAATATGAAGTCTGGAATGATGTTTGGCAGGCTGACGGAATATCTTGACAAGAATTACTGGAAGGCACATAAGAACATTACCTTACATACCATTTATGAGAAAGCGGAATATGAGATCATAGCAGTATGCCTGTCTCAAGTAGCAGAAGGCGAGGACGGTCATTTTAAATACTATGATTTTATTGATGCCGGAAATAAGAAAGCGTTTAAGCGATACATCAAGAACATCGAAGAATTAAATATTATGGACGAAGAACTGAACGTCTCGTACGGGGATAAATTGTTGACACTTTCCACCTGCAATAATTATGTGAAAGATGGCAGATTATTCCTGGTGGCAAAGAAGTGTGAGCAGCAATAAAAAGGTAATGCAAGGAGGACGAGAGGATGAAAAAAATTTTTGACAGGTGTTTGAGCGCAGCGCTGATACTGGCTCTGACCCTGGTACTGTGTCCTGAAATCACGGCACAGGCGCAAGAGGATGTCAGCGTATATACCATGGAAGGGACTACGATCACAGGTTATACCGGAGCGGGAGGAGACATTGTCCTTCCGGCAACTGCTACAGCAATCGCAGATTATGCATTTGCCGGAAACGGCAGCATTTCTAGCGTGACGATTCCGGCAAACATTACAAGCGTGGGCGCCTATAGCTTTTCTGGCTGTGCGGGAATGACCAGCGCTGTGATCGGCGGAGCGGCAGCCCTTGGAAGCGGCGTGTTCTATGGCTGCAGTTCTTTAGGATATGTGGAGCTTCCAGGTGGATTATCTGCAATTCCGGCAGAAACTTTTGCAGGCTGCAGCAGCTTGGGCGCAGTCTCGATTCCTGAAGGAGTGGGATCTATCGGTTCTCAGGCATTCAGCGGTTGCAGCAGCCTGGGGGCTATTGGGATTCCCTCTACCGTGACGGAGATTGGAAGCGGTGCTTTCAGTGACTGCGTGGGATTGTCATCGATTACGATTCCCTCTTCTGTAAGTTCCATGGGGAGCGGCGTGTTATCTGGATGTAGCGGATTGGGAAGTGTCAGCCTTTCAGGCGGAATGTCGAATATTCCAGAGCTTACTCTATTTGGGTGCAGCGGCTTAGGGAGCGTTGAAATTCCAGCTTCGGTAGGAAGCATTGGCGCACAGGCGTTTGGTAACTGTAGCGGATTGACTAGCATCAGCATTCCGGCAAGCACTTCTTCCATTGATTTAAGCGCTTTTGACGGCTGCAGCAATTTGAGCCAGATTACGGTGGAGAGTGGGAATGGAAGTTATTCTTCGAATAACGGCGCTATTTTTGACAGCGGACAGTCTCAGCTTCTCTATTCTCCTATGGGGAAATCCAGTCTCGAGCTGCCCAAGGGGATGACGACGATCTCTAGTTCCGCTTTCAGCGGAAGCCCTTACCTCTATAATCTGGTCATTCCAAATTCTGTGACCACCATTGAGGCGGACGCTTTTAGCGGCAGCGGCATTGGAGCCGTGCAGATTCCGAAAAGCGTGACTTCTATTGGCTCTCAGTCTAACTGGACGCCAGATGTGATTTACGGTTATAAAGGATCTGAGGCAGAACGCTTTGCCAATGATAATGGATATATTTTTGAAGACTTGAGTCAGGGCGGAGAAGATCCAACGCCCCCGGGACCGACGCCTCCAGGACCGGGTCCAGATGATGGCAATAACAATAATAACAATAATAACAATAATAACAACAATAACAATCCAACAAATAATAATGGCGGAACAACGGGGGGCACGGTAGGAGGCAGCACGGTGACAAGCACTACCAGAGGCACAGTGACGAAGGCAGGAACCTCTGTTTCCAGAAATATGGGGACTGCACAGGTGAAGAGCGGTACGCCCAAGACAGGAGTTGCTTTTGACGCAAAATATTTGCTCTGCGCCGGAATTTTCCTTGCCGGGACGTGTCTGGTGATTAGCCGCAAGAAAAAGGGCATAAAAGCAGAATAAAAGCAAAGAAGTTGCTAATTGTTATAACTACTTATTTGTTTGCATTTCTAAATGCATAAAGGGAAGAAAAGAGCCAAAGACAGGGGCGGTCGTAACTGAGATAGAATGCTACAGTGCGGCTGCCCACACGTTTCTAATCAGACAAGGAGGAGCATCTATGACAGGACATCAATTGATGCAAAAACACAGAACTTATATGACAACCGTCTTCATGTCACTGCTGTTATTACTGGCGTTAGCGGTGATACCGTCAACAAAGGCTAGAGCGGAAGGAGAAAAATCTGGTATTAATAATCTTACCTATACGCTTACCGCCACCAATGGCGCGGCAGTTTCCACCAAAGCTAATCCAGGGGAGACCACGGTGCTAGTGTTTGGCTATGTAGGATGTGGAAAGACGAGATCGACGCTGGACAGCCTCATTGCCAGTGAATGGATCAAACGATCCGACATCCGAATAATCTATGTAGACGCCCAGGGCTATACCCAGGAGGAAGTTCTGGAGTACGAGCAGGGATATCAATGCCCATATATTACGTTTTGCGCTGATGATAAGGGGATTAATATGGAGATTTTGTATAACTATGGACAGCTTTTTGGCGCAGGCAGCAGAGGGTCGTTCCCATCGATCGTGCTTATCGACGGGGAGAATAAGGTACAAAATTTTCTGCAGGGGACGAAGACTGCTAATGAAATATTATCCGAAATCAAGAAGTTTGCCGACATTGACGCTGAGGGCACTACGCCGCCGGATGATTCAGAGGCAGGCATTCCCAATTATGCCTTTGCTTTGAAGAGTATAGACGACGAGGTTGTTTCCACTAAGACCAATCCAGGTGAGAATACGGTCCTGGTGTTTGGCTATACGACTTGTGGCATTACCAAGGGCACGCTCAAAGAGATTTGGGAGAGCAGCTGGGTCAGCCGTTCTGACATCCGGGTGATCTTTGCAGAAGTGTATGGCGCTTCTAAGTCCGAAGTTGCAGATTTTGCAGGGGATTATCCAGGCAAGAATATTCTCTTCTGTCATGATGAGGACAGCCGTAATTATAATCTTGCGCTTCGTTATCTTGGCCTTTACAACCAGACAGGCGGAAAATTCCCCTACATCGTCTTGATTGATAAGAATAATAAAATCCGCAACATTACTGTGAATTACCGCTCAGCGGAAGACATTATCAAGGAAATAGACAGTTTTTCAAAGGAAGAACCTACAGAGCCCTCAGAACCAGAACCCTCGGTTCCTAAGGTGTCCGGCTTCAAAGCTGCCTCAACAGCTAAGGAGGTCAAGCTGACTTGGAAAAAAGTCGCCAAGGCAGACGGCTATATCGTTTATCAGTATAATGACGCTAAGAAAAAATGGGATGCCAAGACAACGCTGACGACAAATAAAGCTTCTCATACAGTCAAGAAATTGAAGCCTGCAAGCGAGTACCGCTTCGCCGTGAAAGCATTTGTGGAGATGAAAGATGGAAAAAAGGCTCTCAGCAAGTCTTATGTTTCATTGTATACGGCGACAGCGCCCAATGCCGTGAAGCTCAGTGCGGCGCCTGGGAAGAAGAAAGTTACCTTGAAATGGAAGAAGGTGACAGGCGCCACAGGTTATGTGGTCTCTTATAAAACGAAAGCGAATGGCGCATGGAAAAAATTAAAAGATACCAAAGCCACCAGCTATACCAAGACCAAATTGAAGTCCGGTTCATCGTATTTCTTTAAGGTAGAGGCATATAAATCCTACAAGGGAAAAACGTATCCCAGCAGTTTTACTTCTAAAAAAGTGAAAATAAAATAAAGCGAGAATGGCTGCGCCGCCTGTGATCTTCGTTATCATGGGCGGCGGCTTTTTTATTTCAATAAACGCCTGCGGGAGAGATTCTTTTTGAATTTTCTAAAGTTTCCTATCAAACGGCCGATAAATAAGTTAGATAATAAAATGTAGAATTAAGAGAAGAATATGTTAGAGAAAGGAGAGGTCCTTATGCGTATAGAAGCATATAATCAGATTACCCAGGCATACAATGCCAGCAGGCCTTCCAAGGTGAAGAGTGCCGAGGGATCCGATAAGAGAGATCAGGTTCAGATTTCTCAGACAGGCCGGGATTACCAGGTAGCGAAGCAGGCAGTGGCGGAATCCCCTGATATCAGGGCGGACAAGGTGACGCAGATTAAGAAACAGATAGCGTCGGGCTGTTATAAGGTGGATACCGGAGATTTTGCGGCGAAGCTGTTAGAGAAATATGAAGCATACTGTTAGAAATGAGGTTTTTGCGTGGCAAGCTTAATGGAAGATTTTATGAGCGTATTGGAACAGGAGAATGGGGAATATCAGCGTTTGACAGAGCTGTCCCGAGAGAAAAGGCAGATTATCATAGACGGTGATATTCCCGCTCTTGAAAAGATCACCAATCAGGAACAAGAGATAGCCAGTGTTCTAAAGAACTTGGAGAATAGAAGAGAAGAGGTTGTTAAAGATATGTCTATCGTACTTAGTAAGGAGCCGGAAGAGCTGACCATTACTAATATGATAGCATTTTTAAATAAACAGCCCGATGAACAGCGCAAGCTGACAGAGCTTCGCGAGAAGCTCCGGGCCACCTTGGAGAATATGGCGGATATTAACCAGCAGAATGAAGTGCTGCTTCAGCAGGCAATGGAGATGACAGAATTTGATTTGACACTGTTCCGAAGTATGCGGCAGGCACCCGCTACGGCGAATTATGATAAGAGCGCCAACACTACCGGAGAGTTATTAGGAAGCGGCGGATTTGACGCCAGACAGTAAAGGAGAGACAATATGGCGAATGGAATGGGCAGTCTGTATATCGGAGCATCCGGTTTGCAGAACAGTCAGAATGCATTAAATACTACGGCAAATAACCTTGCCAATGTGGATACCAAAGGCTATGTCAGACAGCAGGTGCTGTTTGCAGACCGAGGTTATGTGACTTTCGACAGAAAGGCGTCCATCAGCAACCAGCAGGCGGGGCTGGGACTTGACATTGCAGACGTGGTGCATACGAGGAATTTTTTCCTAGACCAGTATTACCGCACGGAGAATGGCAGGCAGGCATTTTATGAAGCATGCAGCTTGTCTTCCACGGAAGTGCAGACGATGTTCCAGGAATTAGAGGGGGAACAGTTCCAGCAGACGATCGAGGAGTTTTGGACCTCGTTTGAAGAATTATACACCAAAGGCCCGGCGGAAGAAGTGGCGCAGAACCTGGTGGTTCAGAAAGCGACGCTGTTTTTAGACCGTTCCCGGAGCATTTACAATAATCTCAAATCTTATCAGGAGAAACTCAATATTACGATCAATGAGACCATTGACCGGATCAATGAGCTGGGTCACACGATCCAGAACCTGAATCAGCAAATCTTAAAAATTGAATGCGGCGGCGTGGAGACGGCAATGACTCTGCGGGACGAACGGGATAATGCGCTCGATGAGCTGTCCTCCCTTGCCAAAGTAGAATTCAAAGAAGCGATAGACGGAACTGTCCGGGTCAAGCTAGAGGACGTGGAGTTCGTGGATGAACTAAATGTCTATGAGGTATTGGGGGTTACTGATCCGGTTACAGGATTTGTAAATCCAATTTGGCCTCAGCTTTCAGACATGGGCAGAGAACAGTACACCAGCATGTTTAATTTCAAAGTCGATATTTCCACCCCGCTGAATACGGATATCGGCAAGCTCAAGGGCCTGGTGTTGTCCCGGGGCGACAAGGTGGCGACCTATCGGGATATTACAGGCCTTACACAACAGCAATACGAGGACTCCACAGGCATGACAGTCGTGATGAATTCGGAGGCGGAACTCGATCAGATGCTGCATGAACTTGCCACGGCGATCAATGATATTTTAAGTCCTCTCACCAGAGCGTCGTTTGTCGGAGCAGACGGCACGGTATACAACAATGTAAGAGTCTGGGATGAGGAGAACGGATGCTTGGGCGCCGACGGGCAGAAGCCGGGCAGAGAGTTGTTCGTGCGCTCCGGCTGCGACCGTTACACCAAAGTGACGGGCATGGATAATAAGGTATATTACGTTTATAATGAAGAAGACCGTTATGACACCTCGAAAATGTACTGTATCAAGGGAATGGAAATCAACCCAGATCTTCTTACAGAGGAGAGCGCGCTGCCCCATCTTCTCCAGAATGGGGAGCCTTCCGTGGAAATGGCAAAGAAGCTGGTAGATATCTGGAATCAGAAGGTGCAGACGATCAATCCTAGCAATACGGATCCTTGTACGTTCAAGGAATACTACCGCAGAATGATCCTCGACGTGGCGTCTATGGGTTCTGTGTATGAAGGCATGTCACAGAGCCTTACCGGGGAAGTGGAATCGATTGAAAACAACAGGCAGCAGGTTTTTGGCGTCTCAGCCGACGAGGAGCTGCAGAACATGATCAAATATCAGAATGCATACAATGCTTCCAGCCGGTTTATCAACGTAATTTCTGAGATGCTAGAGCATCTTGTGACCCGGTTGTAACGGGGCATTAATTTTCAAGCGTATGCTAGGACGCATAGAATGGAGGATATATGGCATCAACTTTTTTTGGATTAACCATCGCAGGTTCCGCATTGAATACGTTTCAGGCGGCAGTAAATACCACGGCGAATAACATATCGAATGTAAATACGAAAGGATACACCCGCCAGGAGGCGGTCCGCTACGCAGCAGAAGCCTTAAAGACGAATCAGCGTTACGGCATGGCTGGCAGCGGCGTGGTTACCACGGAAATAATACAGAAGAGAGATTTTTACTATGACGTGAAATATTGGGAGAACAATGCCAGAGTCGGCATGTATGACTGCAAGCTTTATTATATGCAGCAGATGGAAGAATATTTGCTGGATGATGATAACGCTAAGGGATTTGCCACGATTCTTGATGAGATGTTCGGAGCATTAGATACGCTTAAGACAAAGCCAGACGATCTCGATGCAAGGAAGCAATTTATCAGCAAATCCCAGAACTTTGCAGACTTCTTCCGAAGCATGAATGTGGGCCTGGTGCAGCTTCAGGAGGATGCGAACCAGGAAATTGCAACCCAGGTGGAAAGCGTCAATGCCATTGCTCAGAAAATTGCATTGCTCAATAAGCAGATCAACGTGATCGAGCTTCAGGGAACCAATGCCAATGAGCTGCGCGACCAAAGAGCGGTGCTCATTGACGAGCTGTCAGATCTGGCGCAGGTGGAGGTAAGGGAGACAGACGTGATCGACCCTCTGCATCCAGATACACTGACCGGGGCAACCAATTTCAGAGTCAAAATCAATGGCCAGACATTGGTGGATAATTTTGAGTATAATACGCTTACTTATGTGGCAAGGGATAAGAAAGTCAATCAGACGGACGCAGACGGGCTGTATGATCTGCGCTGGAGCGGTTCCAATGTGCCCTTTAATGTGACTGGCAAGAGCTGCGAGGGCAGGATAGCGGCGCTTATTCAGATGAGGGACGGAAATAACAACGAAGGATTTACTGGGAATGTGCAGTCGATTGAGCCAGGCGCAGGCGGAGACATTGTTACCATTAATAGCGCCAGCATCACAGATGTAAATAAGATGAATATGGCGGAAGATGGCATTATTTTGATAAACAATACGGAGTACCGTTATTCAGGATTTTCCTATGACGCTAAGACTAAGACCTATCAATTCCAACTGAAGCGCCCGCTCACCACCGAGGAGCGGCAGGATTTGATAAACCGCAAGGTTGCCATCGGTGAGAATATTGACACCATGGGAGTTCCGTATTACCAGACCCAGGCAAATACGTTCCTGCGTGAATTTGCGAAACAGTTAAATGAGATCCAGAAATCAGGAGTGGATTTGAATGGGGATGACGGACGTTCTTTCTTCGTGGCTGAGAACAAGACAGACAACAGTGAATATAATTTTGCAGATTATGATCCTGATGGGAATATGAGCACGTTCCAGAATGATTATTATAAGCTGACAGCGGCGAACATCAAGGTAGCGGAAGATATTTTGAAGGATTCTAATAAGATGGTCACCTTGACAGAAAAAGATCTGGCGGATGGAGTTGCCGTTCAAAATTTGGCGGAAGAGATGTTGAAGCTGAAATCGGACGTGAAAATGTTCCGGGGCGGCGGCGCTGACCAGTTCTTAAAGTGCTTAATCAATGACAATACCGTAGATACGCAAAAAGCCCAGGTATTTTTGCAGAATTATAACAATATTTCAGAGTCTGTCCTGCAAAAGAGAATGTCTATTTCAGCAGTAGATGAGGATGAGGAAGCTCTTGACATGTTAAAATTCCAGAGAGCATATGATTTGGCGTCCCGGATGATACAGACTTTGTCTGAAATGTATAATCGATTGATTTTGGAAACCGGAGTATAAGGAGGTTTGTAAATGAGAGTTACCAATAGCATGATCACCAGAAACAGCATGAAGAATATGAACAGCAACAAGGTCAATGTGGATATATTGAATAATCAGATGACCACGCAAAAGAAGATTTCCAGGCCTTCGGAAGATCCGGTAATCGCCATCCGCGCCTTGCGGCTGCGCAGCAATCTGCATGAGCTGGAGCAGTATTACGAGCGCAATATCCCCGATGCCCAGTCTTGGATAGAGGTTACGGAGTCTGCCTTAAAGAATATGCAGTCGATTCTCGATGACATCTATACACAATGCAACAATGGCTCCAATGATACCTTGAATCAGCAGAACCGGGCAGATATCTTGAAGAATCTTCAGTCTTTGCGCCAACAGGTTTACAGTGAAGGCAATGCCGACTATGCTGGAAGACATGTGTTCACAGGATATAAGACCAATAAGCAGCTTACGTTTGCAGGTGACGATAAAGAGATCGCTTACGAGATTACGGAGAAAATTTCTTACAAGGACATAGAGGAGAAGCGCTATTACAGCAACAGCGTAGAGGTGCCCAATAATCAGCTAGAAGTTCTTCCCGGCGTGCCGATTGGCGACATGCCAAAGGAATTTGTCAATGACCGCATTCGCTTGTCTTATGAACAGACCGGAGAGCTTAATGCGGATGATCTGACTTATTATGACAAGGAGCGGGAAAGATGGAGAAGCCTGGGAGATATGCAGATTGACGGCGATTATGTGGGCGTTGTGACAGATATGACGTACGATGAATGGGCAGCGCAGGATTTTTATGTCGATGATAAGGACGTTATATACTTTAAGGAGACCGGAGAGCTGATTTTGGGCAAGGATGTTGCAAGTCATTTGGCAAGCAACAAGACGGAGCTCAGCATTACTTATACTAAGCAGGGATTTAATGAAGGAGAGCTTCGCCCAGAGCACTATTTCGACTGCAAGGATATCACGGATCCGGACCATCCTATCGAATATACCAAAGAGAACCAGGAAATCAAATATAACATTGCATTCCAACAGGATATAACGGTAAATACGCAGGCGAGCGATGTTTTTGACGCTGCCATCGGCAGAGATATCGACGAGCTGACCAACGCCGTACAGGCAGCCATTGCCGCACATGATAAAGTAGACAAAATCAAGGCGATGCAGAAAGAGGCGCAATATTCAGATCCCGCATCCCAGGAAGCTTTGGGACAGTGGCTTGAGGCTGCGGAGAAAGAAGCGGTTTATGCCGACGACAATATGCAAAAGCTTTATTCCAGAGGGGTGGGCAAATTCCAGAAATACAAGGATAACGTTACCCTTGCGAGAACGGATTTGGGAAGCCGGGAGAATCGCCTCAAACTGACAGAGAACAGGATGTCCAATCAGCAAGCTACATTTGAACAGCTAAAATCCCGCAACGAGGACATGGAATTATCTGATATCATTATACAGTATACAGCGGCATACAATGCCTATCAGGCGTCGTTACAGGCATCTTCCAAGGCAAATGGCCAGACATTGCTGAACTATCTGTAAGATGCAACCAAAAATGAGAGATCCCAGGACAGGGAGCGGAGGGAACCGATGCAGTTAAATACAAGGTTATTTGGAGAAATAGAAATAGAGGACGAGAAGATTATTTTCTTCGAGAAGGGAATCATTGGGTTTCCTCATTGTCAGAGATTTACATTGATTTATGATGAAGGAGAGGACGGGAGAAAAAAAAATATTTCTTGGCTGCAGTCCATTGAGGAGCCAGGATTTGCCCTTCCAGTCATGGATCCTCTGATCGTCAAGGAGGATTATGCGCCCAACGTCGATCAGGAAATCCTGAATAATTTGGGAATGCTGACGGAGGAAAATACTTATGTGCTGGTGACTGTGACCGTGCCTGCGGACATTAAAAAACTCAGCGTAAATCTCAAAGCGCCGATTGTCATCAATGTCGAGAACCGCAGGGCGGACCAGATTATTGTGGAAGACAGTTTTCCGGTAAAATATCCGATATACGAGATTTTGCAGGTCAAGAAAGAAAAGGCGGGTGAATAGGATGCTGGCTTTGACTAGGAAAAAAGGTGAATCCATCATTGTGAACAATGACATCGAGATCAGTATTCTGGAGCTGCGCGGGGACCAGGTGAAGATTGGGATCAGTGCGCCGAAAGAGGTTCCGGTTTACCGCAAAGAAGTATATCTGCAAATTCAGAAAGAAAATCAAGCGGCAGTGAATCTGGAAAATGTCAACGTGCTGAAAAATATTTTATAGAACGTAAATTTTTGTAAAAAGATTCCGATATTTATTATAAGATTCAGGAATTATGATGATGGGGCAGGGAGAAATTGCCAGTCTATCTGTCAGAAGTATCACATGGAGGTGATGATAATGGCAATTAAAGCGTTAAAATCTGCTGGGGTTGCGGCATATCAGGGAAGTAGCCCAAATCCAGCAGTAAGCGCAGACGAGCAACCGGTAGTAAAGCCGGAAGTTCCTGTTGCAAAAGGGAACAGTGGGGAAATCATGGAAAAAGTTGTCAATCTGACGACAAAGCGACCCGAGAAAAAGCCGTCAGTCAGAAGAGAAGAAGCTAGGACTGGCAGCAGGGTGCAGGAGCAGACGACAGGCAAAGATCCTTTGAAAGTAACGGAATCCGTGCTGCCGGAGGTCAGAGAACAGGTCGAAGGCAAGCTCCCGATGGAAGCGTTGAAGCGCACCATAGAAGAGCTTAACAGGCAGGCAGTGAATTCCGAAGCTGTGTTCGGCGTCCATGATACCACCAATCGGCTGACGATCAAGATTGTGGATAAGGAGACCAGAGAAGTAATCAAGGAGTATCCGCCAGAGAAAACCCTGGATATGATAGCCAAGGTATGGGAGCAGGCGGGACTGTTGGTAGATGAAAAAGGTTAGGAGGAATCATTATGGCAATAAGAGTATCAGGTTTGGTATCCGGGCTGGACACCGATTCCATGGTCCAGGAGCTGGTATCTGCTTACAGCATGAAGAAAGATAAGCATGTGAAAGCACAGACCAAGCTGGAATGGAAGATGGATGCTTGGAAAGAATTGAATAAGAAAGTTAATACCTTATATAAACGGTTAGGAAACATGAAATTGAGTTCTTACTATAATAAGAAGACAACCACTGTTTCTGATCCCACGAAAGCAACTGTGGTGGCAGGCAATAATGCTATGAATGGCTCACAGACGCTTACCATTGACAAGATTGCCAACACTGGCTATATTACCGGCGCGCAGCTCGCCAAAGGCACTACGGCAAATTCAACGCTCGGCGAGCTTGGCATGGCCAGCGGCGATGGAACCATTTCCATTACCACAGGCGGAAAGACTTCGAATATTGAAGTTAGCTCTACCATGACGGTTACAGAATTTGTCAGCAAGCTGCAGGAGGCAGGCGTTTCCGCCAGTTATGACTCAGGGAACAACCGTCTGCACATCTCTTCTAAGAAAAGCGGAAAAGACAATGATTTCTCGTTGACTGCCACGGACGCCAACGGATTGTCTGCATTAAAGAGCATGGGCGTGTATGTGCCCTCGGATGCAGGCGATAAGATCTATAATGAGTGGAAAGATTACGCTGTGTATCAAGCAGACGGCGTTACATTGGATGAGGCAGCCACAAAGCAGAAGTTTGCAGACATTTTAGATACGATTGCAAAATATCAGGGAGACGCCACAGACCCAGACAGTATTGCGGCAATCCAGGAGAAAAATACCGACTTAAGAACGGATATTACAAATTTGCAGGCAGACCGCACATATGCCCTGGCATATCAATCCGTAAAGGACGCCCTTAATGTGGAAGAGAACGGCGTCAAGAAATTAGATGCGCAGGAACAGGAGGATATGTTCACCTATCTGAAGCTGACAGATGCAGAACTCGAAGAGGTGAACAAGAAGGCTGATTTTGAAGCGTTAAAGAATAAGCTGGGTTACAGCGACGAGGACTTTGCACAGCTTCGGACCAACGCAATGGCAGTGAAACAGTATGAGACAGCAGACGACGTTGACAGCGACGTAGTAGATTCCGTGCATGACTCTTATGTAAACGGCGACATGGACGGCTGGTATGACCAAAACGCAGCAGACATTCAGGGGATTTCTGATGATATCAGAGCAAATAACCAGTTGATTGAACAGAAGCAGCAGTATATTCAAGACAATGCCCTGCTGACAGGCTCCGCTCCGGTAACTGATACCAGCACTACTTCGGACCGCGCAGAAGCTCTTTTCGATAAGCTGGACTTTATCTTGCAGTCAAAAGGAGATACCAATTACAGCCAAGGAGCACAGAAAATCAATGGAAGCAATGCGCAGATTACCTTAAATGGCGTCACCTATGAATCTGAGAGTAATGACATTACTGTGAACGGCATGACGATCACTGCATTGCAGCAGACAGCGGCGGGTGAGACGCTTACCATTACCACCCAGGCAAACGTCCAGGGAATCTATGACAGCATCAAGGATTTCCTGAAAGAATACAATGCCCTGATCAAGGAAATGGATCAGCTTTATAATGCGGACTCTTCCAAGGGATATGAGCCTTTGACTGATGATGAGAAGGACGCCATGTCTGATAAGGAAGTAGAGAAATGGGAGGAGAAAATTAAGAAATCCATCCTCCGCAGAGACGACACCTTATCTACAGTGATGAATCTGATGACTACCACCATGTCCCAGGGCTTTACCTTAAGCGACGGCAAAAAGTATAGCCTGGCAAGTTTTGGAATCAAGACTCAGGGGTATCTGGCTTCGGCTGAAAACGAAGGATATGTGTTCCATATTGACGGCGACACGGAGGATGAGGTTTCTGCCGGCAACAATGGAGGCGCAAACTCTCTTCTGGCAGCGCTCCAGAGTGATCCCGAAAAGGTGCAGGAATTCTTCCAAAAGCTGAGCGACGATCTCTATACGAAGCTGGATAAGAAGATGCAGAGCACGACATTGAACAGCAAGTTCAGTATCTACCATGACAAGACCATGAAGAAGGAATACGACGAATATAGCAAGACCATTAAGAAATGGGAGCAAAAGGTCTCTGACATGGAAGAATATTATTATAAAAAATTTGCAGCGATGGAGAAAGCGCTTTCTTCTCTGCAAAGCAGTACCAGTGCATTAAGCGGCTTATTAGGTTCCTGATAAGCATGAGCGGCTGCCCGGATATTTCCGGGCGGCTGTAACATTTATTTCAAGGAGGAAATAAACCATGATTTCTAACCAGGGTTATGCAGCGTACAACCAGAATAAGATTATGACGGCATCTCCGGGAGAACTGACTTTGATGCTGTACGAGGGCGCAATCAAATTCTGCAATATTGCCATTGTTGCGGTGGAGCAGAAGAATATTCAGAAAGCTCATGAGAACATTATTAAAGTGGAGAGAATTATTGAGGAATTCCGGGCAACCCTGAATCACAAATATCCAGTGGCAGAAGATTTTGAAAATGTCTACAAATACATTTATGACAGGTTGATAGAAGCGAATATTAAAAAAGATAAAGAAATATTGGAAGAAGTGCTGAAGCATCTGCGTACCATGCGTGATACATGGAAAGAGGTCATGCAGAAAGCAAGACAGGAGTAGCGATTGGAGGACTGTTGCATTGCGGCAGTCCTCTTTATAAGATTAGGGAGGCAATATGCAGGATAGAGAATATCTTACGGTTATGATCCAAAGCCTGGAAAAGAAAAAAAGTATTTTGGACAGGATTATTGAGAAAAACAGGGAACAGAGAGTCTTATTTACGGAAGAGGATTCGGATCCTGAGATTCTGGAACAGAATATGCAGGAGAAAAGCAGCATGGTGGATCAGCTCAACCAGCTAGACGAGGGATTTCAGCAGGTATACGACAGGGTCAAGCCTCTGCTACAGCAGGACAAAGAAACTTATCGGGAAGAAATCAAAAGCATGAAACAGCTCATCACGGAGATTACTGAAAGGAGCACCACGGTTCAGGCTCAAGAGCGCAGAAACTATGACCTTGCCGTAAAACGATTCGCTTCTGTGAAAGAGAATATCCGCCAGGCGCGCACCAGCAACAAGGTTGCGAGCCAGTATTATCAGAGCATGTCGCGGATGAATGTCGGAGATTCTCATTTTATGGACAGCAAAAAGTAAAGGCTTGATCACGCTTGCGCAAAGAGGAAGATGTCGGTATTTCACCATGCTCAGCGCATCAATGACATGCAATTTCCGCAAGCCTGCAGAGACAGGATTGCCATGCGGCGGGAAATAAAATTAGCAAAAAAATAAAAAAAATTATAATTTAGGTGTAAAGTATCAAAGAAAGTCTCCGATATATGTTACAAGTAAATAATTTACATTACTTACGATTTCAGTGGTCAGACCGGAAGGAGCGTACGGCTGGAAGGGAAGGCCACAATTCAAATTCAATTATTAAATGCAGCATGGAAGCTGCAGTACATTCAAGGAGGAATATATTATGGTAGTACAGCACAATCTTACAGCGATGAACGCAAACAGACAGTTAGGTATCACAACAAGCGCACAGGCAAAATCAACAGAGAAATTATCTTCTGGTTACAGAGTTAACCGTGCAGGCGATGACGCTGCTGGATTATCTATTTCTGAAAAGATGAGAAGCCAGATCAGAGGTCTGAACAAAGCTTCCGACAACGCTCAGGACGGCGTTTCCTTAATCCAGGTTGCTGAAGGTGCTTTGAATGAAGCTCATTCTATCTTACAGAGAATGAACGAGCTGGCAACTCAGGCAGCAAACGATACCAACACCACTCTTGATAGAGATGCTATCATGAAAGAGATTGACCAGTTACAGTCTGAGATCACCAGAATTCAGTCTACAACACAGTTCAATACCATGAACCTGTTGGATGGTTCTTTCACAGGCAAGAACCTTCAGGTTGGTTCTTTATCCAGCCAGAAGATCGATATCAAGATCAGCAACATGTCTGCTGGTTCCTTGAAAGTTACCGGCTTAAGCGTTTCTTCTTACGCTGCTGCTGGTTCTGCAATGAATAAGATCCAGAGTGCTATTAACATGGTATCTGAGCAGAGATCTTACCTTGGTGCTCTGCAGAACAGATTAGAGCATACAATCTCTAACCTGGATAACATTTCTGAGAATACATCCGCTGCTGAGTCTCGTATTCGTGACGTTGACATGGCAGAAGAGATGGTTGAGTACAGCAAGAACAACATTCTTGCTCAGGCTGGCCAGTCTATGCTTGCTCAGGCTAATCAGTCTACTCAGGGTGTTCTGTCCTTACTTGGCTAATCCCAATAGTGACTATCATAAGAATAAGACCGGAATTTCCGGTCTTATTTTTTTATTTTAATTAGGATTCGCTTCTTTCACCATCTGCGGTCAATCAATATGCGCAGCATGTAATAATTCTTGAAAGCATTTTTCAAAGCTATGGTTTTCTTTTACTTTCTGATGTCCATTTTCAGAGATTTCTTTTCGCTCTTTCTCATGGGAGAGATAATATTCGATTTTGTCCAGCAAATCTTCGCTATCATTGTAGTAAACAAAATCTTGATCTGGTACAAAATAATCTAAAAAATCTGCCTGGAAATTTGTCAGCAGAAATCCTCCTGCACCCAAGATATCCATGGCGCGCAGAGGAATGCCAGACTGGATGCTTTTCAGGGTGATGTTTAGGTTGATTTTGCTGTTGGCAAATATCTGGGGCATTTCTTGATAATAATCGGTAGCGCCCATATTCTGAACATTTGGTATACGAACATTTTTATTCAAGGTAAAGAGCTTTAGTTTGTTAGGAAAACGATCTCCGATGGCAGTTAGGAGACGGATGCGCTCTAAAGAGCTTACTTTTCGTCCCAGGTAATAGTTGGCGTAGATATATTCTGGAGTCTCGACGCCATATTTGTCATTGGCATAGGGGGAGACGCGCAGCAATTCCTGCAGGATTTCTCCACTCAGAAGTTCTTCCAAAAAGTTATAGCCATAAATTTTTAATTGTGCCTCCATGATTGCGTCCAGATACCCACGGGTATAATCATTGACATTGGCAAGCCGGTCATAGAAATTGTGAGCTTCATTGTAAAGAGAACCCACAAAGGAGACATCACAGACGCATTTTTCGCAGTCAAATGGTTTCTTTGCCAGAAAATCAATGATCGAGGCGTTAACTGGAAGCGGCGTGTAATATACAGTGGTAATTCCCATGTTTCTCAGTTTCAGGTATTCTTGCTTGTCAAAAAGAAATACATAATTTGTGGGGTAAATCATGGTATAGGAATACAGAGGAACATAGGGGCTGTCATATACCAGGGCGATATAAGGGATATTGTGCCGTTTGCAGCCCTCAGATACCACGGGATAAAAATTAAAGGAAAAGCAAAACTTAAATTTCTTGTGTTTCATTACGTGATCAAAATCTTTGTCAAAATCAGGGCTGATCCGCTCCTGATAATCTTTATGAGAAAACATTGTCAGCTTATAGCCCATCTGCTGCAGCGTAAATACGGCGTCCGCCTTGCCAAAACATGGCCAGTCTATAAATAAAACATTCATGATTTCCTCCATTCTGTGCGTTTTTCAGCACAAACAGGTAGTTAGTGAAAGAATTAACAAATTCTTTCACTCTTTCCTCCATTCTGTGCGCTTTTGTTAAAAGCTTCCTTGAAATGCCATGCCCAACATCTGCTCTAAGCGAATTGGGTAGGTGTGATATGTCTGTACGGTTTCAAAGCCTTGCTGGGCGATCTCCCGGCGCTCGGCGTCATGACACAGAAAATAGTCGGCTTTGCAGATCAAATCCTCGATGCTCTCATAGCAGGCTAGATCCTTGCCAGGAACAAAGAATTCTGGAAGTTCTGGTTGGAAATTGGTGAGCACGAAACCGCCACATCCTAAGATGTCAAAAATGCGTAAAGGCAGGCCGCTGCGTATCGATTTTGCGGTGATATTCAGATTGATCTTGCTGTTATGGAAGATGACAGGCATTTCCTCCATCGTTTTTGCAAGGCCGCAGTTGCGAATCTTAGGAAGCTTAGAAGTATCACTTGCCGTATACAGATTTACGGAAAACTGCTCGGAAAGCAGCTTCATAATCCGCAGCCGTTCCATGGCGGAGACTTTGCTGCCCATGTAAAGCTGCGCCATGGTCATACGGTCAGTCAGGTAAGAATCAAAAGGATAACTGTAAAATCCTGGAAGATGTGCCTTAAATTGATCAATAATTTGATCTGTCAGCACTTCTTCCAGAATAAAGCCGCCATAAATCCGAAGCTGCGCTTCCAGCAGGCCGTCGAGATATCCAGAAAGATATGCAGGAGGGTTTTTGAGCTTGTCATAAGGGCATTTTTCAGTGTAAAGAGAGCCTACAAAGGAAATGTCTGAAGAAAATTTGCTGCGTACTGCCGAGGAGGCGGCATTTACGGCGTTCTGCTTCTGGGTGATGTTGACGGCCAAGGGCAGATGAAACACATGTCCGGGGTTTAGAGGAGCGATTTCGTCATACTGCGCCCGGTCAAAAAGGAAAATGCGGTTCCAAGAGTGCGTGATAGAGGTGGAAAAGAGCTCCATCACCGGAGAATCCACGCTCCAGCATAAATAGGGGATTTTAAAAATATTGCAGACCTCGGCTAAAAAAGGAAAAAAGTTAATGCTGAAAACAAAATCCGAAGGATGCTCAAACAATGTATTGCTGACAAGCTGGACCGCTTCTTGGGGAGCCAGCGATTTGTTGGTGATTTCAGCGGTGATTTCCAGCACGCTGTGCCCAAGCTCCTGAAAGCCTGCTATTACGTCAGGCTCGCAGATGCTTCCATAACGGTAAAATAATAGTTTCATGTATATGCCTCCTCCACCGTGTGTAAAATTTGTTGTAACTGATGGGTATAGGAAAAATGGTCACGGACTTTCTGATACCCGTTGATTGCAATCCGCAGCCGTTGCTCCTCATGGGACAGATAATAGGAGACTTTTTCTAGCAACTCGTCGACATCACGGAACACTTCAATTTCCTGCCCGATCACAAAATAATCTTCAATTTCTTTTTGATAATTGGTAAGTACAAAGCCACCGGACCCCATAATATCTAAAATACGCTGGGGCAGCCCTGTCTCAATAGAGGGCAGCGTGATATTCAGGTTGATGCGGCTCAAGTAAAAGATCTTGTTCATATCTGTATAATAGTCTACGCCCTGGTGGACCTGCACGTTGTGGAGGTAAGAACAATTGCTTCTGGTATAAAGGTCAACCTTATAATACTGTGCAAGCGTGTTCAATACTGTAATGCGGTCCATCTCCGCAAGCTTGCGTGACAGTAACAGCAGTCCCAGGTATAAATCAAAATCCATGTGCTGGCGATTCCAGACATGTGCCCCGAAAGTCTCTGACATAAAATTCATGGTTCTTTGCGATACTCTGGGCCAGGGCTTTACCTGGTGCCAGTTACAGAGATTTTTCACAAGATATAATTTTAATTCTGCGGCGATTTCTTCCGGGAAGCTGGCAATGAAGCTGTTATAAGAGTTGTCTTCATAGAGGCTTCCGATAAAAGAAATATCACAGGAAAAGTTTTTCTCGTCTTCTGGCGTGATATCCAAAGCGCCGGTGCGGGAGAGATTGACTCCCATCGGCAGATAGTGCAAATGAGGGATTCCATAAGGCAACATATGTTCATATTCTGCCTGATCAAAAAGAAACAGGTAATTACAGGGATTTTTTACCGCTGGATGAAACAAGGAGATCAATGGGGAGTCGTAAACCCATCCAATATATGGAATATCATATTTTTGGCATAGATCTGAGATTTCCGGGACAAACAGATAGGAAATCAGACAGTTAAAATCATGTTCCAGCAAGAAAGATTCCAGTTTGTCAAATTCTTCCTGAACAGGGGACAGAGGGTCAAATTCCGCAGTATCATAGATGGTTACTTGCTTTTCTAGTTCCAGCAATGCCCAGAGGATATCATAACTGGAATTTTTTATAAGGATAAATAAAAAATGCATGGCATACCTCCGCAAAATAGTGTAGAATATAAATGTTAGCGATTTCAAATGGTAATAGCGTCTAGCGCCATTATATCATAAATTGCAGAATAATACAGAGAAAAATGGCAGAGGGTAAGAAATTGGACAAGAATAAGATATCAATTGTCATCGAACAAGAACGGCAGCGGGAAGTGGAGAAAGCAAAGATACGCAGACAGCTCCCAGGCTGCAAGGAACAGATCGAGGATTTGCTGTGCACAGAGGCTTACAGGGAATTGCTACAATATTTTCAAACAGAGCATGTGAAAAAGCTTGCCAGCATCGAAAATGACTTGGCGGTTTTTCTGATTATCATGAGTATTTATCAGATGGAATTGGAAGAGGGGACGGATCAGGGAATTTTACATGGCATTCACAGCATGACGCAGGCGCAGGAACGGTATTTGAAAGCAAAGTTTCTAATGTGGCGGCTGGAATTCCTTGATGAGAAAGATGATCTTGCAGTATTTTTAGAGGAACACCTGGTTTCAGTCCCATTTCTAAAATATCTAATACATACATCCTCTTTTGCAAAAGCAGAGACGGCATTTAAGCTGGCAATGATCTGCAAGGAACAGGGGAAATTTGCAAAAGCATTTGCCATGTTAGGTTATGTCAATCAGTTAAGCCCAGGAGCGGAAGCAGTATTCTGCGAGATGGCAGACATCTGCATACAGTTGGGCCAGATGGAAACTGCTGCGGGCTGTATTAGAAATATCAAAGAGTCCTCCGGCCTACTTACAGAATATCAGAGGAAATGGGGGATGCTAAGTTGAACGAACACAAAATTGCTTTTATCATGTGCGTGAATAACCAGCTATATGAGCAAGAAGCTGTTTTTTATATAGAACGCCTAAAGCTGCCAGAGGGATTTGAGCGGGAAATTGTAACTATAAGAGACGCAGTGTCTATGACGTCAGGCTATAATCAGGGGATGCGCCAGTCGGATGCAAAGTATAAGGTGTATCTGCATCAGGACGTATTTATCATCAATCCTGATTTTATAAACAAGATCGTACAATTGTTCCAAAATCCCAGGATTGGGATGATTGGCATCGTGGGAGGACTGGAGGCGGACCAGATACCTGTGATGTGGGATGGAAAACGGCTGGGGATGCTGTATACAAATTCCGTTGCCACTGCGGACGCCTATTTGTTTGGAAGCGTAGAAGGAGAATATCAGGAGGTACAAGCTGTCGACGGGCTTTTGATGGCGACGCAGCATGATGTTCCCTGGAGAGAGGATTTGTTTCAGAAATGGGATTTCTATGATGTATCTCAAAGCATGGAGTTCCGCAGGCGGGGGTATCAGGTGGTGGTGCCTTATATGGAAAAGCCTTGGTGCATCCATGACGATGGAATTTTAAATTTGGAACATTATTACGGAGAGATGGATATCTTCCGAGAAGAATATTACAAAATTTTTGAAGAAGAATAAAGGAGAAGCAAACATGTACCGTGAACTGATAGAAAAGTTAAAACCTGCCCCCATTTTAAATACAACGTTTTATAAAGACGAAGATTTATACTCCGATGGAGATGTGGAGGATGTCATTATTGAGATTATTGCAGAAAATAAGCCAGAACAGTATGTGCAGGCTATCGGGAAAAATATGAATTGGCCAGTGTACTATCATCTGACTCATTTAAGGAAGAATATCTTGAATTGGTACCCGTTCCGCAAAGACAGCAGCATATTAGAAATCGGCTGTGGAATGGGATCAATCACGAATATGCTTTGCGATAAATGCCAGGACGTGACGGCAGTGGAATTATCAAAGCGAAGGGCGACTGCGACTTTGCTGCGCTGCCGGGAGAAAGAGAATTTGGAGATCATCGTAGGCAATCTCAACGATATCCAGTTTGACAAGAAATTTGACTATATCACTTTGATTGGCGTATTGGAGTATCAAGGGACATATACAGATACTGATAATCCGTATCTCGATTTCTTGAAAGAAATCAGGAAGCTCTTGAAGCCAGGTGGAAAATTGCTGATCGGAATTGAAAACAAGTATGGACTGAAATATTGGTGCGGAGCCAGGGAGGATCATACGGGCATCCCGTTCGAGGGCATGAATCAGTATTCGATTACCAGCCGTGAAGTGAGGACTTTTTCTAGAAGAGAGCTGGAAGACTTGGTCAAAGAGAGCGGCTTTTTGCATACGTTTTTCTACTATCCGATGCCAGATTATAAGCTGCCTACTGTCGTTTATTCGCAGGACAGGCTTCCTCAGAATGAGAATATGCACAACCTGGAACCTTATTACATCCCAGACCGGACCACGCTGATTGCAAACGAAATGAAGATCTATAAAGACGTGATTGAAAACGGCGTGTTTGAGTTTTTTGCAAATTCATTTTTGGTAGAGTGTTCTGATAATGAGGATATAGGAAGAGTGCTTGCAAGCTGCCTTAGCTCTGAACGGCAGGAAAAATACCAAATTGCCACGGTATTTACCAGGGAAGACACGGTGGAAAAGATTGCCTTGAACCAGCAATTGGGACGCTCTCATTTACAACAGATTATGCGCAATCACAGTTCGCTGGAAAAATCAGGGATCAAGGTTCTGCCGATGCAAATGAAAGAACAAAGACTGGTCACGCCGTTTGTGAATGAAGAGTTATTGGAACATAAGATATTGGATGCGTACAAAAGGAAAGACAAGCTTGAAATTTATACGATTTTTGACAGAGTATATCAGGAGATCCTTCAGTCCTCCAGTCAAATCAGCGCAGAGGAAAATATCTTTTTCACCATGGGAATTGACGAAAGTTATAATGCCGAGAAATACGGTCCGATTCTTCGGATTGGATATCTTGATATGATTCTGCGAAATGCCTTTTATGTGGATGATGAGATTCAGTGGTTTGACCAGGAGTGGATTTTGGAATGCGTTCCCGCCAAATATATTCTGTTTCGAACGATTGCAGAACTGTATACTTCTTTTCCCTGGCTGGAAACAGTCATTACTCTTATGGAACTAGCAAATAGCTATCAACTATTTTTGGCATGGGAGGATTTTAGAAAGATGCAGCAACTATTTGTTGACATGGTGGGAGATCAAGTCCATGCGGCAGAGAGTCTGTTGTACCGCGGCACAGACAGGCAGGCATGTTTGAATAATATACAGAAGCTGCTGAGCTAAGAGAAAGGATAAGGAAAAAGAAGATGAAAAAGGTTTCGGTTATCTGTGTAGACTGCGAATATGATTATATCGACACCGTGCTCATAGAACAAGCTTATCCAAATCTTGAGATTGTGGAGGCAGTGACTGGCAAAGAGTTCTATCAAGACATCGTAGAATACTGCAAGTCTACGGACAGCGATTATGTCTGCTTTCTGGAGCCTGGTCAGCGCATGAGGCCAGATAAAATTCAAAGCATGGTGGAATATGCAGAAAAAATGCCGGATGCAGAGGTGATATTCTGTAATCGGAATTATATTGAGGAGGACGGCGCGATAGCGGCGCATCCAGACTGCCTCTATCGGGGAGGCTTTCAGGATAAGGTATTTGACGGCAGCCAAATTTTATATATACTGCTCAGTGACGGCAATAATTTGATTGGCAATCTGACGACGACCATGTTTTGTCGAAAAAAAGCAATTCCTTTTATCGAGCATCTTAGACAATATCAATTAAATGAAAATCCGCCGATGCAGAAAGCATTTCTATTGTTTGAAATTTTGGCAGGTCACAAGATGGCATTGACAGAGGAAGCGTTGGTAGATACTTATGTAAAACCACTCGATGTCGAGAGACTGAGAGAGGAGGAAGCGCTGTTTGAGCAACAGATTGAAATTTTTACTAAAATCCATGGATGGTGCGATTTGAAAGATCCCCTGACGGGAATTACGGCGGAACACAAAAGACTGCTGCAGGGGCAGGAAGTCAAAAAGAAACAAATCAAAAGGGAGATTACGTTCTTTGCCCAGGATAAGGGAGAATACTACAATTTGTTGCCGCTTATGAAGGAGGCAAAAGAGAGAGGGTATCAGGTCAGCCATACCGAGGATATCAATGTTAAGGCGGAGATCGGCGTATATTGCCAGCATGTCGGAAGACCGCAAAATGCCCAATTTTCTGTAGTCTTGCTACATGATTTGGCGCAAGGGCATAACCGATGGCCCAATCTCTGGGAATTGGAGCGTTGGAACGGCTATGATCTGGGAATTGTTCCAGGCGCAAATTGGAAAGACAGATGGGAGAGATGCGCCTTTCAATATTATCCAAATCCCAGATGCGGCGCATATATGATGGGCTATCCCAAAAGCAATGAAATATTTTCAGAGGAATTAAGCAATCGCGCGCTGGAAGTAAAACAAACGATGGACTTAAAATACGATATCTCCGTATTGTATGCTCCGTCGTGGGAGAACGACGAAAAAGAGGACGATTTTGTACGGGCGCTGGCATCGCTTCCGGTGAATCTTCTGATCAAGCAGGCGTCCTGGCCAAAAGGATATGAGCAAATTGTCAAAAATATAGAAGATATGCGCAACATGCATGAGGGAAAGTATAAAAATTTGCATTATATCGAGCCGGAGGAGAGTATTTTGGTGGCGCTAAAACTGTGTGATCTGGTTGTTTCCGACGAGTCCAGCGTGATGATGGAAGGGATGATGTTTGGAAAGCCAAGTATTGCCGTAAGAGACTGGCTGATTCCAGACACGATTCCCAGCCGCTTTGCATGTATTCCCTTTGAGAATGTCATAAAATGCAAGAAAGTGGAATTGAGGGAAACCGTGGAACGAATGATTATAGAAGGCTTCGGGCATGACCAGGCAACTGTGCGCACAGAGGATCTTTTTGCCAACAGGGAACATGTAAAGAAAGATATTTTGGATGCGATTGAGTATTTCACCACAGGCGAAGGATGTACGGATTTCATGAAATGGAAAATGACGAGCCGTTATATGCCAGGAAATATGTGGTCATAAAATGGAAGAAGGTATCGAAATGCCAGATAGCAATAAAATAAGCTTTATTATTTGCTGCAATGATTCTCAATACCAAAAAGAATGTATTTCCTATTTGCAGGAGTTAGACAAGCCAAAGGAATGCCAAGTGGAGATTATCCCGATCATAGGAGCAAAATCTATGACGTCAGGATATAATCAGGGGATGCGGCAGTCAAAGGCGAAGTACAAAGTCTATCTTCATCAGGATGTATTTATTTGGAACCAGCATTTTATATATGATTTGCTGGAAATCTTTAAGAACGAAGAAATCGGCATGATAGGCATGTTGGGAAGCAGCAGCATTCCAGATCATGGCGTTATGCATTCTGCTTGGGATATAGGGCGGACATACGCCTGCGATACACAAGACACAGGTATCAAAGAGGGAGACAATCCGCCTCCTGGAACTTGCCGCAACGTGGAGGCTTTGGACGGCATGTTATTAGCCACACAGTATGATATCCCATGGCGGGAAGAACTGTTTGACAAATGGGATTTTTATGATATTTCGCAATCTTTCGAGTTCCGAAAAAAGGGTTATCATCTGGCAGTTCCCCATCAGAAAGAACCCTGGTGCATGCATGACTGCGGAAGGACGAAGTTTCAGGATTACGATACAGGACGCAGGATATTGCTCCAAGAATATCATATGTTTTTTAAACATCCAGTCTACCGACAAGAAGATTTTTTGTATGATCAGGAGATCAAAGGATTATATGAAAAGCTCAAAGAGGTCGTTATTGAAATGATGAAGCAGGGAGATATAGATATGGCGGCGCAGTGCTGCGGGCAATATGACGACAGTGTCGTGTGGGACAGCGATTTGTCAACATTGAAAAAACTGGTATCTGTATGTGATGCGGAACGTCAACTCTATGGGGCGTGCAGGACATGGAATGCCAAAGAAACGTATCAATCTGTAAAAAGAAAGTACCATCAGGCAATATTCTGGTTATGGGATGCAGAGAGAAACCGCAATCGAGGGAAAGAGCGATTCATGGAACTGCTGCGGCACGACCAATATAGCGTGCCCTTGTGGGTAATGGCTGGAATTCATAATGCCTTTCATTTTCATGAGTTGTTATACATCATGAGAGAGAGCTTTGACAATAGAAACAGAATCAGGGAACGGCAGTATTTGGATTTTATTTTGCAGCAGGTGACAGCGTAAGAGATTGGCAGATGAGAATTAGGGTAATCTCAAAATGAGAAATATTCCTAGCATTTGGAATAGATATCTTCAAAATAAAATAGAAAGAGGAATGTAGATGAGTAATGCGGATGAACAGATTTTGAAACTTGAAACGAAAATTACACGGATGGAGAAAATGATTCAATCCTTAGAGGAAGAGAAGATTAGGATCCGGCAGACTTTGCATGATTTATTTGACATTAATAGTCAGGCGATGAACTATATTTCCCAATCGATCGGGAATCAAGCTGCGTTAGATTCGAATGTTGCCTTTTTAAGAGCCAAGAATGAAAATTTGAAGTATGAGTTATTTGATCCAAGATTCAATAAGAGAGAAATATTTTTTCCAGTGATCAAGGATATAGATGAAACCATTGAAGAAATTATAAAAAATCATAAGTCGATGGCCCGCTTTGGCGACGGGGAATTTGCCCAGATCATAAAGAGAGAACGCAGCAAATTTCAGAGACTGGACGACAAGCTTGGGTTGCGGCTAAAAGAGGTGTTACATAGCGCTCATCCTAATATGCTGATTGCAATTGCCAATAATTACGGAAATTTAGAAGAATATAAGGAATTTGCGGCTGATGGGATCCGCATCTATATGTCAGTAGGCGAGATGCGGGAGCATCATCAGGAATTGCTAGAACATGACAGGATATATTATAACGCCTATGTTTCCAGACCATATGTGATGTATAAAGATCAAAACACGGACGCCCCCAAAAAGCGTTTCCAAAATCTTCAACGACTCTGGAAAGGACGCGACGTGCTGATAGTGGAAGGCGCCCAGACAAGGATGGGAGTTGGCAACGATCTGATGGAAGGAGCAACTTCGGTCAGGCGTATTCTTGCACCTGCAACTAGTTCTTTTGACCGTTATGATGATGTCTTGAAAGCAGCATTGAAACATGCAGAGAAAGACATGCTGATTTTGATAGCCATGGGTCCTGCGGCGGGCGTGCTTGCTTATGATTTGACTGTCGAAGGTTTCCAAGCATTGGATATCGGTCATCTTGATTTAGAGTATGAATGGTTTTTGGCAGGAAAAGGGGAACGGGTTGCAGTTCCGTATAAGTATAACAACGAACTGGAAGGAGACGATGGTGCAGAAGAACTCCATGATCCGGTATATGAAGCGCAGATTGTGGAAGATTGCAGTTAATTGCGCAGGTAAGAAACGATGCCAACTGGCAGGAGAGGAAAAGGAGTGCGTATGAAAAAGTATCCGGTGACAATAAAAGAAATTATCAAAGAAGTTTCAGAAGACCAAGATCACAGTATGGAGGATATCTTGTTTTTTCTGCAGGAAGTAATATGCCTGCTGGAAGATTATGATGGTCTGGGAGAATGCCTTGCATATATTTGCAATAATCTCAAAGCGGAGGCGTCTGGAGCATATAAAGAATATTTACCACTGACAGAAATATTTTCAAAATTGTGTCTCAGTGACAGAGAAAGACTGCTGTTAGAAGAGCAGAAAGAAGTACTTGACGCAGAGGAAGCATTTCGCAATGCGCAGCAACAGTATTTAACGGCAGAGGAGGACCAGGAGCTGATCGAACAAATTGGGGAGACGGCATATTATTTGAATGAGCCAGTGGTTCATGCAACGGCGTCGATACTGTCTGCCCGGCTATCGTCAGAAGCTATTTATGGCAGGATCGGGCAGCAAGTGATGGATCTTCAAAACATTGGGTTTCTGATTGAAATGCTCTCAGAACAGGGCAATACCTTTGCCCTTGTTTGTGATGAAAATCAAGAAGTGAATTGGGATGTGCTGGCGAATATGGTCTCGCGTCTTGGACATAAGGTCGTTATGTTGGTAAAGACAGAGGACCAAACGATAGATGCAGCGTACAGCGTCGCCCATATGGAACATTATGAGGATGTATCTGTTTTGCTGTATACGGACCAAAGCCTGCAAGAACTGGTGAACTATGTGTGCGAAAACGAGTCCAAAGATCATTTGGCATGCCTCATTGCAACAGGAAATATATTAGACAGGTTAATGATCAATATGGAAAGGGGATGTGAAGTGGAACGGCTTTCCCTGATGAAGACGCCTGTTTTGCAAGACAAGCTGACATTTGGGTGGGCTGGGGATTATTTATCCTATGTCAGTAAGATTTATAAATGTGACGCTCACGAGGATGTGGATGCCAAGCCAAAATATCGTTTTTCTTTTGTGATACCTACGAAGAATAGCGCCGACACGCTGCGCTATACTCTGATGACCTGTATGAATCAGAGGTGGAAGGGAAGTTATGAAATTCTTGTAAGTGATAATTCTACGGAAGGGAATGACGCAATTTATTCCTTATGCAAAGAGCTTGGAGAAAAAGATGAGCGCATTCATTATGTGAGGACGCCGCGTCCCCTTGTAATCGGGAAGAGCTTTGAATATGCGTTTTTAAAAACCAGAGGAGAATTCATTATTCCTCTTGGCGCTGACGACGGGGTGCTGCCCTGGACGCTAGAGGCTTTGGAAGAAATATTAGAAAATTGTCCCGATGAGATTTTGATGTGGAACCGCGGACAGTATCAATGGCCTGATTTCGGACAGGGCATTTCAGATCAATTTGTGTTTCCGTGTCAGACCCCGAAAGGGATCTATCCCATGGGATATCAGGAAGGGATAAAGTTCCTGGTTCGTACCTTGCAGATACCGAAAACGATGTATGGACTTCCTTTGCTTTATCTCAACTCCGGATTTCGCAGGACTTATATGAAGACGCTGCTAAAAAAGACAGGAAGATTATGGGATGGCCCATGCCAGGATATCTTTATGGGAATTGTAAATTCCGTGATCCATAAAGAGATCTGCATGGTAAATTATCCTCTTACGATGGCTGGAATGGCGCACTGTTCTACTGGCGCCAGGTACACAAGGCAGCTTGACACCCTGGAAAAAGTAAATATGAGGGGAAGAAATAAAGAGCTTGGAGAAAACAGCTATATCGGAGGCTGGTGCAGCTCTCCAGTCGAGCGTTTGGTTCCGAGAATTACGTCTGACATAGGCCTGTTTTATAATTCTGTGATACGCATAGTTGCCAAGAAGCTGCTTCCAATCGAGGTAATAGAACAGAATTTTAATATGAAGAAATGGTATTTGGAGCTGTATGGATTGATGCATAAGAGGGAGCTTATTTATGAGCGTCAGATCAGGGAAATGCACTATGCAGCCAAGCAAAACGGAGAGGAATTTTTGCGCTGGTTTGAGAAAGAACTTTGGGAAGAATTAGTTCGGGCAGAGAGTCCTGAGATTCAAAAAGAAATGCCAGACGATGTGAAAATATATGAGACAAAGGTTTATGAGGATGGAACGGTGGTAATGGATGCCTCAAACTATGGCGTGGAAAATATTTATCAGGCGACATTGCTTGCAGAGAGAGTCAGCGAATATTGATAAAGCCGATTGCTCTGGCGGCTGTATATAGCGCTTGACGGACATTTGAGCAAGTAAGGCGCTGCAAATTACGAAACGGCTGTGCAGTCATAATTTTACAGGAGGAAGATAATCGTGACGGAGAACACAATTAATGAAATAGGAATTAGGGAGCAGTTAAAGGAAATTGTAAAGCTGCAGGAACAGTATCTATATGCCTTGCGCTCTGTTAAAACATTGCTGACATGTGAGAAAGAGTTCGATTTGTGCCTGGGCGTTTTAGAACAGGTAAAAGAGTTTGTGGCGTATGTATTTCAGATCAAATCCGCATATTATGGCAGAAGCCTGGACTGGATAGAGGAATACCTTTATCTCTATGCGGAAAAAACAGAGAAATTGATCGCAGCAGGGCAATATGAAATGGCGGCGGAAATGATTCCACAGTGCATCAATGTGATTCAAAAGAGCAAAGAGGAATTGGAAGAGATTTTGCAAACAGGAACATATGATGTGAATCTTGGGAAGATGCAGCTCAAAAAGGGAGTCAGCACAGAAGAGTTCGCCAACAGAGATCAGATGATTGAGGCAATTGATCCAGATACGATGAATCCGCTGGAAAAATTCTTTTTTCAAGGGAAACATCATAAAATGACGAAATGGTGTCATTATTTTGAAGTATATCACAGACATTTTGAGCGTTTTCGAAATAACCCGGTAACAATCTTAGAGATTGGAGTCTGGGGAGGGGGCTCTTTGCAGATGTGGAAAGATTACTTTGGGGAATCATGTCGTATCATTGGGATCGATATCATGGAAGAATGTAAGAATTATGAGGAAGAGCGGATTAAAATCTATATCGGTTCCCAAGAAGACCGTGATTTCCTAAAGAAAGTCAAGCATGAAAATCCTAAGATCGACATTATCATTGATGACGGCGGGCACACCATGAATCAGCAAATTGTAACTTTTGAAGAATTGTATCCCCATCTTTCTGAAAACGGTGTATATTTATGCGAAGATTTGATGACGTCTTACTGGCCCAGTTATGGCGGCGGGAGATATATGGATGACAGCAGCTTTATTGGATATTCTAAGAACTTTATAGATAAGATAAACGCCAGATATTCTTTGACTCCCAACTTAAAGATTGACCGCCTCACGTCCAGCATACGTTCGGTTCATTATTATGACGCCATGTTGGTATTGGAAAAGGGTGTGCACAAGCCGTCTATGGTTTTGTAACTGTGGAGATAGAAGATAAAATAAGAATATCAGGTGAAAATATATGAAAGCAGTGATTTTGGCGGGCGGACTGCCCAGTATTGTGGAAGACCGGTACGATCCGATTCCAAAGCCTATGGCGGAGCTAGGGGGAAAACCGATTTTATGGCATATTATGAAGAATTATTCCAGCCAGGGCGTGGATGAGTTTGTTATCTGCACAGGATATAAAGGGGACTATATTAAGAATTTTTTCATGAATTACTATCTGTATCAATCAGACATCACGATTGATCTAGGCTCTAATGAAATTGAGGTTCATAGGAAAAAGACAGAACAGTGGAAGGTTACGGTAGTCGATACTGGCAAGGAGTCTTCCATTGCCCAGCGTCTGATGATGGCGAAGAGGTTTGTGGGGGAGGAGAGTTTTTTAGTCACCTATGGGGACTGCGTTTCAGATATTGATCTGCGCAGTCTTGTTGCAAAACATCAGAATGCAGGGAAAACCGTTACAATGACGGTCGCTGCCCCTACAGGAAGAAGCAGGGTTTTGCCGATAACAGAAGAAGGGCAATTAAGCGAGAATGTGCCCAAGAGTCATCAGTTTGTGCGCACAGACGCCTGTACGATGGTATTCTCAAAAGAAATATTTTCTTACTTAGAAGAGTATTGGCAGGATGACGTGATGAGTGACAGGCTCTTGAAACGGCTTGCGCATGACCGTGAGATTTCCTTGTATTTTCATGAAGGCTTTTGGTCGCCTATGGAAACGTCCAGGGATAAAAAATATCTGGAACATTTGTATGAATCAGGCAAGGCGCCCTGGAAAAATTGGGAGGAATAGAAAGGAACAGGAGAGCAAATGTATAATTGCAGGTATTGTAAAGAAGAACTTAAGACCATGTTTGTAGATTTGGGACTGGAACCGTTATCCAATGATTACATAAAGCAAGAATTTGTGGGAAAGGGACAGTACCAGCTTCCGCTCCGTGCGGCGGTCTGTGAGAAATGTAGATTGGTCCAGGTGCTGGATTTTGAGATGCCAGAAGGCATTTTCAACTCTGAGTACAAATATTTCAGTTCGTTTTCTACAAGCTGGCTCAATCATTGCAAGGCTTATGTGGACATGATTGTAGAGAAGCTTTCTTTGAATGCGTCATCCGTTGTGATGGAGGTTGCCTCTAATGACGGATATCTGTTACAGTATTTTAAGGAATATGGGATAGAGCCTCTTGGAATAGAGCCTTCCAGAAGCGTGGCGGAGGCTGCGATTGAAAAGGGAATCGAAACCAGAATTGCATTTTTTGGGACTGAGTTTGCAAGAAGCTTGGAGAAAAAAGCAGATTTAATCATAGGAAATAACGTGCTGGCACATGTGCCAGATATTGGGGATTTTGTCGGAGGGCTTAAAGAGGCATTGAAACCAGAAGGAGTCATTACCGTAGAATTTCCGCATGTACTGAACCTGATCCGCTATCATCAGTTTGATACCATTTATCATGAGCATTTTTCGTATCTGTCTGTTCTTGCTGTCAAACGTATTTTTGAAGAGCAGGGATTAAAGCTGTTTGATATTGAAAAGCTGAATACCCATGGAGGATCGCTTCGTGTTTATGCCATCCATGCAGAGAACCAAGGACAGCAGGTTTCACGGCATGTGCAAGAACTTATCGCAGAGGAGAAAGCATTTGGGTTAGACAAGAATGCCGCATATCAAGAATTTGCAGAACATGTAAAAAAAATGAAGCTGGATATTCTGGAAAAGCTGATTGATATCAAGAAAAAAGGGAAAAAAATAGCCGGATATGGCGCTGCGGCAAAAGGAAATACGCTTTTGAATTATTGTGGGATTGGAAAGGAAATAATTGATTATGTCGTAGATGCCAATCCCAATAAGCAGGGATGCCTTTTGCCAGGAACACTGATTCCTGTCTTGGCGCCAGAGGAACTCTCAAAATCCAAGCCAGATTATATTCTTATCATTCCCTGGAACTTGAAACAGGAAATCAGGGAAACGCTGGCATATGCCAAGGAATGGGGCGCAAAGTTCATGACATTAATCCCGGAGATTGAGATCTTTGAGTAGGACATGGTGTTTGGCAGGCTGCCACAATCAGACAGGAGCTGAAATATATGAACCAGAAATTTGAGATAGAAGATACAGAATTTAAAGGATTAAAAATCGTGCACCCCTTTGTGTCGTACGACGAGCGTGGATTTTTCATGAAAACTTATGAGCGAGAGTTCTTTGCGTCGCATGGAATTTTTTTGAAGAATGATGAAGATATGACGACTTGTTCTAGGAAAAACGTGATTCGGGGAATGCATTTTCAGACTCAAGCTCCTCAGGATAAATACATTACTGTTTCTGTGGGAACTATTTATGACGTAGTGGTAGATTTGCGCAAGGACTCCCAAACATTCGGACAGTGGAAAGGCATAGAATTGAGTGAAGAGAATAAGCTGGGATTTTATATCCCAGCAGGGTTTGCCCATGGTTTTTTGGCAGTCTCTGAGCTTGTGAAATTTCATTACCGCTGTGGGGGAAAGTATATTCCAGGAGCTGACAGCGGTATTCGCTGGGATGATCCAGATATCGGAATAGACTGGAAGTACCTGAGCGACGATCCAGTAATATCAGAACGGGACAAAAGCTTGATGACATTTCAGGAGTTTTGTCAAAAGCATCAGGGACTGGAAGGAGCATAAGGGTATGAGAATAGTAGTCACCGGGGCAACTGGTTATATTGGCTCGCATCTCTTGCCTGCGCTTGGACGGGAACATGAAGTGTATGCTGTTGTGAGAGAAAGTTCCGAAACGGGGGCGATTGAGAATTTTGTAAAAGGCAAAGTTATTTTTGAGAAGCAGAGCATCTACGGATTGCTGGCGGAATTGATGCCAGATGTCTGTATTCATCTGGCAGGAGTGTTTTATGGAGAGCATACGCCAGAGAATATAGAGAGCTTGCTGGAGAGCAATCTGGTGTTTGCTGCAGTTATTTTTGATGCGGCAGCCAGCGCAGGATGTAGAAAGTTTCTTAATACTGGAACTTATTGGCAGCAGTTTTCAAAAGAATCTTATAATCCAGTGAACTTGTATGCGGCAACGAAACAGGCAGCGGAAGACATTCTGTTATACTATGTGAGAGCCAAAGGATGCAGCGCCCTGACACTGCAAATTTTTGATTCTTATGGTCCAGGAGATCACAGAAAGAAGATTTTGAATATCATAAGAGATTTAAAGAATGGAGCGCAGATCGATCTGACCGCAGGGGAGCAGAAGATGTATTATTGTCATATTGAGGACTTGGTCAGCGGTTATCTGCAGGCATTAAAGCTTGTAATCACAATGGAACCTGGTACTTATGCAAGATATGCGCTGCGTGATCAGGAGCCAGTATCTTTGCGGGAACTGGTGGAGGAATTCCTGAGGATTCAGGGAAAACATCTCGATATTAATTGGGGAGGCCGTGCCTACAGGGACAGGGAGATTATGGATCCCTCGGGAATCGGAACGGTCTTGCCTGGATGGAAGCCCAAATATCAATGGGCACGGGGGGTAAAGAATTTATAGAGCGAAAGGTATGAAAAAGATGAAAGCTGTGATACTGGCAGGCGGAAAAGGAACGAGAATCAGTGAAGAATCCCGCAGTAAGCCCAAGCCCATGGTAGAGATTGGCAGAAAGCCCATATTGTGGCATATTATGAAAATTTATGAAAGATACGGCATAACAGAGTTTATCGTGTGCTGTGGATATAAGGGACATATGATAAATGAATATTTTGTCAATTATAATGTGCGATGTAATGACATGGCAGTGGATCTTGAAAGAGAAAGCCTATCTTTTTGTGATAATCGGGCGGAAAGCTGGAGAGTAACGCTGGTGCATACAGGATTAAACACGTTGACGGCTGGCAGGCTCTTGAAAGTCAGGGATTTTTTACAAGGGGAGCCTTTTATGCTGACTTACGGAGACGGGGTTGCAGACATCGATTTGAACGCATTGCTTGCTTTCCATAAAGAGGAAGGCAGGATTTTGACAATTTCCACTACCCGGCCGGAGGGAAGGTTTGGGGCGCTAAAATTAAATGAAAACAAAAACACAGTGGAAGGGTTTAAAGAGAAAGCGCGTGAGGATCAGTCCTGGGTAAATATCGGATTTATGGTCATGGAACCGGAGATTTTCCGGTATTTGGGAGATGGTGGCAGCATGTTGGAAGCGGAACCCTTTGAAAAGCTGGCAAAGGAAGGACAGATGTCAGCGTACCGTCATCATGGGTTTTGGTCTCCCATGGATAATATACATGACAGGGACTATCTGGAGGGGTTATGGAGCAGCAAACAGGCGCCATGGAAGGAGACGACATCATGATGAGCAATGCTTTTTATAAAGGAAAGAAAGTACTGATCACTGGCAATACAGGGTTTAAAGGTTCCTGGCTGTGCCAAATGCTGCTTGATGCAGGGGCAAAGGTGCACGGGTATTCCCTGGAACCGCCCACGCAGGAAAATCTCTACGATATATTAAAGCTGCATCAGAATGTAGAAACGGTGACAGGAGATGTACGGGATTACGAAATGCTGGCAGACACTATGCAAAACAAGCAGCCGGAGATTGTAATTCATCTTGCGGCGCAGCCGATCGTCAGAGAGTCATATGCCCGCGCCAGAGAGACTTTTGACATCAATGTGATGGGAACCGTGAATGTATTAGAAAGCGTTAGACATTGCGGCAGCGTGAAATCTGTGTTGAATGTGACTACCGATAAAGTCTATGAAAATAAAGAGTGGTGCTGGGGGTATCGGGAGCATGATACGCTAAATGGCTTTGATCCTTATTCGAACTCCAAATCTTGTTCGGAATTAGTGACCCAGAGCTATCGGAAATCTTTTTTTGACGGAAGCGGCATAGCTATTTCCACTGCGAGGGCGGGAAATGTCATAGGAGGCGGAGATTTTGCGGCGGACCGGATTATTCCAGATTGTGTCAGGGCAGCAAGAAGAGGCCAAAAGATCAAGGTGCGCAATCCTTATTCCGTCAGGCCATATCAGCATGTATTGGACGCCTTGTCTGCCTATCTTTTGTTGATCGAAAAACAATGTCAAGATCTTTGCCTGCAGGGAGAATACAATGTGGGACCAGAGGAGGACTCCTGTGTTTCTACTGGCGAACTGGTCAGCATGTTCTGCAGCAAATGGCAGCAAGGTCAGGAGTGGGAAGTGTGTAAGGAGAGTCATCCGCTGCATGAGTCAAGTTTTCTGCGCCTGGACTGTTCGAAAATAAAGAGCAGATTAGGCTGGAAAAGCACCTGGGGTATAGAAGAAAGCATAGAGAGAACCGTTGACTGGTCAAAAGGGTGGATCAACGATCCAAAGAGTATTTGTGCATTAACGAAGATGCAGATTTATGAGTTTATGCATAGATAGGAGGAACGGATATGATACGGTTATGTGATAAAAATGTATGGATTGCAGAACAATGCGAGTTGTCTTCGCAATTCTTATGCGACTATTTTAAGGAATATGCCAGCAATGTGTTAATGGTTACTGACAGGGGAAAGGCAAAAGGATATCTAACATATCAAAGCATTATATCCGTAGGAGTAGATAACTGGAAGCAGTGCATAGTTAACGAATATGTTACTGCAGGGGCGGATATGTGGGATCAGGCAAAAGAAATATTTCGTAAACATCCTAATTTAAAATATGTGCCAGTCTATAATCAAAACAATGAATTATCGTACTTTTGTTATGACAGCTATCCCCAGAAAGAAAGCTATCAGTATATCGGACAAATCTTGAAAATATTATCGTCTAGCCCGCAGCTGCTAAAGTGGCAAGAAACATTTCCGGGCATCGAATCTGTGGAAATCTACGACATGAATGAGTTTTCTTATTATTTAGCGGAAATTTTAGAACTTAAAGGCATTGACGTGGTTTTACATGGGGAAAAGTGGAAGCTGTTTTCTAGAAAAGTGGATAGCGTGCAGACGCATATGGACAGCACGATTATGCGGCTCTATGCAGAAGGAACGGAAATGTTCCCCCAAAGTAGAGAAAAATGTGACCTGACTCTTAGTTTTGGCTTTTTAATCGCATTGATGAGAAAAGAAGTTCGGCTGTTGGAAAAGAAGATGCAGAAAGAATGGGACAATTTTTTTATCTGTCGCTTTCCTATTTATTCAGAACTTTCTTACAGGACCGATGAGGAAGATTACATGACTAGGTTTGTGGGTGGAGCGGATGGAAGAGAACTGACAGACAGCATGCAGAAGCAGTTTTTTGTCAGAGTCAACGGCATGGAGCCAGAAGAATATTATAAGAAGAAAGAATGGGAGAGCGATCATCTGATCCCTGGTCTGACAGAGTATTATGGGGGCGTGAGAATCATCAGAAGTTCCAAAGGAAAAAATACCGTCTGGCTTTTAGGACCATGTATCGTGGAGGGATTCGGCGTGCTGTATCATGATTATTTATGCTGCTGTATCGACGGGTATCTGAAAGAGCAGGGAATGGAAGAGTATGGCGTTTGCAGCGTAAGTTATTTTATGAATTGGATACGCTGCAAAAAGCAATTACTTCGCTTCCTGTACGGAAAAAAGACGTTGTCATTTGTATTGGAGAGGACATTAGCTGGGGACAACAGATAGGAGAAAAACCAGACTTAAAGTTAGATGCGTTATTTGCACAAAGAGAAAGGGAGCCCTGGTTTTATAATGTTCCGATTCATACAAATGCCAGAGGAAATGAAAAGATTGCCAAAGAGATAAGTGAAAAGTTGATTTTGCCCTATATACGGCGGAGCCAAAATGTGCGTGATGAATATCTTGCAGAAAATTGTTTGAGCGCCGTCTCCCCAAAGGATAAAATTGCAGATTATGAAACAGAGGTCGTGAAGTATGTTGATAAGTTGAATGAAGTCTATCATATACTAGAATTTTTGGGCAATAGTAGACGTATTGGAGCAATTGTTATGAACTGTAATCCATTTACCCTGGGACATAGATATCTGATTGAGGAATCTGCAAAAAAAGTTCAAAAGCTTATAATATTTGTGGTAGAAGAAAATCGTCAAGTAATGATGGATGCTTCTTTGGACTTGAATATTTTTTCATCATACATAGCTCCAAAGTTTGGAATTACGATTCGCTTTGCAGGGGAGGAGCCTATTGATCCAGTGACAGCTCAATATAACCGACAGATGCGGGAGCGCTTTTCGAAAGAAGGAAGAATCGAGTTTTCAGAGATTCCAAGAAAAGAATTGGAAGGGGAGGCAATCAGCGCTTCTTTGGTGAGAAAGGAATTGGAGAATGGCAATTGGGAAAAGATACGAATGATGGTTCCTGCGACTACATATGAATTTTTAAAATCAGACGGAGCAGTCAGAGGATAGAGGGCTCCAAGCGGAGAATCTCATAAGTGAGATTCTTTGCTTTTTGTCGAAAAATGTAATATAGGAAAATATACAGAATGGAGGAAGTCATGGAGATTAAGAGAAATATCTTGTTGAATCCCGGTCCTGCGACCACCACGGATACTGTTAAAATGGCGCAGCTTGTACCAGATATTTGTCCCAGAGAAACCGAGTTTGTGAAAATGATGCACAAGATACGAAAAGATCTTGTGCAGGTGGTGCATGGCGACTTAGAAAAATATACATCGGTGCTGTTTTGCGGTTCTGGGACGATGATCATGGATGTGTGTCTCAATTCGCTTCTGCCAGAAGGGAAAAAGATCCTCATCATCAATAACGGGGCTTATAGCGCACGGGCGGTAGAAATCTGTGAGTTTTACGGTCTTCCAATGCTAGAGCTTAAATTTCCTGTGGATCAGACGCCTGATTTGTCCATTGTCGATGAGACGTTAAAAGACAATCAAGAGATTGCCTTGGTATATGCCACCCATAATGAGACTGGAACGGGAATTCTAAATCCTATTAGGGAGATAGGCGCCTTGGCGCACAAGCATGGGGCAGTCTTTGTCGCAGATACCATCGCTAGTTACGGAATGCTGCCCATTGACATAGAGAAAGATCAGATTGATTTTTGCATGGCGTCGGCACAGAAAGGCCTTATGGCAATGACAGGACTTTCTTTTGTCGTGGGGAATACAGCGTTGATTCAGCAATCAGCGCAATACCCAAAACGCTCTTATTATTGCAATTTGTATCTGCAGTACCGTTTCTTTGAGGAAAAGGGAGAAATGCACTTTACGCCGCCAGTTCAGACGATTTATGCATTGCGGCAGGCATTGGATGAATACTTTGCAGAGGGCGAGGAGGCGAAATGGAAGCGCCACTTAAGCGTGTTTGAAGAAATCCATACAGGCTTAAAGCGGCTGGGGTTCCGCGACTTGATTCGCAGAGAGCTTCAGGCAGGGCTTGTGGTGGCGGTGCAGTATCCAGACGATGAGAATTGGAATTTTGAACAGATCCATGATTATTGCTATGAGCGGGGATTTACGATATATCCTGGCAAAATTGCGGAACAAAATACGTTTCGCCTCTGTGCCTTAGGGGCGATAACGCCGTCAGACATTCAGCAGTTTTTCGCTATTTTAGAAGAAGGCCTTAGATACTATAAGATCCAAATTCCTGTTTTGTATCAGTAATAAGCTGGGAGTGATGAGATGGACAAAGAGATAGGGATTATCATGGCTGCAGGACTGGGAAACAGAATGCGCCCTTTAACGGAAACAGTGCCGAAACCGTTGATAGAAGCAGGCGAAAGACCGATGATTGAGTCGGTGATTGCAGGCTTAAAGACACGGGGAATATCTGAAATTTACGTGGTGGTTGGTTATCTGAAAGAGCAGTTTTCCTATTTGACAAAAAAATACCAGGGATTAACCTTGCTGGAAAATACCGAGTATGAGACAAAAAATAATATTTTTTCATTGTATGCGGCAAGAAATGTCCTCGGGAAAGGAGACTGCTTTATCTGTGAAGCAGATTTATTGGTAATGGATCCAGGGTTATTTGAACGGGCATTGGATCATTCCGGTTATTTTGGGAAAATGGTTTCAGGCTATTCGGATGATTGGATTTTTGAGCAGCGAAATGGATGGATCTCCAGAATAAAAAAGGGCGGCACCGACGTCTATCATATGGTTGGAATTTCTTATTTCAAGAAAGAAGACGCCAAGCTTCTTGCGCAAAAAATCACGCAGGCATGTCAAAACGAAGAAAATGGGGAGTTGTTTTGGGATCAAGTAGTGGATCAAAATCTGCAAGAGCTTAGAATGAAAGTGTTTCCAGTAAAAGAGGGGCAGATTGTGGAGATTGATACGGTAGAGGAGTTAAAAAATGTAAGGGATTCGTGGAACTTGAGAAATAGATAGTTGCCAGACGCAGCTTTGAGAAAGGGAAGGTAATTTAAATATGGAAGTTTCTTTGGTGGCAAAGCAATTAAAAGATATGGGAATAGACACGGTGATTGGCGTTCCTGATTCAGCGCTGAAGCCATTTTGTGATTTTATGGATCACAATGAGGATCCATATTTCCATCATTTTGTGACAGCAAATGAAGGCGCGGCTGTGGGAATGGCGATCGGTCATTATCTTGGTTCCGGGAAGCCTGCCTGTGTATACATGCAAAACAGCGGCCTTGGAAATGCCGTGAATCCCATTACGTCACTGGCAAATGAAAAAGTTTACGGAATCCCCATGCTGCTGCTGATTGGTTGGCGTGGGATGCCTGGAAAAAAAGACGAGCCTCAGCATTGCTTTATGGGAGAGATTACTTGCGCATTATTAGAGCAGATGATGATTCCATATAAGGTCGTAAAGCCGGATGTCACAGAGGAGCAATGGGAAAAGATGGCCAGTCTGGCAAGGGAACATTTCAAAGAAGGGCGGCAGTTCGCCTTGGTAGTGCAATCAGGGGCTTTTGAGACGGTAAAAATCAATAAACGGGAAAACAACTGGCAGCTTGTCCGTGAGGAAGTGATTGCAAAGATCCTTTCCATGATTTCCGAAGAAGACGTCGTAGTTTCCACCACAGGCAAGATTTCACGTGAAGTATATGAACAGAGCGATAAGCTCAGGGGAGAACACAGGCAGGCATTTCTCACGGTAGGCGGCATGGGACATGCGTCGATGATTGCTTATGGAATTGCCATAGAACAGCCACATAAAAGGGTATATTGCATAGACGGCGACGGGGCGGCGCTGATGCATATGGGAAGCCTGGCGTTTCTGGGAAAAGAAAAGCCTGGCAATCTGGTGCATATATGCCTCAACAATGATGCGCATGAATCAGTAGGGGGGACGAAGACAGGGTGCGCCGGACTTGATTATGCCAGGATAGCGGCGACCAGCGGTTATCCGTTAGCAGAAACGGTCCATGATATGGAAGGAGTGCAAAAGGCGCTGCACAGGATTAGGCAGGAAAGGCAGTTATCATTTTTGGAAATCAAGGTGTCCCTCGATGCAAGGAACGATCTGGGGAGGCCGAAAGAGACTGCTGCCGAGAATAAGAGAGCGTTTATGGAATATCATGAGGTGATAAAATGAAGACAGTATATGCTTGTTTTTGCACAGATGTGATTCACGAGGGACATTTAAATATTATTCAGGAAGCAGAGAAGCATGGAACAGTCGTTGCAGGAGTATTGAGTGATGAAGCCATGGTGCGCTATGACAGGGTGCCGCTGATTTCCTTGGAGGAAAGAAAAAAACTGCTTAAGGAGATTGCGGGCGTTTCCAAAGTCGTTGTGCAGCACGAGGTTTCGTATCAAGGGATCCTAGAGGAGCTCAGGCCGGACTATGTGATTCATGGCGACGACTGGCAGAAAGGACCGATGTGCACTGTGCGCCAAAACGTGATTGACACATTGGCAAAATGGGGCGGAGAGTTAATCGAAATTCCTTACACGCAGAATGAGAAAGTGAAAAAAATCGACGCCTTGATGCGGGAGCGTGCCGCTATGCCGGAATATCGAAGAAAACGTTTAAGACAGTTAATCCAATTATGTCCGATTGTAAAGACTCTGGAAGTGCACAGCGGCCTTACGGGGCTGATTGCAGAAAAAACCGTGGTATCTTCTGGCGGAACGGTGGATCAGTTTGACGCCATGTGGATTTCCAGCCTCTGTGATTCTACCGTGAGAGGAAAGCCTGATATAGAGCTCGTGGATATGTCTTCCAGGCTGCGCACGGTGGACGAGGTCATGGAGGTCACTACGAAGCCGGTTATTTTAGACGGCGATACTGGGGGATTGCTGGAACATTTTGTATACAATGTAAGAACTTTGGAACGAATGGGAGTATCCGCCATTATCATTGAAGATAAGACAGGCTTAAAAAAGAATTCTTTGTTTGGCACCGAGGTTTCCCAGACGCAGGAAAGCATAGAGAATTTCTGCGCTAAGATCAAAGCGGGAAAGCGGGTGCTTAGAGCCCAAGAATTTATGATTATCGCCCGGATCGAGAGCTTGATTTTAGAAAAGGGGATAACCGACGCATTGACCCGGGCTAAGGCTTATGTGGAGGCTGGAGCAGACGGGATTATGATTCACAGCAGGAAAAAGCAGCCAGACGAGGTATTTGAATTTTGCGACAAATTCAGGGAGCAGGATAAAGTTACGCCGCTGGTTGCCGTGCCTACGTCTTACCACGATGTGACAGAGGACGAATTGTCTTCGCATGGGGTGAATATTGTGATTTACGCCAATCAGTTGGTCCGAAGCGCTTTCCCGGCGATGCATCAAACCGCCATGGACATTCTGACGTTTCATAGGTCGAAAGAAGCGGATGGCAGGCTTATGCCGATCAAAGATATCATTACCCTGATTGACGAGCTATAATCTTGCAAGCTTCCATCTAGAGCTCTATCACAGGTACGAGGGATCGATTTCTTTCAATTCACGGTAAGTATCAATCTCTGCGATATCGTAAAAGCAGCAGGGGCGTACGGCGATCTGGTACTCTTTGTTATAATAATCTATTGCCACTTGGTCCCAATACCGTTCTTTTCCGCCTGGAGAATCATAAACTTCTTTGATATGATTCTCCAGGCGTTTTCCATCTTCGGCGCTCCAGTAAGAGAGACCGAACATATGGTAGCAGTTCCTCCCTCCAATGCACATCTGCGTTACAAAGCCGTTTTTTGTTTTCAGGCACCAGTCGTCCGTCCGTTCCACAGGCACGCCGATATAATTTGTCTGGTACTGGTATTTGGTAATCAGCGCAGGATTGTAAAGCAGCAGGTCAGCGTCGCATACATAGGCATTTTGGATCAGGTGACGTGCCTGCATGGCAGAGGAAATATTATTTTCGTCTTGATATGCAGGATTTTCAATGAATTGAATGGTGGGATATTTGCATAGGAGCTGGTCAAACTGTTCTGCCAGATATCCCCGTATCAGATAAATTTCATAGATGCCAGCCGCAGTGATGGCGTCGAGCAAGCTGTCAATGATGCGGCGCCCCTTGACGCGTACCAGGGGCTTTGGCGTGTTTAAAGTTATCGGAACGAGGCGCGAGCCGAATCCGGCGGCAAAAATAACTGCCCGCAGGACTTTGTAAGGTTCCAGTGCGGCAACGCCCTCTCTGGTGATATCGCCGTTGCAGACAAGATTTTGCATGGTCAGTTGATTGAGAACTTTATTGACAGTCCCAAGAGAGAGATTTTGCTTCGTTGCTATGACTCGCTGTGTAAGATGCTGTTTTTCTTCTACCATTAGAGTTAAAATATCAAATTGTTTTTTGGTCATCATTGGCGCTCCTTGACTTTAATTTTGTGGGCCAGGCAGGACGCTAGGGCTTTCATTGCCAGGTTTATCCCCCAGATCAGCAGGGAAATGAATGCTGACGCTTCCAGCATCATCTGAGCCTCAAACTGATTTATCATCAATGCCACTGGCTTTGTCGCAGCATTGGAAAGAAATGCAACGGCAGAAATGGTCATCATGGAATTTACAAAGAAATAAGAAAACATTTCAAACAGCGTCAGAGCAGTCTGAGGCACAAATATGCCGCGCAGCATCCGAAGCCTGCCGATTCCCAAGGATGCTCCCACAGCTTCCAGATTGGGATTGATTTTGCCCATGCTGTGATAGATCATCAGATAGGGCGGTGAGAAAAAGTGTACGATATTGACCAAGACCAAAATTGCCATGGTGCCGTAAAGCCATGTGGACTTAAAGAACATCACATAAGAAAGACCGAGGACAATGCCTGGCACGGCCAGCGAAAGAGTGGACATCAAATGTAGAAAACGACAACTGCGCCCAGGCATTCGTGCCGTAAAATATCCGCAGAAGAAAGCGGTGATTGTCCCAATCAGCGCCGTGCAAAGCGCCATGATCACAGAGTTGCCCAAATATCCCATCACGTCTTTTTGGATCGACGCCGTGATGTGGCGCATGGTAAAGCTCATGTCCCTGGGGTAGCGGTTTGCGAAGGTGAGTATGGCAAAGGACAGTATCGGGATCAGTGCGCAGACTGCGGTCAGAGTAAGAAACACATAGGAGGCGGCGTTGGCTTTTGGAGATTTTTGGACTACAAAGGGCTTGGACAGGAACGTTTCAGAGGCATTGCTTTTGCAAAGCAGGTCGCTAAAAAAAGCAATGACGGCTGGAATCAGAAGGATCACGCCAAATACACTTCCCTGCACAAAGTCCTGGCGTCCGATGACTTCTTCATACATGATGACAGGAAGGGTCTTGAATGTGCCGCCCACCATCAGCGCAACGCCGTAATCTGTCACAATCATCGTGAAGGTTGCAAACAGCACATTGAGCAGCGGTTTGCGCAGATAGGGAAAGCTGATGGCTGTAAACTTGCGCCAGCGTGGAATGCCTAAAACCGCCGCTTCCTCATAGGGCGTAAAATCCTCATAGCGGAGGATGTCGAGAAGCATCAGGTATGCAACTGGAAAAGAATACATTACGCTGCCAGCCACAATGCCCCAAAATCCATAAATGCCCTCAGATGCGCCGAGAAAGCGCGTCAGAACGCCGTTGCTTCCCCATAGGATGATCAAGCTCATGCCATGAGATAATGAGGGGATCAGCATCGGAAATAATAAAACGCCATGAAAAATATGTTTGCCGCAAATGGTAGTCCGCGCCATGCACCAGGCGGCCGTCAGGGCAAGGAGCACAGAAATTATCGTGGCGCACAAGGAAACAGCCACAGAATGCGCCAATGATTGTGCTACCATAGGTTTTGAAAAGATAGCGGCAATATCTGCCTGATGGAAATGGATCAGCAGCCGTAGCAATGGAAGAATGACGGCTGCAACGAAGAAGCAGCCAGTCAGCGTCCGGATTGCGTCTAAGGTTCTGCGTTCCTGTTTCAGCAAAGGTAACACCTCTCTTTTTCTAAAATTGATCTTAGGATGCAGTTAAATTAATATGTCTTCAAATTTCGCAAGCATCGATAGCTTTTTGTTAAGATTGTCATAGACGAATTCCCGAACATATGCATCCGCCGGGTCTTTAAGTATGTTCTGCGGCGTATCGATCTGATGGATGACGGAGCTGCCCATGACGATGATCCGGTCAGAAAGGGCGAATGCTTCTTCCTGATCGTGGGTAATATAAATCATGGCAGTGCCAGACTTGTGCTGGATCCGTTTTAATTCTTCTTGCAAGGACAGCCGGTTTGCAGCGTCTAATGCGCTCATAGGCTCATCCAGCAAAAGGATCGAGGGAGAGAGCGCCAGGGTGCGTGCAATGGCGGCGCGCTGCTGCTGTCCGCCAGAAAGTTCTCGAGGATATTTGCCGATATGCGCAGATAAGCCGACCTGTTCTAGCATGTGGAGGGCAGTTTCGCGGGCATGAGCTTTCGATTCTTTGTGAAAGCGCAGTGCATATTCTACATTTTTCAACACCGTCATATGTTCAAAAAGAGCATAATTCTGAAATACGATTCCCATGCTCCGCTGATCGCAAGGGGCATGGGTAATATCTTGCCCGTTTAGCAGGATCCTGCCCTCATCTGGGGCAAGGAGGCCAATTAATATGCGAAGCAACGTTGTCTTTCCGCAACCCGAAGGGCCGAGGATCGAGAGAAATTCCCCAGGAGCCATCGTAAAAGAGATATCTTTCAGGGCAGTGTGACGCTTATATTTTTTGGAGATATTATGTACGCTCAATGATTCCATTTGTCCAACAAACGCTCCTTTAATTCAATGTCTCCAATCCCTTTCATATCAGCATAGGGAATGTCCTTGGGAAAGTTCTCCATGGTGATTTCACTATCCACAAAAATGGGTTCGGGCGCATAGTTCTTATTTTCTTCTCTGCTGACGTTCTGGCAGATATAATCAAATACTTTCATGACGTCTTGATCTTGTTCCTTGCCTTTTGCCACAGCGTTAGAATAGGAGGTATAGGGGGCTCCGGAATCAAAAAACAGGATTTGGAAATTATTACCGTCGTTAATCAGCTCCGCTGCATGAAACGTCATGCCAAGCGCAATCGCCGCTTCCCTTGTGACAAGCGCTTTGACAGGCCCGGAACCGGAGGTGGTAAAGCCCTGCCCGGAAATATTTTCTGCTAATTTGTCAAAGTATTCAAATGCTGCCTCTTCGCCGCGGTCGTTTACCATCTGAAGCAGGAAGATGTAGCCTGTGCCGGAGGATTTGGGATTTGGCATCGAGATCAGGCCTTGATATTCTGGCTTTAGCAGGTCATCATAACAGGAAGGGACGGCAATCCCTTTTTCTTTTAGAGCAGCGGCGTCAACCACGATGGCGCCGCTCATGCGCATAGCGGGCACATACTTATGGTTTTCTGATACAAGGTCCGGCGTATACTGACTGAAATCGATATGATCCAGCGTGGCAAGGCTGTCGTTGCATTTTTCCAGATAAGAAGATTCCAATTCCAGGAAGATATCGGCGTCTGTCTTGGTTCCCTCGGCGGCAAGTTTTGCGGCAAGACTGCCAGTATCCATGTAAGTTTGCCGGATGTCATATTCGGGAAATTTTTGATCTAGCATTTTCTGTGTCAGCTCAAGACATTTTTCTTCAGCACAGGAATAAATAGTTATCGTTTTTTTGGAACCGCAGCCAGAGATCGCTGTTGCACATAAGGATAATGCAAGTAAAATCATGGTAAGTTTCTTTTTTGACATGTCATGTTACTCCGATCTGTTCATTTTCTTTTGTTGATCCTCTTATTATAAACAAAAATATCTTAAGTTGATAAATTCGACAAAGAAAATAGAATTATTTTTGTATTATGTAAGACATTGCGCCTTGTGGGGGATAGAAAAAAGAATTGTTATTGAAATGTGAATATGTTACAATTTAAACAACAGGCGTGGGGCTGTCGTACTAATATAAATTTGTTCAAAAGGTCTTGCCGCTTATGCGGCAAAGTCAGAATTCACAAAAATCACTCTGGAAAGCTAGCTTTCCAAGATGATTTTTGTGCATTTTGTTTACATTGCCTCGCAATGTAAGCCTTTTGAACAAATTTATATTAGTGTGACAACTTCATGCAGAAAGAAAATATTACTACAACGTTTCTGTCAAGCATGGCATGAGAGGACTTTTTGTCGGCTATCGACAGAAATAGTAAAAATGCAAGGATTAAGGTTTCTTATGAACAAGATAATTATTTTTGAATCAAAAACAGATTCGTTGAGAACATTTGCGCGGCTGATGGCAGAGGGGTTTGAGGAAGCTGGCTACCAAGTATTGTTGGCAGACATGCAAAGAGAAGCGCAGGCCAGAGAAGAAATTTATGCATTTGCAGATCCAGGAAATACGGCGGCGCTGTTTTTTAACCATGCGGGCATGAATCTGCTCACAGACGAAAGGCAGAGCATTTGGAATGAACTGGACGCAGATTGTTATGACTTTATCGTGGATCATCCGATGTACTACCATGCAGCGATGATCTTCCCGATCCGGCGGCTGACATTTTTGTGCGTAGATGAATGCCATCAGAAATATATTGAGAGGTTTTATGCGGGAAAGATCCGTAGCTTTTTCTTTCCTTTGGCTGGAATCCGCAGCCAGGAGCCAGAGATTCCCTTTTTGGAACGTTCGATGGACATTTTGTTTACCGGCGCATATCTGATTGATGATGACGTTAGCTACCATGTCCAGGGCCTGGGAGAAGGGCTGCGCCAGATTTGGCTGGAATGTTTTGAGTTGCTTTGCAATCAGACCTGGCTGACTTTGGAAGAGGGCGTGGAACGGTGTCTAAACAAACGGGGGCTTGTTCTGCCAGAAGCTGATCTGCGGGATACGATACGCTTGTTCCAGGACATGGACGGGATGCTGCGCAGCCGAGCCCGGGCAGAAGTGATCCGTACGCTTGCCAACGGGGACGTCAAAGTGCATATTTACGGGGAAGGATGGCAGTATTTGGATTGTAAGCAGCAAAACCTGGTGATTCATGACAGGATTCCTTTTGATGGGACGATTCCTCTGACGGCGGACGCCAGGATTGTGCTGAACGTCATGCCCTGGTTTAAGTCTGGTGTTCATGACCGGGTATACACTGCTATGCTCAATAAATGCGTTTGCCTGACAGACAAAAGCGTCTTTGTGGACCGTACGCTTAGAGACGGCGGGGAGGCGTTATTGTATTCTTTGGAGCATTTAAAAGAGCTTCCAGAAATGGTCAAGCAATATTTGCAGAACCTTGACGAGCTAGAAGCCATTGCAGAGAGGGGCTATGCATACGCCAAAGATACTCAGACTTGGCAGTGCCGGGCACGGCAGTTGGCAGAGATCATAGAGCGGTCATAGATGCGCATGGGCTGAAAGACGAGCACAGGCATGTGCTTTTATGAACGGAGGAAAGAGGGCAGATGGTGGAACGGCTATTTTTTTCTGTGTTGATGTGCGTGTATAATAAGACAGAGCTTTTGGAATATGCCATTCGTTCTGTACGAGAGCAGTCGGAGCATTCTTGGGAGTTGTTGATTCTTGACAATAGTGACAACAACCGGGAGAACACCTGGAAAATTCTTACGCAAAGCAGCGAGACAGATCATAGGATAAAAATTTTTAAAAACAATGAAAATGTAGGTTGGGCGAAAGGAGCATCCCAATTACTGAAAATGGCTTCCGGCAAGTATATGACATTTCTGGCAGCAGATGATTTTCTGTTGCCAGACGCTTTGGCGAAGGTAAAAAAAGCGGCAACAGAGCATGAGCCAGACGTCTTATGGGTAGGGAATAAATATTTCGAACAGAGAAAGGATAGTCTTTGGGAGATCGGGGATATGCCGCCTTGTGAGCGGAGAGTTCTAAATGTACGTCAGGCAGAAAATATCATCTATGTGATGGAGCATGTCTTTTATAATGCTTTTTTTCACTATGTGCAGGTGGATTTTCTGCGTCAACAAAATATTGATTTCTATCATTCTGGATATGGGGACTGTGCCGGAATGACCAGAGTGTTGTCTGAGGCGCAACGGATGGTGGTATTGGATCAATCGGTATATGGCCTGACCGCTAATACCTCTCAGTCCAGAGGCACGTTCTACTGGGATGGCGAACAGTATATTTTTTCTGACCAATGGCAGAGCGTTCGGAGCGCATATAGACGTGACGCCCATTTTTCCTTTCATGAGCTGAAATATTGTGCGACAGTGATTCTGAAAAATGAAATCGGCAATATGATGTCTCTGGCAAATGGCAGTAAATGCGTCAATAAGGAGATGAATCCCGTTTCAAAAAATTTGCTCCAACGTCTGTTGCAGATCAAACAAATATTAGAAAACCATATGATACAGGAAATGGCACAGTTCTATGGAAGATATCAATATGAGCAAGAGATCATGGCAGTAATCTTGAGATTATTGGCAGGTTATCAGCAAGAGAGCGCAGAGGACAGAAGACTGCAGGCCGGATGGCTGGGGAAATTTCTGAAAGCTGCATATTGCCAGGAAAATAGTGAAATTGTGGAAAAGAAAGTAATGACAATGGAAGACTTGGAAGATTTTGCTGAAGCGCTGACGGATCCCCAAAACACAGGCATGTTTGGCCTGGGGGTGTTTTTGAAAATGGCTGGCAGGCTAAGAGAAGAGCGAATCGCAGAAGAGAATCGTCGTCCCGCAGAAAGAGTGCTGCAGTTTTATCAGGACTGGAAAGGGAAGTTTATCGAGCAGATCTGGAACGACCTTGGCAATAGCGGAGCTCTGAGGGACAATGGAAAAATAGAACTGGCTGCGTTTTGCAAATATGTGATGGAGAATTAGAAACATAGAAGAAAAATTTTACCTAAAGAAGTTAAAAATTTACAATTATATAAGTATTTGATGTAGAATTAACCACGAGGATTTGCATGATTTTTGCCTTGTATGATTTTTTTTTTAAATATAATCTTGCATAAAAATAGAGAAAAGATTCCTTATAGTTTGAATTTTATTTAAAGTAATGTCAAATTATTTCTATTATTTTGAAACTGTTAAATAAAACTGAGGAGATTAAAGTTTCCCAAAATAGTAGATTATTTTACTAAAAAGTGTATAATAGTAAATGGCAGTTAATAAAAATCAGGAAGAAGAAATGCATAATGAGTACTAATGTTTTAGTGACACGTCCATCTTTGCCTCCCATGGATGAATATATCAATGAAATTAAAGATTTATGGGAGAATTATTGGATAACAAATATGGGAGAAAAGCATCAATTACTACAATCACAGTTAAAAAGTTATCTGCAGACAGACCATATAGAGCTTATGGTAAACGGACATATGTCTTTGGAATTGACGCTTCAGGCAATGAAGCTGCAAGGGGAAGTTATTACGACGCCATATACATTTGTCTCTACAACGCATGCGATCGTCCGTAGTGGGTTAACCCCTATATTTTGTGATATAGATCCAGATACATATACCATGGATGTGGAAAAAATAGAAAGCCTGATCACAGACGATACCTCCGCCATTCTTCCGGTGCATGTTTATGGAAATGTTTGTAACATAGAAGAGATAGAAAAAATAGCAAGCAAATACGATCTTAAAGTTATATACGATGCGTGTCACAGTTTTGGTGAAACTTATAAAGGCAAAGGGGTCGGCTCCTACGGTAATGCGTCATGCTTTAGCTTTCATGCTACAAAAGTATTTCATTCTATAGAGGGGGGCGCCGTTTGTTATAGAGAGCCTGAATTGGGGAAACGTCTCGAATACCTGAAAAATTTTGGCATCGACGGTCCGGAGTCTGTTCTGTATATCGGCGCAAATGCTAAAATGAATGAATTTTCTGCTGCTATGGGAATTTGCAATCTGAGGCATATTGAACAAGAAATTGAAAAAAGAAAGCATATAGACCACAGATACAAAAGCCATCTAGAGGGGGTCAAGGGCATAAAATTAAGACAGGAAGATCCAAATGTCCTATATAATTACGCATACTTCCCGGCAGTATTTGAAAGTGAATTTGGCGCAACTAGAAATGAAGTGTTTGATGCGCTTGCGCAAGAAGGCATAGAGGCAAGAAAGTATTTTTATCCCATTGCCAATTCATTGGAATGCTATCGCAGAAGATTTGATGTATCAGAAACGCCGAATGCGCTTCATCTATCGAATCATATCCTTACGCTTCCAATTTACTCAGATCTTGCAGTCGAAGAGGTTGATCATATTTGTGAAATCATCTTAAAACTGCAGGGGAAAAGATTGTTATAAGATATTAGCTTTCAGTACTATCATTAGCACAAAGGAGATTACATATGTTTGACAAAACAGGGGAACGTCAACGCGTTTTTTTACAACATTGCAAAAATATTGTCGTCTTTTTGGAAGATATAAATCTAATGGAAGAGACGTTAAAAATGACATGGATCATCGAAAATGCTGAACTTCTCAAATCTATTGGAAATTCTATTTTAGAAGTTGTAAAAGCATTCGCAGATATGGAGAGCTATTCTTTGATACGACATCTGAATCATCAAAACATATCCTGGACAGATGATGTTGAAAATGCATGCAATTATATAGAGATCGTAACGAAAGTTGTGAAAAATATTCTTGAAGCCAACGAATATACAGCACAAAAGAAGTGTTTATGTTGCCAGGATCATGTATTCTTCGTTCCATATTCCCAGCAATTCTTAGAAATGCACGGCATTCCAAACGCCGAACCAGAATTTTATAATGAAAAAGAAAGCTTATGTCCGAACTGCATGGGCAATGACAGGGATAGGAGCATCATCTGCTTTTTGAAAAAGATAAGTCTGGACAGAGGGAATAAGCCTGTCAAGGTGCTTCAACTTGCACAGGATAGAGCCATAGCGCATTGGATCAATGCTGAATGTCCTACGGTTACATATCAGTCAGTAAATATTGAAGCAAATAGTATGGTGGTTCCTGATATCTCACAAATCTCAGAGTTGCCAAGTGAAGACTATGACCTTGTCTTATGTTCGCTTCCCTTGCTCTATGAAAGGGCCAAAGAACCCTTGGCAAATGAGCTGATTCGCATATTGAAGGCTGACGGTTTGTGTTTGTTTTCAACTGCGTGTTCCGTTGCATCTGAAAATAATGATGGCGAAGATGATTTCTTGAATATGGAGTTCATAAAGAAACTTACAAGCAAAGGATGCGCTTTGCATAAATATGAGCAGGATTCATATTCGGAGGATGCTTTTATAGGACAAGCCGTGCTGTATATCCTGACAAAAACCCAAAATAAGATCGATGATATCATCTCAATGAAAGCCGCTGACAGATATGATTACAATATGGAAAAACCATTGGTAAGCGTCATCATGAGCGTCTATAACCATGAAAAATATGTATCGCGGGCGATTGAAAGCGTATTGAGCCAAAGCTATGAAAATATAGAATTTTTAGTAGCCGACGACTTCTCAACAGACAAGTCAGCAGATGAGGTGCTGAAATATGAAGCTCAAATAGATCAAATACATTTGTTTAAAGAAAATGGCTTTGGGCGCATACCATTTTTGCTGTCCATTGCAAATGGCAAATATATCTGCGTGCTTGATTCAGACGATTATTGGGAACCGGCTAAAATAGAAAAACAAGTGCTATATATGGAGACGCATCCTGAATGCGGCGCATGTTTTACAAGCGTCAGAAGTGTAAATGATAATGAGGAAGAAATAGATATACAAATATTTACAAATGAAAACAGAGTTTCAGCTGAGTGGATAAACTTTTTTTTCCACCATGGCAATGCCCTTTCATATTCCTCGGTAATGATTAAAAAAGAGCTTCACATGCGCGTGATAAGCCATGCGTCAAATTTCAGCATCATACCGGATTATATTATGTGGCTGCATGTAGCGCTTGACCATGATATTCATTTAATAGAAAAGGATTTGTTAAATTATAGGTGGCATAATTTAAATGATAGTAAAATGACCGACAGAAGATTAAAAAATGAGTATTTCGAAGAGAGCTATTGTTGGCTGGAAATCATGAAGCAAATGGATAATGCACTTTTTTTAAAGGTCTTTGGGGATGAATTGATGGATCCGAATGTGAAAGAAGCAAGAGAAATTTTATGTGAAAAAGCATTGGTCTTACTAAAAGCATCCGAACAAAGTTACAGGCTTGCAGGTATGTTTTACTTATATGAGTTATTGGCTGACCCAGTGAATAAAAAGATTATGCAGGAAAAATATCAATTAGGAAGACGGGAAATTTTTGAAATGTTAAATAATTTATAGAAAAGTCATGTTAAAAGAAGATAAATAATTTAGAAAGGTTGCATAGAATGAAAAAACTTTTGATCTTGGGAGGCGCCTATTCACAGGTGCCAGCAATAAATAGAGCGAGAGAATTAGGCTATTATGTTATTACCTGCGATTATCTTCCAGAAAATCCTGGGCATAAATATTCACAGGAATATATCAATGTGAGCACGACAGACTGTGAAAAAGTGCTTGTTAAATGCGAGGAAATAGGCATTGACGGCATTATCGCATACGGATCAGATCCTGGGGCAATCACAGCAGCGTATGTAGCGGAAAAGCTTCAATTAGACGGCGGTGGCTTTTTGGCAACGCAGATATTTGCAAGAAAGGACAAGTTCCGGGAATTTCAAAAGGAGAATCAGATCAATCATCCCGCGTTTGCATGTTGCTTACAAAAAACAGATATCAAGAATCTGACAGATTTTGCATTGCCGTGCATTGTGAAACCAGTAGATTCTTCTGGAAGCAAAGGAATCACGGTTGTCAATGACCGACGGGATTTAGAACGAGCTTTCGATTATGCCATAGGATTTTCGAGAACAGGAAAAGTCATAGTTGAGGAATACATCCACACTGCGTGTCATCAACTGCACGGAGATGGAATTGTGGTAAATGGCAAGCTTATTTTTATGGAACTTGGAGAACAAAGATTTCGGGATTGTGTTCCCATAGGCAGCGCATGTCCGGCAAATATGGACGAAAAATTAAAAGAATCTGCATGGAAAGAGGTAAGCAGGCATATTGAAAAATGCGGTTTTCAGACGGGCGGCATAAATATCGAGCTACGAATTTCTTTAGACGGAAAAATTTACATTATTGAGATAGGTCCCAGGACCGGGGGTAATTATATTCCTGAATTAATGCAGACAGCTACGGGTTTTGACGAAATATCCGCATCATTGCAACTGGCTATGGGTGAATTCCGTACAACAGATTACCAAAGAACATCTGCACAATATTGCTTTCAATACATTATTGGTTCGCACGGCGATGGAATTTTTCAAAATGTATACATTTCTGAAGAAATAAAAGAGCAAATAGAATTTTTATGGATACATAAAAAGAAAGGGGACAAGGTATTTGATTATAAAAACAGCTCTGGCGTTGTCGGGGTAGCGATTATTAAATTTCAATCCAGGCAGCAAATGGAGCATGTAATAGACGCCATTGACAATTATATTAGAGTAGAATTGATGGAGGAAAAAAATGAAAACAAATAAAATGACAATAAGTGTCGTAGTTGCATTATTCCTAAGCATTATTTGCGGCCTTTTGCTACAGAATCATATAGATTTAACAGAAAAAATTTCTGTTTTAGGTACGATATATGTCAACCTTATTAAAATGATTATGCTGCCGTTAGTGTTTACCTCGTTGGTATTGGGCGTATCCAGTATGGACAACCTCAAAAAGCTCGGAAAAATAGGAGTGTCTACGATAGCTATATTTATGACGACAACAGCAGTTGCAGTTGTTATTGGTTTGTGCCTGTCCCTCGTTTTTCAACCTGGAACAGGCATTGCGCTTATATCAGAATCCTATGAAGTGAGTGGGTTTCCAAATATAATAGATACAATTATCGGCATTGTTCCGAGTAATCCGTTCGCATCATTTGTGAATGGAAACATGCTTCAGATCATATTCTTCTCTATTATTTTGGGGATAGGGATCGTAATTGCTGGAGATAAGGGGGAGCCGCTTAGAAATATCGTCGACTCCGTTTTTGAAATAATGAGCATTATCACAAAAGGGGTTATGTACCTCACGCCAGCGGGCATTGTTGGATTAATGGTGCCGGCAGTTGCGAACAATGGTGCAAAAGTGCTTCTTCCTCTTTTAAAACTGATACTTGTATTTTATCTAGCGACGATCATGCATATCTGTATTGTATATTTCGGAATTCTCAAAGCAGGATGCAAAATGTCTGTCAAAAAATTTCTCAGCGCAATGTTTCAAGCGCAGATCGTTGCTTTTACAACTTGCAGTTCCGCCGCCGCATTGCCTGTTTCCTTAAAATGTATCCAAGAAAATTTAAAGGTATCTAAAGAGGTAAGCAGCTTTGTCTTGCCATTAGGTTCTACGGTGAACATGGACGGAAATGCGCTATATCAAGGAATTGTTGCGTTATTTATTGCGCAGGCATATGGTGTTGACCTGACGGTTACGAGCATGCTGATGGTTATTTTGACGGGAACTCTGGCGTCTATAGGAGCTTCGGGAGTGCCAGGGGCGGGCATGATCGTATTGAGCATGGTACTGCTTTCCGTAGGACTTCCGGTAGACGGCATCGCCCTGGTTGCAGGAATAGACAGGATATTGGATATGGGAAGGACTTTGATAAATGTTACGGGAGACGCCGCGACTGCCTGCATGGTGGAGCGTATTGTAAATAAAAATGTCTAGGATTGTGCAGGATAGGATATTGTCGTATGAAGGAAATTGGAGGCTATATAGAGTTAGATACATATACTGGGAAAGAATATCATGAAGATGCAGTTGCACTAAATTGTGGGAGAAATGCACTTATTTATTTGATTCGGGCAAGGCGGATAAAAAAAATATGCCTACCTCGCTATTGCTGTTGTTCGATCTTTGATTCTTGTAAAAAGGAGTCTGTAGAGATTTCTTACTACCACATAGATAAAAATTTGAGACCCATCTTAGAAAGGGAGCTTGCTGCTGATGAATGGCTATATCTCATTAATTACTATGGTCAGTTAAACAATGAAGAGATCGCTTTGTATAAAGAACAGTATGGGAAAATCATTGTTGATTCTGCACAAGCATTTTATCAACCACGTGTTCAGGGAATTGATACTATATATACATGTAGAAAGTTTTTTGGTGTTCCTGACGGCGCATATCTTTATACAGATGCGGATCGCCTCTCATTGAAGAAAGGATATTCTTATGATAAAATGCGTTTTTTACATGGAAGGTTTGAAAAAAGCGCAAATGAATTTTATAATGAATATGTGGAAAACAACAGTCTTCTTCAAACAGAGCCATTACAATTAATGTCTGGATTGACACAAAATCTTTTGAGAGGTCTGGATTATAATGGAATTGCAGAAGCCAGAACAAGGAATTTTAAATATCTACATGATAATCTCATAAAAATAAATAAATTAGATTTGAAGATGCCATATGGCGCTTTTACTTATCCTCTTTATATCAAAAATGGCAGCATAATTCGAGAGGAACTCAGGAAAAGGAAAATATATATTCCTATATTATGGCCAAATGTATGTAAGATGTGCAAAGAATCAGAATTTGAGTATGATTTTGCATCAAACCTGCTGCCTATGCCGGTAGATCAGAGGTATGACGTCAGTGATATGGATTACGTTTTTCATACCTTGGATGAATTATTGTAGAAAGATTATGGAATGGAGACTGGACAGAAATGAAAAAAATGTTAATGCTGGGCACAAGTTACGGAAGTATTGAAATGATTCGTTATGCAAAAGCAAAAGGAGCATACACAATTGTTACAGACTATCTGGAACCTGAAAAATCAATTGCAAAATTAGAGGCAGACGAGTATTGGATGATAAATACCGCCGAATTAGACTTATTGGAGGAAAAATGCCGAACACAACATGTCAATGCCGTTATATGCGGCATCAGCGAATTTAATCTTGAGATGTGCATGAAGCTCTGTAAACGCCTGGGCCTCCCATGCTACTGCAATGAGGAGGCGTGGAGTTATTCCAGAGATAAAGAAAAATTTAAAAAGCTTTGTAAAGAGCTGGGGGTTCCAGTGGCCGCCGATTATTTCTTATCCGATGCATTGACCTCGGAGGAATTGGAAAAAGTTGTCTACCCAGTCGTCGTTAAACCTGTCGATATGAGCGGAAATAGAGGCATTAGCTTTTGTTATAATGATGAGGAGTTAGTGAAAGCATATCATTATGCAAAATCAGTATCAAAGAGTGATAAAATCATTGTAGAAAAAATGTTGCATGGGAAAGAATGGTATGCATACTATGCCATGGCGGAAGGCAAGGTTTCACTTGTTGCGTTGAATGCAATGCATTCCCAGCCTGGGGAACCTCGGAATTGTTATTCTATAACAACTACCGTTTCTGACAATGTGGAACGTTATGTAACAGAAATAAATCCATATGTCGTGAAAGTTTTGCAGAAAATAGGATGTAGGGAAGGCGTTGGATGGGTTCAATTTATGTTGGATGAGGATGGGAAGTTTTACATACTGGAAATGGGATACCGGCTAGACGGGGACATGATGTTTATTCCACATCGCAAGATCTGTGATTTTGACTCTGTGTCTTGGCTTGTCGACTATGCTTTCGGTAAAAAGAACAAGCCTGAAGAACTTCCCCAAAATCAAGCGCATGCATTTGTAAAATGTGGCGTAGGGTACATGTTATGGACGAATAAAGATGGCACGATTGCAGATATACAAGGATTTGATGAGGTTGCCAGTTGGCCTGAGATTCAGCTTGTAGAATCTTTAGCTCAAGTTGGAGATTGCATTACGCTTTACCGCTCGCTTGGAAATATTATGTTTACCGCTGATAATTGTGATCAAATGTGCCGCATAATCGAAAAAATTAATCAAACAGTACATATTTTAAATACGGAGGGCGAGGATGTCGTCATCCATTATGATAATTTTAGTTATTTAAAAGATATCTATCAGAAAGGACTGTGTGAGAAAAATGAAATCTAAATTAGATTTTAAGCGGTTTCTGCCTGCAGTAATTATCATTGCTTTGGTATTGTCCGTTGTGGTAGTTTACTTAGAGGATGTACGCTTAATGGTAGATCGTTTATATTCCGCATGTGCGGGATCCTTTGGCTGGATTTTTATATTGGCAAATTTAAGCGCTTTGCTTTTTTCCGTATGGATTATCTTAGGACCATATAAAAATGTTCGGATTGGCGGGGCGGACGCTCAGCCGGAATATCGTACGTTTTCATGGATAGCTATGATGTTTACTACAAGTTGCAGCGCTGGGCTTATTGTATTTGGGTTCATTGAACCAATTTATTATGTGGCTTTGAATATACCCATGCATGGCAACGCATATGCCGTGGAGACCTATGAATATGCCCAAATGTATTCACACTATCATTGGGGCGTTAATGCATGGTCATTGTATGTGCCAGCATCCATAGCGATCGCATATGGCATTTATAATCGCAAACAGCGCAATGTGCAGATGAGTCTTGCATACGATGGAATAAGCAAAAAGAATCGCACAAAAATCGGTAGCTATGTGATAGACCTTGTTTCACTATTTGGCGTCGTAATGGCTCCGACCACGTCAATGGGGCTGGGAATGCCCCTGTTAACAGCCATCATACAGGAAATATGGGGAATTCCCCAACAATATGAGCAAATGATACAAATATTGATTTTGATTATTTGGATGGCTATATTTGGAACAAGCGTCTATCTTGGCATCCATAAAGGAATAAAAAATCTGAGCAATATCAACGCAATATCGGCGTTTGTCTTTATGGGGATTGTAGGGATCCTAACTGGTGTTTTCTATATATTTCAGGCAGAAATCAATACGATTGGACTATATATCCAGAATTTTGTGCGAATGGCTACATATACAGATCCATATGGCGATGGAGTGTTCGTTCAAAAATGGACCATATGGTACTGGGCTTGGCTAATTGTATATATGCCCCTTATGGGTATATTTAATGCACGGATTTCAAAAGGAAGAACCTTAAAGCAGGTTGCGCTTGGTCAGATGATATGGTGCAGCCTGGGATGCTGGGTTGCGATGATGACATTGGGGAATTACAGTATCAAGCTGCAAATGACAGGGCAATTAGACATTGCATCAGTTTTAGACGGACAGGGACAGGCTGCCGCAATACTAGAGATATTGAAAACAATGCCTTTTCCCAGAATAATGATGGTCGCATTGGGTATCATATGCCTGATATTTATGGCGACTACGGTTGATTCAAGTTCATTTGTGGCTGCAGAAATGACGACGAAAGGGGATGGCGCCCATCTTATGGCGTCGAGAAGCGTCCGGGTGCTCTGGGCAGCAGTTATCTGCGCAGTTACAGTTGTTCTGCTTAAAGTAGGCGGTTTCAGCGTGGTACAGGTTTTAGCAATCTTGACTGGACTGCCATTGGCGTTTATAATGTTTATCGTTATTATTTCGACAATCAGAACTCTCAAAAAAGAAAATGATCACAGCAAAACCTGAAAGACATCTAAATGATAGGTGACGAAGGGTGTAACATTTGTTAACTTTTTCACGAATTATCTGTTTGTGCTGTAAAGAGCACAGAATGGAGGAAACGATGAATGATAAAATATTATTAGATTTTAGCAGGGTCGGAGCCGTTGATACGATAGGGGAACTAAAAGAATGTAAAGATCCTTTAGTTGTTTTTGGGGCAGGTCTGATGGCAGAGCTGGTTATGGACGCCTTAAGGAAACACGACATACATTATGGCGCTGTCTGTGTCGATGGTTGGAATAATGGAAGTCATGAAACAGAAAATATTTACGGGTGGGATGAAATCAACAACAAATATGATACATACAGCGTTATCATAGCACATGCGCCAGACCCTGAAAGGATAGAGAGCTTAAAGAAAAATGAAAAAATACACAAGATATATTTTTTTCATTCTTATGATATTAAACTCTTTGATGCAGATACGGTTGCAACTCACATGGATAAATATCAACAGATATTTGATTTGCTGGAAGACATGTATTCAAGAAAATGCCTCGTTGCGTTTTTAAACACAAAAATTTCAGGCGACATGCAATATATTTTTGAAGTATTCAAGGAAAAAATGACGTGTTTTGTAAATCCCGTTTGGTCGATTACCGAAAATGAAAGTTTCTGGGATATTGGAGCATATACTGGAAATTTGATCCAAGAATTTATAACCGTGTCAAAAGGAAAATACCATCAGGTCGTTGCATTGGAACCAGATAAAGAAAGTTTTCAAACGCTTGATCTATCGTTTGGCAGACAAAATAGAATTTTCACTTTTAACTATGGAGCATGGAGTGAAAAAGGATATCATGCATTCGTAACAGACATTGGGCATAAACTATGCGTCAAATGCGCTATGGAAGATGAGACTGGAAGCAATCAGCTTGCATGTATTTCATTGGACGAATTGTTAGAGGAATCTCCGCAATTGTCAAATCCGACGCTATTAAGATTTAATTATGGTACAGGCGTAGTCGAGGCTTTGCGCGGGGCTGCAAAGATACTAAAGACATCTCAGCCAAAGCTAGCTATTTCAATTGGGTTTGATGAAATAGGATTTGTAAATATCATCCATGAGATTAGGAAACATAATCCAAACTATAAATTTTATATCCGTTTTCAGCGATGCATTGCGTCTGCTATCAATTTGTATGCGCTCGTGCCCTCTCAAGATTGAGCAAAGCATGTCTGATGATTTGTTAATAAGGGGAGAGCAAAATAAGATGTTAAAATTTCAAGAACAGGTGTAGCTATGATGTGATGGAGAATAAGAATTATGGAAGAAAAAATAAGCGTGATTATCCCGTGTTATAATGCAGAACAGTACATCGACCGCTGTCTTACATCCGTAGTCAGTCAGACCATTGGGCTGGAGAAGTTAGAGATTGTCTGCGTCAACGACGCTTCTACGGACCAGACATGGGAGAAACTTTGCTTTTGGGAGAGACAATATCCGAATCAAATTCTGCTGGTGGACTGCAAGGAGAACGGAAAGCTGGGGAAAGCCAGGAATATCGGGCTGGCGCATGCTGGCGGGGCGTATATTGCTTTTTTGGATGCCGATGACTGGATGGAACTGGACGCCTATGAGAAGCTGTATCAGCTGATCCGCCGCTATCAATGTGAGATTGTGCAGTTTCAGTATGTGCGAGATCCTGGCACGGGAAATATCTGGGAAGCCAGAAACCGCCGGGAGAAAGGTGATTTTTATCTGGAGCTGACACAGGAAGAGGAACATAAAAAGTTCATGGTCACGGCAATCATGGATAATGGCTGTACGAATAAGTTGTTTGACAGACAGTTCATTGACCGGCATCAGCTTCATTTTCCAGAGGGACGCGCATATGAAGACGTCTATTGGGGCGTGTTGACGCAGCTTCATGCAGAGCGGGTGTATTTTTTGAATGAGATATTGTATCATTATTTTATCAACCCAGACTCCATTGTGTTGAAAATGGATCAGCCTTATCATATGGATATTTTTGAAACGACGATGCTGATGTGGGAGGAAAGCTGCAAAAGAGGGGCGCTTAGGCTCTATCCTAGGGAGATGGAATTGAATTTTCTGATTTTTTATTATCTTGGCGGACTGAAAGTGCTTGCCTTGCGCTATACGGATCTGAAATATCAGGAATACCGGCAAATTTGTCAAGTCGTGCAAAAGACAGTGCCTGCGTACAAGTCCAATCCGTATCTTGCTCAGGTGCTTGATGAGCTGCAGCAGCTTCAGATTGCCCTCATTGACCAAGAGATTTCCAGGGAGGAATTTCGTCAGGTGGTTCGTTTGCTGCGGGGAGAAGCGCTAACAGAACGGCGGGGTGACCCGCAGTAAATTTACTATTATTGCGCTATGCAGCGGAGCATGTCCTTGCTTTGTCTTTAGGAACGAAATGTTTGTGATAAGGGGTAATGCGAATGGAAATAAGAAGAAAATGCAGGAAATTGTTGCTTTATTTTGCCTTTTCCACTAAAATATTAAGAAAGAGATCAGGATAATCTTGCGTTCAGAGAGCTGGAGGAAGCCATGAAGATAAAAATTTTTACGATGACCCATAAGAAATTTCAGGAACCAGAGGACGCAATCTATGTGCCGCTCCATGTCGGTAAAGCCAATGCACAAGACCTGGGCTACTTGGGAGACGATACGGGAGATTCCATTTCCAGATGGAACAATTATTACGGGGAGCTTACCGGCGTCTATTGGGTGTGGAAGAATGAAAAAGAGGCAGACGTCATTGGCGTCTGCCATTATCGCCGTTTCTTTTTAAATCAGCAAAGACAGCTTTTTAACCAGCAAGAATACGAGGATATTTTAAAAGACTATGACATGATCGTATCGAACCAGGTACAGGCGGACGCCAGCTATCTGGAATATTTTGGGGAAGCTCATAACGCCGCAGATTTGCTGACTGTAGGAGAGGTGATCGAAGAGAAATATCCAGAATATGCGCCCTATTTTCAAAAAGCCATGGCAGGTGATACTTATTATTATGGCAATCTGATGGCGACCTCCCGAAAATTGTTCCAGGAATATGCACAGTGGCTGTTTGATATTCTTTTCGAGGTGGAAAAGCGTATTCATGTGGAATCCTATGACTTGTATAACCAGCGGGTGTTCGGCTTCTTATCAGAACAGATGGTGAAAATATGGGCGGAGAAAAACGGATTGAAGCTCTATCAGGGAACAGTGGGGATTACGTCTGAGAAAGCAGAAACGGTAGAGTTTAAGCTTGCCATGACCCAGTTGGTGAAGATGCGGCAAGTTACGCAGGCAAGGCAGATGTTTTATGAGTATTTAAAAGTACGCCCAGATGTACGGCTGGAATTATCGGACATCAAAGGAGAGATTCCGGTGATCGAGCAGCTTTTATATATCGCTGAGGAGGAGCGGCAGCGGGAGATTACGGGTCTTACAGGTCTTTCCTGGGATCTGAATCAATGGATCAGCCACTATCGGCAAGTCACAAAATGCCTGTCCCGTTTTTCGCAAGGAGAAGCGACGCTCGAAGATAAGAAATATATTCTTGATAAAAATGTGTCTTGGGTAATGGCAAAAGTTATGCTAATCAATGCCGAGCCAGGGAAAGTGGCCGACCCATCGCTAGTGCTTGAGGCACTTTATAAAATCTATAAAGAGGCAGGCAGAGACGGGGACTGTGAAGGGCTGGAAAGAGGATGATTTTGAAGAGATTAGTGTTTTTTTCAGGCGTATACGACACGCTCGACTTGTTTACGTTTGAGTTGAAGAGAGAATTTGAGTGCATGGGATATGAGACCATGGTTTTTGACGTTGGCAATATGGCGCAGGGATTGCAAGCGTTGGCAGAATTTGCGGCAAAGCCTGTGAAAGCGGTAATTACCTTTAATAACCTGGGATTTAATATGGAGCTGCATCCTGGAAAAAATATCTGGGAGGAGCTTGGAATTCCATGTGTCAATATTCTCATGGACCACCCGTTCTGTTACAAGGAGGCTCTGGACCATGCGCCGGCTAACGCAGTGGTGCTTTGCACAGACCGCAACCATATGCGCTATCTTGAGCGTTTTTATCCTGCAATTCCGGTGATCGGCTACCTGCCCCATGCGGGAAAAGAAGTGTCGAATCACAAGAAGCCTCTTTCCGAGCGGAGCATCGAAGTCTTATACGCAGGTAATCTTTCCAGGAGCTTTGCAGAAAATATTATGCCCGATTTATCAAAATATAAGCAGTTTGACGCAAAAAAAGTCTGCAGTCAGGCGTATCAGCAGCTTATCGCAGATCCCTCAATGACCACGGAACAGGCGTTGGAGCAGCAACTGGTCGCAGCAGGCGTTACCTTGCCTGACCCAGAATTAAAGGATGTCATTGCCGATTTGCACTTCGTGGATCTCTATGCAGTGTCTTATTATCGTGAGAAAACGGTGCAGGTTTTGGCAGAGCATGGCATTCCGATAGAGATTTATGGCGCTGGCTGGCAAAATTGTTCCTGGATCCAGCGCCCCAATGTGCACTACAAAGGCAAGATCCCCGCCCGGGAAGTAGTCGTGAAAATGCAGGATGCCAAGATCGTGTTAAGCACGATGACTTGGTTTAAGGATGGCACGCATGACAGAGTGTTTAACGGCATGTTGCAGGGAGCAGTGGCTGTCACCGACACTTCTGGCTATATGAAGGAAGAATTTAGGGGATTCGATCATAAATCCTGGCAAGGGGAGCTTGTATTTTTTGAGCTGCAGGAGCTTCAAAAGCTGCCGTGCAGAGTGCAGGAGTTGTTGGATCACCCAAAGCAGGCGCAGCAAATTGCAGATTGCGGCTATCTCAAAGCAAAACAGTCCCACACCTGGCATTCCCGGGCATTGGAGCTCGAATGCGACTTGCTTTCCAACTTATAAGAAAGTGACATAGGTAGAATGAGAGAAAAAATTAGCGTAGTAATCCCTTGTTATAACGTAGAGAAATATATTGACCGCTGCCTTGCCTCTGTGGTTGCTCAGACAATTGGAATGGAAATGCTTGAGATTATTTGCGTCAATGACGCTTCTATGGACGGCACCTGGGAGAAGCTTTCTTGGTGGGAGCGCAGGTATCCTGAAAATATCTTGTTGGTAAATTGTAAAGAGAATGGGGCGCAGGGAAAGGCGAGAAATATTGCACTGTCTCATGCAACCGGGGACTTTGTCACGTTTTTGGATTCTGACGATTGGATAGAGTTGGACACTTACGAGAGAATGTACCATGCACTGAAAACATACCATTGCGATATTGCGTGTTGTGGCTGGATTCCGGATGCGGGGAGAGAAGATATCTGGAACTTGAAGCAAAAGAGAAAAGGTCAGGATTATATGCTGGAAGTTGCAAGCGTAAAAGAGCGCAAGAAATTTTTAGTGACAGGAGTCATGGGACATATGTGTGTAAATAAGATGTACCGTTCCAGCTTGATTTATGATAATCATTTGTTTTTTTTTTAGAGAAATGCAAATATGAAGATATCTATTGGGGGGTATTAAATTATTTCTATGGTAATAGAATTTATTTTATCAATGAGATCATGTATCATTACTTTAGAAATTCAGATTCCACCATTATGACCAGAAATGTGCCATATCATATGGACATGCTGGACGTGGTCTTGCGATTGTGGCAGGAGTGCAAGAACCGTGGATTGTTGGAAACTTATTATCTTGAAATGGAGTTAAACTTTTTAATCCATTATTATCTTGGCGGCGTCAGGATGCTGGTTTTGCGTTTTGAAGATTTGAAATATGAGATTTTTCAGAAGATGTGCACAACAGTAATAGAAACAGTTCCAAATTATAAGGAAAATCCTTATGTGAAGGAGATATTGTCAGAGATCGATCAGCTTCAGATTGCGTTGATTGACCAGGATATTTCTAGAGCGCAGTTTGCCGATGTGACAGAGTTGTTGCGAGGGAAAATCGCAGAATAGCATTTCAGGTTTTTGGCGGATCAAAATATTTCAATTAAAGCGTAGTGATTGTATATCAAATTTTGATCATATTGTAGTTTCGCAATTGCCTAATGTGATAAAGATAGAAAGGAGCGCCATCCTATGAAGAAAATATTGATCATCACCCATCAACTTTCAAGGACGGGAGCTCCCATTGTGCTGCTGGACATGATCCGGGTGCTTTGGAGGCAAGGATATCAGTTGGAAGTGATTTCCATGCTGGACGGAGAATTGCGCCAGGAATTGGAAGAGATGAATATTTTGCTTAGGGTTCAGGAGCATTTCATGGATCAGTCGGAAGCTTTTTGGCAGTATGTCGAAAATTTTAATATAGTGATTGCCAATACCCTGGTGACGTTTGAGGCGGTGCATCTTTTAAAATATACAAATATTCCGGTTATTTGGTGGCTTCATGAAGGCAGGCAATATTTTGAATACTTTAAAACAGTACTGCCGGATTTTAGGAATCTTCCTGCGCACATCCATGTGTTTTCCGTGGGACATTATGTGCAGCAGGTGATTAAGGAATTGTACGGCGTGCGGACGGAAATCTTGCATTTTGGCATCGAGGATCATCCCGCTGCTGCTAAGAGGACAAGCGCAGAGAAAGTGCGGTTTCTTACCGCAGGGACATATTCGAAAGTAAAAGCCCAGGATGTGTTGGCGGAAGCGATTCGAAGCTTGCCCGAGGAATATCTGCAGCGGGCAGAATTTTTCTTCTGCGGAAGCGAGCAGATGTTTGATGAAGAAGTGTTTCACGCCGTACTGGCATTAAGCCAGGACTATCAAAATGTGACGATGCTTCATCAATTATCGAGAGCGGAAACGCTTCAGTGGATGGAAACATGCGACTGTTTGATTGTCCCTTCCCGCATTGACCCGATTCCAACAGTGGCGGTGGAAATGATGATGAAAGGGAATCTTTGTCTGTGCACGGAGGTGTGCGGGGTGGCTCATTATATAGAGGACGGCGTCAATGGGCTTACGGTCCCGGCAGAAAATCCGCAGGCGCTGAGAGATAAAATAATGTGTGTGATTGATCATAATCAAAGCTTGAATCCAATAAGAGCCAGGGGAAGAGCAATTTATGAGTTGCACTTTGCGAAAAGCGTCTTTGAACCCAAAGTGGCGCAGATTGTAGAACAGTACGGCATATGATGGCTAGTGGAGGGCATGTCATGGAAGAAATAGAAGATAAGAGGACAGAACGGTGGGCTTTGGAGGAAGAAAGAAAGGAACAGCAGTGGCAGGATGCTTATGGGAGCAAAGCGGAATATTTTGTGCAAGAGATAAATAACCTGCTGGCGCAAAGAACCTCAGAGAGCCGTCAGCAGATTAAGGGCATGTTTCTGGAACCATCGTTTTTTCAGCACTATAAACAAGTAGATATCTTTGCAGTGATGTATGTGGTGATGAGCATTTATGAATTGGAACAGGAAGCGGGCTCGACCAAGACAATATTGGAACAGTCAGATACGATGCAAGGACTGCAGGACTATATGTTTCGGTTCAGGATGCTGCTCTATCGTCTTGATTTTGAAATTGATTCGGAAGTGGAAGAAGAGTTTCTTGCATTTCTAACAAAACATAATGCGTCGGATATTCAGTTAGGGGTTATGCTAACGACAGCGGTTATGCGACCGTTGCCGTTAGCGCTAAAGCTGGAAGCGCTTTTTGAACGACATGGCAGCATTCTGTATCTGCTCTTTTTATGGAGATTTATTGAGGATCACTGGCAAGGAAATTACCAGATTCTTTCTAAGATGGCTGATTTTTATGCGAGTTCTGGGAATAAGTCAATGGCAAAACGATGTCAGAACAGTATTCCTGTGCTGCCAGAACAGTTTGAGGGACGGAAGCATTTATTATTTCAGGCGCAGGAATTGCTTTGGAAAATCATGTATAAAGCGGAAGGGGCGGAAACAGAATTGACGCTCTTTTTGCAGAAAGAGAAAGTCGCGGATGACATCTGGGAATTTCTATTAGAACAGATAGATACAATGGAAAAAGACCATTATTTATGTATCGTAAATGGCTTGCTGGAATGTAAGGAGGCATCCAAGGCAGAGCTGACCTTGCAGTCGGGACTTAAGGCGGCGCCGGGGGATGAGCTGATGTTATGTCTCTTGGCAGAGCAGGCGATAAACAGGGGAGAGTCAGGACAGGCACGGAGGTATTTGGATCAGGTGACACATCCCGGGAAGCTGACGGCGCAGTTTCGGGAAGTGTGTAGCAGAAGGCAAGGAGAAAAGATGTGATGGACGAGCGGAAAATATGCTTTATTGCTTGTGTGAATAATGAGAACTATGAGCAGGAAATGCTTAGATACTTAAAGCGGCTAAATGTACCTCGGGGATATGAAATGGAGTCTTTTTCTATCTGGGGGGCAGAATCCATGGCTGCCGGGTATAACGAAGGGATGCGCAGAAGCAGCGCAAAATATAAGGTTTATCTGCATCAGGATGTGTTTATTGTCAATAAGAACTTTATTTCAGACTTATTGGATATCTTCAGGGAGGAAGATATTGGCATGGCAGGCATGGTCGGGGTTCCGCAACTGCCGGAAAACTCTATTATGTGGAATGCGCCGAGGATTGGGAAAATTTATGCATATCTTATCTATCAATCGTCCAATAGCGTGTTTGGAGGGATTGAGGGAAGATACCAGCAAGTACAGGCAGTCGACGGCTTGCTGATTGCCACGCAGTATGATTTGCCATGGAGAGAGGATTTATTTCATAATTGGGATTTTTATGATATCTCTCAGGGGCAGGAATTCATCAAAAAGGGCTACCGGATCGTGGTACCATATCAAAAGCAGCCCTGGTGCATTCATGACGATGGGTTTAACAACTTAAAGAATTATTATAGTGCAAGAAGAATTTTTCAGAACGAATATAGAACTATTTGAATGGAGGAACTGATGAAAGAAACAAAGGCAACAGTGGTGATCACCTCATATAATCAAAAGGAAGAATTGATTCGCTGTCTGGAATGGATCAAAGGAATTTCGGAAGTGGCAAATATCATTATTGCGGATAATGCGTCTGAAGATGGAACAGCGGAATTTTTATCTCAGAGTGGTTATCCTTATCTGTTCTTTGACGAAGGTGTTCAGGGATATGGAACGTTATGTAATGCGGTGATTGACAATTTTGATTTAGAAGAATTTATTATTTTTATGGAACCACGCTATTTTCTCGGATTCCAGTGCGTCCTGCGAATGATAGAAGTTCTGAAAATGGAAAGTTGCGGCATGGTTGGACCGATGAGCAACGGTTTCAAGCATTTCCAGCATTATTCGATTCATCGTATAGAAAATCTATGTAAAATAGAAAATGACCTGATGTATTGTGAAAACGTTGCCAAAAAGGTATTGTGCATTGAAAAAGGCATTTGGGGAATTTCAAAAAAAATATTAACAGAAAACGGAAGATTTGACGAGGAGATTGTATCGTCCAAAAATGTAGTGCTGGACTATGAATTGCGCATGGTACAGAAAGGATATCTGCCTATGATTAGTCATAGGTCATTGGCATTTTGTAATTGTGTCAATCAACAAAAGGCGGACTTTGAATGTATGTTGGGAAAGTGTGACCGGGATATTCTGAAAGAGAAATGGCATATGAATTATTTTAATCTAATTCCGGCAAATAATATCGTGGATTTTATAAAAGAGCAGAAAGAAGCTCGCGTTCGGATTCTGGAAGTAGGATGCGATCTTGGGGTGACGCTGTTAGAAATAAAAAACCGTTATCCGAATGCTCAGATTTACGGATTGGAAATTAACCCAGCGTCTGCGGAAATTGCAAAACATTTAGCGGAAGTAAAAGTAGGAAATATTGAGGATCAGGAGATTCCGTTTGAGGGGACGTTTGATTATATTATTTTTGGGGATGTTTTGGAGCATTTGCATGATCCGCAGGGGATTGTGAGATTTTGCAGAGAGAAGCTGACAGAACGTGGCTGTATTTTAACCAGCATCCCAAATGTGATGCATGTCACTGTGATGGAGCAGCTTCTAAAGGGAAGGTTTGAATACCAAGACACTGGCTTGCTGGATCGAAGCCATATTCACTTTTTTACGTTTTATGAGATTTTACGTTTGTTCCAGGAAGAATCATATAATATTGAAGAGATGAAAACAACTACGGTTATGCTTAATGAAGACGACAAAGAGCTGATACGGAAGTTGATGAAAATATCTGAAAATGTAGAAGAGCATATGTATACTACTTTCCAATATTTGGTGAAAGCTAGGAAAAATGGATAATAATATGGGCGATAGATAAAAAATGGTTCTTTCTGTACGTTCTATCTGCAAATTTGCGGCATTTGTTGCAAAGTGCCAGATCGCTTAATAGAGCAAAATGAGAATGACGCAGGTATCAAAACACCAGAAAGAACATAAAAAATCGCCTGCTGTTTTTGTCGAAATTTATAATATATGTGATGACGTAAGGATTTTGAACCGCATGGTTCTAGGAATAGTTGAAGCTTATTTTGAGGAGACCGCGAACATGGATAGTATAAAAGATAGCAAAAGAATCTTTGAAGAGTCTTTTGAGAAGTATGGAGATGATCCCAAGGCCTGTCTCTGGGATCAAAAGATGGTATTTCGCTATGAAGAGCTGACAAAGGCTGTGGATTTGAATGGTGCATCTGTTTTGGAGATTGGTTGCGGGATCGGAGGATTTTATGATTACTGCATTCATGACAAAGGCATTGCCAACCTGAATTATAAAGGAATCGACTTGGTGGAGGGCATGATCAATCTTGCAAAAAAGAAATATCCTTCTGCCGAATTTGAAGTGTGCAATATATTGGAACAAAGATTACAGGAGATGTATGACTATGTAGTTTTATGCGGCGTTTTTAATGTTGCTTTTGATACGAATGATATGGAGAAAATTCTTTCACAGGCATTTCAATACTGTAAAAAAGCAATGGTCTTTAACTTTATTTCAACTTATGTAAATTTCAAAGATGATGAGATATCATATCATGACCCCAAGGAAGTTTTTTGTTTTTGTGCAGAGCATCTTAGCACGAAAATAAAAATGAATCATCATTACGAAAAGTGCGACGTCTCTCTATGTGTGTACCGATAAAAAATGTTTTTGCGATTTTGACAGGGAGCGAACAAAATGGATTATATTAGATATTGTGATTTATCAGAAAATGAGTGGAATCAATGGATTGCTCAAATTGATGGAATTACATTTAATTATACGGCACAGAGGCTTTCTTTCAATCTGGAATACTCCCAAAGTATCGTTTCTAATGAATCTTTTATTGTTTTGGAAAGTAAAAAACCTGTTGCAGCAGCGGAACTATACATAGAGAATTTTTCTGGGCAACATCAAATTAGCTGGAATGGTGGATACTGTTGTGCGCCGTATCTGGATAAAAACTTAACGTATCAGGCACAGGAAAAGTATGCCAAGAAGATTATGGGGCATATTGATGATGTTGCATTGAAATATAAATGCGACAAAATTAAGTTAAAAGCGGATCCTTTGGGAAATCCGGATCAGAGTACTATATTTTACAATTATAATTTTCTCTTAAAGCATGGATATTTGGATCAATCTGGAATGACGCAGATCATTGATCTGCGACAAGAGAAAGACAAAATATATGCAGACATCCGAAAAGGACATAAGAGTGATATTAAAAGAGGAAAGGTTTATGATGTAAAGATTTATGATCAATATACTGTGAAAGATGAAATGATTGAACGTTATAAGAATATTTATGAGGCAGATGCCGGAAGAGTAACAAGAAATTCGCAATTATATCGATATTATCTTGAATTTATCAAGAGCGGGATGGGAATTCTGGCATTTGGGAGTGCTCATAGGAAAGAGGCGGGCGTGGCGATTGTGACGATTTATAATAATACGGCATATTACTCTTCTTATGGAGAACTGGAGCAGGAATTGGATCATGTGCCGATTGGGCATGTGCTTCAGTGGGAAATCATAAATAATTTGAAAGACAGGGGTATCGAATTTTATGAGATTGGAGAGCAGGTTTTTGGAAAAACATCTTATCATAATCCAGATGTGAAGCTGATAAATATTTCAAGTTTTAAAAGAGGGTTTGGAGGCTATACCGTTCCGTTTTGGAGGGGGATGAAGTTGTGTGGACAACAGACAAGATAAGTTAATTTTTCAAACGATAAAATGGATGAAAGGTGAATTTAAATGATGGAATATTTATGCCATGCTGTTTTAGCAGTGATGATTGTCCATAATGAATTGGACTGCGTGAAATTAAATACTCAAATCCTGTTCGAAGAGCTAAAGGGCACAGGAAGCGAAATTGTTATTGTTGACAATTGTTCTGATGACGGATTAAGCGAATGGCTTTCCGGGCAGGAATTGGCATCCTATGTTATTTGTGACGAAAGGATAGAGGGTTACGGAGCCATTCTGCGAATAGTCACAGATCAGTTTGCCAATGGGAGGGATATTTTATTGCTGCGGGCGAACTACTTTCTTACGCCGAGAAGCATCATCCTTATGAGTGCGGCACTGCACAGCCGCAAGGAGGTTGCAGCGGCAGGACCAGTGGGCAGTTATTTTCCTGGCGAACAGAACTGCTTTGCCGGAACCACCTATGAGGAGGCGATAAGTATTCAAGAAAGCCTGAACTCAAAAAACGTGGAAACAGCATATATAGATATGGATGTTATGTTGATAAAGGCAAGCACGGTAAATGCTTTGGAAGAGTGCATTGAGATACCGCAGGCAGTTATGAGAAATTACATGAAACATGTATTAAGACAAGGCTTCTGCTTTATGGTAGTAAAACAGGCTGTATGTTTCGCTCTTAATCCCACAGATGATGAAATTTACCGTAGCTTTGATCCTTGCCGTTATAAACAGGAAAAACTGCATCATTTGCTGTACAGCTTTGGTGATGCCACATACAAAGGCGTACATTTGTATAAATACCTCGAACCTGATATTTTAGTGGGGATCAATGATCATAATGGACTTCAAAATACCAAAAGGAATGCAGGAATTTTAATGTGGAACGAAGACGGGGTTCTATTGTCATCGGACGAGGAATCCGTCCGTGTGAGTAAACAAGATTAGAAAAGCCCGTAAAATCAGCATTTTCCGGAAAGCTGGTAAGGATGAAAAAAGAACAGGAAAAAATTTTAGAAAAAATGTATGATGATATTAGGCAGATTCCAGGATATATATCAGGATGTGGCGTCGGTTCCGCTTGCCTGGAATCGTACATTTCCGCAGCCAAAGATTTACAACAGGCGCATGAATATGAAGTTTTGATTCTTCAGGGTATATTATATTATAACAACTATTCCGCATTGCTGAAGAAAAAAGACGTTGACAAGGCGGAAGTTTCATATTCTTGTGAAATGTACAAAAAACAGTATACAAAATATTCTGAATTGCTGCATGAGTTTATAGAGGAACGCAAGCGGCAGCAATGGAAATAATAATCAGGCCGCCAGCTGGCGGCCCTTTATCATTCATCATATAAAAATTTGTGTTCTAAACCGCTGGCAAAACGGATCCGGACGATCCGGCCGTCCTGGATGAATATTTCATTTACAATCTGATCCACAAAATCCTTCAGGATCCCCGCGTCCAGATCAACGGCTATCTGGACATAATCAATATGATTTTTAGAATTGATATGCTGGGCCACAAGAAAAGCCGACGCCTTTTTTATAAACGACAGATCAGCGGAGCCGGAGCCGCCGCCATCGTTCAGGGCCGAAATGCGTTTTTCAATGTCACGTATTTTCGCGGTCAATTCGCGCTTTCTTTCTGAATACTCTTCCTTCGTGATTGCGTCCGGATCGTAAATGTATAATTCCGTTAATCGTGAAATAGCGTTTTTCTGTTTATCCCGTTCACGCTTTAATATGACAAGCTGATCTTCGGATGTGCCTTCCTGGGCGCCAGATTCCCCTATATCCGGCACATAGGCGCCCTTGCTGATATTTTTATCCCGCAGCATTGAAAAGGTGATTTCCAGGCTTTCCGGAGATAGCCGCACATTATCAAATTCAGGCCCGGCCAGAAGCGCGGATTCCAGCTTTTCCAGGGAATCAATGTTTTTACAATCTTTCTGAATCCTGGCAAGGTTGGCGGCATAGTTGAATATAAACGGCCCCAAAGAAAGATCGCTGATCATCCGTTTATTGTCACAATCCATTTGACGCGCCCGGCGCCCGCAGCGATAAACAGACGGCCGAAGTCCGTTTTCCCGCTGTTTATCCTTCGCGGCGTTCATATTGCCGCCGCATAGATTACAGCTGACTTTCCCGCCGAAAACGTGAATATGCCGTGTCTGCCTGATTTCGGACACGTCGCGGCTACTTGCGTTTTTGTCCATGATTTCATTACAGCGGATAAACTGATCCTTTTCGATGATTGCCTGATGATTATTTTCTTTCACAATCCATTCAGATTTCGGCTTTTCCGGGCCGTGAAATTCGCAGCGGTTATATGTATATGTTCCGATATATACTTCATTCCGGAGCGTTCGCCGGATGTATTCCGGCAGCCATTCCGTGTGATATTTCGGTTTTATTCCGTTTTGCTGAAGGAACCGCGCAACCTTATGACATGAATGATATTTTTCGTACAAGTCAAAAATCATTTTTACCTTATCTTTTTCTTCCGGTTCCGGGATCAAGTTTTTCTTTTCCGGATCCTTTTTGTAGCCTAAAGGCGGAAGCCCTCCATTCCACAGGCCGCTTTCCGCCCGGTCAAGCATGATCCCGGTAACACGTTCGGAAGTCATGTTTCTTTCTAATTCTGCAAAAATCAGAATGATTTTCAGCATAGCTTCCCCGATCGCGGTCGATGTGTCAAATTGTTCATTCATGGATATAAATGTCACATGATGATCTTTCAATTCTTTGTACATCGTGGAGAAATCAAGAAGATTCCTGGAAATACGGTCAACTTTCCACACGATTAAATGAGAAAAGCCGCCAGCCCTGATATGTTCCATCATTTCTTGAAAGCGTGGGCGATCAGTGTTTTTGCCTGAATATCCGTCGTCCTCGAATATTTCAAACTTATCTATTTCCAGCAGCTTACAATATTCTTTTAACTTTTTCCGCTGGAAGGGCAGACTATCTTTATCAACCTGGTATCTGGTAGAAACGCGGACATATAGCGCCGCCTTTTGTCTTTTCATATGACCTTCCCTTCTCCACGAACCGAAAAAAGGGCGTAAAAAAGAAAGCCGTTGATTTTTGGCGGCTTTCCATGCTATAATAGATATGCTTATTTCCAGCTGGGAAGCCGCTTGTTTTCGGTTCCTGGTTCTAAAGCCGGCCGGTGATTGCCGTCACTGGCTGGCTGTTTTTATTTTTCTGTTTTTATCATGCTTTTTCGTTTTACTTCAGCAAAACAACGTCGTACATATTGACATTTATATCCAGTCCTTCTTCGTTATCCCATCGGACATATGCGAAACCATCGCCATAAAGCCCCTTTTCAACGGTTCCATCCTTATAAAGCAACGTATTCCCGGAATAGTAATACTTCCGGACGCGCTGACCTTTTCGAAGCCTGTTAAAATCTGTACATTCGATCATGATTTCCCTTCCGGCGCCGCCTGGATCAATCCCTTATTCAGCGCTATTCTATAAATATGCTTACATGGTTTATGTGTTTCTTTAAATTCCGGACACTGGCAGATCCCCAAAGCGACAAAATAAAAATCAGGATCCGAAGCTGCCTTCATCCGGCAGATTTTCCCGCCGTTCTTTCCGACAGCTTCAACCTGGAAATTTTCCGCTTGCGCTTGCCGGAGCCGCTTTCTTTGTTCCGGTTCCTGGTGGACGCTTTCCGGCCATCGGTAAAATGGTTTATTGTCCGCTTCCGCTTTCTTTTGCCATTTCAAGTATATCCGGATCTTATTCGCCCATATCAGGATAAACACGGCAGCAGCTATAATCAATACGCTGAATAGTTTCACTAAAAGCCCCCTTTATCGACTGATTTTGTATTTAACAAAGTTGCCATCCTTAAGTTTGACAATCTTTTTGGAATCTAAAAGGGATTTTACTGCCTGGTTAAAATAATCCGGTTCACCTTTTGGGAATTGCTTTCTTATATCCTTTTGCAAAGCAGAGCCGCCAGCACTTTCAATTTCCTTCAGAATTTTTCCCTCCAGGGCTTTTATAGCTTTCTTCTTTGACTTTTCTTCCTCAAAGTATTCCTTTGCTTCCGCATACTCGTTTTTCATGTAAAAATCAAGTGCTTTTTGTATATCCTCATATAAGCTAGAATAATACTTTTTGAAATAGGCAGCACCACCGGAACCATGAGACAGGCAAAAGGTTTCCAATTCTTTACAAAGCAGTAATTTTCTTTTGAATCCGGCTACATTTTTGTCAGGATCTGTATTATTCGTTTCTATGCTATCAATTTTATCGGCTTTCTTTTCACAAGCCTTTTCATAATGATCTTCAAAATCGAAAAGGGCTTCATCTGAAACAGATTTTGATGGGGTACTTCTTGCCTGTATTTCTGCTGTTTTTGCTTCTATTTTTCTTTGCCAATTCTTTAAAAATCCCATATATCCTTCCTTTCGCTTGCCGCCGTCATTCAATTTATAATATATTTGCCCGGCTTTCAATAAAGAAAGGTGATACCACATGATTAGAAAATACATTCATTTTCCAGATACGAACATATTCGCTATATATTATGCAAAACAAAAAATCATATATTATAATTTGAACTTTAGCGGCACAACTAAAATTTATGTAATACAGTAACTAATAATTGCCGGGTGCAGATTTCATCCGGCGTCGGATTCTTCGCGTTCAGGATCCACGGGCGGAAATTTCTTTTCTAATTCATCCGGCGTTTTTGGGATATTTCCAATTTCGTTATCACTTTCAGAAATAGCAATATCAATTTCGTGAAAATAGTTAAGTACAGCACTTCGCCCTTCTGGTGGTAGGTTAATGAATTTTTCGATCATAACATACGCAGACCTGGGTAATCCATACCTATCTACCATTTGGTTTAGCGTATCGGGAGAATCCTGTTTTTCCATTTCTCCTTCGCCAGTTTTGAGCCATTCCTCATTAACTGGAAATTCACTACATACTAATTTTATATGTTTGTCAGTGACATTTCTTGCACCGCTTTCTATATTAGAAATTCCGGATTTTGAAAGACCGATTTTATTTCCAAATTCTTCTTGGCTAAGTCCTAAAGCCTTGCGTAATTCTTTGAATCGGTCATTTATTGTCATTTAATCACCCCCTTCTGACTGTAAACTTACTATACCATATTAAGTTCTGTTTGTAAACATTTAAACGAAAATTCTTTTTGAAAACTTTTTCTTCATTTATGATTGACAAAAGTTTTCAAACGATGTATTATGTTTTCATACAGAACAATAATATTCTATTAGAAAACATAAAGCAAGAAAGGGTGATTGAATGAATCGAGAAAAGGAATACACACCAGAGCAGATATCTAATGCAGAGGAACTGTGTGAACTGATCAACAGCGTTCCGGAAGGAAAGCGTGGCATTTTCAGTATTGTCATGCTGGCGTATATGAACGGCATGGAAGCCGGTATGGTGTACGCACAGGACGCCAGGGCGGTAACATAAAGGCCCACAACGGGCCGTTGACCATATAGCCAGGGCTGACGGCAATCGGCGGCTATATGCTGGAAATAAGCGCACATTGACAACAGAATAGGGGTAATTATGAAATATGTCGGAAGCAAGGCCAGAATCAGCAGACACATTCTTCCTATCATCCAGGGCGCCATTGACAGAAACGGTATTGAAACCTATGTGGAGCCGTTTGTCGGCGGCGGAAATCTGATTGACAAAGTACATTGCCATAACCGGATCGGCTATGACAATAACGAATATTTGATCGGATTCTGGCAAGCCCTACAAACTGGATGGAATCCCGGAGCGGTTCCAATGTCCAAAGAACTGTATACACAGATCAAAGACTATAAAGAACTATTCCGGCCGGAAGTGGTGGCACTTGCGGGATTTTGCGCCACATATAACGCAAAATGGTTCGGTGGATATGCCGGAACCGTTAAGACCAAAACCGGCGAAATCAGAAACTATTATGATGAAGCCGTTAGAAATGTCTTAAAACAGATCCCCGCCCTGGCGGATGTAGTTTTTCAAGTGAAAAGCTATGAAGAAATCAATCCTTCCGGCTGCCTGGTATATTGCGATCCGCCATATGAGGGAACCACAAAGTATATAGGCAGCTTTAATCATTCCCACTATTGGGAATGGGTGCGGAAAATGAGCGAAAACAATATTGTGATATGCAGCGAATACGCCGCGCCTGATGATTTTATCTGCATATGGGAAATGGAACGCACGACAACGCTTGACAAGGCCAGCCGCACAAAAGCAATAGAACGGTTATTTGTCCGGCGCGGTTCGGGGGGGGGTATTTGCAATTTACATAATACGGATAAGGCCCCGTTATGGCCTTGAATATAGAGGGAAGGAGAAAAGCACATGTTACACGTTGATCTGTCACAGCTTGCGGGCGGAACGCTTCAGGAAAAGTTTGATCGTGAGATTACACGGGTTATTGACAATATGCAAGATCCAAACACGCCATTCGGAGAAAAGCGGAAAATCACAATCAATATTTCCTTCGTTCAGAATGAAATGCGCGACGACGCGAAGATCGAAATTTCTTTAAATTCCAAACTTGCCGGGGTTATATCCGCGAAAACTAATTTCGCTATGGGTAAAGACCTGAAAAGCGGTGAAGTTGTGGTGAATGAGTACGGGAAACAGATTCCCGGCCAGATGTCTTTTTCTGATTTAGGGCAGAAAGAGGAAGGAAACAAGGTGACGCCGATCCAGCAGCCGCGGAAACTTGGCACAAATTAAAATAAAGAGAGGAAAAGAGCATGATCAAAGAAGCATTACAGTACATCATAGGGCTTCAGCAGCCCCGTGTTGAGGAAATCAAAAACAAACATTATTACTTTTACAACGGAACGCCTATGTTATTGGGTGAATGTCGCAGTTGTGACGCGTTGGAAATTTCAACGCTTACTTCGCTTGTGGAGTACATCAAAAGCCGCCTGGCGGATGATTTCGCGGAAGCTAGGGGAATCCCTAAAATGATCGTACATGTACAATCAGAAACCGAAGTCCGGCTTGTGTCTGCCTTTAATGGAGATATGGACAGATGGGAGATCGCAAAAGTGAAAGCAAGGATCCCGCGGATCGTCCTGAATGAATTTATGAATCAGGAATCTTTTGTCATTCAAATGCAGTCAATGTTTTTAGATACACCGGATAAAGCGATCGTTATGCAAGTGGCCGGAAATGTGGAGGATAAAACCGTCATGAATTATGGCGACGATGGAGTGACACAGAAGGCCACGATCAAAAGCGGGCTTGCAAGTATGGAGGATGTTTTTGTTCCTAATCCGGTAACGCTGCAACCGTTCCGGACGTTCCACGAAATCAGCCAGCCGGAAATTTCGTTTGTGTTCCGTATGAAAAACAGTCAAAGCGGCGTTTCTTGTGCGCTGTTTGAAGCAGACGGCGGCGCCTGGAAATTTAACGCCGTTCACAGTATCGCGGAATATCTCAAAAAGGAACTGGAAGGCGTGGAGAATGTCGCCGTTCTGTCATAACGGTATTTTCCAGGTATAAACGGATTAAGGCCACGAAACGGCTTTCTAATAACATGAAGGGGCGTGATGAATACGGAATCAAATACTTATTGGATTTATGACACAACAATTTCTTTTGAAAATAAGACGGAACGATCGCCGAAAGGAGCCTGGCACAAGCACAAATTCCGCCATTACGGATATTTCTATCAGCTTTTAAACATGTTGGACACGGAAGGCTTTAATGTTCAAAACGATCCGGAAGTTGACAAACTTATCCGGAAAAATTACTGGATAGGAAAGCGCGGGGATCTTGAATTTTGTGCAGAAAAATATCCGAACGGCTTCAAGATTCAATTCTTTCAAAATGTAGTATATGAAAACCAAAACGGCGGCAGATATGATTTTGATAAATTCCGGAAAATGCCGTACATGATCCAGCTGCAATATAGAAAATACATGAATCAGCTGATCCGGCTTTTAAAAGGCATAACGGACGTAAAAGACGTATCAAGCAGATCCCCAAAGCTGGCGGAGGAACGGATCAAGTGCGGATATGTAGAATCCTGTCACCACGAACAGAAGGACACGGATTTTGACCTTCGGATACTGGACGGGCAGACACAGCCGCCATATAACGGGCTGGATAGAGATAGAAAAACAATCCGGAACGGGGAAATTAAGTATTTTCGTGGGCGCGACGGTTATTTGCGCCGCGGGCGCGTCTATCATGATTTGAATAATATGTGGTGGGTAATTACTGATAAATACACCACGAAAAAGGTTGCTGCATTTGAATTGTTTGACCTGGGGCCGGATGATAAGCGCGGACGGCTTGCGCCGCTTCGGATCCCGCCTGAATACCTGGAAAAGAAAAAGACATTAGAGCAAAGCACAACAAAGGAACTTGCCGCAGAGTTGCGGCGCCGCGGCTTGAAAGTAAAATTTCAGTAAATGGAGGAAATAAGCAAATGAAAGAAAGAAAGTATGTAAAGGAAACGCCGGTTGTTATCTATGACGCTAACGGGCTTCCTAACATGATGTTGAAACTTGAAAACACGGCCCCTACAAAGGAACTGGCTGATCCGGTTTTTCTGGTTAAGGGCGTGGAATATGATTCCGTTTATCTTTCCAGGTTCTTAAACAGCGCCGTAAAGAATCAGGTTGTTTCCCTTCCGTTCCGGGATCCCCTGGCATATATCAGCATGGACGACGCGATCGAAAGAATCCGCCAGAAGGGGGAAGGCTGGCACTTGCTGACAAATTGCGAATGGCAGTACATAAAGGACACCACACGGCCAGGAACGCACGGAAATACATCATGCGGCAGTTATCACGGCGACGAATCAGAAAACGGCATACGGAGCGAATACGGGCGCACAGAAACAGGATCCGGCCCCGCTGCATGGTTCCACAACGGAAATTCAGAAACGGGCATAGCGGACACGATCGGGAATGTGTGGAAAATTGTTTCCGGAATCCGCCTGAAGCGTGGCAAGCTGGAATATATGCCGGACAATGACGCCGCGGCCCCTGACGCTGATTTATCAGAGGATAGCAAGGAATTTCTGGAAGTGCTGGCAGACGGGAAACCGGTCAAGATAGGCCCTGGCGAAGATGGAATGATGATAACAACCGGAGAAGTGGAAGGCTGGGACGCCGTAGAACGGGATGAAGTCGCCGTCGCCCTGGATGAAGTACCGCAGATTTTAAAGGATTTAGGGATCATTATTGATGATGAAAGCGCTAGTAAAGAATGGTTTGCAGCTGACGCAGAACTTGGCGAAGCAATTTGTTTCGTGGGTGCGGGTTACGGCGACACTTCCAATTCCGGGCCTTCGGCGCTGAGTTTGCTCTACCCGCGTTCTGACGTGCACGCGTACATCGGATTCTTTTCCGCTTTACTTGGAAAACCTGTAATCCGGTAACTGTAATCTGTTTACCCGCGCGATAGCGCGGCTAATAGGCCCGTGGAGGGCCGGAAAGGTGGAACCATGAGAAAACCAACGAACCGCACTTCGTACAAGGAAGTAACGGCGCTTTATAAGGAATACGGCCGGACTGACTATCAGCTTCAGACCGTCCAGGATGTTTTAAATATCCACGGATATGACATAACCGAAACGACAGGTTATGAGGATTTGACAGAGGAAAACAAGCGGATTTTTGAAGCCTATGTTATCAGCCATTTAAACAATGTCGGGATGAATACAAGGCTTACAATGTGGCCGAAATCGGTTCATTATGTCCGTGAATTGACTTACGCCGGGCCGGAGGAATGGGATCCGGAAGAGCAGCGCAATTTCCGCTGGGAAATCGGGAAAGAATTTATTATCTTGAAAGCGAACGGAAAAACGAAAAAATTCAGGAAATATATGGACGATGGAAAGACCGAAGCAGACATTGACAAGACCACGGAAAAAGAATTTCTTCGGGTTGACTGGAAAATGCACGGCCGGATCACATGGTTCCACGTTTCAAAGGAATTAGAGTATTACTAAAAAAGGGGGCTGCAATCATGGCGAAAAGAGAAAATCAGCAACAGGCACAGGCCGAACGGCTGAAAGAGATTTTAAAAGGCTTCGGGATCAGGACACAGAAAGACCTTGACGAAGCACTTCCGAAAGCGCTTGACACATTGACGATCGGAATTATGACCAATGCGCCGATCGCGGATTCTGCATAATAAAAAGGCGCAACGCCAAAGATTGACAGCCTTCCCGTTGCGCCCCATTTACAGCTTGCGACATGCGCCAGCCTTTAATAATTGTAAAGGTTAGGCGCGTGAATGTCAAGCATATGGAGCGATTTTCAGCGAAGAAATACATATTATTCAGACGGCATTACAAAAGTTACTGATCCATTCTGGCGGAACACTTGCCAGAAATGCGGAAAAGTTTATATGTCGTGCGAATCAACGAGCATATGTCCTATTTGTGGATGTTCTGAAGCGGATCGGTATCTTGGAACGATACCATATGATCAAGTGATTGCTGAACGTGGTAAACCAAAAAATCAGAGTTTATCAGAGTAAATCAGAATAAATCAGAGTTTATCAGAGAATATCAGAGTAAATCAGAGTAAATCAGGATTCACAAGGGGCGACAAAAAGGACGGTGAAAGATTGAACAGGCTAGGCTTTATTATTCTTTCAATCTTGCGGACGGGCGAAGCCACAAATAGATTATCGTCTATGACAGTAAAAGAGATCGCCGCTTCGGAGGATTTCGGATTGAAAGAAAATACGATATTCAAGAAAATAAAGGATTTTGAAAAATCCGGATATATTGGCCGCGGGCTGAAAGAAGGCCGCGCTGACACATATTTTATCACGCCTGAAGGGTGTGAATGTCTGGAAAAAGAAAGGGGCAAAAAATGAAAAAGAAAATTTCGTTCGTGGCAGTAGGCCAGGCGGCCGGAAATATTGGCCGGTTATTTGAACAAAAAGGATTTTCTGTAATCTATGTGAATACGTCACAGGAGGATCTTGACACGCTGGAAAAGGCAAAATTTAAGTATCACATTCCACAGGGCGAAGGCTGCAACAAAGACCGCAGAAAGGCGAAGCAGCTTGTCATTGATGATTTTGACAATATCGCGGCGGAAATCGAATCAAAAGCAAAATCCGAAATGACTTTTGTTATTTTCGCCAGCGGCGGCGGCACGGGTTCCGGCGCCGGGCCTATGCTTATTGATTTACTGATTGACGAAGGAAAAACCATAGGGGCGATCACAATCATTCCGGCGCCTGATGAAAGCGTGAAGTCGCATATCAATTCTTACGAATGTTTTTCGGAGTTGACGGAAATTTCCGGTTCAGGTTCTTGCTTTATCATCGACAACGGGAACGGGGATAAGCTGGAATTAAACGCCGCCTTCGTGGATTCCTTTACCGCGTTTTTAGAGATTCCGGAAAAACATAAAAGCATAAAAGGCAATATTGACAAAGCGGAAATCATGGAAACATTAAAGGCGCATGGCGTTTCCGTCGTTATCCGCAGCAAAGGCAAGGAAAGCGCCGACGTTATCCAGGCGGTAAAAGAAAGCGCCCTGGCGCCATTGGAGCCTGACAGGGCCGTAAAATATATTACAGCTTCCCTTGCTGGGGATGTAAAAATGTCTGACTTGGAAAAGGCGTTCGGAACTCCGATCGACAATTTCCAGACATTCAACGATACAGAAACAATATGCTGCATATCCGGCCTGACATATCCGCAGACGCGGCTTGAAGTGATATATAACAAAGTCGCTGAAAACAAAGACTTGATCAAAAAGAATCTGGCAGCTACACGGGAAACCGGGCTGAAAGGCGGCGTCAATTTCCTGGATGAAATGGAACCGGCAAAGAAAAAGGACGGAGGGAAGAAACCGCAGTCAAAGCGGGATATTATGAGCAAATATTTATAGCTTGTTAGGTGGTGGTTATATGGCAGAAATGCAATGGATCAAACTTCGGATCGATATGTTTGACGATGAAAAAATTAAAATCATTCAATCAATGCCGGATGGCGACGCGCTTCTTGTAGTGTGGATCCGCCTGATTGCGCTTGCTGGGAAATGCAACGCTAACGGGCTTGTGCTGGTGGAGGATGAATTTCCGTATACGGATGAAATGCTTTCCGTGATTTTCAATAAGCCGCTGCAAACAGTAAAACTTGCGCTTGTGACGTTTGAAAAATTCCGGATGATTGAAAGCACAACAAAGGGAATCTATATCACAAATTTTGATAAACACCAAAACATTGAAGGCATGGAAAGAATCAGGGAACAAAACCGGATCAGGAAACAGCGCCAGAGGGAGCGAAACAAGGCGCTATTGCTGGAAGAATTGCCTTCCGGCAGCACCACGGATCCGGCGCCTGGGGTTGATGAAAGAAACAATGTCACAAGCGAAGTCACAAGCCTGTCACGTGACAAGTCGCGTGAAGTCACGCAACAGAGAGAAGAAGAAGAGAAAGAAGAAGAATATATAAATATATCTTCTGACGAAGATATATTGTCCGGCCCGGCTGATGAAACGCCGGATCCGGTTCCGGATTCTGGAAGAATCCGGATAGACTATCAGCACATAATGACAGATTTTCATGATACTTGTATAGACTTGCCAACAATCCGCGCTATGTCTGAAGCACGGAAAAAGAAAATCCGGACGCTATGCAACGAATTTGAAAAGCTGAAAATCTGGCCTGATGTGACGATGTACGACAGGCTTCACAGGCTTTTTGAGATGGCACAGGACAGCGATTTTCTTTCAGGCCGCAACGGGCGCTGGAACGGATGTTCATTCGACTGGCTGATAAATAAAACCAATGCTTTAAAAGTGCTGGAAGGCACGTATGCAAACAAAGGGGGTGAAAACAATGCCCGCAGCAATACAAACAATACGGGAGCCGGAAACGCTGGAAACAATAACCGCGCCGATCCTGGAACGGTTGAAGGCACAACGAGCGAAGCACTTGCAAGATTCCGGAGAAATTCCGGCATATAAATGCCAGAAATGCCGCGATTCCGGATATTACGAAATTGAAAAAGATGGTTACATATTTTCGCATGAATGTGAGTGCGGGAAAGTACAGCGGGATCGGCTGGCTGGCCGGTTGAGGTTTGCCACGATTCCAAAGGAATTTGAGGGCCAGACGGTTGAAAATTTCCGCACGGATTGTTATTCCACGCCACAGAGCCAGGAACTTGCAAAGCTGGCGAAACACCTTGCAAAGCAGTATGTTGAACAATTCCAGGAAATCAGGGAAACCGGAAAAGGATTTTATTTTCATTCCGGCGTTAAGGGTTCCGGAAAGACACGGCTGGCCGTGTCAATCGCCAACGACATAATCACGCGGTACATGGTTGGCGCGAAATTTGCAACCACAATCCAGATTCTTGACCAGATCAAAAGTACCTGGGGCGAAAATTCCAGGGAACGGAACGCGGGGGAGCTGGTAAACGAAAGAAGGCTGATTGATGATATTATATCCGTTCCCGTCCTGGTGATTGATGATATAGGCGTCGAAAAGCCCAAAGACTGGATAAACGAGCGTTTTTATAATATTTTAAATGGCCGGATGATCGAAAAGCGGATCACGATATTCACAAGCAATTACCGGATCAGCGAATTGCAGCTTGACGATCGGATCGTGAACCGCATTGAAAAAATGGCGCTGCCTATTGAGTTTCCGGCGGAATCAATCAGGAGCGCGATCGCAAGAAAGGAGAACAGCGATCTTCTGGATCGCTTGCTGGGAAAATGATTATTGCAGTAGATTTTGACGGCGTTATAACGCCTAATGGACACTGGCCTTCCGTGGGGGAAGCAAACACAGCTGTTATTGACTGGCTGAAGGAATTAAGGGAAAGCGGAAACAAGCTGATTTTGTGGACTAACAGAGTAGGGGAAGCGCTGCAAACGGCAGTTGAATTTTGCCGCGGGTATGGCCTGGAATTTGATACCGTAAACGAAAATTTACCGGAAATTATTGATTATTTCGGCGGAGATTGCCGGAAGGTGTATGCGAATTTCTACATAGACGACAGGGCGGTTTGCATGAAATTTGAGGGGAAGGAAGCGACGGATGAAAGAATCAGAGAACAAAATTATAGATAAAATTGAAAAGTTGCTGGCGCTTTCTTCATCCAGTAATGAGAACGAAGCCAGGGATGCAATGATGAAAGCACAGGAACTAATGGCAAAGTATGAGATTAAGCGCGAACAGCTGAAGGGCGGAGAACAGGAAGAAAGGCGCATTGTGAACTTTTCTTCGGTTTCGTTCCGGGATGAATGGATCCATATGGTTAGCGGCGTGATTGCTGAAAATTTCCGTTGCCGCCGCATTGCTGTTAGCCGCGTGGGATCAAGAGGGGCTTTCCGTATTCGGTTTTTCGGTTACGAAGAGGACGCGGAAATCTGCATAAACATTTTTAACTATGCCGTTAAGGTTATCAGAAAGCGATTTATGGTATTACGGGCCATATACGCGGACGCTGGCCGGGGGTTTGGAAATGATGAAAAAATGAATTATGTATTAGGGTTCTGTCATGGCCTGGAAAAGAATTTTGAAGAGCAGAAAGCACAAAGTCAATCCTTCGCCCTGGCGCTGGTTACGCCGAAAGCGGTAAATGATTATGTTGACGCCATTCCTGGGCTAGAAACAGGAACCGGATATAAGGATTTCAAACAAAACCGCGAACATACGCTATTACAGCGAACCGGATATGTAGACGGAAAGACATTCCGCAACGCTGGCGACAAGGAGAGGATCGAAAGTTAGCATTTAGGAAGGTGAGTTGATGGACAGATGGAATTTCAGAAATGTAAAGAGAAATATTTTATCATCGTCGAGGGGGAGGAACGCGCGACGATCCGGGAATCCCTGGCGGCAGCAGAGAAGAAACGGCAAAAGCTGGCGAAATACAGCGGCGGAAAGAAAATCTTTATTTTTAAGGCGGTGGAAAGAAGCTGAATCAGAGGATAAAAAGATTTTCAAAATGCTGGAATCGTTGGATTTCTATTTCGGCGGGAAAAGTTACAAAGTGGGTGAAGCTGGGCTGATGTTCTGCTATGAGATAGACATAGAGGGCCGACAGCTTTATATTGTGGCACTGACGGAAAACTTCGGAACCATAATTTTATACATACCGGAGGAAATGACGGAAACGATTAAAAAGCGGGTGCAGCAGATTCCCTATACACTGAATGATTATTTGTCATTCCTGATTGAATTTAAGGATTTTGAACCGATTGTGATCCCGTTTAGAAAATGCGGAATTTCAATCCGTGAAGTAGCGGCCGTCCTGGGAAAGTTATCAGCAGCCACGGAACAAGCCGGAATTACAATCCAGGACGCTGCCGAAGCGCTTAAAACACTAACGGAAGCATACGGCGAAATGAAAAAGAATACGAAACGGGTATCAAATAACTGGCTGAAAATGCACGGCTTTCCAATGCGGAGAAAAGGAAGGGGGAAGAAAAAGCGTGAATAAATGGATAGGCAGCGGGAAAGTATCGGAGGATCCGATCGTCAAGTATGACAGAGATAAGGCCGCGTTCATTGCATTTACTATCATGGTAAAACGCAACCGGAGAATTAAAGAAGGAGATCAGCCAGTCGATTTTATAGACTGCATTTGTACCGGCCACAATGCCAGGATTGCGGAAGCGTATCTTCGCAAGGGAAAGAAAGTTGAGGTTTGCGGGCCGCTTCAATCCGGACACTACACAAATAAGGATGGCCGGAAAATATATACAAAGACAGTATATGCGGAGGAAATCAGCTTCGCGGAAACAAAAGCAGAAGAGGAAGAACGCCAGGAAAAGGAGCGCCGGAGCCAGGAACCGGAACCGGCGCCGCCTGATTATAGCTTTATGGATATTCCGGATGGAATAGACGGCGAACTTCCGTTTCGCTAGGGGGTGCAGCATGGAAAACGATTTGAAATACAATGGTTCGGGGTATCGGGATATAGTGGCGGAAAAGGCAATCAGGAAAGCAGACCGGCCGCCGTGTGAAATTTCTGAACTTGTGGACATTATCAAGAAAATAGCTGGCGCCTATGGTTACGATGTGGAAGGCCGGATTGCTTTTCAGGATAAAAAGACAAAAATTATTTATAAGCGAGGAATGAAACATGTTGAAAATGGTTTGCATATGCGATCGCTGCAAGAAACAGTTTGAAGCAAAGCTGGCGCAAAGGATTTCTTTTGAATACACTTTAACGCCGGAAAAAACAATACAATCAAAAATTGTTGAATATGTGGCACAAGCGTTTCCTAAAACGCCGCGGGATTATTGCCCGGAGTGCGTGGCGGAAATTAAAGATTTCATGAAATCGAAAAAAGAATCTGAAAAGGAGGCGGCAGAGAATGAGCCAGAATGAGAGAATAGCAGAGTATACAAGACTTATGCAAGAAGCGCTGATGAAAACCGGCATTACATACGCGGTTGAAGCCAGAAAAAATTTAGTGCTGTTTGACACGCAGACCAACGCGCCGATCGAACTTGAAATAACGGTCGGAACCGAAGTAACAGTGGAGAACGGCCAGGCTTCGATCGTTACGTTTGATCGTTCCAATGTTGAAGGATGAAAAAAATGAAAGAAAAAGAGGTGTAATAAATTGAATACTGATGTTATGTTTTCCAGTAAAACAGATAATTGGGCCACACCACAAGAATTTTTTGACGAACTGAACCGGGAATTTCGTTTTGACCTTGATCCGGCAGCTGACGAAAATAATCATAAATGCAACAATTATTTTACGATCGCGGAAAATGGACTTCTGCAAAGCTGGGGCGGACATTCTGTATTTTGCAATCCCCCGTATGGCCGGGAGATAGGAAAGTGGGTTGAAAAAGCATATAAAGAAAATGAGGAACACGGAAATATTATAGTTATGCTTCTTCCGGCCCGCACTGATACTAAATGGTTCCATGAATACATATACCACAAAGCGGAGGTTCGTTTTATTCGCGGCCGACTAAAATTTAGCGGAGCCAAATTTAACGCGCCGTTCCCGTGCATGGTCGTTATATACAAACAGAAACGGGGTGTAAAAAGTGGGAAAGATTAAAGGAAAAAAGAAAAACAAGCGCCCGGAATATGTGGTTATATGCCGGGAATTTAACCGGGCGGCCGCCAGGATTGAAATATCTGTCATTGATTCCGGAGTAACGGATCACTTGATGAATAATTTGATTAAAATGCACATAAAGGATCCACACAAGCGATATTTTCTGACGCTGAAAAAAGATTATCAGGTATACGGCGCCCTATTCCGGAAACAGGTTGAAACAATGTCAATCAAAAATAATAAGCGCATAGTTGAATTAGGCGTTGACCTGGAAGAACAGGAAAGGAACAAAGAGGATGGAGAAAACAAAAATTGAATGGACAGATAGCACATGGAATCCGGTTACTGGATGTTATCATAAATGCCCGTATTGTTACGCGCGGCAGATTGCGGAACGGTTCGGGGAATATGCACAGCTTGACGAAACAAATATAAATGCCATATATGGGCCGGATCATCGTGTCTGCATTGAAGTAGAAAACAAGACCGGGAATCCATATCCGGAGAAATTCAGGCCGACACTTCATAGACACAAGCTGACAGAATACCAGAAAAAGAAAGGTCGAAATATTTTTGTGTGTTCGATGGCCGATCTTTTCGGTGCGTGGGTTCCGGATGAATGGATCGAATCTGTTTTTGCTGCATGTCTGGAAGCCCCGCAGCACAATTATATTTTCCTTACCAAAAATCCGGCGCGTTATATCCAGCTGGCAAAAGCGGGGAAATTGCCACAGCATAATAATTTCTGGTACGGATCAAGCGTAACGGGGCCGCATGATAAATATTCCTGGTTTGATGAAAAATATCACTGGTTTTTATCCGTGGAGCCTTTACTTGAAAACCTGGGAGAAATGAGCGAAACATCCCTGAAGCCGGAATGGATCATCATAGGAGCGGAAACCGGACGCCGGGCCGGGAAAGTGGTTCCGGCGCTGGAATGGATTGAAAGCATTGTGAATCAGTGCAGAAAATATAAAATTCCTGTATTCATGAAGGACAGCCTGGCCGACATATGGCCGCATGATCTGATTTGCGAATATCCGGAGGGGTTGCGGAAGGGGGAAGAAAAAGATGGAAAATGAATCATGGGGCGACAATTCAGCATTTGACATTGTTTCTGACATTCTGAAAATGAAAGCAAACACGCATATTCAACAGTTTTTCGCTATGAATAAGGCGACGAAAGAAAAAGTAACACATGGATCAAAGATTTATGATGATATTATGATAGAAAATAACGGTGTTCCTGACGATATTATAATTTCGTTTAATCCTTCGCCATACGCAACGGGGAATCAGGAATTTATAAGCACTTTTCGCCTATCAGAGAAAAAACTTCCGGAGATCAAGCCATATGAGGGAAATAGGAAACAGCGGAGAGAAGCAAAAAGGGAACAAAAAAGGAAGATGAAAAGAAAATGAATATTATTGACTATGAATGTTTAGCTTGCGCCAGCTTTTCAGGGTGCGGAACGGAGATCGGAAAAGGTTCTGTAATGTGCGCAGTAAGGCGCACGCAGAACAGGCAGACAAAGGCAGAAATGCTTCAGAAAATGTATGATATAGCAAAAGCAACTACAACGAAGGACGCTGATGTTCTGGAAATGCTGAATATTAAGAAATAAAGCTACAAGGAGAAAACATGTATAATTATATTTTTCATCCAGCCGCATTTTCGGCGGATTGCAAAAAGATATATACAACGTCCGGAATGACAATAGAGTTTTCAGAACCATTCGATCTTGAAAGAATTTACAAAGAATTTCCAAAGTGCAGAGATCTTCCTGTTATAGACAAAAAGGGGGAAGAGGTGCGATGATATTGCCGATCAAGAAAAAATGGTTCGATATGATTCTTTCAGGGGAAAAGAAAGAGGAATACAGAGAGATAAAGCCGTATTATAAAAGCCGGTTCCATACGGCCGGACTGATTGACAGATACGGGATTCCCACAATTTCCCGCACATGGATCACATTCCGGAATGGATATTCTGCAACTTCCCCGGCCATAGAAGCGGAATGTACGCTTGACATTAAGACAGGGCGCCAGGAGTGGGGCGCGGAGCCTGGAAAGGAATATTATGTATTGCGGATTGAATCCGTTGTTGATTTGACAAAAAAATAATGGTAAAATAAAAAAAGCACGAAGCGCCGTTTCCAGCGCCCCGCACACAACCTTTAATAATTATACCGCAACGCCGGTATAATTGCAATGGAAAGCTGGAAATATGGCAAAACCGGGTAAAATAAGCAAGGAAAGGGATATTTTTAACGAAATTGAACTAAAGATCATGCTGATAAACGAGCAGATCAAAAACCATCAACGATCAATCGAAAAGGCGAAGAAAATGTCCGGGTGGGCGCCGCCTTCTGGCCTGAATGGGGTTGATTATTCCAGAGAGCCGGGAAACAGTGTACGCATATCGTTTGCGGAGGGCTTGCGGATGATCGAACAGGACACGGCGCGGATTAACCGCTTAAAAATGGAGCGATCGGAACTTCGCCAGAGCAAAAAACGGATAAAAAAGATACATGAAAGCCTGGACGGGAACGAAGAACAGGTTTATTATTTACGCGTTATCCGTAAAATGACACAGGAAGAAGCAGCTGATGAAATGGGATTTTCTAAACGTCATTTTCAGCGGATCGAAGCTGGCATGAGGGATCAGGGGCTGATCTAAAAAGGTGAAATTTTTTCGTGTGAATTTTTTGTGAACTTTTTGTGAACAAAATCCCGGAAAGCGTTGATTTTACGGGATTTTCTGAATTAACAAATGTCGCCTTTTATGTCGCCTTTTATGTCGTTGAAATGTCGCCTTCAGGTGTGTTATACTATGTATAGTCAAAATTATATCAAAAGACAAGGCGCGGCCGGAGGGCGGCGCTTTTTTCGTGCCGTGAAAAGGGGGTGTTTTTCTTGAATACGGTGGAGCCGATCCGGGATATGGATGTTGTGCTGGATGTGGCCGATTATTTAAGGGCCAGGAACGAGCGCGATTATGTACTTTTTATGTTCGGGATTTATACGGGGCTTCGGATTTCTGACATTTTAAAATTCCGCGTCCGGGATGTAAAGGACAAAGACGCCGTATATATACGGGAGAAAAAAACGGGCAAAGAAAAACGGTTCCCCATAAATGCAGAACTGAAACCAATTATCGAAAATTATATATACGGGAAAAAGGATTTTGAATATCTGTTTAAATCCCCGCATTTTCCAAACAAGGCAATCAGCCGCCAACAGGCTTATAATATCCTAGCTGACGCTGGGGCGGCGTTTGGTATCAGCAGCATAGGCACTCACACACTACGAAAGACATTCGGCTATCATATGTACCAACAGACACATGACGCCGTAACCATAAAGGAAATACTGAATCATTCTGATATATCCGTGACATTGCGGTATATCGGTATCAACCAGGACAATAAAGACAAGGCTATCAAGGGCCTGTCATTCAGGAAGAGGGGCCACACATAGGCCCCTTTATTGCGCCCTGTTATCAGCCTGATAATGGGAAGCCCTTACTGCCCTATGCCTTGCACTTGACACATTGAGTATGTGACAAATGATGTATGCATCTTTTGCCCGCGCTTTAATGAAAGAAAAAGAGTGCAAAGCACTTGACAGAATAACAAGATATGTCAAGTAAGTGGAGGGGCGACGACGACGGGCCGGGCGCCGGAAAAAATCGCCAGGACAAAATAGGTTCTTCTGACGGGCCAAAAATTGTTGCGGGTCTGCGAAGCCCAAAACTTGGCTAGATTTTGAAAAATAAAAATGAAAGTTGCCGTTTCCGGTTTGGGGCCAGAAAGGGGGTGAGGGCATGGCAAAGACTGAAACGGATTCCGCGAAGGTGACGAACATTGACAGCATAACCGTATCGGCGGCCGTGCTGGGCGATCTTTTCGGAGTGACCGACAGGCGGATCCGGCAGATGGCGGAAGAAGGGATTGTCGCCAGGGCCGCAAAGGGCCGCTATAAGCTGGTGGAATCCATAAAGAATTATTTGCTTACGCTGAAACTGGCGGCGGAGGGCGTCGGCGTGGAACTGGCAGACGGTGAAATCAATTTCGACGAAGAAAAAGCGCTGCATGAGAGAGTAAAGCGCCACATTTCGGAATTGAAATTGCAGATCATGAAAGGGGAATTGCACAAGGCGGAGGACGTGGAAATCGTTATGATGGATATGTTAGTCGCCTTTAAAACAAAAATTATGGGGATTCCCTCAAAAGTGGCGCCGATTCTGGAAAACCGTGACGCCGCTTTTATCAAAGACCGTCTGACAAAAGAGGTTATAGAAGCGCTGAATGAATTAAAAGATTATGATCCGAAGGCGTTTTATAGTGATGAATATGTGGAGGAAAACGAAGGCGAATATGAGGAAGAAAGTAAAGATTGAACAGTCGCCGCTTGTGAATCCTGACACGGTTATCCTGAAAACACGCCACAAAGATCGCGGCGTTGAATTTAAGACGCTGAAGCTATTCCGGGATCTTGCAAAAGCAGTAAGCCCGCCGCCCGTACTGACGGTTAGCCAGTGGGCAGATCGTTACCGGAGGTTATCGCCGGAAAGCGCGGCGGAGCCTGGACAGTGGAACACAGACCGGGCGCCGTATCAACGGGAAATTATGGATTGTGTCAATGATCCGCTTGTGGAACATGTCGTGATCATGAGCAGCGCACAAGTCGGAAAAACAGAATTGATTTTGAATATCATCGGATATTACATAGATTACGATCCGGCGCCTATGCTGGTAGTACAGCCGACACTTAAACCGATGGCGGAAGATTTTTCAAAGGATAGGCTGGCGCCGATGATCCGCGACACGCCGACGATTTCCGGGAAAGTGCATGATGTAAAATCCAGAAATTCCGGGAATACGATTTTACACAAGACGTTCCCCGGTGGACACGTGACGATCGCCGGTGCAAATTCCGCTTCAAGCCTGGCTTCGCGTCCGGTTCGGATCGTCCTGATGGATGAAACGGATCGTTATCCGGCCAGCGCCGGAACCGAAGGAAATCCGATCAAGCTGGCAGAGAAACGAACAACGGCCTTCTGGAATAAAAAGAAAATCAAAGTTTCCACGCCGACAATAAAGGGATCCAGCCAGATAGAAAAGGAATATCAATCCGGAACAATGGAAGAATGGTGCGTTCCGTGTCCATGTTGCGGGAAATATCAGCCCTACGAATGGGGGCGGGTTCATTTTTCTGATGTAACAATGGAATGTAAATATTGCGGTGAACACATTTCGGAATTTGACTGGAAACAGGGCGAAGGGAAATGGATTGCAGCACATCCGGAACGGCGCCGGAAACGGTCGTTTCATTTAAACGAACTAGCTTCGCCGTGGACGCATTGGGATTCCATTATCGCGGAATGGAAAGAAGCGCAAAAAGAGTATAAAGAGAATGGCGACGTGGAAAAGCTGAAAACCTTTATAAATACTGTGCTGGGGGAAACCTGGGAGCCACGCGGAAAGGGCGCGGATGATGATTCACTTCTTGCGCGGCGGGAACGGTACGAAGCAGAGATTCCGGAGGGCGTCCTTCTTTTAACGGCCTCCGTCGATGTTCAGGACGATCGCTTCGAAATTGAGGTTTGCGGCTGGGGCCGCGGGTTTGAATCCTGGGGCGTCAAATATGAAAAGTTATACGGGGATCTGGACAAAGAAGAAACCTGGGATCGCCTGGAATTATGGCTTGACCGGGAATTTTATTTCGCGTCCGGATCTTCTCTTTTAATCGCCCGTACTTGCATAGACACGGGCGGCCACAAAACGACGGAATGTTATAAGTGGCTGAAAAAGATGGAAAAAAAGGGAAAGCGTATCAGCGGAATAAAGGGCTTCGGCCGGGAAAGCCAGGGAATCCCGCTAATACATAAGCTATCAACAAACAATGAATATAACGTGAAAGTGTTTATTCTTGGCGTTGACAGCGGAAAAGAAATTGTTGTTTCCAGGCTTTCCACGGTTGACGAAGGGCCGGGGTATTGCCATTTCCCGATCAACGCTGACCGCGGATATAGCGAAACCGTCATAAAGGGCCTGAACAGTGAACAGAGGGTAACAGAAGTTAAGGACGGCCGCGCGATCGTAAAGTGGAAAAAGAAATCCGGAACGCGTAATGAACCGCTTGATCTTCGTGTCTACAATACGGCAGCAGTTGAAATATTGCGCCCTGATTGGGATATTCTGGAAAAGAAAGTAAAAGCCGGTATAAATTACATGAAAAAGACGCCAGGAAAAGCAAAGAAAAAGCGGCGGACTGGCACAGTAAGCCGGGGCGTTGAATTGTAGGAAGGTGGAAATATGTTGACAAGATTACAGAAGGAACGCCTGGAACGGTACAAAAAGCGGCTTGAAATGTACTACGAAGCCGAAGAAGCCGTATTACTGAACCAGGAATACACGATCGGAACAAAGAGCCTGAAACGGGCCGATCTGTCTACCATACGGGCGGCGATCAAAGACCTGGAAGGACAGATCACAACGCTGGAATCAAGCGGCGGGAAAAATAAGGCTTTCCGCTTCCTTCCGCGCGATATTTAAGGCGGTGAAACATGAATATTTTAGATAAAGCCATAGAAAAGATAAGCCCGCAGAAGGCATTACAACGCGAATCGGCCCGCTGGAAGCTGCAAACAATGAGGGCTTTTCAAAATTCCGGATATGATGAATCAGGGGCGGCCAGGAATAAAAATTCAATGCGGGGCTGGCTGGCGTCCAGCAAAACGCCACAGGAAGATATTGATAAAAATATACCGGTATTGCGGCAGAGATCCCGCAGCTTGTTTATGTCGGCGCCCCTGGCAGTATCGGCCATAAAAACAAACCGGACAAATATTGTCGGTGAGGGGTTGCGCCTGAAAAGTACAATAGACGCGGATCTTCTTGGCATGACGATGGATGAAGCGGCCGCCTGGCAGCGGGCCGCGGAACGTGAATTTGAATTGTGGGCGAAATCAAAGTTTTGCGATTCTACACGGGTAAATAATTTTTATGAGATTCAACAGGTGGCGTGTATGTCCTGGCTGATGAACGGCGACGCTTGTGTACTTCTGGAATATGAACGGCCCACAAGGGCGCTTCCGTATGGCTTGCGGGTACATTTAATAGAATCGGATCGCGTTTCCACGCCACACAGTACCGGGAACAATGTCTATTTATACGCCACGGATCCGGACACGAAAAACCGGATTTTCAACGGCGTTGAGGTAGACAGTAATAACCGGGTTGTGGCCTATCACATATGTTCTACATACCCAAACAGCAACCTTTACACGCGGAAAGAGTGGAAAAGGGTTAAGGCGTTCGGGGATAAAACCGGAACGCCTAATGTCCTGATGATTTACGAAACAGAGAGGGCGGAACAATATAGGGGCGTGCCATACCTGGCGCCCGTCATTGAATCATTAAAGCAGCTGACAAGATACAGCGAAGCGGAAGTAATGGCGGCCGTTATCAACGGATTTTTTACCGTGTTCATAACGTCTGAAAAAGGAACGTCGGAAATGGGCTTTACTGGCGTTGTGGATGAAGAGGATCAAGTTTCCGATGATGATGTAAATTATGAGATAGGCCCCGGAATGGTCAACATGCTGGGGCCGGGTGAGGGCGTGGAGATTGCAGACGCGAAAAGGCCGTCAAGCAATTTTGACGCTTTTACAACGTCGCTTGCAAAATATATCGGCGCCGCACTGGAAATACCGGTTGAACTTCTCATAAAAAGTTTTTCGGCTAGTTATTCCGGTTCCCGCGCTGCATTGCTGGAAGCCTGGAAAGCGTTCCGGATGAAAAGATCATGGATGGCGGCTGACTTTTGCCAGCCGGTATATGAAATATTCCTGACGGAAGCGATCGCAAGCGGGCGCCTGAAGGCGCCGGGGTTCTTTTTGGATCCCCTGATCCGTGCTGCATATTGCGGCGCACAGTGGAACGGGCCAGCGCAAGGCATGATTGATCCGGTGAAAGAGGTAAACGCAGCAGAAAAGCGGATCAATATTGGCTTATCCACGCGGCAGCGGGAAACCATAGAAATGACTGGCGGTGATTTTGATAGCAACGTCGCACAGCTGGCGCGTGAAAAACAGCTGATGGAAGCGGCCGGAATCGCTTCTTCAGGGGTACAAAAGCAGCCAGAAAGCAAAAAACCGGAGGAAATCGAAAAAGAAAGCGAGGAAGAAACCGATGAAACGAAAACCGATGATAACAAATCAGCCGACAGCGGCGGGAAATCAGAAACCGAAAACGGCTAAATTCTGGAATTTCCTGGATAATGGAGATACGGCGGAATTACAGCTTTTCGGAACAATCCAGTCGGAAGAAAGCTGGTGGGATGATGATTGTATCACATACCGGAATTTTATCAATGAATTAAACGCGCTGGGGGATAAGAAAGTTATAAATGTGGTGATCCAGTCTGGCGGCGGGGATGTGTTCGCTGCAAACGCGATATATAACGCGCTTATTCTGAATAAGGCAAAGATCACGGGTACAATTATAGGGATATGCGCCAGTGCTGCAACAATTATCCTGATGGCGTGCGAAGAGCGCAAGATCGCCAAAAATGCGATCCTGATGGCGCATAATCCAACGATCAGCCTATGGGGTTCTTATGAAACCGAAGAACTTTTAAAGCTGGCAGAGGTTACAAACCAGGTGAAGAAAAGCATTGTTTCCGCGTACATGGAACGGCTGGACAAAACGGAAGAAGAAATAAACCGGCTTATGGATGAAGAAAGCTGGTATGTCGGTCAAGAAGCGGTTGACGCTGGATTTTGTGATTGTGTGATTGAATCCGATTTCCAGAATAACGCCGTTTCTAACAATTTCATAGTGAACGGGGTTCCGTATAGCTTTAATAACTATATTGAAAATTTCGTTCCGGATAACATACGGAAAAAGGTTCAGGATCTTTCTAAAACGCCGCAGAAAGAAACCGGGGCTTTTTTTGATACAACAAATACAATTCAGAAAGGAAAATCAACAATGGATGAAAAAGACAAGACAACGCCGGTTATTACTGACGCCGCAGCACTGAAAGCAGCATATCCGCAGTTGTGCGCACAGATCGCAGCTGACGCCGTTTCCGCAGAGCGGGAACGCCTGAAAGCCATTGACGAAATTTCAAACGGGATTCCGGAAGAATTGCTGGCGAAGGCGAAGTATGATGAACCGATGTCGGCCGCTGATCTGGCGCTGGCGCAAATGAAGGCCAACAATGCAGCCGGAAAAAAATTCCTGGATCAGATGGTTGATGATTTAAAGGATTCCGGCGCGGCAGCAGTCGGATCGGAGCCTAACACGGGATATGATCCGGAGGGCCAGAAACAGGCCGAAAACGCGCAGAAAGTAAGCGGCTTCGCTGCAAAGCTGAAAAACGACAGCAGAAGGAGGATAAAGGCATGAAGTTATTTGAACAGACCGGAGAATTTAAACCGGATTCCCTGATTGCCGGAAATGAATTTCCTATCATGAAAGAGGGGATCGGGCTGAAAGCTGGCCAGGGCGTTTTGAAACGTGGTTCCTTGATTATGAAATGCGCTGACGGAGCCGGTTATATTGCTGGAACCGTGGTAACGGTAACAACCGGAGAGGGAGAAAACGCCAAAACAGAAAACGCGGAAATGAATGTTTTCGGAATCCTGACAGACGATACCGACACAGGAACTAAAACTTCCGCCGACAATATTCCGGCCGTATGCTATCAGACCGGGGAATATAACCGCGCCGCCGTTATTGTTACCGGAGAGGGCGCAAAGGTAGAAACCTATGAAAACGATATGCGCAAGGCGGGCATTTTCCTTCGCAATATACAGAAATATGAATAAGGGGGTATGAAAGAATGGGAGAATATACCACACGGGAAATGATGGAAGCGTATGATCAGACGCCGCCCGTTAGATCCTTTTTGCAGAAAACCTTTTTCCCTGGCGAACAGACGCACGTAACAGAAAAGGTTGAATTTGATGTGCGCAAGGGAAAACGTATCATGGCGCCGTTTGTAAGCCCGCGCAAGGGCGGGAAAGTCATTTCACGCCAGGGCTGGAAAACGAATCAGTTTTCAACGCCGAAAATCGCGCCTGAAAGACCGCTGACCGTTGACGACATTTCTAGCCGTGCGATCGGTGAAAATATCTATTCGCAGCGGACGCCGGAGGAAAGAGAGGATGAACTTCTTGCAAAAGACCTGACGGATCTGGAAGAGTCTATCGACAGAAGAAAAGAATGGATGTGCAGACAGATTCTTTTCGAGGGTAAGCTGGATGTAATCGACGAAGAGGAAGGGCTGGATTTCCAGATTGATTTCGGGTTTACGAATATTGTTGTCCTGGGAAATGATGAACAATGGACGCTTGCAACGGTCAATCCGCTTCCGCTTTTCCGCAGATTACGAAAGAAAATTATCAAAGATACCGGCCGGGCGCCTGACATTGCGATCTTTTCGTCTGATGTAATCGAAGATTTCATCATGAATACATTCGTGATCAAGGCTATGGACGTTTTGAACATGAAAAATGTTGTGATTGAGCCGCGTGTTGTGGATCCGGCGCTGACCTTTTACGGGCGTATCGCGGAACTGGATCTTGACCTTTATACATATGATGAATGGTTTTTGAACGATGAAGGGGAGGATGAATCTATTATCCCGCCCGGAACCGTCCTTCTGGGCCATTCTGACGGTGAAGGCCAGATTGAATACGGGCTTGTTACGCAGATGGAAGATAAAAAATTCAGATCATACGAAGGAAAGTTGGTTCCTAAAGTATGGGCCGATGAAAACAGCGAGGTAAAGAAAGTAAGATTGACTTCAAGACCGCTTCCGCGTCCGTTTGATGTGGATTCCTGGGCGGTTATCTATGCAAAGAAGGAGGCTGGCGCATAATGAGGTACAAAACAAAAGTAACGGTTGTAACAGGCGGGAAAGCATACAATCCGGGAACAATTCTCCCGGCAGACATTTCCAGCGCCGATCTTGCGTTCCTGAAAAGTAAAAAATTTGTGGAACCGGCAGACGTGGCGCCCGTTTTTGCGGATGAAGCAGACGATCCGGAGGATGAAGGCGGAGATTTCAGCGGATTCAATGAAAAGGTTCCGGACGCGCTTAAAAGCCCGGAGGAAATCCGGAAAATCCGCACAAAGAAAGATATTTTCGGCTATGCGGCATCCGTTGGGCTTGACCTGGGCGAAAATTACGAGGAAAAAGCCCTGAAAGAATTACAGGAAATCGTGATCAATTTCCAGGAAGAAAAGCTGGAGGAGGAAACCGGATCCGACGCCGAAGAGGAGTGATTGAAAATGCGTTCATTTAAAGAACAGCTGCAAAAGGATTTCAAAGACACGTTTTTCAATCTGAATGAGTTTGCGGAAATCCACAATATTGACGGGGCAGAAATCCCCGTTGTTGTGGATAACGAAACACTTTTACAGCTAAACCTGGGGAAAACGGCCGATTCTGACGGCATTTTTGAGGATAGCAAGCTGTTTTTCGTTCAGAAAGAGCATATGCCGGATCAGCCGGTCATTGATCAGATCATGGAATTTGACGGCGAATCGTACCAGGTAGGGAACGTGTTGGAGGATTTCGGCGGCTACACAATCATTTTGAAGGGAAATGCTGGATAATGATCATACAAAAAATTGAAGTTTCAAGCGTTGAGGAAATAGAACAGCGGCTTGGAGCATTCAAAAGCAAGGCGCCGCTTGTAGTTTCCAGGGCGATCAATCGGGCCGTGTCGAATATCCGTAAAAACATGGGGAAAGAGGTTCCGCAGCGCTATTATGTTTCAAGTGGCACAGTACGCGGAACGATCCGGACGGTGAACGCTTCGAAAAGCAGTCTTTCCGGGGCGGTTGTTTCCAGCGGAAGCCCGATCGCGCTGTCAAAATTCAAGGTAAGCCCCAAAAGGGGAGTAAAGCGCACGAAAAAAGGCTTTCCCCCTGGCGTATATTCGGCGGGCGTGGAAAAATCCGGAGGGCTGAAGCCGCTTTCCGGAGATCCGAAAGCCTTTATTGCTGATATGAAAAGCGGTCATACCGGCGTATGGAATCGCGTATCAAGCAAGCGCCTTCCGATCAAGCAGCTATACGGGCCTTCGGTTCCACAGATGGCGAAAAACGAAGAAATCATGGAAAAAATCAACAAAGAAGCTGGGGAAACGCTGGAAAAGCGTATCAATGAAGAGGTAAATAATATCTTGCGGAAGGGGTGATTCTAGGGTATGCAGACGGATGTTTTGCTTCAGAAGGCGCTTGTCAATGAGGTAAAAGAGGAATTAAAGGGCTATACATCAATCAATAATGCGGGTGAATACCTGGATTTTAACGTATATCCGCAGAATTTGCCCGCCAAAAAGAGCAAAAACGACGACGAACACTTCCCGTATGTCCTGGTATGCCTGGATGAAGAGGAAATAAACGGAGAGGAAAGCGACAATATATGTTCGATCTATTTCCTGGTTGGGATTGTAGACAAAAATCCTAACAATCAGGGCCATTTTGACGTTGCAAACGTGCTGAATAAGCTGGAAAAGCGTTTCCTGTCAAGACGGCTGATAGATAGCAGATACCGGATAACTTTTCCGCTTACCAAAAAATTCCAGGAAGAAAATACCTGGCCGAAATTTATCGGCGGTATGTCTACATTATGGACGGTGGAAGCGCCAGAAATTGAGGTGACAGAATATGACTAATGAACAGGTTATGTATATAGGGCCTACACTTCGCGGCGTCGCAAAAAGCGGCGCCGTTTTCAGTGGCGGGATTCCTAAAAAGCTGGAAAAGCTGGCGGCAAAAAAGCCGATTATTAAAAATCTGATTGTACCGATTTCCGGGATCGTTCAGGCGAAAAAGGATGTTGACACAGAAGGAACCGTGGCAGCAGTCGCCTATGACCGGATTTCGGCGCTTTCTGAAGCAGATATTAGAAAACTTACGGAAGGAGAATAAAGCATGTCTAATTATAAGCATGGTATACGGACACGGCGGATTCCGACACAATTATCCATTCCGATCAAATCGGATGGGTGTATTCAGTGCGTGATTGGAACGGCGCCCGTCAACATGGCGGAAGATCCGTATGATACCGTAAACAAGCCGTTTGTTTTTCATAACAAGTCGGCCGCAATCAATGATCTTGGATATTGCACAGACTTTAAAAATTATACGTTGTGCCAGTCCATGTATGCGAGTTTTGATGTTTTCGGGGTTGCGCCTATTGTAATGATCAATGTGCTGGATCCTGAAAAGCATGTAAAAGCGCAGCTTTCAAAAGAATATGGCGTTGTGGGCGGGAAAATCCAGATTAACGAAACAGGAATCCTTCTGGATAAACTTTCCATTTCATCCACGGGGGAAGCGGAAACTGTTTACAAGGATGAAGAGGACTATATCGCCACATTCAACAGCGACGGCACAGTGACGGTTGCAATTATCAGCACAGGCGCAGCAAAGAACGAAACGAGCCTGAAAGCCACGTTTGCACAGCTGGATCCGTCGCTTGTCACATATGAGGATGTGATCGGTTCCTACAATGTGAAAACCAAAAAGAAAACCGGAATGGAGTTGATCGGGCGGGTTTATCCGAAGTACGGAATTGTTCCTTCCCTTTTGCTGGCGCCTGGATGGTCGCACATTCCGGCCGTAAATCTGGCGCTTAACGCAAAGGCGCAGCTGATTTCCAGCCTTTTCACGGCGAAAGTTGTTTCTGACCTGGACACGGCAGAAGGAAAAGCGGATTCTATGGAGGAAATCAAGGAATACAAGGACAAAAGTGCATATTCCGACAGAAATATGATCGTTGCGTGGCCGCTGGTCGGCGTCGGTGATTATAAATATTATTACAGCGCACAGCTGGCCGCACACTTGGAATGGCTGGCGGCGAATAATGGCGGCGTTCCGTCCGCTTCCCCGTCAAATAAGGATCTGAAAATTACCGGGCTTTATACGGCAGACGGCGAGGAAGTCACGCTGGAAATGGATGAAGCCAACGATTACGCCAACGCTTGCGGAATCGTGACGGCGATCAATTCAAACGGCTGGAAGTGCTGGGGAAATAATACGGCGGCTTATCCTTCATCGTCGGATCCGATCGACAGGTGGATCAACATTGTAACTATTTTTGATTACATCGAGAACAATTTCAAATTGACCTTTTTCCAGAAGGTTGACGATCTGACAAATTACCGCCTGATTGATGAAATTGTTTCCGGGTTCAATATGCAGCTGAACAGCCTTCAGGGATCGGATGATATAGCGGGCGGGGAAATCGTTTTTGACCATGACGAAAATCCGATCAATGAAATCCTGAACGGACACATTCTATTCCATACCAGGATCGGCGGTTATGCGCCCGCGGAGGATATAGAAAATGTGTTTGAATTTGATCCGACAATTACGGAAGCCGCGCTGGAAGGGGGTGCTGAATAATGAAAATACCCACAGTGTTGAACAACTTTAATACTTACGGGAACGCGCACAGGTATTTAGGCGTTTCCGCAGAAGTGACGCTGCCTAATTTTGAATACCTGACGGAAACAATCGACGGCGCCGGAATCGGCGGCGAGATTGAGGAAGCGATCGAAGGCGCCTTCGGTTCCCTGGAAACGGAAACCACATTCCAGAATATCGGCCAGGAATATTTCGATTACATCACACAGACGGGGCTTGTCATTTACCGCGGTTCCATGCAAATGACCGACACGGCCACACAGACGAATGATTTTCAGGGAATTGTCGTAACGACAAAGGGAAAAGTAAAATCGTTTGACCTGGGAACGCTGAAAAAGGGCGGAAAAGGGGAGCCGAAAGTCGTTCGTGAGTTGACATATTGCAAGATCACGATCGGCGGAAACAATGTCCTGGAACTGGATAAATACAATATGATCTGGAAATTAAACGGCGTTGACCGTCTGCAAAAAGTCCGCAGCCAGATATAAAAACGATATGAAAGAGAGGAAATAAGCATGGATAACAGCTATACAGAAACAAGCCGGGAAGAGTACACCGGAGAAAATGCAGCAGAAAACGCACTGGAAAAAGTGATCCCTGAAATCCCGGTGGCGCAGCCGCCACAGGAAGGGAAAACGTCGCTTCTTCCCAAAAAAGAGGGCCAGGAGGATGAATTGATCATCACATTCCGGAAACCTTTTGATTTTGAGGGGGAAACATTCCGGGAACTTGACCTTCACGGCCTGGAAGATTTACGCGGCCGCGATCTGACGGCGATTGAAAAGGCGTTCAACAAAACGGGCGTTTCTTCGTTCGTTCCGGAATCAACCACGACATACGCGAAAATCGTTGCTACAAAGGTAACGGGCCTTCCGGCTGAATTTTTCGAGGATCTTCCGGTCGGTGAGATTGAGAAAATCAAAAATGCGGTTGTGGGTTTTTTCTACAAAGACGAATAAGGCACAATTCAGGAAAAGACATACAAAAAACGGCCGTTCACTTGTCCATGGCAACTAATACCGGGATAGATTTCTTTACGGGCCTTCCGCTGGAAGATTTCCTGGACGTAGCAAAGGAGGTGGCGGAAATCGGCAAACAAAACAACATACGAACTAGCGCTAGAAATCGGAGGTAAAATACAAAGCTCACTTGAAAAATCAGTAGGCGGAGTAAATAAAAAGCTGGATTCTATCGGGAAAGCTGCAAAGACAGCTGCAAAGATCGCAACGGCGGCCTTCGCCGCCGTAAAGATTGGCGATTTCATGAAAGACGCAGTTTCTACATATGCAGACTTCGATCAGGCAATGGCAAACACGGCAGCGACAGCCGGAGCCAGCGCCGAAGATTACCAGAAATTAGAAGCGGCGGCCCTGGAAATGGGGAAAAAGACAACCAAAACGGCGACAGAAGCAAGTGAGGCCCTGGGCTATATGGCACTTGCCGGATGGGATGTAAACACGTCTATATCCGCATTGGAGCCGGTTCTTCGGTTGTCTGAAGCTACTTCGATGGATCTTGCTACATGTTCCGATTTAGTAACAGATTCAATGAGTGCATTGGGCCTTGGCGTCGATGAATTATCCGGCTATCTGGATGTGGCGTGCAAGGCCAACAATAAAAGCAATCAGACGGCGCAACAGCTGATGGAAGCATATACAGGTTGTGGCGGCGTCTTAAATAATCTAGGTGTTGATGTAAGAGATAGCGCAGCGGCACTTGGAGTTCTGGCTAATAGAAATATCAAAGGTTCTGAAGCTGGAAACAAATTAAATGCGGTTTTAATCAACCTAACATCCGGAACCGGCCAGGCCGGGGAAATGATGAAAAAGTTAGGCATCTCGGCGTTTGATTCCGAAGGAAAGTTCATAGGGCTAAAAGAAACGCTTGAACTTGTGAACGAAGCAACAAGGAATATGACAGACGAGGAACGCAGCGCCGCACTTGCTGCAATCGGCGGCAAAACGCAGATTGACACATTAAATGATCTTCTGGCCGGACTGAATACCACGACGGAGGACGGGCGGACAGAATGGCAAGCATTAAGTGACGAACTTCACAATGCAGATGGGGCTATGATGGACATGGCCGCAAAAGTCACAGATACGCTTCCGGGCGCTCTTTCAATATTAGGTTCCGCAGTTGATGATTTGAAGATAAATTTAGTAAAATCTTTTGGGCCGATGGCAAAAGACGCCATTTTAGCAGTAGCTGACTATATACCGCATATTACCGAAAAAGTAACGGGATTTATTCAGACTTTATCAGGGAAAGCGGTTCCGGCGATTTCGTCCTTCAAGGATCGGGCGGTGGCGCTGTTTAACAAAGTCCGGCCCGTGCTGGAAGATATAGGCGCGAAGGGGGCGGCAGCTTTTAAATTCCTGGCAGACACAGGAAAGACAGCCCTTCAGAACGTCAAAACGGCCATTGAGGAAAACCGGCCCGCCATTGATAAGGTTATCGCGGTGGTGCTGGATCTGAAAGACAAACTTTTTGAAGCGTTTGAAAAGGCAAAACCGGCAATTTCTTTTATTGCTACACAGGCGCTTCCACAAGTAGTTGCGGCAGCTATGAAACTGGTAGGAGCCGCGGCCACGGTATACCAAAAATTAAATGAATGGGGTGCGTTGAAGCCTATCATCATAGGGATCGCCGGTGCTATTGCGGCGGTTAAAATGGTGAATTTTGCAAAGGACACACTGAACACGGTAAAAGCAGTAAAGGCGCTTGTTACCGTATTTGCGGCAGAGAAAAAGGCTATGCTGGCAAATCTTGCGCTAAAAATAAAGGATAAGGCGGAAACACTATACCTTCATGCTTTATATGCAAAGGACGCCATTGTTAAGGGGGCCAGCACAGCGGCAACGTGGGCGCAGACCGCAGCAATGACAGCATGGAACGCAATATGTACAGTGGGAACGGCAGTAACAACGGCATTAGGCGCAGCTTTTACATTCCTGACAAGTCCGATCGGGCTTGTTATACTGGCGATTGCCGCGGTTATTGCAATCGGGGTATTGCTATATAAAAACTGGGATACGGTCAAAGAAAAGGCCGGACAGCTGAAAGACTGGGTAACTGGCAAATTCAACGAATTAAAGGAGAATATTTCAAAGGCGGTTCAGGCGTTCGCGGATAAATTCCCGGCCGCGTTTGCCTTTATTTCATCCGTATTTGAAAGCTGGCGCCAGACCGTAGGAAATGTTATATCCGGCGTGAAACAGGTATTTCAGGGAATTATACAGTTTTTTACCGGTATTTTTACCGGAGATTGGCAAAAGGCGCTTGACGGGCTGAAAAATATCTTTTCTGGCGCTTTCAAGGCGCTTTCTTCCCTTGCTATGGCGCCATTAAACGCGCTAAAGGGCGTTGTAACGGGCGCTTTTAATGCGATAGACGTTGCGACAGGGGGAAAGCTGACCGCGATCAAGCAAAAGGCTTCCGAAACCTGGAACGCCGTCAAGGAAACGGCCGGAAATGTGCTGACAGCCGCAAAAGATACCATAACGGAAAAACTTTCAAACATTAAAGCCGCCTATGATTCACACGGCGGCGGAATCCAGGGCGTAGCGGCGGCAGCTATGGAGGGCGTAAAAGGCTATTATACGGCCGGTTATACCTTCATAAACAACCTGACAGGCGGAAAGCTGGATGAAGTGAAAGCAAAATTCACGGAAAAATTATCATCCGTAAAACAAACCGTGTCGGAAGCGTTCTCAAACGTGACTAGCACGGTCGGAAGCATGATGTCACAGGCAGCGGCAAACGCAAGATCAAACCTGGAAAGCATGAAAGCGGCGTATACATCCGCTGGCGGCGGAATCAAGGGTATTATGGCCGCTTCTATGCAAGGCATACAAAATACAGTAAGTAATGTAATGTCGGCAATCAACACAATCACAGGCGGGAAGCTGGATGAAGTCCGAAATGCTTTTCAGTCCAAAATTGAAGCGGCGAAATCCGTTGTTTCAAACGGGCTGAACGCGATCAAGGGGTTCTTTTCCGGTTTATCCCTGAAGCTGCCTGACATTAAACTTCCGCATTTTTCAATCAGCGGATCCTTTTCACTTTCCCCGCCGTCAATTCCGAAAATCGGTGTTGAATGGTACAAGGAAGGCGGAATTTTAACAGGGCCTACAATATTCGGCGCGAACAATGGTTCGTTGCTGGGCGGCGGTGAAGCCGGGCGCGAAGCCGTCCTTCCGTTATCGGAATTGTGGTCAAATATGCGATCGGTGGTCGCTGGCGTTGTCGGTTCCGCAGTACCGCAGCAGACGGCAGCAGACGGCGGCGCGGGAATGTTTGACCGGATCAATCAGCTGGTAAATGGCGGCCAGGCGGAGGGCGTCGGGGGTTCTGTCACAAAGGAACTTTACAACACAGTCAACAATAACAGTACAGTCAACAAAACAAGCAAAGCGGACAATTCCGACAATTCTTCAAAGGTTGTATTTTCGCCGCAAATCACGATTCAGGGCAACGCAAGCAAGGAAGATGTAAATTCCGCGCTTCAAATGTCACAGGCGGAATTTGAAAGGATGTACGCAGAGCATGAACGGCAGAAGGGCAGAACAGCCTTCGCCACGTAAAAAGGGGGCCGATGTATGGACGAAAACAGAATATACACAACCGTACAAGGGGATATGTGGGATTCAATAGCCTATCATTTTTATGGCGATGTGAAATACATCGGCCTTTTGTTGCAAAATAATCTTGACCTTCTGGAAATCTATGTTTTTTCAGCCGGAACGAAGGTTTTCATTCCGGAGATTCCGGAGGAATACGACGAAGATATACCAGAATGGAGAAGATAAGCTATGAAAGCGCGGCAGTCATCCGTTATTGTGAAATATAACGGGAAAGATATTACAAAGACGATCACTGACTACATAGAGGGATTTCAGTATGTTGACAATGCCAGCGGAACGGCCGACACGGTAACGCTAAAGTTAAACAACCGAAGCGGGAAGTGGTCGGCTGGCTGGATCCCGGTGGAAGGGGATTTCGTCGAATCAATCATAAAATTAACGAACTGGACAGCGGAGGGCGACAACAGAAAGTATAATTGCGGATATTTCCTGATAGACGATCTTTCTTATTCAGGGCCGCCTTCCGTGGCTTCAGTCGGCGGAATTGCAACGCCGATCCGGACGGATTTCAATGTCACGGAAAAATCAAAAACATGGAAAAAAACGACAGTAAAGGGAATCCTTCAAAAGATTTCAAGCGACGCCGGAATCACTCTTTATTTTTCCGGCCAGGATTACCCTATTGACGAATTAGAACAGTCAAACAAAACAAATCAATCATTCGCGTTTGAGTTATGCAATTCCTATAATCTTGCTATGAAATTGTATAACCGCAGAATGGTTGTTTTTGATCAGACAGAATATGAGGGGAAAAAGGCAAGTTTAAATATAAATAAAACACAGCTTGAAAGCTGGAATATTGGAAAGAAAATGACGAGGGCCTATGACGGCGTATCGATCAGTTATACAGATTCTAAAAAGAATCAGACATTAAGCTATAAATTCATGCTGAAGGACGGAAGCAGAATCCTAAAGCTGAATGAAACAGCAGAAAGCCTTCAGGACGCGGAAATCAAGGCAAAGGCAAAATTGCTAGAGCATAACAGGCAATGCCAGACAATGAGCGTTAAATTGATGGGCGATACAAAATATATCGCCAGCAAATGCGCGAATGTGTCCGGCTTCGGGAAGCTGGACGGAAAATATTATATTGATACCGTCACGCACGAAAAAAACGCCGGTTCCGGCTATTATTGCACGCTGGAAATGCACGCCGTTATCATTGTTAAGGGCGTAACCGTCGCAAAGGTAGATTCAGGCGACACTACAAAAAAGGCTTCGGAATCAAGCGCAAAATCAAAGACTTACACGATCGTTTCCGGTGATACCCTATGGAAAATCAGTACACAGTTTTTAGGATCCGGCGCTAAATACATGCAAATATACAATGCAAATTCCGGAACCATAGAGGGAGCCGCGAAGTCGCACGGGAAAACATCGTCAAGCAACGGACACTGGATCTATCCAGGAACCACGCTAACGATTCCAGGATAAGGGGGTAAAAATATGGCAGAGGTTATTAGAGTAGGCTATATATCATCCGTGAATTATAAAGACGGAACGGCACAGGTTATATATAAAGACCGCGACAATTCTTTATCCCCGTTTATGCCGCTATGGTCAAATGAATTTTTCCCGCCAGAGATTGACACGATGGTTTACGTCATACACCTTCAGAACGGCGGCACAAGGGGAATGATCATCATTCCGCCGTATACGGAACGGAACCGGCCACCGGAGGGCATAGAAGGAATCTGGCGGAAGGATTTTGGCGACGGAAGCTATTTGCGATATGACAAGAAAACAAAGCAGCTGGACATTGTATGCGACAAACTGACCGTTTCCGGGGATCTGCATGTTGACGGCGAAATGCGGGTGGAAAGCGATATTCATATCGGCGGAAATCTGTATTTGCACGGTATAACAATAAAGGAATAGGGGGCGCTTTTATGATTGGATTTTTTGGGAGTGTAACCTTCAAAACGTCTGATAAAAGAATATGCACTTTCAACAATTTAAAAAGATCGATTTCGGGCAGCTATTCCGAACATAAACGGTACACAAAGAAATCACAGCGGGAATTTGAGGGGCCGGAAAATCAATCCGTCACGTTTGAAATGAAGTTTGTCGCCGGGCATGGAGTGAAGCCGCTTGCTATGCTGAATAAGATTATAAAATTATGTGAAAATGGAACGGTATGCACGTTTGTCCTGGGCGGCCACAAGGTAGGCGGGGGCCGCTGGACAATAGATAATGTTGACGCGGATTATAGGGAAGTGTGGAATCACGGGGAACTTGTTTCCGTCGCCGTGAATGTGACGGCCACAGAATACCATTAAGGCGGTGATCGGATGATAGTTATAGATGGAGTGCAGATCATAATCAATAGCGTGTACGAAAAGAAACTTCGTGAGGATATTTTTAATAAAATCAAGTTTCTTTTAACGCTGATAAAGGGAACCATTCCCATGAATCGGGAAATCGGGCTGGAATCGGAAATTGTGGATCTGCCTATGTATGAAGCGCAAAACCGGTACACGGTTAGCGCTATGGAGTTGATAGAAAAATTTGAAACGCGCGTAACAGTCGATGAAATCAGTTTTGAAGTATACGAACAGACTGGAAAAATGATTCCGAAGGTGGTGGTAACATACAATGGCGATTGATATTCAAAAATTATATGCACTTCCTGATATTTCGTTTATAGAAGATATTTCCTATGAGCAGATTTTAAATGAAATGATCAGGGATTATGAAAAAAAGTATGAGGAACAAACGAAACAGAAAATTGTTTTACGGCCGGGTGACAAGGATCATATTCATTTAAGGATTGAAGCCGGGCAGTATTTCCAAATGTATCAAATGTTAGACAATGCTGCAAAGATGAATCTTTTAAAATATTCGCGGGGCGATTTCCTGAAGCATTTAGGGGCATTTAAAAAGACATTCATCCAGGAGCCGAAACCGGCGATCGTGAAAATGCGCTTCAATCTTTCCGAAATCCGGAAGGATGTTATATACATACCAAAGGGAACGCGGGTAACAGCTGGCGACGGCGTTTATTTTGCAACGGATGATTACGCGGAAGTAAAAGCTGGGGAATCATACGTGGATATAAATTGCACGTGTGAGGTTATCGGAACCGTGGGAAGTAATTACATTGTCGGCCAGATCGGAACGCTGGTTGATCCGGTTCCCTATGTGGAATCCGTTGAAAACGTCACGAAATCAGAGGGCGGAACGGGTGAGGAATCGGAAGAAAGTTTCCGGGAACGGATCTTCCTGGCGCCGTCGTCTTATTCCGTGGCCGGGCCGTCTGACGCTTACGAATATTGGGTAAAACAGTATAATTCCGCAGCGATTGAGGATGTAAAAATATATGAGCCGTTGGAAGCGGTTGTGGATATTCGTATTTTGCTTCGCGGCGGGGCGCTTCCTAGTGAATCATTTTGCGGCGGCTGCCTGGAATACCTGAAGGAAAATCCGATCCTTCCGCTTACCGATAATACCTATGTGTCGGCGCCGGATGTGGCGCCCTATGACCTGAAAGCCACATACTACATTTCCCGCAGCGACATAAACAATATAGCGACGATCCAGGCGTCCATTGAAGCGGCAAAAGATACATATTTAAGCTGGCAGAAAACAAAGATCGGGCGTGACATAAATCCGGACGCGCTGACGGAATTTGTCCGGGCGGCTGGCGGAAAGCGTGTTGTGATAGAATCCCCCGTGTTTACCGTGATTCCGGAAACGTCGATCGCAATAGAAAACAGTGTAAAATTTGTCTATGGTGGGGTAGAGGATGATTAAATTAGTTGATTTTCAAACATGGAAAGCGTTTCCGGCAGAAATGCGGACGCCTGAACGGATCGCCCTGGCTTACGCCTATGACAGACAGAAAAAGAAATTTATAGACCGCATGAAACGGGTTTATATATGGGCGGATCTGGATCAGGTT